>JAUJOK010000040.1 GCA_030447685.1 Armatimonadaceae bacterium
AGGAAGTCCGCCGCAAATGCGGGCAAAGACTGAATGTATACTGTTATATGAATCCGCAGGCGGGAGGAAACAGATGGCTATGACGATAGAAGCGATATTCGACGGTCTGGTGCTGCGTCCCGAGGAGCCGCTTGATTTGGAGGAGGGGACGCGGGTTCGGATTACCGTTGAGGCCGTGCCGTCTACTGCTGCGGATAGACCACGCTCCTTCCTGCAAACCGCGCGTTCGCTCCAGTTAGAAGGGCCGCCGGATTGGTCGGCTAATCTTGACCAGTGTCTTCATGGTCAGGAACCGCTGCAAGAACCCGGCTTCCACGAAAGATAAAGATTCTGGAAGCGAATCAGGGTATCGTAGGAAGGAGAGGAAATACATGAGTATCGTTCATTCAGATATTCTTCAACTTAGCGTTTCGGAGCGCATTCAGCTTGCCGAGGATATATGGGACAGCATTTCCACCGCTCCCGAACAGCTTGCTGTCACCAAAGCGCAGCAGGACGAGTTAGACTGGCGCATCGAAGCGTATCGACAGGAACCGCAGGCGGGGGCCTCCTGGCAAGACGTGCGGGACAGGCTGAAAACGCGCACAAGTAACCCTCCTTTGTAGCCGCTCAACCGCCTTCTGTGCGCCTGGTAATCTTTCCAGCAAAGTAGCACCGTACACAATGGCACCGAAATCACCAACAGCGCGAATTATCGAAGCGGCAGTTAACCTCGGCCCGAAGCCGCTGCTGGCGTCGTTGGGGTATCGAAAGAGTGGCCGGTCTTTCTTCTTGTTAACGGCGCGGCTGTATAAGGTTGTTAACTTCCAATCCAGCATGTCGAACTCTCCAAGCCACGCCAAATTTACCATTAATCTGAATGTTGCGTTGCCATGCTTTCATGAAGCGTATCTGGGAACCGCTTTCCCAAAGAACCCGGCGAACGCTGCCAACGTTATTCAGCAGCGTATTGGCCGTTTACTCCCCAATGGCAAAGACCATTGGTGGGAAATCACGACAGACACCGACCCGCAAGAGTTAGGAAACGAAGTTGCGGAGGCGCTGTCTCTCTATGGCCTGCCCTACTTGCATCGGATAAACAACGTAGACGATCTGGTGGAACTGCTCAATGCCAGAAACCTGATGCTGAACGTGCCGGGTAACGTCCCTCTATTCCGTGCCATCCTCTTATGGTGCAGCGGAAAGCAATCGGAAGCACTGAACCAACTTGATGCCCTCAGGCTTCAAAATGAGCATCGGGACTTTGGCGACGCTGTTGCCATGGTTCAGGAGCGGTTGCAAGCTGCCAGACCCCCTGACTGAACTATAGTGGCTTTTTACGTCCAGGGGAAGGCGGGGGTGGGGGTGTCTAAGAGGGCGGCGGCGAGAGTCCAGAACAGCGCCATCGTGAACTCACCCAGGATCATCCCCAGGAAAAACGGACGTGCCTGACGGTACAGGCGCATGCCGCCGTAGCGCAGAATCAGCGCCTTGAGCATCCACGCAACGAACGCCGAGAACCAAAACACGATCATGGTCCACGACGAGGCGAGCGCGTAGCCCAGCGGGTGCAGCGGAAACCAGGTCTGCGTCGTCCGCAGAAAGGTCAGAAGCGCCGTCACCGCCGCGCCGATAAACAAAAATGTCGGCCCCTGCCAGCCCACCGGCAGCGCGCCGGGGCGGAAATGCTGCTGGTAGTCCTCGAAGCCCCAGCGGTTGTTGCCCGCGTAGACATAGCCGTACAGTGTCACCCCGCCCTGCTCGTAGGGAATGCGCAACTGGATATAGGTCGCCAGCGCCATCGCGAGCAGGATCGCTATAAAAAAAACGCCCACAAACTTGCGCCGGTGAATCTGCGTGCCGTCGCCCAGACGCAGACTGTCCAGAAAGCCGGACAGGAGCAGGCTGCGCTGGTCGCGCAGCAGCAGCGCGTCGGAAAAGGCCAGCGCGGTCAGGTTCGCCGGGCCGAGCGTGTGCAGCGGCGTCAGCAGGCGGTACAGGTCGATGGGGCGGAATGAGGATTCGGTCATCAGCAGACCGCCCTCGGCGGTGGAGCGGGCCATGATAAAGGCGATCACGAAGAACAGGCCGAAAAGCTGCATCGCGGCGACGAGCGGCGACATCCCGATCAGGGCCAGCCAGAACCCGGCCCCGACGGCGCATATCCAGAAGCCCCAGAACGCCACCCGATATGGCAGCAATTCGTTCGCGTCGTCCGCCTTCTCTTCTCCCATAGCCGCGCGCCATACCCGCGTCAGATGGGGCCGCGCCACCCAGAACAGATACACGGCCAGCACCAGGTACGCACCCATCGCCTGGTAGCCCCGGTACAGCGGCGTCGGGTACATCGGCATGGACGGCGCATCCATGTTGACGGCGCGCACGATCACATCCTGGGCGCGCGACAGCACGAAAAAGAACCAGAGCGAGAACACCAGGTCGGACGGCAGCAAAAACATAAAGCCGACAATCGCGAAGCTGAACGCCAGCGTCGTATAAAAGATGCCGTTCCACGGCGGCGTCTGCAATAAACTGCTGACATCCAGGCGAAGCGGGATTTCCGGGACGGCGGGATACCAGGCGTGCAACCCATTGAATAAAAACACGCAGGCGGGAAGGGCGAAACCGAGCCAGGTGAGCCGGTTGCGAAACAGCGGCGCTTCACGGCTGTCACCCTGGCCGAGCATTTCGAGCGGAAGCTGTACCAGGGGAAAGCTCAGCTTCTCGTTGTCTACCCACTGGCGTCGCAGAATCGCGGCCATGCACAGAAACGCCCCGAATACCAGAAGTACCAGCACCGACCACGCAATCAGGGGGCCGTACCACAGGTTCCAGGGAATCGCCTCGCCCGCCCGCAGCCGCTCGAAAAAGCGCGCCGCCACGTCCTGCTTCGGCTCGCCTTTCACATCGAAGGGAACCAGCCATTGCCGGATATGCGGGAAGTAGAGATTGCGCCAGTCGTTGCTGTCGCTCGCCAGGTAGTTGGCCGTCACCAGCAGGGGCAGCAGCTTCTGCATCAGCCCGCGCGAGGAGATCATCGAGGCCAGAACCATCATACAGTAGGCGACGGTCAGGTCCTGCGGCGTCAGCGCGAGTGGGCGGGCGACCGCGCGCAGCACGAGGTTGACGAGCAGGAAAAACAGGAGCAGGCCGATAACGGCGGGCGGCATCTGGAGGTAGCCGATCTGGAGCGTTTTCAGCACCAGTTCCGCCCAGGCCACCACGAAACAGGTAATGGCGACACCGACCATGCCCGCCAGCAGCCCGCGCCAGGTAACGCCGGACCGCATGACGCCCTGCTGGTTTTCTTCAGCCTCCGTCGCTTCCCGCTGTGCCGTTACTCGCGTACCGCCACCGGGCAGGGCAATGCCGCTGTCAGGCGCGGCGGAACGGCGCAGCTTCATCGCATAAGATCGCTTTCGCAGAAGTGTCCGCAGAGCAGTACCGGGGGGTGCGGCGTCCCTATTATAACAAGGATGCTCCCGCGAGTAAATCCCACCCCCGGTTCCCGCAGACGCCCTCACCCCCACACTCGGTCTGCCGAGGTGCTCTCCCATTGTTTCCGCTTCGCGGTGGGAGAGGGGAGCCTATCACGGAAATGGCCCCGGCTTCGCACGGGAGCAAAGAGAACCTGATGTAGTGCGAAGCCAGGGTTGGCATCATCACAGGCACCCCTCTCCCGCTGCGGGGGAGGGGAAGGGGGAGGGGGCTTCTTCGGGGGTGAGGGCAGACACCGGCAGGAAAACCGCGTCCCCCCGGCGTACCTGACAGGGCTGACAACCGACTTCCGTCACCAAACTTATTCGAGGATAAACGAGCAATGGCGAACGTTCAGGACATGACAATCAATCCCCCCGCGAACCGTCTGCGGGGCGCGCTGCCCAAGATCGGGATTCGGCCCACGATAGATGGGCGCTATGGCGGCGTGCGCGAATCGCTGGAAGACCAGACAATGACAATGGCGCGCAACACGGCGGCGTTTCTGACCGAGAATTTGCGCCACGCCTCCGGCCTGCCGGTCGAGGTGGTTATCGCCGACACCTGTATCGGCGGCTTCGCTGAAGCGGCGCAGTGCGGGGAGAAGTTCGCGCGGGAGGGTGTCGGCGTTTCGCTGACGGTGACGCCCTGCTGGTGCTACGGCTCGGAAACCATCGATATGACCCCGGCTATACCGAAGGCCATCTGGGGATTCAACGGCACGGAGCGGCCCGGCGCGGTCTATCTGGCCGCCGCGCTCGCCGGACACTCGCAGTTCGGGCTGCCTGCCTTTGGTATTTATGGGCAGGACGTTCAGGACTCCGACGACACCAGTATTCCTCCCGATGTCCAGGCCAAGCTGCTTCAGTTCGCCCGCGCGGGCCTCGCCGTCGCCTCCATGAAGGGCACGGCGTACCTGGCGATGGGCGGCGTTTCGATGGGAATCGCCGGGTCTATCGTCAATCATGACTTTTTTCAGGACTATCTGGGCATGCGGGTGGAGCAGGTGGATATGACCGAGTTCGTCCGCCGTATCGACCGCGAAATCTACGACCGGGACGAGTACACGCGGGCGCTCGCCTGGGTGCGCGAAAACTGCCCGGAAGGCCAGGACGTGAACCCGCCGGAAAAGCAGCGCACGCGCGAGCAGAAGGACCGGGACTGGGAAACCAGCGTCAAGATGGCGCTGATCGCCCGCGACCTGATGGTGGGCAACCCGAAGCTTGCCGAAATAGGCTTTATGGAGGAGTCCGGCGGCCATAACGCGCTGGCGGGCGGCTTTCAGGGACAGCGGCAGTGGACCGATCATTTCCCGAACGGCGACTTTCTGGAGGCGATCCTGACCACCAGTTTCGACTGGAACGGCATCCGCCAGCCCTACATGGTCGCGACGGAAAACGACGCTCTGAACGGGGCGTCCATGCTGTTCGGGCATCTGCTGACCGGCGGCACCGCGCAGTTGTTCGCCGATGTCCGCACCTACTGGTCGCCGGATGCCGTCCGGCGCGTCACCGGGCACCGTTTGTCGGGAATCGCCGACGACGGCATTCTGCACCTGATCAACTCCGGCCCCGCTGCGCTCGACTGGACGGGTCAGCAGAGCCGCGACGGTCAGCCCGTGCTCAAGCCCTGGACGGAAATAACGCCGGAAGAGGCGGGCAAATGCCTGGACGCCACGCGCTGGTGCGCCTCCGACCTCGGCTACTTCCCCGGCGGCGGCTGGTCCACCGACTTCCTGACGCGCGGCAGCATGCCCTGCACCATGTTCCGCGTCAATCTGGTCAAGGGCATCGGCCCGGTTCTTCAGATCGCCGAGGGCATGACCGTAGACCTGCCGGAGAACGTCCACAACACCCTGGACGCCCGCACGAGTCCGACCTGGCCGACCACCTGGTTCGTCCCCACGCTCACCAACACCGGCCCCTTCACCAGCGTCTATTCGGTCATGAACGCCTGGGGTGCGAACCACGGCGCGATCAGCTACGGCCACATCGGCGGCGACCTGATTACGCTGGCGTCGCTGCTGCGAATCCCGGTGGACATGCACAACGTCCCCGCCGACCGCGTCTTCCGCCCCTCCTCCTGGGCGCGCTTCGGCACCCTGGAGCCGCAGTCCGCCGACTACCGCGCCTGCGCCACCTACGGTCCACTGTATAGGTAGGAAGGAATTTTATGATGGACAACACCGCGCGCTATCTGCTGATCGGTGGGGGCGTCACGACCGCCGCCGCCGCGCAGGCGATTCGTGAAACTGACAAAGAAGGGCGCATCGTGATTCTGTGCGCCGAGATGCACCCGCCCTATGACCGCCCGCCGCTGTCCAAGCAGTATCTGCTGGACGATAGCTGGAAAACCGACGACCCGTACAGCAAGGCCGATAACTTTTATCCCGACAACCATGTGGAGTTTCGTGTCGGTAGCCGCGTGGCGAGCATAGACCGCGACGGCAAAACGGCGACTCTGCAAGACGGCACGGTCTGGACGTTCGAAAAGCTTCTCCTGGCTACCGGCTCCACGCCGCTGCACCTGAATCTGCCCGGCCATGACACGACCGGCGTCTACCTGCTGCGAACTATCGAGGACGCCGAGAACGTCCGCACAGCGATTCGAGCGAGCAAGCGCGGCGTCTGTGTCGGCGCGGGGTATCTGGGGCTGGAGGTGGCTTCGGCGGCCACGAAGCGCGGCGTGCAGATGACCGTCATCGAGCGCGAGTCGCAGCCCTGGCCCCGGTTTGCCGGGGAGCGTGTGGGCGGGTTCCTGCGCCGCTATTTTGAAAGCCAGCGGGTCCGCTTCGTCTTCGATACCGAAGTGACCGGCTTCACCGGCGAGCACGTCGTTTCCAGCGTCACCACCAACGACGGGCAGGAGTTTCCCGGCGACTTCGCGGTGGTCGGGGTCGGCATCAGCCTGAATATCGAACTGGCGCAGGAGGCGGGACTGGAGGTTGACCCGGCGAGCGGCGTTCTGGTAAACGAGTATCTGCAAACGTCCGACCCGGCTATCTATGCGGCGGGCGACATTGCCTGTTTCCACGATATTGCGATGGGCCGCACCTGGCACGCCGAGCACCATCTGAACGCCAAATGGCAGGGGCAGGCGGTGGGCCGCATCCTGGCCGGGGGCGACGCCGCCTATGACCGCGTGCCCTACTTTTACTCGGACGTGTTCGATCTGCACCTTTGCCTGCGCGGCGATACGCAGCCGCCCAGCGACGCGCACACGATTTTGTACGGCGATCTGGACGGCGCAGAGTTCGCGGAACTGAAGCACGACGCCGAGGGAGTTCTGCGGGGCGCGACTATTTGCAGCCGTGATGAGCCGAAGATGGACGCTATCTCCGATGTGGTCGAGGAACTGATTCGCGGCAAGGTAAACATCAAGGCGCGCGAAGCCGAAATCACCCGGGCGGGCTTCGATCTGGCATCGCTGAAATAAGCGTCGGAGGCGAGGGAGGGGAATCCTTCGCCCTTCGATGCTGCCGTTGGGGCGCATCCGGGAAGGACGATTTATGCAGTGGCATCGGGACGGCTGCACGATTGACACTGACCGCGCGCGTATCGATAGGGAGGCTGTAGCGTGCTGGCTCAGCGGCACCTACTGGGCCAAAAACCGATCTCGGGAAGCCATCTTCCGCTCCTGGGACAACTCCGCTGTCGTCTTCGGCCTGTACAGGGGCGAGAGCCTGATCGGGTTCGCCCGCGTCATCACCGACTTTGTCACCACGGCCTATCTCGCCGATGTTTTCGTTGCGCCGGAGCATCGGGGCCAGGGTCTGGGCTTGTGGCTGGTGCAGACTATCGTCGCGCACCCGGAGCTTGCCGCGCTCAACTGGCTGCTGCACACCAAAGACGCGCACCCTCTATATGAGCAGGTCGGTTTTTCATCGGACACCAGCCCCCGGCTTATGCACCGCCCCCGGTCCGCTGCGCCGCCCGCATCAGAACCGCCCACAGAAAGCGAGAGCAAGAGCGCCCCATGAGAATCGGTATTCTGGCCTTTGCCGACAGTCCCGACGCTGGATCGACGGCGCTGGCGGATTGGCTGCGCGAACGGGGGCACATCGTCGTGGAAGGCGAAAAAGGCGTCTCATCCGGCGCTGCTGCGGCGGCTTCGGAAACGGAGCGTCTGGCGCGGGCCGATTGCGAGGCGGTCGTATTTTCGTTCGATTCGTGGGTACCGTCGGGCCTGGCGGTGCAGGCGGCGCTGCGCGCCAGCGGCCCGATTCTGCTGACCGGCAGCAGCGAGGCGGCGTTTTTCGGCGCGGCGGAAGCATTGCTGGAAGTGGGCACAGGGTTCGGACGCGCGCTGGGAAGCATCGCTGACCTGTCTGTGCAGGCCCTTATCGAGCAGTGGCTGCGGCTTCATGCGGTCGAGCAGCGGCAGCGCGGCGAAGCGGCGGCCCAGAAGTTGTACGGAACGCGATGCGGCGCGTTCGGCAGCAGCCCGTCTGTAGGATCGCCAACGGTGGACGCGGCCCGGTGGCTGAGTCAGTTCGGCGTTTATTACCAGCCGTTCGGACTGCGGGAGGTAGCGGCGTGGTCCCGGCAGGTCGCACCGGAGCGGGTGGAGGCGGGATTGATCTGGCTCCAGGCGCAGTGTAAAGAGATCCGCTATGACGGCAGGACGCTGACACCGGGAGTGGAAGGGACGCTGGCGCGGCAGATGCGCCTGTATCTGGCAGTCAAAGACTGCTGCGCGCACGAGCAGATCGAGTTTTGCACACTGGCGGAACTGTGGGACGGCAGCGGCGACGGCGGGATGACTGCTGTCAGCCCGATGCTTCCTGCCGCACTGCTGAACAACAATGTGGACAGCGAGGGGGACAAAAAGCCGGTGGTCTGCGCGACCGGCGGCAGCGGCGGCGGCGGCGATGCGAACGGCGCACTGACGATGCAGCTTTTGCACCATATCGCCGAGCAGCAGCCGGTTCTGTCAGCGGAGATAGGCTCCTGCCGCGCAGACAGCGGTCTGATTGATCTGATAGATACCGGGGCATCGGCCTTCGGCGTCGCGCGCCTCGCCGAGAACGCAGACGGGCGCGTGATGACACTGGTTCCGGCACCCGAAGGGGACGGCGCTTTGGGGGCGGCCATTACTTTGGAAGCGGATGCTGTTGCCGCCGTGCCGGAAGTCACCTTCGCCCGAATAACGCGCCGGTCGGGGCGCTTTGTCTGTGTTATCGCTGCCGGGGAGATTGTCTGCCCGGCAGCGCCGGGGGAAAGCGAGCGGCGAGCTATGCAGGCGCAGTTCCACGGCGGCGGTCTCAATGCTTTTTTGAATATCTGGTCAAGCCCGCGCATTCATGCCGTCTCCGGCGACCATGTGGGCGCGCTGAAAGCCGCCTGCGAGGCGCTGGACATCGAGCCGATCCTGCTGTGATAAAGAGGGGCTGCGAAGGAAACCGGAACCCGGATAAAGAAAGCGTTTACAGCGGTAACACGGAGGTCTTTATGCGACGATTGGTATTCTTGGCAGCTTTGCTGATTGCGGCAAGCGGGATTGCGGAGAGGCGAAGGCCGCGCCCCCGGTGTCGACGATGCGGCTGCCGCTCGCGCATATCCGCCCTTCGGAGTTCATGGTGATGCTGACGGAGGCGATGCCGCCCGGTGTGGAAAGCGCCGCGCCTAATGATCCCGAAAAGCGGCTTGTCGTCCGGGGAACGGCGGCGGGAATCAGTCAGGTGCGCGGGCTGATTCGACTCCTGGATGTGCCTGCACGGACAGTGCGGGTGACGCTGAAGCTGGAACGTTCGCTGCCGGGGCAGAACGAGGCTTCCCGCAAGCTCCTCTGCACTGTTGAGACAAGCGCGGCAAACAACGCGAGCTTTCCGGTCACGTTTCGCATGGCGGATGCCGAATGTGTCGCTGTCCTGAAGCCGCGCATCAACGGGGATAAGTCGGTAACGTTCGATACAAAGCTGAGCCTGCGTCAAATTCAGGCAAGGAAGTTAGCCCTTATACGACGACGCAGGGGACGCGCCGCGTGCGTCCCGGCCAGTGGGAACGGCTGCTATCCATCCCTGCTGCCACAGGCACATATACCCTGTCTCTGGAAACCCCTGCCTCGCCCGCGCCGCCTCGCCCGAAAGTCGTCAAGCGCGCACGTTAAAGACCCAAACAAATAGGACTCAGAAGCGCCAGCTCCGGGGCCTTCCGCCTCCTCGCGCGGCGCTGTAGCGCGCGTACAATGGAGCAGGCTCATAAAAAGTGAGGAGGCGGCGGTCATGGAGATAGACGTGGTTCTTCCCGCCGGGGGGCGCATCGGCGGGGAGTTCGCGGATGAGGCGGGAACGGAGGTCAAGGCGCTGATCCGGCTCGGCGGCAGGACGGTGCTGGAGCGCACGGTCGTTGCGCTGCGCGCGACACGGGCCATGTGCGGCGCGTTATCGCAGTCGGGCCGGATTCGGTGCGGCAAGCGCGCGGATTTTGTTTCGGAAGCGCGCACGGACGTGGTTCTTCCGGAAGGCGATTCCGGGCCGGAAAACATCTTCCGCGCGCTCCGCTATCTGCGCGACAATCCGGCAGCCGGAGCGGGAACCGCCGATTCGCGGCGCGTCCTTATCGTCACCACCGACCTGCCGTTTCTAACCGCCGACGCACTGCGCGGCTTTCTTCTGGCCTGTCCGAAGACGGCGGACATCTGCCTGCCGGTCATCACCCGCGAGGCGTTCCAGAAACCCTTTCCCGACTCCGTCAATCAATATGTACCGCTCCGGGACGGCCACTGGACGCTGGGCTGCGCGTTCCTGGTGAACGCCGATGCTCTGGAGCGAAGCCGTGCCTCGATTGAGCGTGTGTTCGCGGCGCGCAAAAGCCAGCTTGCGATGGCCCTCCTGCTCGGCCCGGTATTCGTGCTGCGCTTCCTGCTGCTGCGGCTGGGCGTTCCCGACATCGAGCGGCGCTGCGCCCGCATTCTGGGCTGCGCTGCTGCCGCCGTGCACGGCTGCGCGCCGGAACTGGCCTATGACATCGATCTGCCGGGCGACTACCGGTACGCGGTGGAATGGCATCAGGACACGCAAGGGGCATCACGATGACGACACCGGAAACACTGCCAGCGGCGGCGGCAAGAACATCCCCTCTGTTCAAAGACAGGGTGGGGTGGTATCTGGGGGTTTCGGCGTTCTGGTTCGCCACCAGCTTCAAGTGGTTTATCGTGCTTCAGTTGATTCCCGGCCTCGTGCGGGACGTTGCGCCGGGAGGGACGGGCAATCTGTGGTGGGGGAGAATCGCCGGTGTCGGGGCCATTGAGGCGATGATCGGCCCGGCTCTTTTCGGCTACCTGAGCGACCGCACCCGCTCCCGCTGGGGCAGGCGTCGCCCCTTTATCGCTATCGGCGCGGCGCTGACGGCGGCGGCGCTGGTTTTTCTGGCGGGCGCGAACAGCCTGTGGATGTTCTTTGTCGGTTATATTTTTCTACAAATCTCCGACGATATAGGCACCGGCCCCTATGCCGCGATCATCCCCGACCTGGTTCCTGAAGAGCGGCGGGGAAAGGCCAGCGGCATTATGAGCCAGCTTCAGCTTTTCGCCCAGATCGTCGCCGCCGTCGCCGGGCTGATGCTGGGAAGCGCCCTGCTGATTTTTCTGACTATCGCCGTCATCAATATAGTCTGCGCGGTTATCGTCCTGATGACCGTGCGGGAGCGGCAAACGGATTTTGTCGCCCGGACCGTATTGCTGAGCGAAGCGGACAAAGCGCCGGGACTGGCGGCGAAGCTGGCGCGCGGAATGGGG
This sequence comes from Armatimonadaceae bacterium, assembly GCA_030447685.1. Taxonomy (GTDB): domain Bacteria; phylum Armatimonadota; class Armatimonadia; order Armatimonadales; family Armatimonadaceae; genus JAUJOK01. The sequence continues at coordinate 11,194 of JAUJOK010000040.1, forward strand.
GAGTGGGCCGCGCCGTGGAGAAGCCTCGACTTTCGCTGGGTCTGGTTCACCCGCTTTTTGAACGCGCTGGGGTTTTATATCATCCTGAACTACGTTCCCAACTATCTGAAGGACAGCGTCCGCACCTTCGATCTGTTCGGGTTCCGCCTGGATGATTCGTTCCGGGCGTCCCTCGTGATCTCGCTGACGCTGTCGCTGTCGGGCGCGATCAGCGCGGTCTGCGGCGGGCCGCTGGCGGACCGTATCGGTCGCAAGCGCGTCATCCTGTATTCGGGCTGGCTGATGTTTTTGACCCTGATCCCGTTCGCGCTGATTCCCAGCTACCGGGTTATCCTGGCGCTCGCGCCCTTTTTCGGCATCGGCTACGGCGCGTATCTGTCCGCTTCGTGGGCGCTGGCGGCGGACGTTCTGCCGAGTAAAGAGGACGCCGCCAAGGACATGGGAATCTGGCAGATGAGCGTCGCCGCGCCGCAGGTGGTGGCCGGTTTCGTGGTGGGTCTGCTGATACACCTGGGAAACCAGCAGCGGATGGGCCTCGGCTATACCGTCGCGTTCCTGTTCGCCGCCGTTGCCTTCTTAATCGGCTCGATTCTGGTGAACCGGGTGAAGGGGTCGTCCTGACGGGCTATTTCGTGAAGCTGACACCGCGAATGGCGAAGCGGGCGGTTCCGGTCTGCTTGCCTTTTTTCGCGGTAATGTGCGCTTCCCAATCACCGCCCATCGTGAAAACGCCCTCGCCGGTGTAGGTGCCCGGCGACTGCTCCTTCAACACTACCTGGTTCGGCCCCATCGGGTGGTTCATCTTCAGGTCCAGCGTAATTGTCGCGCCGGAAAGCCCTTTCCCCTCCGGCGCGAGCGCCATCAGCGTAAAGGTCGTTTTGGTAAGATTTTTCGGCGGCATCGGCTCCAGCGACAGGGAAAACTTATAGGGGCCTTCCTGCGCCAACCGTGTCGGTGGCGCGTCGGCGGGCGCGGTGGCGGCAGCGGTATCGGCAGCAGCCGTCTTTTCCGGCGGGTTCGGGTTGCACCCGGCCAGAAGCAGCGCGGCAAGCGCGGCGATGATGATGGCGGCAAAACGGTTCGATTTCATGTAGCATCTTTCTTCACGGTCTGGTCTTATTGATTATATCCGTGCGCGCAGGGAAAGCGGGCGATGGCGCGGAATTGGTGGCATGAAGGAAGGAAGATCTATGATACGACGCTGTTCTCTTTTGGTGCTATTATGTTTTCCAGTAATGGGGCTGTCGCGGCCCGGACTGGCGCAAGATGCGCCCCTGACGCCGAAAGCTTTAGCGGAGACGCTGAAGACCGCCCCGACCGGCAATGACGCGGTTCTGCTGGCGGAGCGCATTCGGACGTGGTTCGGCAAAGACGCGCTGCTGAAAGGGCCGAATGCGAAGACGGAGGCTTTAACCGTCGCCTGGGCCGTGGAAGCGCCCGGCGCGAAATCTGCGCCGCAGGTGCTTTCGTCGGACGGCGTGGTGCGTATTCCGCTTAATCGTATCGGAACCACGGATGTGTACGCGGCTTCGGTGACACTGCCGGACGGCGCGGCGATGCTGTGGAGCTATGACGTGGACGGCAAGCGGCTCGGCGACGCGCGGCGCATGGAAGTTTATTCCGTGCAGCCGGACAGCGTGGAACAGCCCGGCGTGCCCAAGGGCAAGCTGACCGAGCAGGCCCGGTGGAAAAGCAAAATCTTCGAGGGCACGGAGCGCTCCTGGTGGGTGTATGTGCCCGCGCAGTACAGGCCGGAAAATCCCGCCTGCGTCATGGTGTTTCAGGACGGCGGCTCGTACAGGAACTATGTCCCGACCGTCTTCGATAATCTGATCGCCAAAAAGGAGATGCCGGTTACCGTCGGCGTCTTCGTCGATCCAGGTGTCTTCGCCGGGGGCCGCTCGAACCGCTCGTTTGAGTACGATACGCTTTCCGACCAGTATGCGCGGTTTCTGCTGGAAGAGATTCTGCCGGAGGTCGAGAAGACCGTGAAACTGCGCCGCGACGCCGCGAGCCGCGCCATCTGCGGGGCGAGCAGTGGGGGTATCGCCGCGTTCACAGTCGGCTGGGAGCGGCCCCAGGAGTTCGGCAAGGTCGTGTCGTGGATCGGGTCATTTACCAATATCGCCAGTGGGCAAAGCAGGCGCGAAGGGGGCCACAACTACCCGGCTCTCATTCGCAAAACCGACAAAAAGCCGATTCGTATCTTCCTTCAGGACGGCAACAACGATCTGGATAACGCGCACGGCAACTGGTGGCTGTCGAACCTGCAAATGTCGCGCGCGCTCGCCTTCAAGGAGTACGACTATAAGTTCGTCGGCGGGTACGGCTTTCACAGTCATCAGCACGGTCGGGCCATCTTTCCCGACACGCTGCGCTGGCTATGGCGCGATTATAAGCCCGCCCCGTAAGGTCGCGCCGGATGTTGAAAATCCGCGTCTGTGGGGGCCTTCCGCCCCCTTCCGCACGAGCGTCTGGAAGGGAAGCTTTTCGACATCCTGATGGGCGTGGCGTAAGTTCACGGAGCGGCAGCATATTCGTCTGGTTTTTTATATGGTGATTTGTGAAACCTTAGGGCTTTTTCCCTTTCTAAGGAAGCGGCTGCCGCTGATGTTGCCGCCGGTAATGTGAAATAACACAAGGCGATATTCGCTTATAATCGTTGTTTACTATTTACAAGCTGGCATATTTGCGGTAAAATTGGCCGACCTTCGTTGGTGCAGGACGCGAAGAGCGCTGCGCCGTGGACGTAAGGGATACTCATTCAGGAGGAAGAGAGATGCGTTTCTTGAGCAAACTGGCGCTCGTCGCCCTGCTCGCCCTGGGCACTGCGGCCTCGGGTCAGGCCCAGGGGCTGATTAACCCGTTGCTGCCCGTCAGGGGCACTCGCGAGATTGAATTTCGCGGAAACTTCCAATTCGAGCCGGTGGACCTTTTCAATGTCCGCCTCAGCTACGGACCGTTTCTTAGTGAGCGGATTCAAGTAGGTGGGTCGCTCGACTATGCCCACAGCGATGATGCTGATACCAGCACGATTGGTGCGTTCGTCAATTATCACTTCCCCGGTACGTCGGCGACCCTTCCGTTTGTGGGTGCGTTCCTCGGGTTCTCGACCGGTGATGGGGATGAATCGACTTCGTACGGCCTGCAGGGTGGTGTTAAGCACTTCCTAAATTCCAGCGTTGCCGTGACTGGCGCCCTTGTCTATCGCCAATTCGCGGATGATACATCCGCTGGCGAAGACAATGATGTCCGCTTGCAGTTCGGTCTGGCTGTTTACCTGCGCTAACGTAGTCGTTTCTCGAAAGTGCAATCAAAAGGCCGGGGGCATCCGCTCCCGGCCTTTCCTTAGTTATTCAACCTTCTCGGCGGGAACGGCGGGGTACAGTAGAGGCGTGGACGATGCTCTGCTGGATGTGCTTATCATCGGGGCGGGACCGGCGGGCCTGGCGGCGGCATGCGCGGCGCAGGACGCCGGATTATCGTATGTGGTGGTGGAGCGGCGCGGGCCGGTACAGTCGCTGGTGGAGCATCCGCAGCAGATACGCTATTTCTCGCCCGCCGACGAGATGGCTATCGGCGGCGTGCCGTTTTTCATGCCCGGCGGGCACAAGCCGACCCGCGAAGATGCCCTGGCCTATTACCGCGCCGTGGCCGCGTCGCGCCGTCTGCATCTGGCGACGTGGGAAGAGGTTGTCGGCGTCGAGCGCGTTGCGGGCGGACTTTTTCGCGTGCAAAGCGTACGCCGGGTCGCAGGCGAGGGTGAAGCGGCAGCACGGAGCGCGCGGTTCCTGCTGGTGTGCGCGGGGACGTTCCCGAACCCCCGGCGGCTCACTGTCCCCGGTGCGGACCTGCCGAAAGTGTTTTCCAATCTACACGAGCCGACGCCGTTCTGGGGGCGCGATGTTCTGGTGACGGGCGGCGGCAATTCGGCGGCGACGGCGGCGATGACGCTGGCCGAGGCGGGGGCGGATGACGCTGGCCGAGGCGGGGGCGAAAGTCACCCTGGCGATGCGCCGCCCGCCGATGGATTTTCAAAGCCATTTGCGCCCCGTTATCGTCCGCGACCTGACGATCATGGCGCAGGAGAAGCGGCTGACGCTGCTTACCGATACACGCGTGCGGCGCATAGAGCCGCAAAGTGTGCATCTGGTGCGCGTTCCCTACGAGCGGGAAGGGCTGCTGGAGGGCGAGGACCTGGGTGCGATTCCTAATGACTTTGTCTTCGCCCTGCTCGGCCACACGGCGGACTTCGAGCTTTTCGCGCGCCTCGGCGTGCCCCTCGCGCCCGACGGCCTGCCGGTTTATGACGAAGAAACGGCGGAGACGCCGGTGCCCGGTATCTATGTGGCCGGGTCGCTGTCGCGGGCGAACATCATTCTGGAGTCGCGCCGCCGCGCCGTCGAGATTATCGCCCGTATTCGGGAGCGTCTCAGCAGCACGGCGGCATAAGAGTTACTTGTCGCTATCTGTGCCCGACATCGAGCTGTTAGGTGTCAGCACCAGCTTGCGGCGGCCCGTTGTCTTGCTGCCGTACCGGTAGGTGAAAGTTACCGGCTTTTGGTTCCGGCGGGCGGTTTCGTCAACGGGCTGCGGCGTACCCGGAGGCAGGAAATCCACCTGAATAGTCGCACCGGCCATGTCTTCCCAGTTTACTGCCGGCGCATCCGTCTGCCGCCCGAAGGTAAGCGCAATAAACTGCTGCTGCGGGCCGAGCGGCAGCCGCCCGAAGGACAGCCCTTTGGCGGTTTGCGCTTCCCGCCGTAGCGCCGGAGAAAGGCTGCCGAGAAACCGCCAATGAGGACGCAGGTTCTCGCGGCGTGCAGCGTCCCACTCCTTCAGCCCCCAGCAGAGCCGTGCGCCTTCCGCCATGTTTTTGGAATCCAACTGTGTATCGGCAATCTGGGCAATCTCAACCATCTCGTCCAGCGACAGGCCGACGTTTCTGCGGCGCGCAGCGTCCCAGCGTGCGAGCAGGCGGTTGGGCACCTCCTTCAGCCGGTCGTTGAAAAAGCTGGTGCTGCGGAATTGGAGCCAGTCTCCGTCTTTCTTCCAGCGCACGCGCAGGGTGTCCGAAACCTGGTTTAAAGCGTCGAACAGCAGGGTGTTTTCCACCGTTACGGCGCGCCGTTCGTACAGGCGGGTGTAGTAATCGCCGATAACGTCTTTGCCCGTCGCCTTGTGGAGCGCTTCCAGCACGTCGGCACTCGTGACGCCGTGGCTGCTGCCTGTCTCGTCCGATTTCTGACCGCAGGACGGTTCCGGTCGCACGGCGATATAGGTTTGCATAGACGGATCGTCCTTGAGCCTGGCGTTTGCCTCGGCGTTTTTCGGGTCGCTGACACTGGGACTGATGCCGACAGCCAATGTCCCCGATTTATTATGGGAAACTGCGCCGCCGTAAGGGCTGGCTATACCGGCGCCGGAAGTCACCCGCAGCGTAAACTGCCCCAGTTCCGTCCGGTCGATGGCAATGGAGGCTGTCGCCTGCGCCCCTTCGACAGAAATAGCGGGAGACGGGTTTGGCATGAACATGCTCCCATGCGTCCCGATTTCGAAGCCGTGCTCGCTTTTCTTTATATAAACGTCCGGCAGGGACCCCAGGACGCCCCGTGCAAGATCAGGTGGCAGGGATTGCTCGGTATTCTGGGGGTGGGAATTGAAGCTCAGCTTCTGGCCGTTGTGTAGCGCCGCCAGTTCCGCCGCCGACAGGCCGAAGTACAACCGGGACGGCCCCCAGCCGATTCCCCCCAAATTTTGCAGCAGCTTCTGCTCGTCGCCGGACGCCGTTTCGCCCATCTTGCGCGCCTGCTCCGGGGACAGGTCCTGATACTTTCGATACTTCTCCATCTCCCGGTCAAGGGCGATCAGGGCTTCATTGCGGTCTTTGTTGCGCAGCTCCTCTTCCAATAGCTGCGCGCGCAGGCTCTGGGCAAGACGGTAACGGTACGCGCCTTCCTCGCCGGTGCGCTCCCAGGTGAAACCGAAAAGCGTGCTGATCTGGCGCATAATGTCACGCGCGGGCCGGTCTTTGCAAAACAGCGTGATCTTATCATCGGCGACAGTGCGCGCGGCGGCGAAGTCGATACCGGTTAGCTCGCTCAACTGGCGGCACAGGTCGGAAAAAGCAGTCGCTTTAAGGCTGAGCGTTACTTTTCGGGCAAGCCGGGCGTCGATGATAGCGGCTTCGCGCTGGTAGGCGGCAAGAACGGCGGCGACAACCTGACTGTCTGTCGACGCGATTTTGGGCAGGGGAACGCTGACAAAGGTGTCGCCGCCCTTGATGGACTCGCGCAGCTTTTTCTCCAGTTCTGCCAGTTCATCCGGGGGCAGGTGCGTCCACCGTGCCAGCGCCGTGCCGGTGTCCGCGTTAATATAGGATAGGTCGTCTTCTTCTTCTGCGATTCGGGCAGGAGACGGTGCCCCCGCAGCGATGCGTTCGCCGCTGCTGCCGCTCCTTTTCTGCTCATTCGGTGAAAACGTTGCCGCAGCTGCGCCGGAAACAAAACGAGGTGTCGCCGCCACAGACGCCATGCCGGTCGCGCTATCGCTTCTGCCGAATCGGCAGCGCCGCCGCATTTGCAGATTGCTGCTGCTGCTGTGCCAGGCGTGGTGTCTTTTTCTCTCGTTCCCGGCTGCCGTGCGATAACCGCCGCGTTGCCGATGGGGTCCCGATGCGTAAGCGTCAGACGGACGATAGCCGCCAGAATACAAGCTGCCGCCAGCGCCGCCGCGCCCAGAGAAAGGACGCGCGGAGTAAACCGCTCGGAAGTAGAGGCGGCGGCGGCGGCGGCGGAACGCTTGCCGGATTCCCACGCGGCGACCGCGCGTCGGGCGTGGTGAACGGATGACGTGCAGGCTGGAAGGGCGCGCAGTTCGGCGCGGGCTGCCTGAAAGGCTTCCTGCCGCCTGCGGCACGCCGGGCAGCTTTGGAGGTGCCCGGCGACCACGCGGGCTGCGTCTTCCCCTAACAGGCCGTCCATCTCGTCCGACATCCATCGCTCAATTTGTCGGCAGTTCATAACTCAAGCTCCTTCGCGGGCGTCCCGCTCCCGCCACTCAGTTAGGGCACGGCGCGCTTTATACAGTTCGTTCTGGACTTTTTTGTCATTCCAGCCAAGGGCGGCGGCGATCTCTGCGATGCTCCAGCCCTGATGTTCCTTTAAAATCAAAATTGCCCGGTGGCGCGGCAGCAGCGTGCCGAGGGCTTCCAGCAGGCGCAGGTTTTGCAGGGTTGCGGCTTCGGGGGAGGGGAAAGAGGGGCCTGCATCCTGATGCAGCTCACTCCAGAGCCGAACGGGGCGGCGGGCGCGCTTCCATTCCAGGCATACATGGACGGCGATGCGAAACAGCCAGGTACGCACGGCGGCATCGCCGCGAAAGCGGGAAAGCCCGCCGAGCGCGCGCAGAAACGTTTCCTGCACCGCATCCTCGGCGTCGCTGTCGTGACGAAGCATTCCCAGGCAGAGAGTGTACAGGGACGGCTCGTGCTGGGCCAGCAGGCGCTCCAGCGCGGCGTTGTCCCCGGCCTTTCCCGCCCGCAACAGCGCGGCCTCGGCTGCTGCCTCGTCCGCCGCCACCCCTTCGTCAATAGTAGTGCTCACAGCGCGCCATGCTCGTATGCCCTGCATCGGCCTCCCCCGAATCGTGTTTCCGATGGTTTAGACGAAGCGGCTCACAAAATCACTTTTATTGTTCAAACAAGCAGGCAAAAAAAACAGGCCCGCAGCCATAAGCGAGCCTGATTTGAATGATTTTCCTTCTCCCCGCCGAAATTTCAGTCAATAACCTGTACTTTAGTGAAGCGGAATATATTAAAGCCCAAATGTAAGACCCAATCCGCCGGTTCCGCCTGCGCTCGATTTAATATCGAATGTACGTATATCTTCCGGTACTGACGTATACTGCGCGCGGAGCGAATCCAGGGCAGAGTTCGCCTGCGAATAGGCCGTATCCACGTTCACGGAACCCTGGCGGCTACTTTTTTGCCGGTACAGTTCCGTCAGCGTGTCTTTGGAAACCGAAGTCGCCTGCCCGTTCGAGCCTTGAAGGGAGGCGAGAGCGCCCGTGAGCATCCCTTGAATGGCGCTCATCTGGGCGACCCCGGCGGTAAGCGCCTGGTTGTAGCTGGCGGCCAGCGGAGCGCACGGGTTGGGGGGCGGGACGCGCTGGAAGTTCTGCGCGGCGATATTCCAGTCCTGAATCACCTTGCCGATACCGACAACCGGATTGTTTTCCGGCGTCGCGGGCGTGGGTTCGCCAGTCGGGTCGGCATTCATAAGCCCTTGCAGCGCACCAGTTGTGGCCTGTTGGGTGAAGATCGTCAATTCGCTCATGCCCTTGTATTCCAGGCTGCGGCGTCCTTCCTCGAACTTTTTCAGCCAGCGCAGGTAAGCGACCACATCGTCCGGCATCGGGTTTTGCGCCGTCTGCGGGGCCTGGAGAACGGGAGCCTGGGGCGCGGAGGGAGCGGGCGGCGTGAGCAGGGGCGCGGGCGTGCTTGCGGGAGTCGGTGCGCTGAGAATGCCGCCGCCGGAACCCATACTGGGCTGAGGCGCTGCCAGAATGCCGGAGGCGCGCGCGAACAGGAAAGCGGCAATCGCGATCAGCGTCGCGCCCGCCGCTGCCGCCAGGGCCACTTTACGCCGTCCGGCGTCACCGCCCGACGGACCGGGCGCGTCCGACAGTCCCCGCGCTGCCTCCTGCGGCGGTGCAGGCACGGTCCGCCCGCACAGGGGGCAGAACCGCGCTACGGCAGGCAGCTCGCTTCCACAACCCGAACATTTAGCCATGCTGTTCTCCTGCCTTTAAGACGGCGTGGATAGCATGCAGGGTTCCCGGCGGATTTGTTGAAACGCCAGGAACGCCAAGTTCAGACAGAGAGTTCTATGCTTCTCTTTCCTATCTTGGCGTTCCTGGCGTCCTGGCGTTTCATACCCCTAAACGGTTTCCCAGGCGCGGTTGCGGGAGCTGCGGTCTACCGCGTCGAGCACCTTCTGGCAGGCCAGGCCGTCTTCGAAGTTGGGGTGGGTGGGACGACCCGCCGCGAAATCACCGAGCACATCGTGCATGAAGTTGATGAACGTGTGCTCATAACCGATGATGTGGCCGACCGGCCAGTAGTTGGCGGTGTACGGGTGGGGATTGTCGGTCGTCTGGATTACGCGGAAGCCGCGCACGTCGGCGGGATCGCCCGCGTTATAATACTCCAGTTCGTTCATACGCTCCATATTGAAGACGATAGAGCCTTTTTCCCCGTTGATCTCCCAGCGGTTGTAGTTCTTGCGTCCGGGGGCCATGCGGGTCGCCTCGAACGTGCCGACGGCCCCACTGTCGAAGCGGGCGATAAAGATGGAGGAGTCATCGACGGTCACTTCGCCCATCTCGTCGCTGGCCGTGCCGCCCAGGCGGTCGTCGGAGGCGGCCAGCTTGGGGCGCTGCTTGATAAAGGTGTCGAGCATGCCGGACACTTCGGTGATGCCGCCGAGCAGATAGTGCGCCGTGTCGATCAGGTGAGCGTTCAGGTCGCCGTGCGAACCGGACCCGGCAATATCGCCCTGGAGACGCCATACCAGCGGCATCTTCGGGTCTACGATCCAGTCCTGAAGATAGGTGCCGCGAAAGTGGTAGATTTTGCCGAGACGCCCTTCCGCAATCATCCGTTTCGCGAGCGCGACGGCGGGCACACGGCGATAATTGAAGCAGACAGCGTTGGGGACGCCCGATTCCTTCACGGCCTGCACCATCGCTTCGGCCTCGGGCACGGTGTTTGCCAGCGGCTTTTCGCAGATGACCATCTTTCCGGCTTTGGCGGCGGCGACGGCGATTTCGGCATGGGAGTTTCCCGGCGTGACCACATCGATCAGGTCGATGTCCTTGCGCGCCAGCAGGGCGTGATAGTCGGTCTCATAGCTTTCGAAGCCGAACTTATGGGCAGCGGCGGCGACACGCTCTTCATTGCGCCCGCACAGCGCTTTAAGCACCGGCTCCACTTCCATGTCCGCGAAGAATTTGCTGACCTGTCGGTAGGCGTTCGCGTGGGCCTTTCCCATAAATTGATACCCGACAAGTCCGATATTCAGCTTTTTCATAGCGTCTTATTTGTCTCCCTTGAGTGGTAAATTACACCGTCAGAATACGGGCACGGCAGGGAAAAATCCTTCTCGGTTGCAGGGGGGAGAAGCCCGACAAAAGCAGCGCCCCCGCAAGCAAACATCGCTCGCGGGGGCGCATAGTTCACAGTAAGCGTTTTCGATACTTACTACCGGGAGCCAGTCGTTTTCGCCGTGGTCTTCACGGAGGTCGTGCTCATAGCCTGTGTGTTGGTGGTGATTCTGGCTTTTCTTTGCAGTTCCGCCATCCAGATATTGAATCCCTGGGGATTCTGCTCCTGCTGCGCGATCTGCTGATTGCGCAGTTGGGCTTTGTCGGCGGCAGTGGCGACATTCTTATCGAGGCGAATAATGTGCCAGCCGTACTGGCTCTTGATCGGCGCGGAAATGTCGCCGGGCTTTTTCAGCTCAAAGGCGGCCTGCTCGAAGGCGGGGTCGAGGCCCGCGCCCTTGGGCATCCAGCCCAGGTCGCCACCCTGTGCGCCGCTTCCTTTGTCGTCGGAGTTCTGCTTGGCCGCCGCCGCGAAGGTCGTTTTACCGGCGACGATATCGGCGCGCAGTTGCTCGAGCGTTTGCGTGGGGGCGTCATCCGTGGGCGGCGCGGCGGGCGCGGCGGCAGTGCCCGGCGCCTGCGGCAGCGGGACGGTAGCGATAAGGCAGGGCGAGGTGCGGTTCATTCCGGTCATCGGGGGAGCGGTCGCGGACTTTTCCAGACTCCTGCGGTACGTCTTGCGCGCCAGCAGCCTTTGACGGATGCTGTAGCGCAGCAGCCCCTCGGAAATTCCCTCCTGAGCGGCGTACTCGGAAAAACTCATCGGGTTGCCCTGCATCATAAGCTGGGAGACCAGGTTCTGCTTGGCCGACGCAATCTCTTTGCGAATCTCGGCTTCGGTGACGGTGACGCCGAGGCGCTTGGCTTCCTGCTCGACCAGGGTGGCTCGAACCATCTGCCCGAGCAGCGGCTGCCCGCCCAGATCCGCCAGAGTGGAAAGCATCTGAGCGCGGGTGATGTTCTGACCGTTCACCTGGGCGACGACCCCGGCGGGCAGCTTGACGGGTTTAGCCGCCGGCTTTTTGGCGGCGGGAGCCTTGGGTGCAGGGCCGTGGTTGTGATTATCTTCCTGAGCGGCCACAACTGGCGTGGCGACGGTCGCGGCAGCGGCCAGCAGGCCGGTAATGATTCGTTTGGAAAACAGCATGTGGTTGCCTTTCGGAACCGGCAGGGCCAGGCGCAGCGGCGCGGCCCGAAGCCGGGATGGGTAGTGTGGCGCAGAGGTTCCCCGGCTTCCATCGTATCGTAAAAGGCATGCCTCGTCAAGCAGCGGGCAGATGGGCGATGATAGTGGTTCCGCAGCCTGGCGCGGTCTCTACCCGCAGCGTGCCGCCCAGCGACTCCGCGCGCTCGCGCATCGAACTCATGCCGATGCCCCCTCCGAGGCTGGCAGCCTCGAAACCACACCCCTTGTCGGCGATACTCAGGCAGACGAAGCGTCCTTCGCGGCGCACGACCACTTCCGCGCGGGTCGCCTGGGCATACTTGGCTGCGTTCGTCAGGGCCTCCTGCGTGATTCGCAGCGCGGCCACCCGCGCCGCTTCCGGCAGATCGTCCAGGACCGGCGCTCCTTCCACCGTGACGGGCAGGTCCGTTCGCTGTGTCAGGCGGGCCGTTTCCCGAAGGAGCACCTCGGAAACCCGATCATCGGTGCTCCAGGGGCGGGTGAAAAACGTCCAATCCCGCACCGCCGTCATCGCCTCGCGCAGCGCCTGCGCCTCCTCCGTCAGCACCGAAGCGACGGTTTCCGGCTGCTTCGCGGTGACACGGGCGGCCACCTCCAGCCGCAGCACGGCTGCCGCCAGCGCATTGCCGACCCCGTCGTGAATATCACGCGAAAGGCGCGACCGCTCGCCCGCCGCCGCAAGTTCCGCGCGCAGATTCGCTAACTCGGCCTCTTTGTCCGCCGCATTTTGACGAAGCCGCTGCGTTATCAGGCTGACGACTACCAGGAAGAAAAGGCGTGTCCCGATATCGAAAAGGTAGGGGACGGGAGCAAGGGAAGGCGACCAGGTGCCCAGAATCAGGGCAAGTCCCGCTCCGCCGTAGATGAGGCGCGCTTCTACCGACGGGGCCAGGATAGTTTCGGCGACGACAACCACAAAGAGGACGATCCACAGCGGGCTGTGCAGACCGCCGGTCAGACGCAGGCCCGCCGCGACCAGCAGCAGGTCGGCCAGCGTGAATATCCACCCGATACGGCTGCCGTAGCGCGGGTCGCGCCCCCGCTGGAGCGACGCCAGCGAGCGCAGGCCCAGGTTCACGGTTGCCAGAACCCACACGCCAAGGAACCAGCCAGCCTGAACGCGGGCGGGGCCGTCTACCCCGGCGAAGCGCAGCAGAACCCATGTTCCGATAATCGCCAGGCAAAGCCAGTAGATTTTGCTGACGCGCCATAAGGAGCGGGCTTCGGGGCTGCCCGCCAGTTCGGAAAGGCGCATTCCTACCCCCCCTGCCCCCCTCCCTCCGAAGGAAGGGGGAGCCAGTTACGTTGTCATCTTCTGCTTCGCACAAGGGGCAGTAAGCCAGGGTCGGGCCAGCTATGCTCAGATGCCGTTGCCGCTCAGTCCCGGCCCTTTGAACAGAGTAGCCTCAATAATGTGGTGGCGATATGCAGCCCTTAGGGTTCGACGTTAAGTGGCTTTCCTTGCTGCCTACAGGAATGCTGTAGCGCTCGCCGTCTTCCCAGCGGAAAGACTCCACATGGCCGTCCAGAAACACGGCCTGATGTTTGCCGCCGTGTGAGTACAGTTCCAGGTTCGAGTTGATCTCGTTCGGTTTGCATTCCCAGAGATTATCGTTGAGCAGAGCGATCTGGCTTGGTCCGAGCGGGATGCGCGGCGGCGTGGTGGACGTGTCAATGCGCACGGGAAACTTACCCTCGAAGTACGGTAATCTGAAATGGTAGCTGCAAAATCGGTGATTGATGTCGCCCTCCAAGGAGTCCGTGCGGGCGAATCTATCACTGGGGCAGAACCAGATGTCTCGGGAACGCGTGTAGGGAAACAGCGCGGCGACGAGTTGGGCGCTCTGCTCCGGCAGGGGGATTCCGTCGTGGAATTCCCGGCCAATGACGTTGTTATAGACCGGCAGGTAGCTGTCGTGGTCCGCCGCGTACAGGGTAAAGGCGGCATGAAGCTGTCGCAGATTACTGGCGCAGGTGGTCGCTCCTGCCCTGGCGCGCGCCGACGCCATGATGGGAAAAACGATGGCAGCCAGCGCAGCGATTATCGCCATCACCACCAGCAGTTCAATCAGTGTAAAGGCACATGTCTTCGCTTTCATCGGTGAAAGCAGCCTCCCCCCATCGAATGACTTCGATAAAGCAGTCGGGGTATCCGTCAATTCTCTTCGAGGAACTGCTTCCAGAGAGCGGTTCGCAGCACCTGGTATGCCTGATCGGCCATCGCCTCGGCGGAAACGCCCTGTGCAAGCGCGGTGTCGTCGGGCCGTACCGAGATAATCGTCCGCCGCCGCGCTGTGACTTCTGTCCCGCTCTTCTTCACCTCGTTGATTTGAAGGTTCTCGTCCAGAAGGCGGTTGATTTGCTCAGCGGCTTCCTTTGCCCGCTCCGGGGACGCCGAGCGGAACATCACCTTGCCGTCGATAACTACTTCATGAACCCGCGCATCCGCCGCCTCGGCGGTTCGTGTCGAGGCCCGGATAGCGTTGGTAACGTCGCGGCGGTTGACGGGCAGGCCCATGCCGCCTATCTGGGCGATCATGGCGCTCGCTCGCTCGCGGCTGGGGGGGTGCGTGCGGAAGATTCCCTGCTCGATATCAGGCCGCGCCTTTTCATCGCGCGCAAACCGCTCCATCACGGTCAGCGCCCCGACCGGATTGTAGCCCGCTTTACGCGCCAGAATGACTCCGGCATGATCGGCGTCGCGCTCGGCGTTCTGGCCGTGGCCGTTTATCTTCTGGATCGCCAGGTACTGCAATCCGCCAGCGACATTAAGCGCGTCCGCACTGCGCGAAAGCATGGCGGCCAGCGCCACCAGCATCATCTGCATGTTCAGGCGGTTCGCCTCTTTTTGCAGCCGGGCGACATGGTGGTGGGCGGCATGGATAATCTCATGGCCCAGCACGCCTGCCAGTTCGTGGTCGGACTGAACATAATCATACAGGCCCTTAGTCACATAAATGTATCCGCCCGGCAGCGAGTAGGCATTAACCGCTTTTTCATCCACCACGAAAAACTTGTAGTCATAGCGCACATGGCGTGATGAGCCGAACGTGGCGTTAATCGGATTGTCGTTGGCTATATCGGCGATCTTCTTGCCGATGGTTTCCACGCGCGAAGCGACTTTCGGGTCACGAATGAGCTTGATGCCGGACTTCAAAAGCTCTTCGTGGGCTTCGCGCCCCATCTTAATCTCGGGGTCTTCGGCGGGGGGCTTCTTGGGCGCGGCAGCGGCAGCCCCGGCCAGCGTGGGAGCCAGCAAGGAAAGAGCCACCCCAAAGGCGATATATGTTCGTGAGGGCACCGTAAATTACTCCCTGGGCGCGCGCGTTGCGTGCGTGGCTGGCCGGAAAGCAACGAGCCGACGCCGGGCATCTGCCGCCCGGAGGCGGAATCCCGATAACGTCGGCCATAGGCTCATCCTGTTCGGCCCCGGCAGTCTTTTTGACCGCCATAGCCGCGCCGTTGCTTCACTTTTACCGGACGGTTATGCCCGTTTAATGGCACTCGTTCTGGCAGATAAAGCGCACTCGCTCGCCGCCCTCTATCGCTTCCACACGGGCGGGACCGCCGCACTGCGGGCAGACCGTGTCTCCCAGACGCAGCAGAATGCAGCGGCTTTCGAAGTCCTGTGTCACAAACACGTCGTGCAGAATCCAGCCGGCCTCCAGAAGCTCATTCGCCGCGTTCGGCCTGACCTCCATAATGCCCCGAACCTGATGCATATCAAGTCCATATCCGGTTTCCTGCTCCATCAGTCCGCCTCCTCACATGACGGATGGCTGCGTTGCCCGCATCATCATGCGCTTTTAGTGTATCCGTGGCGTTTGGGTTTGTCAAGTTCCCCGACAAAAGGAAAAGGGGCCGCTTGACCGCCGGTAAAGTTCCAGCGGGCGGCCCCTGTGAAGGAGAAGGCAGGGCTTTAATCGTGACGACGCGCCCCTGCCCAGTGATTCACATAAAAGCGTCCGCTCAGCGAATCGACGCGGACGCCGCGCCCGGAAGAGGCGTGAACGAATCGGCCTTCGCCGATATAGATGCCGACGTGCGAAACACCGCGCTTGTACGTGTTCTTGAAGAAGACCAGATCACCCGCCTGAAGCTTGGACTTCGAAACCGCCTTGCCGCGACGATACTGCTGCGCGGCAGTGCGGGGAAGGGGAGCGCCCGCCTTCTGGAAAAGGTACGAGGTGAAGCCGGAGCAGTCGAACGCGCCCCGGCCCCGCGCGCCGAAGCGGTAGGGCGTGCCGCGATAACCCAGGGCAGTGCGCACGATGCGGTCGCCGCGCGCCAGCAGGCGGCTGGGCACGGGCGTCTGGTCCGGCGGCAGCATCGGGATGTTGCCGTTTTCATCGGCGGCAGCGGCGGCCTCCTGAGCGACACGGGCGACTTTCTCCGATAAAGTCATTGCCCGAGCGGCCTCGGCGGCGACACGCGCTGCCCGGCGGATGCCGGGGGTGCGAACAAACCGCATTCGGGGAAGCGGAGCGGTCCGTACCGGAACCCTGGGAGCCACGGGGCGCGCAGCGGGAACCTCGTCGGCTGGTGCCGGAACGTGGGCGGCGGCCACCTGTGGCGCGGGCTTTGCCGCGCGGGGAGCAGCCGTTGCCGCAGGCCGAGAAATAACGATCCGGCGGCTGACGGGAGGCGGCGCAGGCGCTGCTTCCACGACACGCGGTTTTTCCGGGGCAACCCTGGCGATCTTTGCCGCTTTGGCGGGAACGAGAACCCGAACCACGATGTCGGAATCGTTATCCCTTATCGGGGCGGCGGTCAGCGTATTCACGCCTGGCTTGCGAACGGCGGTAGCTGCTGCCACGGGGTTTCGGGTCGCTGCCGGTCTCGTTTTTGCGACCAGGGGTTTTTGGGCCGCTTTAACGGGCGCAGCCTTTTTGGCGATCTGCACCTTCTTGACCGGCGCTGCTTTTGTTTTGGCGATAAGGGCTTTCCGCGCCGCCAGCTTCTTCGCCTCCGCCTGTTTGGCCGCAATCAGCCTTGCTTTCCGGGTGGCTCCCTGTTTGGCGGCAAGTTCCGCTTTGGCCGCTTTGGCCGCTTTGTCCGCGTTGGACGCCGCAAGCTTTTTGCGGAAAGCCGCGGCTTTGGCCGCCGCGATCTTGGCTGCCTTCGCTTGCGCCAGCTTGGCTTTAGCGGCTTTCGCTTGGGCCAGCTTCGCCTTTGCCGCCTTGGCTTTCGCCAGTCGGGCCTGCTTTGCCTTAGCCGCTTTGGCCGCTTTGGCTGCCTGCGCCGCTTTTCGAAGGTCCGAGTTTCTCTTGTGGCGTGCTCTTTTGCTTACCTGGAGCAGGTCGGAGCGCACCCAGCCTTCGGTGCCGGATTCGAGGCGGACTTTGCGCCATCCGCCGGAGCGGCCAATGACACGCGAAAGGCGGCCTTCATCCAGAAGACCGAGACGGCGATGCTCTTCGTCGGGGCCGGCGCGCAAAACTGCCGTCTCCACGCGGATGTGGGCCGGGCGAAGCACCTTTTTTCGGGCAGGCGGTTTTGCATTGGCTAAGGGGGCAAGCAGAGCTGCTGCGAAGGAGGCCGCCGTGGCGGTGGCGATGAGGCTGCGGAGACGCGAAACCTGCGGGATACGCAGAATCGGCAAAACATCACTTCCTTTCAAGGCACGCGGCCTTTTCGTGTTTGTCTGCGTACGCGGCGAAATGGATGTTATACCCATCTATTTAGACCTTTACGCATAGCCGCCGACGATTTAATCAGCGGTGGACACTGAGGCGTTCGGAGAGGAGACGCCGCCGACGGGTAGTTTAGCCGGGATTCAAAGGTTTGTCAAGCCCGAATAGCCTCTTTACTCATCTTCGGCGTGACGGCTGTCCCTCCTCAGCGCAAACTTTGCACAGGTTTTCATCCTGCCGAGAACGCGAAAACCGGTAACGAACCGGGGCAGACGGGCAGGAAGTGATTTGACAGACCCGGACTCTGCGGGTAGAATATCGGCGGCGCGGCAGCCCAAATAAGGGGCCGCGCTTTTTCTTTGCCTCTGTTCGAGCGTCAGCGGGGACGAACGATTGCAGCCTCGGAATACGGGGCGAAAGCAGTGTCTCTTTGCGTGCTTCCCGGGATTCTTAATCTTGTCTTAACATTGGGGCGGTAAGATCTTCACAGGTAGCCCGGTCTCTTCTTACAGGTTACAGGAGAACTAAGTTATGAACAACCGCATGAATCGGTCGGCCTTTACGTTGATTGAGCTTCTCGTCGTTATTGCTATCATTGCCATCCTGGCGGCTATTCTTTTCCCCGTTTTCGCCCAGGCCCGTGAGAAAGCGCGACAAACCGCCTGCCTTTCCAACGTGAAGCAGATCGGCACGGCGATGATGATGTATGTGCAGGACTATGATGAGACGTGGCCGCGCGGTCAATACAGTGTCGCTCCGGGCACAGTTCCCGGCGCACCGCCCACCAGCAACACGGGAACTGGCTTCGCTTCCAACTCCTCCGGCGAGATCACCGGGGGAGGGCAGCTCATGAACCACTTCAAGTGGTACGGGTGGCTGTATCCGTACACGAAAAACATTCAGATCTTTAACTGTCCGAGCCGCACGCCCAACAAGACGACCTGGGAAAAAGGCGGGCAGATCACCAACGCTTATGCCATGAATCTCTCCGTCATCGGTACGGCGTCCGGGCCGTTCAATAATCCCTCCTTCCAGGGTGGCTCGCTGGCAGGGGTTACACGGCCCGCCGACCAGATGGTGTTTCTGGAGCTTTTCCGCTCGACACTGCCGGGCATCATCGATACACGAGCCAGTGTGATCTGGCCGCTGGCCCATCGGGAAACCTGGAACACATTGCTGACCCAGGGGAACGCGGCGCAGGGCATTCGGCCTCAGGACACGGCTCCGCACAGCGAGGGCATGAATATCGCCTACGCGGACGGTCATGCGAAATGGATGAAGAATTCAAGCTTTATTTCGCAGTGCCCGCCTTCTTCCGCATACACCGCCCCCCCCAGGAATGTAGACCGCACGTCGGGAACGCCGACCATGTCGGGAACGCCCACCTGGACCGGAGAATGGCCGCTCTGGGGGCTGAACGCTCGCTAACGAAGGTTATAGAGTTTACGAAGCGGAGATACAGGGGCGCTTGCTGAAGGGTAAGCGCCCCTGTTCTTGCTTCGGAAGGGGTGGGGCACTGCGGCGGCGAATTTAGATTTCACCTGAACGTTGACAGGGCGAAAGGGAAAAAATTGACACTGCGTGATGTGCCGCTGCGCTCCGCGCCGGTGGCGAATCCGGGAACGGCGCTGGATGAGGCGCTGCGGCTGATGGAGGGCGATCCGCTGAAAACCGTCGTTCTTGTCGATGACGGCATGTTTATGGGGTTCTTCGATCAGGAGGCCGTTGAGTCCGGGGGCATTCCACGCGATACAGATTCGGCGCTTCTGACGGTTGGGCCGTATGCCCGTCGGCCCCCGGCGATAGTGGACTGGAATAGAACGGTGGAGGATGCGCTCGCCGAAATGGAGCGCGAAAGACAGGACGTTCTGCCGGTGGTTCAGAACATCCGGTATGTGGGCGTCGTCACTCGCGAAGACCTGGCGAACCTTACCGCTGGTTAACGGCCTGCCGGGGTTTTCTCCGTGGTCAGGTTCCGGTGGAGCAGGCTGCCTGCGGCGGTGATGACCCCCTCGGTATCCATGCCGCACAGATCGCGCAGTATCGGAATGGAGCCATGCTCGACAAAGTGATCGGGCAGGCCCAGTGACTTCACCGCCACGCCCCCCAGACCCTGCTCGTGCAGGCATTCCAGCACCGCCGAGCCGAACCCGCCGCGCAGCCCGCCGTCTTCCAGCGTTATCAGGCGGCCCGTACGGCGCGCGACTTCGGTGATTGTCTCGACATCCAGCGGTTTCGCCCAGCGCGCGCTCACCACCTCCGCCCCGATTCCGTCCCGATCCCGCAGAAGCCGGGCAGCATCCAGAGCGACGCCGACGATGGGGCCGAAGGCGATGATGCCGACATCATTGCCGCGCATCAGCGTCTCTGCCCGGCCCGGCTCGATGGGCGCAGGCTGCTCGGAAAGAACGTCCCCGGTGCCGCGCGGGTAGCGCAGCGCGACCGGACCTATCTTGTAGCTCAGCGCGAAGCGCACCATCTCGCGCATCTCAATCGTGTCCTTCGGAGAAAGCAGGAGCATATTGGGGATGCAGCGCAAATAGGCGATGTCCAGCGCCCCGTGATGGGTAGCGCCGTCGTCGCCGACCAGGCCCGCGCGGTCCAGGCAGAAGACGACCGGAAGGTTTTGCAGCGCGACATCATGGACGATCTGATCGAAGGCGCGCTGTAAGAAGGTCGAGTAGATCGCGCAGACCGGGGTGAAGCCGTCCGCCGCCAGCCCCGCCGCGAACGTCACGGCGTGCTGCTCGGCGATACCAACATCGAAATAACGGTTCGGGAACTTATCGGCGAACTTCGCCAGACCCGTGCCGTCCGGCATGGCGGCGGTGATGGCGACCACCTTGGGGTCTTCCGCCGCAAGTTCGTTCAGTGTCTCCACAAACGCCTGCGTGTAGGTGACGCCGCCCGCCTTTTTCTCCATCTTGCCGTCTTCGACCGTGAACGGGGTGACGGCATGGAAGACGCGCGAATCCTGCTCGGCGATCTCGTAGCCCTTGCCCTTGGTGGTCAGGACATGCAGCAGCACCGGGCCTTTAATGTGGCGGACATGCTCGAAGACATCGACCAGGAAATCGGTGTCGTGGCCGTCAATCGGGCCGATATACTGGAAACCCATCTCCTCGAACAGCACGCCGGTATTGGCGGGCGCGGCAAAGTGGGTGGCGGCGTGCTTGGCCCCGGAGGCGATGTCGTACAGCAGGCCCGTGCCCTTGAGCGAGCGCTTGACCCGCCGCTCAACCCGCTGGTACAGGGGCTGAAGGCGCAGCTTCGCGAGATAGGTGGAGATGGCCCCGACGTTCTCAGCGATACTCATCGTGTTGTCGTTCAAGACAACGGTGATGTCGGTTCCCAGTGACGCCGCGTTCAGCATCGCCTCCAGCGCCATGCCGCCAGTCAGCGCGCCGTCCCCGATCACGGCGGCTACCTTCTCATTGCTGCCGCGCAGATCGCGTGCTTTGGCGAAACCCAGCGCGGCGGAAAGCGACGTGGAGGCGTGGCCCGCGCCCCAGGTATCGTAGGGAGATTCGTCGCGGCGCAGAAAGCCGGAGATACCGCCGTACTGCTTTATGGTGGGCAGCTGCTTCCAGCGGCCCGTCAGCATCTTGTGGGGGTAGCACTGGTGGCCGACATCCCAGATCACTTTATCGCGGGGAATGTCGAAGACTTTGTACAGCGCCAGGGTAAGCTCGATAACGCCTAAATTCGGAGCAAAGTGCCCGCCGACGCGGGAAATCGTCTGGATCAGGCCGCGCCGCAGCTCCTCAGCCAGCGCTTGCAGCCCCTCACTGTCCAGGTCTTTTAATGCTTCCGGCCCGGTCAGCCCATCCAGAATCGGATAACTCTCCATTTACCGCCCTCCCTACGCTATAACGTCAAAATTCTACCATCCGCTCCCGGCGAAGTCAATGGATTTTGCCCTGTCTGAAAAAATACTTTGCCGGGCAAAGTAAAGCTTGCCTACATCTTAAGGTGAAGTCACAGGGACGGGGGAGGGTACAATCAGCGTGGAGGAGAGACTCATGACCATCACCCTGAACCTGCCGGAAAGCACGGAAAAGGCATTGCAGGAACTGGCGGCGCGGCGAGGGCAGGACACCGCCGCCTTTATCCTCTCGCTCGTGGATGAAGCGATTTTGTTTGAAGACTTCGAACCCATTCCGCCCGACGATCCGCAGGAGCGTGCCGAGGCCATAGAAGGTATTCGGCGTGGTCTGGAGGCGAGCGCCGCAGGACAGGTGACGCCGATTGAGCAGGTGTTCGCCGATGTGAAGGCTCGGCATGGCATACCGGATTGAGCTTCGCGAAAGGGTGAGCAAGCCGTGAGTGAGGAACAGACACAACATTGTCCAATCTGCTTGATAAAAGTTTCCTCCAATTCTCGGTATCCGCGCTACGTATGCGCGGATTGTGTGCAGAAAGTGTGTGATGAAAACAACAGGCCTCTCTGGAATTCTTCAATCAATCCTTCTCGGGCGGTTTCATTGCACGATACCAGGATACCGGTGAGGAGCGTGCCAGCCATGTGTGCTTTATCAATGGTGTGAAGTGCTGGGCAGACGAAGCAAGATTTGGCGGCATCGTCATCCAGATAACAGACCCATCCCTTGATGAGAGGAAAACAGAAGCCCCCATATTTGAGGATGGCATTCTAAAGGCTGTCCAATTATGGTCGGATTATCGTAGGGCAAAGGATGCTCTACGGGAAGCAGGGCTTGTCCGCTCGTTCAAATCCGCAGAAAGCGATTTTTCTGAGTGGTTGGTAAAAACCATATTTACCGGTGAACTCCCTACCAGTCAATCTCAAGAGAGTTGGGATGTTATTGCTGGAGACAAACGCATTCAAGTAAAAAGCGTTGCCAAAGCGGCGAGTAATCCCAACGGCTATATCGTACAAACAAAGGACAGGCAGAACACTGCGGCAGCGGGCGCAACACACTATGTGTTTGTCTTTTTCAATGCCTTAGCACCGGAGGCTTTATACCTTGTGCCAGAAGACTTTGTTCGAAACTTCAGCAAGAAGCAGATCAAGCAGTCTGACCTTAGCAAAACCACCTTCAAAGTCGAGATTGATTTTTCAGCCTTCAGCGTGAGTCCTGTACCAGACGGCGATACAGATCAGCGACCCCTGTAGTTATGCGGCGCTGGGGTGTGTCGGCGATTCTTGGGGCGGGGCGCTGATGGTTTCGATGGGCGGCGGTGGGTTCTTCATCGCGGCGCTGGGGCTTGCCCTGGGGGATGGGCTGATTCAGCATGGCGGCGAGGGTTTCGGTCAGGCGAGCGGTAGCCGTTTCTACCGCGCCGCGCTGCCCCTTCAAATCTGAGAAGTCAAGCGGTGGGCCAAAGGTGACGGACACGGGGACGCCCGCCCGGCGCGGGCGAAGATCGCCGTGGGGCCAGACCCGGTGCGTGTTCACCAGCGCCACCGGCACCACCGGCACCCCGGCGCGCAGGGCGATCATCAGCGCGCCGGGATTGAGCGGCTGGAGCGTCCCATGGGGGTTGCCGCCGCCTTCCGGGAAGATGACCACCGCCTCGCCCGCCTTGAGAAGCTCCTCCGCGCGGCGCAGAGCGGCCCGGTCGGCGGAATTACGCTTGACCGGGAACCCGTGCCACAAACGCATCAGCGCGCCCAGGATCGGGATCGTGAAAAGCTCCTCTTTCGCCATGAACCAGGCGCTGCGCGGCAGCGCCACCGCCACGGCGGGCGGGTCGGCGTCAGAGACATGATTGGGGCACAGCAACACGCCCCCCGTACGCGGCACATGCGCCGTCCCCTGCTTCTTAAATCCCCCCAACAACGCAAAAACAGCGCGCATGAACAGCTTCATCAACGGCCAGGTCAGATGATACAGCATCGAAAAAGTCACCTCACGCTGGCAGGATACGCCATGCCCGGCGGAGCGTCAAGACCCAAAAATCGTGGGACGCGCTCGATGACCCGGTAGGACCGGGCAGGAACGGAAAGGACAGGCTTTCTCGATGTGGGATATAATGAGCCATGCCTCGAACCGCGGAATATCAGCGGCTTCTGAACGCCCTCAAAGAAGGCGGCTACCGGGTGACGGAGCCGCGCCGGGCGCTCCTGCGCCTTCTGGCCCGCTCGCGCGAGCCGCTGTCGGTTCAGGAGATGTGCCAGGCGGTGAACGCGACCCAGGAAACATCCCGGTGCAGCGAATCCGATTCCTCCGACGATTCCGTAAACCTGGTGACGGTGTACCGATTCGTCGGGCTGCTGGTGGAGTTGGGGTTGGTTCGGCGTGTCGAGTTCGGCCAGGGATATTATCGCTATGAGCGCGAAGAGCCGCAGGAAGGCCCGCACCATCACCATCTCGTTTGCCAGCGCTGCGGGCGAGTGGAAGACTTCCACGGCTGCGACATTTCCACCCTGAAGTTGCGCCTGGAGGCCGAGAGCGGCTTTACCGTAGAGCGTCACCAACTCGAACTCTATGGAACCTGCCCCTCCTGCCAGGAGCCGGGCGGCGCTCCGCGGAGCTGATCAAAACCCCGTACTAACCCGTTCAACTACTGGAATTGGCGGCACCTCAGGAGGAATTTCTCTCCGCGCCTGCGAACTCTTTCCCTGCTCGTTTGGTTCCCCCCGTTTAATGGCGGCGGGAATCGGTTCCTGCGAGTGTACGGAAAGGAAAGTTTCGATGGGATTTTTAGGTAAGATGGGCGCGGCGGTGGGTGTCGGCGGGGCGCAGGTCGGAGTAACCATCTCCGGCAGCGAGTATGCCTGGGGTGATACGGTTCGGGGAACCCTCACCCTGACCGGCGGCAGCGTGGATCAGACGGTTTCGGAACTGCGGGTCAGCGTGATGGAGCACTGGGAAACGCACGACCCCGAGGATGGCACGGAGGACCACTACCGGCACCATAACGCGACTGTCATCGGGCGTGACATCGCGCTGACTGCCGGAGCATCTCAGCCGGTGGAGTTTGAGATCGGCATTCCGCATGGCCTCAGTTTTTCCAGCAACTGGTTTATCGCGGCCCGCCTGAGCATCCCCAAAGCGAAGGACTCGGAAGGCCATACCCGGTTCCAGCTTCGGCCACCCCTGGCGATCCGGGGGCTGTCGGCGGCGCTCACGCACATCGCGCCGTTTCAGCTTAAAAGCCTGACCAACGTCGGTAACGTCGTGCATATGGATTTCACGCCGCCGCCCGCGCAGAAAAACAGCCTCGACGGCGTTAAATTGATGGTCAGCCAGGACGGCGATACGGTGTCCGGGCAACTGGAGATCAACCCGCAGGAAAAGACCATCGCCGACCGGCTGAAGGCGCTTGCCAAGAAAGACCGCGTGCAGCACCCCCTCCGCTTTCCCGCCGCCGGTCTGGAAAGCGCGCTGAACGGTTCCGCGCCCGCCGAAGTCACTGCCCGCCTGCAGGAACTGATCGGGCCGTATCTGTAATGACCACCTGCGCCAACGTTGGCCCGCTGCTTGCCCTCGCTGAAAACGGCCTGCCGCCGCGCGAGGGCAGGGCGAAAAAGGTGCTGATTGCCGGGGCGGGCATGGCCGGGCTGACCGCCGCCTATGAACTGCTGCGCGCCGGGCACGAGCCGTTGCTTCTGGAGGCGCAGAACCGGGTCGGCGGGCGCGTGCAGACCCTGCGCGATCCGTTCATGGATGGCCTGCACGCCGAGGCAGGCGCGATGCGCATCCCGAAGGCGCACACGCTCACCCTGGCGTATATCCAGAAGTTCGGCATCAGCGTCTCACCGTTCACGATGGGCAACCCACAGGGATACTACCATCTGAACGGGCGCAGGCACCGAATGGCCGAGGCGGACGCCGACCCCGCCGTGCTGCTGGCCGAAGCCGCCGACCACGAGCAGGGAAAGACCTACACGCAGCTCTGGGAAGAGGCGCTGCGCCCGATCACAGAAAAGCTTACTGCCCACGGGGACGCCGCCTGGGACGAGATTGTCGCTGAGTACGATCAGTATTCCACGCGGGAGTTTCTGGAGCGGTGCCGGTGGTCGGAGTGCGCCATCGAGGTATTCGGTCTGCTCGCCAACCAGGAAGCCCTGATGAACGCATCGTTCCTGGAGCTTCTGCGCGAAGAGGTCGGGTCCTGTTATACCAACATGGTCGCCATCGACGGCGGCATGGATCGCTTGCCGCGCGCCTTTCTGCCCGCCTTGCAGAGCCGTATCCGCTTCGGCGCGCGTATCGTCGCCATCGACCAGAGCGACGACGGCGTCACCCTGCACTACCGCACGCGCGCCGGTCGGTTTTCCGAGACCGGTGACTATGCCATCCTGACGCTGCCGTTTCCGGTTCTGCGCCACGTCCAACTGCTGAAGCCGTTTTCGCGCCTCAAGCAGCGCGCTATACGCCAGTTGTACTACGATGCCTCGGCCAAGGTCTTTCTGCAATGCCGCCGCCGTTTCTGGGAAGAGGATGAAGGCATTTTCGGCGGCGGCACCGTCACCGACCTGCCGATACGCAATGTCTACTACCCCGATCACGGGCGCGAAACCGGGCGCGGCGTGCTTCTTGCCAGCTACACCTGGTCGGAGGATGCCCAGCGCTGGGGGTCGCTGCCGCCGGACGAGCGCATTCAGGAGGCGCTGAACGATCTGGAGGAGATTCACCCGCAGGTTCGCGAGACCTTCGAGGTGGGCGCTTCCAAAGTCTGGCACGACGACCCCCATGCGGGCGGGGCGTTCGCGCTGTTCGCACCCGGCCAGCAGACGCTTCTGCATGATGCTATCATCGCCCCCGAAGGCCGTATCTACTTCGCCGGGGAGCATTCGTCGCTGTGCCACGCCTGGATACAGGGCGCTATCGAGTCGGGGCTTGTCGCCGCGTCGGCCATCCATCACGAAGCGGCGGCGCAGAGCCATTAGGAGGCCCCCTCCGCCCCGGCCCGTCCTTCGGACGGAAGAAAGCGTCTCCTGCAGCGTGTGCGTGTCTCTATACGCCCGACGCAAAGAAAGTGATTATGAGTATCAAGAGAGCAATCGTTTTTCTGCTTCCCCTAATCTGGTTTGTAATGGCGGGCGGTGTGACGGCGGCGGTGGCGCAGGAGCCGGTGAATTACAGCGGCTTCGCGGTTCGCGTCTCCAACGGCGCGCTGCCGCCGCCCCACAATCGGGATCAGGAGATTTCAGCGGCGTTCGGCACGGACAACGTCGCCATCGATTACGAGCGCACGGACGGCGCGAAGTCCCGCAAATGGAAAACCGTCTGGAAGGGCGAGAGGTATCGCCGCAGCCGTGATCTTGTCCGGCGGACGCGGATTCAGCAGCAGCCGCCCGGCAGAGCGCCTATCGTTGGCGGCGGCGTCTTCGATGTCACCCTGCGCGCTCAGGGGGGCAGGACACGAACGGGCAAGGTAACGAACCAGGCCGAATGGAAAAAGCTGGTGGACGCGGTGGATCGCGAAGCGCAGGCCGCCTGGAAGAAAACACCACAGCCGAAGAAGCGCCGCACCCCCACGCGCGCCTCGGCGGGGCCGGCGACGGGCGCAGCGGCACGCGCTTATTACGATAAGGGACGCGCTTTCGAGGAGCGTGAACTCTGGAAGGAAGCGGAGGGGGCCTATCGGCAGGCCCTCCGCCTCAGGCCGGACTACACGGATGCCCGGATTCGTCTGGGCTGGGCGCTGGAGGGGCAGAAACGCTACCCGGAAGCTATGGCCGCTTTCCGACAGGCGATCCGGGTGGAGCCAGGAAGCGACGATGCCTACTATGGTCTGAGCTATGTGTACGGCAGTATGGGGCGCTGGCAGGAGACGATTGCGCCGCTTCAGCAGGCTATCCGCCGCGCACCGAAGAGGGCCAAGCTCTATACCAGTCTCAGTTACACCTATATTGAGCTGCGCCGCTGGAAGGAAGCGGAGAACGCGGCGCGTCAGGCCATTCGTATCGCCCCCAATAACCCGGACGGTTATTATAACCTTGCCAGCGCACAGTTAGCGGAGGGGAAATACGCCGATGCTGCCCGTTCCTATCGGGAAGTCACGCGGCTGTTACCAAAAGACGCGGCAGCGTACAACGAACTGGGGAACGCGTATTTCCATGCCAGGCAGTATCGGGATGCGGTGGCTGCCTTTGAAAAGGCAGTGCGTCTCGATCCGAAGATGGCGTCGGCCTATGCCAATCTGGGTACCGCTTATGCGAATGTGGGGGAACTCGAAAAGGCTGAAGAGACGCTCCGGCAGGCGATTCGGCTGGACCCGGATAACGCGGACGCGCACAATAACCTGGGGCGTGCCTACATCAAGCAGCGACGCCTCGCCGAAGCGGAAGCGGCCTACCGGGAAGCGGTCCGGGCAGCGGTAAAGGCGCGGCAGCGCAACCCCCGGGGCAGCGAACCCCATTTTAACCTGGCTTATGCGTACTACGGGCTGAAGCAGTGGCCGGAAGCCATTCGAGCGTATTCGGCAGGACTGCGTCTCTCACCCCATGTCAACTATTACTGGCGGCAGCGCGCTTATGCTTATCTATTCTCCGGCACGGGCGATCTGGCCGCCGCTTCGGATGCCCGTGCGTACCTGCGCCGAGCCGGGTGGCGCGACCAGCACGCCCCCTACATGGCCTTTGTCGCGGCGCTGGGATACCGCCGCGCCGGAAGGGAACAAAGCGCGCTTCAAATCCTGGACGAGGCCGTGCGTGCGATAGACCCCAAAACATGGCCGTATTCGGTTGCCCGCTACCTTCAGGGCGCGCTGCCCGCCGAGAGCCTCCTCGCGCTCGCGACCGACAACGACAAGAAGACCGAGGCACACACCTATATCGGCATGGATCTGCTTCTTAACGGGGTCGCGGACGCGGCGGCGCGGGAACACCTGCGCTGGGTGGCGGAGAACGGGAATCCGAATTTTACCGAGTATGACCTTGCGGTTTCTGAACTCGGGCGGCTGGAAAAGCCGCGTCCTCCCAAGGCTCCGACCGGGGAGGTGGGCGCGTGAACCGTTATTCTTCCCTATTCCTGACGCTCCTGGCGCTGCTTGTCCTGCCCGCCGGAACCGCGCGGGCCAATATGGCGAACCCGGTGCATCCCGGCGATCCTGTGGGCGAGCCGTCCGGGGAACTGGCTCATCTATATATCGAGCGGGAAACGCTGACACTGGATTTGCGCGCCCTGACGCAGGGTGAAAAAGGCGCGGCAATCGTCGAGGCGACGTACCGGGTACGCAACGCGGGTGCGCGGCGCGCGATAAATCTGGTCTTTGTCGCCAATGCGCTCGCGCCCGACAAGAAGACGTCCTCGGCGGTGGGCGGCGTGTGGCTGGATGGCAAGCCGGTTCCCTTCAGCCAAAGGAACCCTGACCAGCTTCCCGGCGACTGGGAGGCTCCCCCGACGACTCCTCCCCTGGACGGAAGCAAGGCGCTCGATTACGAGACGGAGTCCGTCGGGACTCTTGGGTTCCGGCTCACGCTCGCGCCCGGCCCCCATACGATCCGCGTCCGCTACGCCGCCGTTCCCACCACGTACTCGGGCGATTCGCCGACGGTCTACCGGCAGCTTGGCTATGTGCTCGCCCCGGCGCGGCGCTGGGCCGGGTTCGGCGGGCTGGATGTGGCGGTTCAGGTGCCGCCCGGCTGGCGCGCGGCGAGCAGCCCTGCTCTTGCCCGCCGTGGCGACATGCTTTCCGGCTCTTTTGATACCCTTCCCGCCGATGCGCTTGCGCTGACCGTTCAGGCTCCGCCGCCGTTCGCGCCTCCATATGGTCTGCTCGTGTGCATCGGGGGACTGCTCGTGTGCATCGGGCTGGGGGCACTCGCAGGGCGCGGACTGGGGCGGCGCGGCTGGTCCAGTGGCTGGGCCATTCCGCTGTCGCTGCTATCCGGCCTGGGGTGGGGTATTGCTGTCTTCCTGGTCGCCGGGGTTGCGGAACCCTCGGCGCTGAAGGAGCGCGCGGGCAGCCAGGCCGCCTGGACCTATGGCTAGGCGCACAGCATCCTCGGCGCGCTCGCTATTCCTGTTCTGTTTCTTGTCGGCGGTATCGCCGCGCAGGTCGCTGCCTTTGTCGCCCGACGCCGCGCCGCCGTCCAGCGCGCCTGAAACGCCGCTGTGAATTCGCTCACTTCGTCCGTTTGCGGTGCAGCGAAGAGCGGCGACGCCGTGTCTTCTAAATCGCGGCAAAACAGAGGACAACCGATTTTGATTACCGAACTGAGGCGCGGCCTAATTTCGGATACTTGAAAGGAAAGGAACGTTAGATGAACGAAGCGGAAGGTCTCTTTATCGTACAGAACGGCTTGCCGGGCCGAACCGGCAAGCCACAGAAAGTGATTGTCGTGGGCGCAGGCATCGCGGGCCTGGTCACAGCGTATGAATTGATGCGGGCGGGCCACGACCCGGTGATTCTGGAAGCCAAGCCACGTGTCGGCGGGCGTATCGAAACCGTGCGCGCACCGTTCGAAACGGGTCTCTACGCCGAGGCGGGGGCGATGCGCATTCCCTCCGCCCACAAGCTGACAATGGCCTATGTCAATAAGTGGAACCTGAAAACCAATCCCTTTACAATGGGCAACCAGAACTGCTACTACCATCTATGCGGTCAGCAGTGGCGAATGAGCGAGGTGGCGGAAAGTCCGGAATGCCTTGACTTTGATCTTGCGCCGCACGAGCGGGGGAAATCGGGCAAGCAGATGTGGCGCGATTCGCTCGCTCCGATCCTGGCGCGGCTGGAGGCCGAAGGCGACGACGCCTGGCCCGCGATCATCGAGGAATACGACCACTATTCCACGCGCGAATATCTGGAAAAGTGCGGCTGGTCCGAAGGGGCCATTGAGATGTTCGGCGTGCTGGAAAACCAGGAAGCGCGCATGAACTTCTCGTTTGTCGAGGCGCTTCTGGCTGAACTGGGCCACGTCTTTTCCGATATGTGCCAGTTGGAAGGCGGCATGGACCGGCTGCCGCAGGCGTTTCTGCCCGACCTGGGGCGGCGCATCCACCTGGGCGCTAATGTCAGCGCCATCGACCAGACGGATACGTCCGTTACCATCCACTACCGCACGCCGCTGGGGCAGAACCAGGTCACGGGCGACTACGCCATTATCACGATTCCCTTCTCGGTGCTGCGCCACGTCGAGGTATTGAAGCCGTTTTCACGCGCCAAGCAGCGGGCCATCCGCCAGTTACACTACAATGCATCGTCGAAGATATGGATTCAGTCGCGCCGCCGCTTCTGGGAAGAGGACGAGGGTATCTACGGCGGGGGCACCGTTACCGATCTGCCGATACGCAACCTGTACTATCCGGAGCACGGGCAGGAGACCGGGCGGGGCGTGCTTCTTGCCAGCTACACCTGGGCCGAGGATGCTCAGCGGTGGGGGTCGCTTAACCCGAGCGAGCGCATATCGCAGGCGCTGGAAAACGTCGCCCAGATTCACCCGCAGATCAAGGACGAGTACGAAGCAGGCGCGTCCAAGATGTGGCACGACGACGAGTTCGCCTGCGGGGCGTTCGCCCTGTTCGAGCCGGGCCAGACGACCTCGCTGCACCCGAACATCATCGCTCCCGAGGGACGTGTCCACTTTGCCGGGGAGCACGCCTCGCTGTGCCATCGCTGGATTCAAGGCTCCATCGAATCGGGGCTGCGGGCGGCCCAGGAAATACACACCGCCGCCGGGGCGTAATTAATGCGGCAATGTAACTCTTAACGTGCCTGAAAGACGGTGAATAGGTGGCTATGGGAGCGGGAGGAGATTCCGATGAGTCCTGATTCGGACGCTTTGGTCGAACACAAATATTGTCCTAAATGCGGCAAGAGGGCCAGTTGGTCATTACGGATTTGTGATAACTGCGGCTATGAATACCCAGTTCGCCTCAGCGAAGTGGAGCAGGACAATGCAACACTGGAGACAGTGCAAAAACTACAAACTCCTGCCCCAGCACCTTCTGCAAATCGGAGTAATATTATTCCAAACGTAGCAACTCCTGGTCCGACTGCTCCCTATCCTTCTTTCACAGGTGTTTCATTTAACGTTAAAGCAAGTCTTATACCTTGGGTTTTAGGCGTCGTCGGTGCTATGCTGTTTTCACTTCTGGTGATCTTCATATTTGCCCTTGGCGGCATGACCCAGCAAACAAATCGCAAACAAGCCCAATTGTCCAGAGGGAAACCTATGGGGGCCAGCGCACGGCGGAATCCCAGCAGACCCCGGCGGCGGCGGACATGGAGACCTTCACCGCCACGCCCACCAATATTCCGGCGGAATTCGCAGACAATTATGTCCCCTTCTCTTTCCAGTATCCCAGAACCTGGCGGGTGGTGTCGGACCCCAGTAACTTCGTCAAGGTGGAGGAAGGGGAGGATAACGTCACGTTCGAGAACTTCGCTGTCGGCTCCGTCACCATTCCGGCGGAAGCGGACAACAACGAAGCGTATCCCGCGCTGATGGGGCAGCTCAGTAAGTCATTCGCCCAGAACTTCCCCAACTTCCAGGAGCTTGCCCAGATGCCTGAGGACGTTGGCGGCTACCGGGGCCGCTCCATGGCCTGGCAGGCAAGATTGACGGGCACGCCGCGCGGCGACGTAGACCTGTATGGTCGTGTCCTGCTGGTGCGCGAGCCGGGCCAGTCTCGCGGCGTCGCCCTGATAATGATCGCTACCTCGCTAGACCCGGAGGTGAAAAGCGCCGCCGATGTGGGTGTCAAGGAGACCTGGCACGGATTCTGCCGACGTTTAAGCTGGGCAGCGCGGCGGGTGCGGCTGGCTCCCAGGGGACGACCGGCGCGACGGAAGAAAACACGGAAACAGGGGCGGGCGCTTCGGACGACCAGTAGGCACGCCCGTTATCGATAGGAAAATCATGTTTCGGGGCCGTGCGTGAAGCGGCCCCGAACGTAACGCGGGAAGTTGATGAGCATAGCAAGTACCTCTCTTACGGCGCGCGGCGGCGCGATGAAATGGGTTCTCGTCTGCAGCCGGCCTTTTTGCCGCCGGTCTGCTCGGCCTGATGACGCTGCTGATGATCGGGAGCGCTACCGGGCCGGTCGGCCTCGTTATCGGTTTGATGCTGGCGACATTGCCCGTGCCTATCTATATCAGCCTTGCCCTGTGGCTGGATCGTATCGAGGCGGAGCCGCCGTGGATGCTGGTGAGCGCGCGTTTTTATGGGGCGCGACCGCTGCCGTCTTCTTCGCGTTTATCTTCAACACGCTCAATGGGATTATCGTCGCCCTGATTTTCGGTGCGAAAGCGGGCGAGGCGTTCAGCGCGGTTATCTCCGCGCCCTTTGTCGAGGAGTGCGCCAAGGCGTTTGTTCTGTTCCTGCTGTTTTTCTGGAAGAAGGACGAGTTCGACGGCATTGTGGATGGCGTCGTCTACGCGAGCATGGTGGGCCTGGGCTTCGCAATGACGGAAAACATCCAGTATTACGGCAAAGAACTGCTGGAAGGGGAATCGGCGGTTCCGCCTTTGTATTCGTGCTGCGGGGCATCATCTCGCCGTTCTCGCATCCGCTCTTCACCAGCATGACCGGCATCGGGCTGGGCATCGCGTGCCAGTCGGACAGGCGCTCCGTCCGGTTCCTCGCGCCGCTCGCCGGGCTGGGTCTGGCGATGTTTCTGCACTTTCTGTGGAACGGCTCCGCCAGCCTGGGACCCCTTTTTATCGTGGCATATCTTTTTGTGATGATGCCTGTCTTCTTCGGCGTCCTGGCATTGGTGTATTATTCGCTCCGGCAGGAAGGGCAGGTTCTGCGCGAGCATCTGTGGGCCGAGGTTCAAAACGGACTGCTCACGCGGGAAGAGTACGACAGCCTGAGCAGCGGCGGCGGGCGTCTGCGCGCCTCGTGGGGGGCGATGCGGACAGGCGGCGTCGGCGGCTGGCGGCTGCGCGGCCAGTTCCACCAGACGGCCAGCGAGCTTGCCTTCCACCGACGCCGCGTTCACCGGCGCGGCCTGAGCGGGCACCCGGAAAGCGCGCATTTCGAGGAGGCGTACCTTCAGCGCCTGCGGGAGATGCGCGCCCGCCTGTGACGCGCATCTCCCTGTGAGCGATGGGTCAGGCCGGAACGGCGGCGGCGTCCAGCCGCCGCCTGGCCTCCGCGTAAACGTCCTCGGGCAGCGGGCCGCGCCGGGCGGCCTCCACATTCTCCCGCAGGTGTTCGTGGCTTTTCGTGCCGACGATATTGGTGCTCATGCCGGGGTGATTCAGCGTAAAGCGCAGCAGAAACTGCGTCCGGCTGTCGCCGTCCGGGAGCAGTTCATTCAAATTCGCCGCTTCCCACTGCGCCCACCGGTCTTTATTGCCCAGGCCCGCGCCCGGTTCGCCGCGCGCCACGCCGCCGCGCACGATGACGCCCGCCCCGGCGTCCGCCGCTTTTTGTATCGATTCCTCGTGCTGCCGCTCCAGCGCGGAGTAGGGAATCTGGAACGAGTCGAAGACGCCCCAGCCGATATAGGTTTCCAGGTGCGGCTGCGTGGACGAGCACCCGATCCAGCGCACCTTGCCCTGTGCCTTCATCTCCTGAAGCACAGAGACCAGATCACCCTGCTCGCACTGCTCGACGCTCGGGTTGTGTAACTGCATCAGGTCAATATAGTCGGTCTTCAGGCGCTCCAGCGATTCGTGCAGACCCCGGAACAGGTTTTCACGCGTCCATTCGTGCGGCGTCTCATCGGTGTTCTCGTCTTTGCGCGTCACCTTGCAGCCGCACTTGGTCGCCAGCACGAACTCGGAGCGGCGTCGGCTCAGAAATCGCCCGATATACTCCTCGCTGCGCCCGTAGTCGTTGGCCGTGTCGATAAAGGTGATTCCCGAATCCACCACGGCATTGAGTATCTTATCCGCCTCGTCATCCGTCACCGGACGACCACCCCAGATGCGCGTCCCCCGCACCTCCATCGCCCCATAGCCCAGCTTCGTCACCGTCAGCCCCGTGCGCCCCAGTGTCGCCGTCGGCATCCCATTCGCATTAGACATCGTTGTTCCGCTCCTCATACATCTTCCCGAAGTTACTTCCGGGAGTGTTGTTAGTGTACCTTCCTGCTTAGCCGTAAAGGGAAATGGTCGTTACGGAGTTTCGCCTGGCTTATAGTAGGGACTCCACCAAACTTCCATAGAATGCTGTTCTTCCCGCGCCCGTTGCCCGAATTTGATCTGTCTTATTTCGTTCCAGTCAACGGCGTGGACGAAGCGGTTCAGAGGTTCTCTCATGCTGTCGATGAGATTCAGGCGTTCGATTAATGCAAGTGGTTCCTGATCATGGTTCCAGCCAAGGGCAATTATAGGGAAGCGGCTCCCGGAGTATTCCGCCTCCAGTACGTCAATGACATAACCTGCGGGAGGCTCTAAGGTGGCGCGGAGGAAAGCTGCAGCTACCTCTCGGAAATACACACGCTCCTCCGTTGTGGCGTTATCCCACTCAAAGTCTCCACGCTCAATGAAGTCCCAATACTTTTGTTGAAGCGTATCTGCTGTCTGCATATTGTTTCTCCGGCGCAAAAACTATCTTTGGTTACAAGGTGCCAACTATTCTGCCTGTATCGTGCGCTTTTGCACCTCATAGGTGAAAAAGTCGTGGGCGAGGAGGGTGTTAGGAAATATTGTCTGCGCCTCGCGCAGCAGGTCGTCCGTTGTCTGGCCTTCGCCGCCTTCGTAGCGGGGGCTGATGTGGGTCAGGATGAGCGTTTTTGCGTCTGCTTCGTGGGCGACGCGCGCCGCCATTCCGGTGGTGGAGTGCTGGGCGCGCTCGGCCAGCGGCAGGTCGTTTTCCGAATAGGTCGCTTCGTGGATCAGCACATCGGCGTTTAGGGCCAGTTCGACGGCGGAGGGCGTGTAGGTGGTGTCGCCGGTGAAGACGATCTTTCTGCCGGGGCGCGGCGGGCCGATTAGTGTCGTACCGTCAACCGTGCGCCCATCCGGCAGGGTGATGGTTTCCCCGTTTTTCAGGCGGCCATACAGCGGGCCTGCGGGGACACCGAGCGCCTGCGCCTTTTCCACGTCGAAGCGGCCCGTCTGCTCCTTTTCGATGACCGCGTACCCGTATGCCTCGATACCGTGGCGCATCGGCGCACAGACAACGCTAAGAGCTTCGTCCTCGTAAACGATTCCCGGCGCGGCCACCGTCCGTACTTCGAGCGGGTAGCCCAGATGGGTGCGGCTCACGTGCAGCGAGCAGCGCACGTACTCGTCCAGTCCTTCTGGCCCGTACAGCGTGACCGGCGAGACGCCGCCGGTCGCCAGCGAGCGGCTTGCCAGCAGGCCGATCAGCCCAAAAATATGGTCGCCGTGCAGGTGCGTGATAAAAATACGCTCCAGTTGGCTGGGCCGCAGCGGTGAGCGCAGCATCTGGTGCTGGGTGCCTTCGCCGCAGTCGAACAGATAGAAAGCGCCTCGCTCCGGCAGTTGCAGCGCGATGCTGGAAACGTTGCGCGTCCGGCTGGGCGCACCGGAGCTTGTTCCTAAAAAGGTGATTTTCATCCGTAGCTTACGATACCCTGCGGAGACCGATGTTTTGCACCGCGCCGCGTTCATTCGACAAAGCGCCGGGTATAACAGGGCGACACGTTATAGAGGAGCGATTCATGCCGCAAAATCCCGTTACCGACCCTGCCCACGACCTGCTGCGTACCCAGCGGCAGCCGCTGGATGTTTTCTTCGCGCCGAAGAATGTCGCCGTTATCGGGGCGACGGAGACGGCGGGAAGCGTCGGGCGGACGCTGGTGCAGAACCTGATCGCCAGCCCGTTCGGCGGGACGGTGTTCCCGGTGAACCCGAAACGACCGAGCGTTTTAGGTATCAAAGCGTACCCGAATATCGGGGCGGTGCCGGATAAGGTAGACCTGGCGGTGGTAGTGACGCCCGCGCCGACGGTGCCGGGGATTATCGGCGAGTGCGTGGATGCCGGGGTGCCGGGCGCGATTATCATTTCGGCGGGCTTCAAGGAGGCGGGAGAGGCGGGCGCGGAACTGGAGCGGCAGACGCTGGAGGCGGCGCAGCGGGGCCGGATGCGGCTTATCGGGCCGAACTGCCTGGGGGTGATGAGTCCGCT
>JAUJOK010000101.1 GCA_030447685.1 Armatimonadaceae bacterium
CGGGGACGCATGGAGACTTGTTTACTGGCTGGGCAAAGTGAAGTTCCCTTCAATGCGCTGTTCCTGGAGGGAGAAGCATGATTGCGCTGACATACCGCATCAATCTGATTGAGCCTGCTCTGCTCACGGCGCTGGACGGCGAGCCAAACAGTGCTGTCTCCCAGGACTTTCTGCCGGGTAGCGCCCTGCGTGGGGCGGTGATTGCCGCCTTGCTGCGTGGGGATCCGAAGGCCGATCTTACCCGCTTCTTTTCCAGCGCCGTGCGGTTTTTGAACGGCTATCCGGCTGTGTCCGAGGACTATGAAGCGCGCCGTAGCCTGCCGCTGCCCAATTCCTTGCGTCAGGACAAGTACGCAAAAGATGTCAGGACTGCCTACGACCTGGCGGCGGGACCGTTGCCCGCTGCCACGGACGGTTCTAGCCCCCAGTGGAAAAACGCGGGGGGTGGATTCGCTTTATACGAAGAGAATGGAACGGCGCGGAAGATACCAGTGCGACGGCAGGTAACGATCCATACCGCGCGGGATCGGCAAGCGGGCCGCGCCACGGCGACGGAGGGAGCGGTTTTTCATTACGATGCGCTTGCGGCAGGCCAAGCATTCGCCGGCGTTGTTTTATGTGATACCGAAAAGGATGCGGATCTCGTCGAACCACTTCTCTGGGAGATTCAGCGGGTCGGCGGCTCTACGCGCGGCGGTTACGGAGCTGTACGCGTGATTGAGGTTGAGCGGACTCAGGAGTGGTCGGAGCATTCTTTTGCGCCGGCTGCTGCGGGCGAGCGGCAGGCCGTGCTGCTCCTGAGTGACACCCTCGTGCGTGACGAGAACGGGCAGCTTGTGGTGACGGCCGAGGCGCTGACGGCGAGTTTGGGAGCGGCGGCAGATGCCGACGCCTTCCTGGTGGAGAACATCGTAGGCGGCTTCAACCGCACCTGGGGTCTGCCGCTACCACAATCTGTGGCGGTTCAACACGGCAGCGTTCTCGTCCTGCCACCCGACACGCTTGGTCCCGACGCTATCGCGCGACTGGAGCGGGAGGGCGTTGGAGAGCGGCGCGCCGAAGGTTTCGGGAGAGTTGCCATTGCCGCTCTTCGCAACGTGTGGAACATAGAAGCGGAGGAAAACACCCCGTCACGCCCGGAGCCGGTGACGCTCGAACGGGGATCGCGCGACGGTAAATTGGCACTTCTCATCGCGCGGCGCATCCAGGCCGGGCGCACGGAAACGGAGGTTCGAACCGATGTGGTGAACATTACGAATCTGCGGCGCAACGACCTCAACAGCAGCCAGATATCCAGGCTACGTGAAGTTATTCGCCGCGAACTGCAAAAGAAAGAACCGAACCCTGACTGCGTCACCCGCTTTATAGACAGCCTGCGGCAGACGGCGCGCAATCAGTTCGAAAAGGCTCGCGTGGGAACGGACCCGCTTCGGAACTGGCTGGCCAAGCAAGTGGAAGGACGCAGGCAGCTTCCTGATGCGCCCATAATTGGCGCGCTTACTTTCACGGCGACCGAGGAGGAGGAGCGCCGCACCCGTCTGCTCTACATCGACGCAGTTCTGGCGCGTATGGCGAAACAGAAGGAAGACCGGTAAATGGCCGAACCGATGTGGCACCCCGACCGCTCCCGGAAAATTCGCAAGCGGATCATCGTCACGGGAGACCTTATCCTTCAAACGCCGGGCGCTTTAGGCAATGGCGACCAAGACGATCAAGTGGACTTACCTCTTCTGACCGACGCGCTAGAGCCGGAGCGCCCGCTGCTCACAGGCGCATCGCTCGCCGGGGGGATGCGAGCCTACTTGAAGGACTTCGATGCCGACGCCGCCATAAGACTTTTCGGCGCAGAACGCACAGACAATGAAGGCATACAAAGCCCCCTGATCGTAGACGATGCCCTGGGCAGGGGACAGGAGATAGAGATACGCGAGGGAGTAGCGCTTTCCCCCAAAAGCCGAACTGCCCAGGAGAATGCTCTTTACAGCCGGGAGCTTTGGGCAGCAGGAACGACTTTCCCCCTGCGTGTCGAGTTACTGGTGACACAGGAAGCAGATGAGGATACCCTGCGGCGGGCGCTTGCCACTGCCCTGCACGGCTTTGAGGCCGAGGCGATTCCTCTGGGCGCGCGCAAGACGCGCGGCTATGGGCGGGCGAAGGTCGGGACATGGAAAGTGCGGAGCTACGACCTGACGGATACGGAGGGCCTGAAGTCATGGCTGCGGGGTGAGGACGCACCACAAACCAAAACGGGAAAGATCGGTGTGACACTGAGCGAGCCATTAGACGGTGGACGCTCCCGTTTCACGATGGAGGCTATTTTTTCCCTGGATGGCTCTCTGCTCATCCGTACGGCGGGTGACGCCGACCCTGCCCCGGACATGGTGCATCTGCGCGCCCGCCAGCCGAATGGGGAAAAAGCTCCTATCCTTTCCGGCAGCAGTTTGGCCGGGGCTTTGCGCGCTCGCGCCACCAAGATCGCGAACACGCTGGGGAAGGATGGCACGGCTGCCGCTGAAATGCTTTTCGGACCGCTGGGCAATAGCGGGAAACCGCTCAAAGCCAGCCGCGTTTGCGTTTCGGAGCGAGCTATTGAAAAGGTTACGGACAGCTTGGTGCAGTTTCGTGTCAGCATTGACCGCTTTACCGGCGGCGCACGGGACGCCTTTTTGTTCAACCAGCAGCCGGTCTTCGGCGACGATACCAGCCGCGTAACGTTTGAGATAGAACTGGCTCAGCCACGGGAAGCTGAAATCGGTCTTCTGCTTTTGCTGCTCAAAGACCTTTGGACAGGCAGCCTTCTTATCGGTGGTGAAGCGAGCGTGGGCAGGGGTCGCCTAAAGGGCATCGAGGCGCGCATTGCTTACAATCAGAAGCACTGGTGTCTGGAGGCGGTCGGGGAACGGCTGGAGAAATTACAGTTCTCCGGCGATCCTCAAGATGAACTGGAGAAATACGTCAAGGAATATACGGCATCCTGATGCGAACGCTTTATTCATGTCCTGCCGTCCTGACGCGCGGCAAAACCACGGATGTTTTGGGCTGCTTGAGGGACGCTGCCAGCGGCAGCTTCACGACCCTTCTCGCGCACGCCGATGATGGCGTCATCTGGGGCCGCATCCACGGCGGTCAAATCCATGCCGCCCCGTTTTCTGCTCCTGAGCTTCGTATCGAGACGCTTCAACAGGCGCGGCTTTTCAGCGAGGCGGGTGAACTGCTTCTTTGGCGTGGAACGGGTCGTGCGTTCCAGTGGCGTCTGGTCAAAAATGACGACAACGGCAGTTATAAAGAATGTTATGATGAAGACACCTTGCTGTGGGGGACGCATGCTGAGGATAATGAGAACGGTTTCACGCTCCTTCGCCACGGCGCGGAGGGGCTGCGTCACACGGTCCCCCTTGATCCGCCCAGCGAT
>JAUJOK010000041.1:0-7538 GCA_030447685.1 Armatimonadaceae bacterium
GAAGCGGTATGGCATTGCCGACCACGAAATGACAGCCATCCAGGTCGAGGGTATCAATAAGCGCTGGTACTTTACCCCGGTCCAGCGCCGCCGGGCAGGTTTACCTCCCCTGCCGCGATAGATCAAGCTACCGCATAAACACGATAGTCCTGCTGAGGGACAAGGCTGGTTCACTGTGTCTGCTTCTTCAGCCATTCGATGATTAGGGCCTGGGTTTTCGGGCTGAGACGATTGTAATCCTCCGGGGACGCCTGCTCCAATCGCTCGCTTGCGCCCCGGTGAGCATACGCCAGACGCGCCGCCGCCACGGCATTATTCACGTCCGGCAGGCGCGCTTCCCGGTCCAGCGTCGGGCTGACGACCAGAACCGGGCGCGGGGCCAGGCTCGCCAGCAGATCGGGAATGTCGTAGGGGATGTGGTCCTCCTGCCCGATAAAGCTGCCCAGGCGCGGCAGGAGGCGATGAACGTGTGACCAGCGCCGGATACCCCCGCTGCCCTTGTCCGGCGTGTCGGCGCGGAACGGCGGCGGCCCGGCCACGGAAACAAGTCCGGTCACACGTTCGTCCAGAGCCGCCAGATGCAGGCCGACGAAGCTGCCCAGTCCATAGCCCAGGCCCAGCACCTGCTTGTCGTTCACGTAGGGAAGAGCGGAAAGGACGTCCAGAGCCGCCTGCGCGTCCCGCACCATCTTTCCCAGCAGCGACCAGCGCGGATGCCGCTGGTAAAATCCCTCTACTTCCTCGATACGCCGCCCGTAGCCGATCATATCAAAGCAGAAGACGACGAATCCCTGCCGCGCCAGGGTGCGAAACACCTGCTCGCCGTCGAAGTAGCCTGCGACATATCCCTGCGCCGAGGAGAACGGGTGCAGATAGAGAATGGCGGGTGCTTTACGTCCTGACGCGGGCAGTCCCTTCGGCAGATAAACGTCGGCGTTAATGTAGTCGCCGAAGACAATCTGCTGCTTCTCGATAACGTCGTCGGCGGTGGGCACTCGGCGGCTCAGGAGAGCGGCGACGGAATCTACCTCACGGCCATACGTGCCGCCGGGATTGGTCGCGCGGGGCGGCGCTTCGCCCAGCATCCTGCGTACTTCTGTCCGCACCTGTTCCGGGTTCAGCAATGGGGTGCTGTCACGCCTGGGAAAGTCAGCAGGATTGACACGCGACGCTGCTGCGTGCCCGGCGTCCTCATCGTGCGGATGGATCAGCCGCTCCGGAAAGGCGAAGTTGGCCTGTTTAAAATGCTTGTCGCACCAATCCAGATACCGCTCGATCACCGTCGGCGACGTTTCATGCGCGCCGGAGCGCCACAAAATACGCAGGTTGTCCTCGTCGTCCAGCAGCCGGTACACGCGCTGCGCCGAGAGGTAGGTCTGCTCCATCGCCCACGAGCTTTCCACGTTATCGTTCAGGGCGATGCTCAGCAGGCAGGGGCGCGGCGCGCTGAGCGCCACCAGTTCGTGCATATCGATGGGCAGTTTGTCTTCGCGCCCGCTGAAGAACCGCAGGCGTGGATGAAACCAGTCCGGGAACGAGCGGGTGATTTTTTCGATACCCTCACCGAAATGGGCTTCGGCATAATAGCGCGCGGGCATCGTGCCGCCCGCACCGGAACTGCTCGAAATCACCACGGTGATACGCTCGTCCAGCGCGGAGGCGATCAGCGACAGCTTACCGTTGCGGGAATGGCCGGTCAGAGCGACGCGCTTCGCATCCGCCTGCGGAACCGTCCCGAGATAATCTATACACCGGCTGGCCGCCCACGCCCGCCGCGTCAGGCGCGACCAGTCGTATTCGGGATAGACGGGAAGAAACGTGTCGGTATCATCACGCGAATCGGCCCCGGCATAGACGCAGGCGATGTAACCGCGTCGCAGGGCGATCAGCGCCCAGGCGCGGTGGTTGTGCTGTGTCATAAACACCGGAAACGGGCCTTTACCGGCGGGAATCAGCAGTTCCAGCCGCAGCGTCGCTTTATGCTCCGGCCCGAAGCTCAGCCGGACCTCGCGCACCGTCGTCCCGCCTTCTTCCCGGCGCTCGCCTGTCACTTCGGCACGCAGGTTATCCGGCGGAGGCGGCACCGAGCCGAGCATCCACTGATGAAAGAGGCGCTTCAAAACGTCGCGCCGCGCCGCCCACTCGCGCGCATGGGATACGCCTTCCAGCGGGTCCGGCAGATCGGGCACGGAGGGCAGAGCATGGAAATCCGGCGGCAGCTCGCCCGTTCCGGAAAGCCATGCTTCCCAGGGCGCGCTCGGAGGCAGCACGCGCCGCAGTTGTTCCAGATACGCATGCCGCTTCGCCGTATCCGCCGCCGCGCCTGCGGATTGCCCCTGCGAAGTCGCATCGCCTGCGGGGCGAGCGTCGCCTGTCAGAGTACCAAGAAGCATGAGGAGGAGGATTCCTTTCCCGAAGGGGAACCAGGCGGAACTGGCCGCTGTTTTTCGCTGTGGGTCTGCCATTTGCAGTTAGATTATGCCCCTGCCGCCGGAACCCCTTCCCGGTCTTGCCCTCCTGCCCCTGACAGCGCGAGTCCGAGGAGG
Organism: Armatimonadaceae bacterium; assembly: GCA_030447685.1. Classification (GTDB taxonomy): domain Bacteria; phylum Armatimonadota; class Armatimonadia; order Armatimonadales; family Armatimonadaceae; genus JAUJOK01. The sequence goes on from JAUJOK010000041.1 coordinate 2,547, forward strand.
ATATTACTCGCTGAGGGGCCAAAGAAACACAGGCAGATCGCACGGCGATGCGGCAAATCAGTTAGAAAGCGGAGCGCGGCGATGTACGACCCTGTTCGGATGCAAACGATGCAGTCCCCGGTGATCCCGATTATCGGCGCGCTCATTGGTCGGTATCCGGGAACGATATCCCTGGGACAGGGCGTCGTCTATTACGGGCCGCCGCCGCAGGCCATAGAGGGGATAACCCGCTTCCTTGCCGATGACGCTAATCACCGGTATCAGGCCGTCGAGGGAATCACCGAACTGGTCGCGGCGATTACGGCCAAGCTTCGGACCGAGAACAACATCCTCACCGGTGACGAACGGCGCGTCGTGGTCACGGCGGGCGGAAATATGGCCTTCCTGCATGCCGTGTCTGCCGTTACGGACCCCGGTGACGAGATCATCCTCCAGACACCCTACTATTTCAACCATGAGATGGCGGTGACGATGGCCGGGTGCCGCGCCGTGCTTGTCCCGACAGATGAGGACTACCAATTGCGGCCCGAAGCGATTGCCGAAGCGATAACCGAGCGAACGCGGGCCGTGCTGACCGTCTCACCTAACAACCCGACGGGCGCGGTGTACGGGGAAGATTCGCTGCGGGCGGTAAATACGCTGTGCCGCGAGCGTGGCATCTACCATATCAGCGATGAAGCCTACGAATATTTCACCTATGACGGCGCGCGGCATATCTCACCCGGCGCGCTGCGCGATAGCGCGGCGCATACGATTTCGCTGTACTCGCTGTCGAAGGCGTATGGATTCGCAAGCTGGCGTATCGGCTATATGGTCATCCCTGCTTCCCTGTTCGGGGCGGTACGCAAGATTCAGGACACGGCGCTGATCTGCCCGCCGGTCATTTCCCAGTACGCCGCCGTGGGCGCGCTCGAAGCGGGCGCGGCGTATTGCCGGGAAAAGCTCGGAACCATCGCCGGTGTGCGGGAAATGGTGCTGCGCGCTCTCGAATCCGTCGCTACCTTCTGTGAGGTGCCAAGAACCGATGGCGCGTTCTATTTTTTGCTGAAGGTCAACACATCCCTGCACCCGATGGAACTGGTGGAGCGGCTGATCTGCGAATACGGGGTTGCGGTGCTGCCGGGCACGACGTTCGGCCTGGAAAACGGCTGCTATCTGCGGGTCGCCTATGGCGCGCTGGAGCGGGAAACCGTGGCGGAAGGCATCGAGCGGCTGACGCGGGGTCTGAAAGCGATTGTGAAAGGATAAGCGAAGGGATGCATATTGCCTGCTGTCAGATGAATATTCGCTGGGAAAACAAGCCAGCCAACTTTGCGCGCGCACACGACCTGATAGCCGCCGCCGCGCCTGCGCCCGGTTCGCTGCTGCTTCTGCCGGAGATGTTCGCCACCGGCTTCAGCATGAATGTCCCGACTATCGCGGAATGCGGAGAAACCGTGGATTTCCTGGCCCGGACGGCGGCGAAGTTCGGTATCTTCCTGATGGGCGGCCTGGTAACGACGGCTCCGGATGGCCGGGGCCGCAATGAGGCGGTTATCTTCACCCCGGAAGGGCGGGAGCTTTCGCGCTACCAGAAGATGCACCCGTTCACCTTCAGCGGCGAGGCGAACCATTATGCGGCAGGTTCCCGGCCCACTTCCTTCACCGTGAACGATTGGACAGCCGCGCCGTTTGTCTGTTACGACCTGCGCTTCCCGGAGGTGTTTCGGAGCGCGGCGAGGCAAGGCGCGCAGTTGTTCACGGTTATCGCGAATTGGCCGCGAGCGCGGGAAGCGCATTGGGTTCTGCTTCTGCGCGCCCGCGCCATCGAAAATCAGGCGTATGTTGCCGGGGTTAACCGTGTCGGCAGCGACCCGAACGTAGAATACTCGGGGCGCAGCCTGATCGTTGATCCGCGTGGTGAGATTGTTGCGGACGGAGGAAACGAAGAAGGCGTCATCGTCGCGACGCTGGACGGGGAGGCGCTGCGGGAATACCGCCGCGCTTTCCCCGCTCTCGAGGATATTCATCCAGAGTATGTGTTCTGAAGATTGATGCCCCCTCCACCCCCAATAATGGGGGAACCGGATTACCCTGACTCCCATCCCCCTCTCCTACGCTACGGGCAGGTGGACGGGCAGCATCCGCTTTTTCAGGTACCCCCATTATTGGGGCGGAGGGGGCAATCCCCTACTGCTTGGGACGGGCGAACAGATCGTCCTTTACCGGCTTGTTCACCTCGAAAGAATCGAAGGTCAGGCGCAGGAACTGCTTGCCGCCTTGCTGCACCTGCATCGCGACCGGAAGCTCAAAAGCGTCAGCGGGTTTGTAGTCGCTGAGCTGGATGAACGACTGTGTCGGGCCGTGCGCGGGAACGATGGGGCGCTCCAGGGTGGTGTGTGCATCCATATAAATCCGACTTGTCTTACCCGTATCATCCGTAACGGAGAAGCCGATCAAGGTTTTACCGTCCGGGCTGGTGATCGGCTTTCCGTTCTCCGTGTCGGGCAGCGGGCGCACGGCGAAGCCTTCCTGTGTCGCGCGGCGCAGCAGGCCCAGCGGGTCGCCCGCCCCCGCCCCGGCCCCCGGCGGCGCGTCCTGTACCTGCCCCAGCGCGCTGAACCACCCACCGCCGCCGGTGCCTCCCGGTGCGGCGATAACGATATCGCCGAAGCCGGTCTTCATATCCAGGCGTGCCCTGTCCGGCATGGACAAAGTCAGTGTCATGGTTTCGATGGGCAGGGGCGCATCCAACTGCGGCGGCGACACTTCGCCTTTCCCCTTCATCACCAACTGCTTGACGTTCAGAAACGCATCGCCGCCGTGCGCCCGTACCGCCGCCTGAAGCCGCGCTTTGCCTTCAGCCGTCTCCTGCGCGGTAGCGACAGGCTGCGCGGGAGCGGGAGTCGCTGTCGCCTGCGCCGTTTGGAGCGTCGGCGACAGCAGGTTCACGGCATCCGAGGAGACGATGGTCAGCCTGCCCAGGGGACGGATGTCCTTTTCGATGGCTTTAGCATCCCCCACCAGAACGACCTGCGGCCCGCCCAGCGGCAGGCTGCTCATCACTTCCCGAATCTGCGCGGGTGTGACTGCCTGCACGCGAGCCGCATACCGGGTCAGATCGTCCGGCCCATTGCCGTACAGGACGGCGGGAACGAGACGCTGGAGCAGACCGGTCGGGGTGGCGACGCTGACGGCGAAGCTGCCGATCAGGAAGTCTTTCCGCTCCTGAAGCTCGGCAGCGGGGGCAGGCTCACGGGTAAGCCGCCGCGCCTCGGCGAGCGCGATCCGGACGACCTCGGCGGTGGAGGGGTTCTTGGTAAACGTCGTGATTCGGAAGCTCCCAGCGTCCTTGTTGCGCGAAAAGTAGCTGGCCGCGCCGTAGCTGAGACCGCGCTTGACCCGTATCTCGCGGGTCAGCCGTCCCTCGAACTGGCCCAGCCCCAGCACCGCCGTCGCCACGGAGCCGACAATGCGCCGGGGGTCCGCGTAGCCCGGCGTGATCGCTCCGATACGGATTTCCGTCTGCGCCGCGCCGGGTCGGTTGATCAGTACAATCTCCGGCTGCCTTCCCGCACTGCCGGCCAGGGACGGAGCGGCGGGCAGCGCAGGCACCACCTGACGCGCCCACGCACCCAGCGCCGTTTCGGCCTTGCGTACCGCCGCATCCGGGGTGATGTCGCCGACGATGAACAGCGTGGCGGCGTTGGGCGCGAAGTAGGCGCTGCGAAACGCAGCCAGGTCCGCCTGCTTGATGGCGGTAAGCGTCTCTCGGGTACCCGCCGCGTAGTTGCCGTAGGGATGCGCGCCGAAGATGCGCCGGTCCAGCGCGGCGGTGGCCAGGTTGCCCGGCTCCGCAAGGCTGGCGGTGATCTGGCTCAGCGTGCGTGTGCGATAGCGATCCAGCTCTTCCTGCGGGAACGTCGGGCGCAGAGTGATGTCGGCCATCAGCTCCAGCAGCGTATCCGCGTACGCACTGAGGCCGTTCGCGGAAACAATCAGGTAGTCTTCCTCGGCGGTGGCATCCAGCGTCGCGCCCAGACCGTCCACGATGTCGGCGATCTGCGTCTCCGTGCGGGTGGTCGTTCCCTTGTCCAGCAGGCCCGCCGTCATCGCCGCCAGCCCGACCTTATCTTTCGGGTCGCGTATGGTTCCGGCGGGAACCGCCAGTCGCATCCACAGCGCGGGCTGTGCGTGATCTTCGAGCAGCACGATGCGAAGCCCATTGGACAGCGTCCGCTCGACGATTTTCGGCAGGGCCAGCGGGCGCGCGGGAGCCAGCGGCGGCGGCGCGACCCGCGCGCGGGCAGGCGCTTTTACCGCTGTAGTCTGCGGCTTTTTTGCCGGTGCCGGAGCTTTCGGTTTATTCGTCTGCGCCCCGGCGGCAGTCGTGCCGACCAGGAGGAGCAGGGTCAGGGAAGGAAAGATACGTCTCATTTCGGCACCTCCGGGGTGGTTTTCGCGGCTGCGCTTGCCGCGTTATTTCCGCCGCCGGTGGGACGCATCCGTTCCGGGAGCATGTAAAAGACATTACGCTGTTCCGGCGCGAAGTATTTGCGGGCGACGCGCTGGATGTCTTCGGCGGTGACGGCGCTCAGCTTCTCGAAGGCGCGGTTTGCCTCTTCAGGCGTATCGTACAAAAGGTCTGCCTCGCCCAGAGCGTTGGCCTTTCCTTCGGTGGAGATAGTGCTGAGAACCTGCGCGGTCAGCGCCTGGTTACGGGCCTTGGTCAGTTCCGCCTCGGAGACGCGTTCGTTACGAAGCAGGTCTAACTGCTCCTGAAGCGCCTTTTCCACATCGGCGGGGGCTTTGCCCGCGCTGGCGTTGGCGAAGACAAAGAAGATACCGCCGAGGCGCAGGGGCAGTGCGCCGCCGGAAGCGGCGACGGCAAGCTGCTTGTCGCGCACCAGCGAGCGGTACAGGCGCGAACTCTGGCCCGCTGAAAGAATCTGCGAGATAATGTCGAACACCGGCGTGTCCGGGTCGGAGGGCGGCGGCAGACGGAAGGCCATG
>JAUJOK010000041.1:7638-41747 GCA_030447685.1 Armatimonadaceae bacterium
AATGTCGAACACCGGCGTGTCCGGGTCGGAGGGCGGCGGCAGACGGAAGGCCATGCCGATAGCGGGCAGCGGGGCCAGCCGGTCGTAGTAGACGGCGCGCTTTTCCGCCGTCTGCGTTATGGGTGGCGTCGGGTAGCGCGTGAACGCTTTCGTGCTGCGCGGGATTCCACCGAAATAGCGGCGGATTTTCGCCAGCGCATCCGCCGTATTGAAATCGCCGACGAGAACGAGAGTGGCATTGTCGGGCTTGTAGTATTCGGCGTGGAAGGCGCGTACCTCGGCCAGCCTGGCGCTGTCCAGGTCGGCGATATTGCCGATAGTCGTATGGGCGTAGGGGTGCGCCTGCGGGAAAATCAGCGCCTGGACGTTTTCCAGCAGCTTGCCGTAGGGCGCGTTATCCACGCGCATCCGGTACTCTTCCTTCACCACGTCGCGCTCCGAGCGCAGGTTGGCTTCGTCTACGCGCAGCGAGCGCATGCGCTCGGCTTCCAGCCACAGAATCCGGTCCATGGCGTTGCTGGGCACGGTTTCGTAATACAGCGTGCGGTCGAACCAGGTGTTGGCGTTGTAGTCGCCGCCAATCTGCTCGACCAGGCGCGAATGCTCTTCCGTGGCCACATTTTCCGAGCCTTTGAACATCAGGTGCTCGAACAGGTGGGCGAACCCGGCCTTGCCGCGCGCTTCGTCCTTGCTGCCGACCCGGTACCATATCTGCACCGTCACCACGGGCGCGCGATGGTCTTCCAGGGTCACGACCTTCAGGCCGTTGGGCAGCGTCGTCACCTGGTAATCGAGGCGCTTCGGCTTCGTGGGCGGCGCAGCGTTCTGATTCTGGGCGCGTGCGCCCGCCGCAGCTATCAGCGGCAAAAGAAACGCCAGCAGGAGGAGGCCCCACCGTCGTTTATGGTTTCTTCCATTCGTCACGAATCTCTCCTTCTAATGTTAACGGGGAATAGGCCCACTCAACAAGAGGCGGGCTGTCTTTTCCTTCTACGCAAAGAAAACGCGCTTTAGTTCGCGCTCGCCTCTTCCTCTTCCGGCAAGCCGGTACCGCGCTGCTGAAGGAGAAAGGGGAGAGGGCTGTCATCTACAGCAAAGCACTGCCGAGGCACAGAAGAGGCATCTACTATGTCGTTTCTCAGACGCTTCATCTTACCCGAAATTGCCGGAGGTTCACTCGAACACGGGGGTGGTAACCCAGCAGCAGCAGCATTGGTGGCCGTGACGGTTGCGCCCTTTGCGGGTTGCTGACAACAGCACGAGCCGCCGGATGCGGCGGCTGTGGGGAGCGGGAGATAAGCCAGGTGCGCGGAGAGATCGTGCGGACGGAGGGTCGTGACGCGATGCAGCCGGGCGCGTCATTCGTCGTATCACCCGTCGATTGGCAAGCGTAGCGCAGTTGCGGCTAATGAAGGCACAAAATCGGCCTGCGCCGATTGAAGAATCAAAACGCAAAGGTCACAAGCACGTTGCTGCGGACTTCGTGTCTTTCGTAGCCGCAACTGCGCTACGCTTGCCAATCGACGGGTGATACGACGAATGACGCGCCCGGCTTTTTAGTGAATCTGCTCCCAGCCGGGCGGGGCCTGCTCCACCTCACCGCGCGCGATGTAGTCGCTCATGATCATCGCGAACATCAGCAAAAGCCAGACGAACCCGGCGGCGGCCCATATCCAGGTCAGGCGCGTACCGTCCTTAACGTGCATGAAATACATCACGACCAGCGTCGCCTTGATGACAGCAATGGTCAGCATGATCATGATATTCAGGCCGCGAATATTCAGCCCGGTCGCTTTCTGTATAATGACCTGCAGATCGAAAATGGCCGCCGCGACGGTCAGGATCAGAAAGAACATCAGCGCGAGGAAGACTTTCCAGTACACGGCCACATCCATGACGTGATGCTCGTGCATCTCCGCGTGGTGCCCGTTATGCGCGCTGGCTGCGTGGTGTGCCATTGAGTTAGAAATACCTCACAGTTTGGGGCTGCCGATAAGGTACAGCAGCGGATACAAAAATATCCAGACAATGTCTACGAAGTGCCAGTACAGCCCGACCATCTCTATCGGAATGAAGTCCCGCGCGGCTCTGGCGTTGAACTGAACCAGACCGCCCCAATAGGCCAGCAGGATGATGCCGATAATGACGTGTACCCCGTGCAGGCCCGTCGAGGCAAAGTACAGGCCGAAGAAAAGCTGCGCTTCGTGCTGCGGAATCTCCCCTTCCGGCTTCGCGCCGCCGCCGCTGGTTTCCGGGGAGGCGTCTTCCACGAACGACGTTCCCCGGTCGGCGGGCGCGGCCTGCTCACCGCCGTGGCGCGAAAAATGGAAGTTCGGGCCGGGAACCAGGTGGTGCGCCCATTTGGTGGAATATTCCACTGTTTTGACCCCGAGGAAGCCGAAGGCGCAGAGGATGGTGATTCCCAGGCACAGCAGCGTCCGCCACCGCTTGCCTAACTGCGCGTTCCGCACGGCGAACGCCATCGAAAGGCTGCTGGTCAGCAGGATCAGCGTATTGAGGAAACCCGCTTTCCAGTCCAGTTCGCCGCTGGCTATCGTAAAGGTCTGCGGGTACTTCGTGCGGTAGACGATATAGGTCATGAAAATCCCGCCGAAGAACATGATCTCCGTCACCAGGAACGACCACATGCCGACGATATACGACTCGTTCTGCTGGCCGATGTCCTCGAACTGGTGCGCGACTTCCTGAACCGCGCCTTCGGGGCGTGGCTCCACATGCCCCCGGCGGCGCTGTTTTACCTGTACGCTCATTCGTGCCCCCCTGCCGGCACGCCGGGCATGGCCTCACGGTCCTGCTCGGCTTCGTCCGCGTCTTCCGGAACGAACTCATACGCTTCCCAGACCACAATCGGAATCTCATCGAAGTTGTGCGCGGGTGGCGGCGACGGTACCCGCCACTCCAGCCCGACCGCGCGCCACGGGTTGGCGTCCGCCAGCTTGCCGTAGCGCAGCGACCACAGGAAGTAGAACAGCGGGATGGCGTACCCCAGTCCCAGAATCGACGCGCCCGCCGACGACAGCACGTTCAGCGCCTGCCACTCTTCCGGGTAGAAGTGGTAGCGGCGCGGCATGCCCATCTGCCCCAGAATAAACTGCGGGAAGAAGGTCAGGTTGAACCCGACAAAGGTGATGCCCGCTGCGAGCTTCGCCCAGCCTTCCGGGTACATGCGCCCGGTGATCTTGGGCCACCAGTAGTGCAGACCGCCCAGGTACCCGAACAGCGCGCCGCCGACCATGATGTAGTGGAAGTGGGCGACGATGAAATAAGTATCGTGCAGGTGGATGTCTACGGCCATCGCCGCCAGGAACAGACCCGTCAGCCCGCCGATGGTGAACAGGCCGATAAAGCCCAGCGCGTACAGCATCGGGGCGGTGAACTCGACCTGGCCTTTGTAGATGGTAGCCGTCCAGTTGAACACCTTGATAGCCGAAGGCACGGCGACCAGAAAGCTGAGCACCGAGAACACCATACCCGCGTACATCGACTGCCCCGTTGTGAACAGGTGGTGCCCCCAGACCAGAAAGCCCAGCAGGGCGATAGCGATACTGGAAAAGGCGATAAAGCTGTAGCCGAAGACGCGCTTCTTGGTAAAGGCGGCCATCAATTCGCTGATAACGCCCATGGAGGGCAGAATCATGATGTACACGGCGGGGTGCGAATAGAACCAGAACATATGCTGGAATAGAATCGGGTCGCCGCCCAGCGCCGGGTCGAAGACGCCGATGCGGAAGGCGCGCTCCAGCAGCACCAGCAGCAGCGTAATGGCGACGACCGGCGTTCCCAGCACGATGATAACACTGGTGGCGTAGTGTGCCCAGATAAAGAGCGGCAGACGGAACCAGGTCAGCCCCGGCGCGCGCATCTTATGAATGGTGACGATAAAGTTGACCCCGGTCGCAATGGACGAGAACCCGGCGATAAAGACGCCGATAATCGTCAGCGCAACCTGGTTGTTACTATACGTGCTGGAGTAGGGCGTGTAAAAGTACCACCCGGTATCCACGCCGCCGGTTATAAAGGCCGTCATGGCGAACCCGCCGCCGATGGTGAACAGATACCAGCTCAGAAGGTTCAGGCGCGGAAATGCCAGGTCGCGCGCACCGATCATCAGCGGAATCAGGAAGTTCCCCAGTGTCGCCGGTATGGAGGGCACCAGGAAGAAGAAGACCATGATGATGCCGTGGGCCGAGAACAGCTTGTTATAGGTCTCGGACTCCACGAGGTCGCCGCGCGGCGTGGCAAGCTCTACGCGAACCAGCGATATGGCAACGGCTCCCAGGAAAAACATCGCGCTGATGGAGATCAGATACAGAATCCCGATGCGCTTATGGTCCAGTGTGAAGAGCCACGACTGCCAGCTATGATCCCAGTTCAAGTAGTTTTTGCGCGCGCTGCTGGGTTCGGTTGTGGTCACATCCATCGTCTTTGCTTTCTCAATGCTCAGGGCCTGCGTGTCTGAATAAAATCATTCTGGATATTGGCCGTGTCGGCGGGTGACCGCTGCTGCTGCGAGGACGCCGGGTTACGCTCGCCGATAAAGTCAGCCTGCACGTTCTGGGTATTGGCGGAGGAGCGTATGCCGCTGCGCTCCGCCGGTTCCTGCCCGGTGTTGCCCGCCGCCAACTGCTTCGCGGCGGCCCCCTTGGGGTCGCCCAGCGCCTTGATATAGGCGGTAAGCTGAAGCACCTGCTCCTCCGATAAAAGCCCCTGATAAACGGGCATGATCGGCTGGTAGCTGCGCACGATCTGGGCGCGCGGGTTCAGGATGGACTCACGGATATAGCCCTCATCCGCAATCTCGCTGCGCCCGTTTTCCAGCGGCTGCGGCTTGCCGAAAACGCCCACCAGTGTTGGCGCGCGGCCCGGGCCGCCGGGACCTGCATGGCAGCTAACGCAGCCCTGGCTCTGGAACAGGCTCGCCCCGGCGACCGCCATACCGCCCAATCCCTGCGCCGACGTCCCGCCCCGTTCCGAAACGCCGCCCTCCGCGCCGCCGGTCTCGTACCATCGCTGAAACTCTTGGCGCGGCATCACATACACCCAGCCGCCCATCAGCGAGTGCTGCGTGCCGCAATACTCGGTGCAGAACAGGCGGTACTTGCCGGGTTTGGTCGGCGTGAACCACACGGACGTATAACGGCCCGGATTGACATCGCGCTTGATACGGAAGGCCGGGATATAGAAGGCATGAATCACGTCCTGCGAGATCAGCGTCAGCTTAACCGGCTGGCCCACGGGCAGGTGCAGTTCATTGTTTTCGCGGACGCCGTTCATGTGCTGAAGGTGCCACATCCACTGCTTGCCGATAATGAACACCTCTTTGGCGTTTCGCGGCGGCTGCGCGTAGACTTCCACATACAGCTTGGCCGCCCACACGAAGACCGCCAGTCCCAGCAGCATCGGGATAATCGACCAGACCAGCTCGATCCGCGTATCGTGATCCACGGGCCGTGACCGGTCCGCCAGGGAACCGCGCCGGTAGCGAATCGCGAAAATTCCCACCAGTGACAGAACCAGTACCGTAAACACAATCGTCAGGAGCCACAGCGTCGCGTACAGTGGGTCCAGCTTCTCGGCGAACGTCGATGCCGTTTCCGGCATGGTATCAATGGGCAGTGAAAAAGGCCACATAGAGACTCAGACTCGTTCCTGTTCATTAACCGGTGTCAGCAGACGATATCTATTGCGGCGCTCCCGGCGCAGCGCCATCAGCATGAAGCTGCCCAGCGCCAGCACGGTGGATATGCCAAGTACCTGTGTCACCCGCATGATCGCCAGATTATAACGGCCCGTGCTCATGTCATACTGGTAGCAGAACAGCAGCATCTTGTCTACCGTATTGCCGATCTTGCCCTGCGCGGCCTCGACGAGAGTCAGGCGCAGGATTTTGGGCGGATACTCGATACCCATGAAGTAGCGCGCCACCTTGCCCTGGGGCGTCAGCACCATGATACCCGAGGCGTGGACATACTCTCCGGACGGCGGATCGTAGCGGTACCGGAAGCCGACCGAGTCCGCCAACTGCTTGACAGCGTCCTCTTTGCCGGTCAAAAAGTGCCAGCCTTTTTCCGCGCCGGGCCGCCCATACAACTGCACATATTCCTGCTTCTTGTACGCGCTTTCCTTGGGGCCTTCGGTCGGGTCGATGCTGAAGGCGATAACCTCGAACTCCTGGCCGCTGTTGAACTTCATCCCGCGCAGCGCCGTGGTCATCCCCTCAAGGATAAGCTGACACATCTGTGGGCAGGTGTAGTAGACCGGCGCGAGAACGACAGGCCGCTTGCCGAAGTAGTCGCGCAGCTTCACCGTCTTGCCCGTCTCGTCCTGAAACTCCAGATCGAGCGGAACCTGATTGTTCAGCTTCTGGTCGATCCCGACCTGCTTAATTACCTGTTCCGGGGTGAGAGTGCGGACGGACTGCGTCTTTTTCGCAACCTGGGCAGAGGCGGGACCTGCTGCCCCGACAAGTGCGCAGAGGCCGATTGTTATTAAATTTTGTATAGCCACGCGCCGTGTGCGCGCGAAATAATGGTTCATTTTGTTACCTGTCTTGCTTGCTAACGTGCCGCTCCGGGCGCGCCGCCGGGTGCGGCTCTACCACCTGCCGCACCGCCGGTCGCCGCGCCGCCACCACCCGTTGCCGCGCCGCCGGTGGGCGGCGTCATCGCGCCTTGGCCGTCGGAGGGGGACGCCTGCGCGGGCGGCTGCGTCCGCCGCCCGGGCGCGCCACTGCTTCCCTGTATCGGTGCGTTCGGGGCGGGCGCGGAAGGCGCGCGTCCCGGCGTTTTGCGCTGGGGCAGTCCTCGCTCGGCCAGAAGGTCAATTGCGCGATCTACCGGAATCGTAACCGTGCCTTTGGAGCGGTCCACCCAGTTGTAGCCACTGACCTTCGCCTTCTCCGTTGCGTCGAAGTTCACCCAGTCGCGCTTGGGCGCGGCCTGCAAAATCGGCGCATCGGGCGGAGGCAGCCGCTGCTGCATCGTCAGCGGGAAAGCCATCCGTGTTTCCGCATCGGGATTATTGCCGCGAATGAACCAGGTGTAGACGATGGCGGTCAGGGCCAGCGACGCGGCGACGAAGCCGAACAGGCCGACCGCCCACCGGATAATCGTGCGGGTACCGATGTCGTCGGTTTCGTAGCCCATGCGGCGCAGTTCGTCGATTTCCCGCTGCGTCGGTTTATGGTGCGCGTCATGCATGTTCAAGTGTCTCCTGGTGCAAACGCGGGTCATGAGTCGGCAGCAGCGTCTGCTTGCCGAGCAGATAGACAAAGGCGGAAATCCAGAACGCGCCGATTCCCACAAAAGCGATCAGGTCAGCCCACAGCCGCGCGCCCTCGGGCCGGTCGAAGGCCGGAATTATGATCCAGCCGAAGTCCACGATCCGCAGGAACAGAATCCACACCGCCACGAACAGCAGGTAGCTGGGTGTGCGCTTCGTACGCCCCGACAGCAGCAGCAGGAACGGCAGAAAGAACTGGCACAGGATCGTGAACGCACCGACATATTTGCCGCTCCCCTCGAAGCGGCGGATGTAGTAGGTGACTTCCTCGGGCAGGTTGGCGGCCCAGATAATCAGAAACTGTGACAGGGACGTATAGGCCCAGAGCATCGTGAGCGTGAGCATCAGGTTGCCCCAGTCCCGCAGCAGGCGCGGCGTCACCAGGCCCGCGTAGGGCCGCCGGTCGGCGAAGTGGGTGACGAACGCCGTCACCATCGCCATCGTCGTCAGCCCCTGCCCCACCACGAACCAGATGCCGTAGATGGTCGAGAACCAGTGCGGCTCCAGCGACATCACCCAGTCGGTGAAGGCGAATGTGCAGGTGATAAAGAACAGTACCAGCCCCGGCGCGGAAAGATTGGTGCGCTTGTCGGCCAGCGTCCGGTCGCCCGTGCGGTCCTGCTCCAGCGACCACCGGTTCAAAGCCATCGAAATCCCGATCCAGATCGCGAAATAGAGGACGAACCGAACGGCGAAGAACGGGTAGTTCAGATAGGGCACTTTTTGCCTCAGGATTGCGTCCCCCCGCACCACGTCGGCGTGCATCCACTCGTACAGGTCGTGCATGCCGAAGTGGTGCCCGCCCAGCAGGATCGGCAGAAAGAGCAGGAACATCAGCGGCAGTGTCCGGTTGCCCGCCTCGAACAGCCGCAGAAGCGGCAGCCCCCACGAGCCGCGCAGGACATGATGCAGCAGCGTAAAGCCAAAGCAGCCCAGCGAAACGCACAGCCAGAACAGCCAGCCGAACAGATACGACTGGAAGAACTGTTTTTGGCCCGCCAGCAGGTACGGGACCAGAACGGCGACGACGCCCGCCACGATCAGCGCCCCGAAGTACGTCCGGCTCCACCCGCCCAGAATCGCGGTTTCATCCCTGTTCACTGGCTGGTTGTTCCCCCATGTGCATTTGCCGCGCCTGCCGCTCCGCCGCCGCCGCCGGTCTGCGCCGCGCCCGGCTGCATCAGCCGCTGCCGTTCCTCCGCAGGAAGGTCTTCGGGCCGTGCGTTCTGGCTGAGCTGAAGCGCGCGGACATACGCGGCAATCGCCCAGCGGTCTTCCGGGTCTATCCGTGACGCATAGCTGAACATGACGCCAAAACCATTCGTGATGACATCGTAAAAGTGCCCGATCTCGATGTCGCGCATCTCCCGCGAATGGAAGTTACGGGGCATGCGCCGCTGGCCCAGACCGCGCTGCGTGATCATGCCGCGCCCGTCGCCCGAACGCCCATGACAGGGCAGGCAGAAGTTGTTGTACTGGTACTGCCCCCGCCGCAGCAGGGCTTTCGTGTCGTTGTCGAAGCGGCGCATTGCCTGCGCGGGAACCGTGGTAACGAGATTTTTGCCCTGATATCCGGTGTAAAACGCATCGTCCTGCCGCCCTCCCGTAGCCGTGACATACCCGGTGGTGTCATCACTCCAGGGGCGTTCCCGCCGGGGAACGGTTCCCGTCACCAGAGGCCGGTCGGCCTGTCGGTCGGGAAACAGCTCACTTTCGTCCTGCGGCTTGTATTTGGGCTGGTTCCACATATCCACATGGCAGCCCGCCAGAAGCAGGAGGCTCGCGGCAATCCAGGCCGCCCGCACCATCTTCGCCGATGCCTTCATTGGGTTCTTGACCCTTGATTCCAGCATCGCAAGAACACCATCGAATGAATTCGAGGCTGTAAGGGTACGAACCCTGCCTTCGCAGGCTTTGCCTCCCCTTCCCCTCAGGGAGGGGGCGGGGGGTAGGTCAGTCCGCGCAGGCGGACTTTGTACTTTTGCAGCCTCGAATTCATTCGATGGCTGCCGCGTTGTCTTCACCGTTCCACCTCGTTCACCGAGCGTGCGTCCAGACGCTCCAGAAACAGCCGCGTCCGGCGCGGATCGAACTGCGGGTCGTCCGCCTCGATACATAAAAAGAAGCCGTCCTGCGATGCCCGCTCGAAGTTCGGTGCATTGAAGATCGGATGGTGCGGGCGCGGAAAGCCGTTCAAAAACAGCATCCCGAAGACAGCGGTTGCCGCCGCGAGCAGGATCGTGCATTCGAAGGTAACCGGAATAAACAGCGGCCAGCTATTCAGCGGGCGACCACCCACATTGAGCGGGTAGTCGATTACCGACACGAAATACTGAAGGCCGAACCCGCCGAACGCTCCGGCAATTCCCGCCAGGAAGATCATCCACGGCAGCCGGTTGTCCTTGAAATCTAGGGCTTCGGCAAGGCCGTGCACCGGAAACGGCGTGTAGGCGTCCATGTTCCGATAGCCGTCCTCGCGGGCGCGGCCCGCAGCGGCGATCAGTGCGTCCGGGTCGTCAAATTCGGCGATAATGCCGTAAATTTTCGGCTCTTCGGGCTTCATCATCTTCCGTCGCCGCTCCTGTTCTGCTCCGCGCCGTTGTGCGGCTGCGCCGCCGTCACGGTCGCCGGTACGGGGTGCGCCGCCGCCGCTGCTGTCCCGTGCCCGTTGCCGTCGTGCCCGTTGCCATGGTGGTCGCCCGCCAGTTTGTGCAGCAGGTCCTTCATCTCGAAGATATTGATCATCGGGACGAACTTGATGAACATAAACATCAGGAACAGGAACAGACCGATAGTGCCGAGGAACATGCTCCAGTCCCACTCGGTCGGTGTATAGTAGCCCCAGGACGACGGCAGGAAGTCGCGCGTCAGGCTCATCGGGATGATCACGAACCGCTCCAGCCACATCCCGACATTGATGAACATCGAGACGATGAACAGCGTGATGACGTGCCGGCGCGCTTTGTTCCACCAGAGAATCTGCGGGGCGACCCCGTTGCAGAACAGCAGAGCATAGTAGAGGTAATTGTAAGGCCCGTACAGGCGGTTGTACACCAGGAACTGCTCGTACTTGTTGGCCGAGTACCAGCCGTAGAACAGTTCCGTCATATAGCCGTAGAAGACGATCAGGCCGGTGGTCAGCATGATCTTCGCCATCCAGTCCAGGTGCTTCTCGGTAATCAGGTGCTTCAGGCCGTACAGCGCGCGGATGGGAAGCGCCAGCGTCAGCACCATCGCGAAGCCCGCGAAGACCGCCCCCGCGACGAAGTAAGGCGGGAAGATAGTGGCGTGAAAGCCCGGAACCAGGGACACGGCAAAGTCAAAGGAGACGATGGTGTGCACCGAAAGAACCAGCGGCGTCGAAAGCCCCGCCAGAATGAGGTACGCCGTTTCGTAGCGGAACCAGTGCTTGGCAGAGCCGGTCCAGCCGAGCGCAAGCGCGCCGTAGGCGACCTGTGCGATGCGGGAGCGCGCCCGGTCGCGCAGGGTCGCGAAGTCGGGTATCAGCCCGATGAACCAGAACAGGGCGGAGACGGTCATATAGGTGGAGACCGCGAAAACGTCCCAGATTAGCGGGCTGCGGAACTGCGGCCACATTCCTAATACGTTCGGGTACGGGAACATCCAGTAGGCGAGCCAGGGGCGCCCGGTGTGCAGCAGCGGGTAGAGGCCCGCGCAGACGACCGCGAAGATCGTCATCGCTTCGGCGAAACGGTTGATGGAGTTGCGCCACTGCTGCCGCATCAGCAGCAGAATCGCCGAGATCAGCGTTCCCGCGTGGCCGATACCGATCCACCAGACGAAGTTGATGATGTCCTGGCCCCAGCCGGAGGGGATGTTGATTCCCCAGATGCCGACGCCTTTATACAGCAGGTACCCGATGGTCGTCAGCAGCATGTTCACGAGCAGGAAGGCCAGGCCCACCACCACGATCCACGCTCGCGGCGGCTTGGTTGAAAGAACTATCGAGCCGATTGTCTCGTCGAGCGATTTGTAGGTCTGATTCCCTTCGATCAGCCGTCCCTCGGCGGGGTCTTCGGCGGTCTCGGGTTTCAGCGCCGTGGTCTTTGATTCCATCACGCGTTTCGCTCCGTCTCGATTTCCGGATTCGGGTTCCGGAAGCTTGCCATGTACGTCGTGCGGGGCTGGGTGCCCAGCTCCTCCAGGACGCCGTAGTTATGCGGCTCCTGCTTGGTCTTGAACACGAGACTGGTTTTGTCGGCGATATCCCCGAAGATTATCGCCTGTGTCGGGCAGGCTTCCTGACACGCCGTCACCACTTCCCCATCCCGAATCGGGCGATCCTGCTTCTTCGCCATGATACGGGCATTGTTGATGCGCTGCACGCAGTAGGTGCATTTTTCCATCACGCCGCGCCCGCGCACCGTAACGTCCGGGTTCATCAGCATTTTGAAGACCGGCAGGTCATCGTACTTGGCGGCGTACTTGAAGAAGTTGAACCGGCGCACCTTGTAGGGGCAGTTGTTCGAGCAGTACCGGGTGCCGATGCACCGGTTGTAGATCATCTGGTTCAGGCCCTCGTGGCTGTGCACGGTGGCTGCCACGGGGCAGACCGGCTCGCACGGGGCTTTCTCACAGTGGACACAGAGCATCGGCTGGAAATAGGTTCCCGGATTGTCCACGTCGCCCTTGTAGTAGCGGTCGATGCGAATCCAGTGCATTTCGCGCCCCATCATTACCTGCTGCTTACCCACAGTCGGGATATTATTCTCGGCCTGGCAGGCGATGGTACAGGCGCTGCACCCGATACAGGTGTTGAGGTCCACGGACATGCCCCACTGGGCAAAGCCCGTGTAGTCGTACTCCGGGTAGAGCGATGGGTGCTCGCTGTCTTCCTGGTGCGGTCCGGACAGGCCCGGCACGCTCGGCCCATGTCCCTGCGCAGGCTGCGTTTCGGCGGGCGTCACCGGCTCTCCCCCCTGGGACACATCCGGTTCGCGCAGGAACTTGGCCGGGAAGACATCGATGTTGGAATGAACGACTATCTCATCACGGTCATAGGTGGTGTCGATGTGACCGTCCTGAACCGCGCTGGTCATGCCTTCGTCCGCGTCGCCCTTGATCGTTTTCGAATGGATGACGCGTTATGAAACTCGGTGGTCGCCAGCTTGTAGGTGCCGCCCGTGCGTTCCACCTGAACGTCGAGGGCGAACCAGGGCGCGTCGGTCGTGCGCAGGGCGTAGGCGTTGAAGCCCAGACCCGTTCCGGAGACTGCCGCCCAGCATGCGTCCATAACCCAGATTCGCCGTGATGACATTATCCGGATGGCCGGGCACGATCCAGGCGGCGGCGTAAACGGTATTGCCCGCGCGCCGCAGTTCCACCTGATCTTCACTGAAAGGCCCAGCCGCCGGGCCGTCTCCCAGGCTCGTCAGCGCGGCGTTATCCCACACCAGCTTGCTGATCTGCTTGGGAAGCTCCTGAAGCCAGGCGTTGTTGGCATAGCGTCCGTCCCAGATAGTCGGATCGGGCCGGAAAACGATCTCCAGGCTCTCGGCCCTGCCCCGCCGGTCGGCGCGGGGCAGCGCCGCCGCCAGGTTCGGTACAGGGTGACGGGGCCGGGGCGCGCGGTCGTGCCGCGCACGATGCCCTCGTTCAGCGTCCGCTGCCACCACTTTCAAACGCGGCCTCGCTCAACTTTAGTTGGCGCTGGTAGAAACCGCGCACGATATCATAGGCAGAGGTCGCCTGCCCCAGCAGGACGCTTTACCAACTCGGCGGGCGTGCGGCTCTCGTAGAGCGGCGCGATAAGGGGCTGGATGATGGTGGCGGTGCCTTCGAAGGCACGGACGTCGCTCCAGGATTCCAGATAGTGCGATTGGGGATGTGCCAGTGGCAGAGCAGGGCGGTCTCGTTTTCGTAAAGCCCCATGGATGCGCAGCGGCACCTTGTCGCGCTGTTTTCCTGCGCCGTCAGAGCATCGGCGAACTTCAGGTCGGCGGGGGCCGTGTAGACGGGATTTGCGCCGATAATCACCAGCGCCTGGACTGCGCCCCGCTGAAGTTCTTCCGTCAGCAGAGCCAGATCGTTGTCACCGGTGGTGGGGATTGGCGACGACCGGATCGATGTGCAGCACCGTCCGCCCCAGGTTTCGAGCGCTTCATTCATCGCCAGGTGTAAGGCATGCACGGCGGCGTCTGTTCCTCGCCCGCGATCACGATGCTGCGCCCAGGTTCGCCCTGAAGGTCGCGCGCCAGCGCGTCCAGCCACGGGCCGGGCACCGACGCTTGAGGCTCGCCGGTGACGCTGCGACGCCCAGACGCGCCGCGACCGCCCGCGCAACCGCCTCGACCTCGGAGGGCTTTACCGGCAGGCGGTGGTCCGCGCCTTCGCCCCGGTAATCGTCACGGAGGACTCTACCACATACATCCGGTTCATCGCGGATCTGCCGAGCCGCACCCGCTTGCGCTGACTGAAGTCGCGGGCGTAACGCACGCTGCCCGGATCGCCGAGCAGGAACTCGGAGTCCAACGACAGGATGCGCCGCGCCCGGTCGAACCGGTAGATGGTATCCACGTCCTGGCCGAGCGCGAGGCGGGCTCCGGCGCGCGCGTTATCCGGACTTACCGGGTCGTGCCGATACCAGCGCGCCTGCGGGAAACGCCGCAGCAGCGCGGCCATCTGGTCGGCGAGCACGGGCGAGGTGATCGTTTCGGAAACGATGCGCAGCCCCGCGCCGCGCGTGCGCCGCTGCTGCGCGAGCGCGGCGTTCATCGCCCGCACGAACTGGTCCCAGGACGATACCTCGCCGAAGTTCAGCACGCTGGTGGACCGATCGGGGTCGTACATCTGGAGCACGTCCGCCTGCATCCAAACGTCGGTCGCACCGAGGCTGGCCGGATGGTCCGGGTTGCCCTCGATCTTGGTCGGGCGGCCCTCGTTGCTGCGAACGAGCACGCCGCGCGCGTAGCCGCCGAACACCTGCGAGGTGGCGAACTGGAGCGGAACGCCGTGGATCAGTTGTTCCGGCTTTTTGACAAAGGGAACGATCTTTTCCTGCGGCTGGCGCGCGCAGCCGGCGACGCCCGCGAGCGCGAGCGACGCGCCGGCCAGCTTCAGGAACGAGCGGCGATCCACGCTGAGCAGGCCGGCGCGGTCGGGAAAATCGTCCTCGACGTAGCGCGCGAACTCGGGCGTGCCGGCCAGTTCGTCCAGGCTGCGCCACATCTGCTTGCCGCGCGACGTGGCAAGGCGCTCGCGAACCGCGTCCAGGTTGATCTTTTCCCTGTCGCCGCCCGGCGCCGTGATCGGCTTGCGGCGCACGTCGCCCGTGAGTTGTATCAGTTCGTTTTGCATAAGAACGGGTGGTTCAGCACTTGTCCCCTACCGGTGGCAGATCCAGCAGTCGCTCAGTTGCTTTTTGTTGACGTGGTAGTCCTTCGTCAGCAGCTCGCCGAACTCGCGCTGCGAGCGGGGCAGTTGGGCATTGTCGCGGCCCGTCTGCTCGAAGTAGCGCTCGGCGGCCGCCTTCCAGTCATAGGCGAAGTTATACACCTGATCGCGCGGGCGCATGTACTTTTCCGGCGCTCGGTGGCAGTCCAGACACCAGGCCATGAAGAACGGCTGCGGCTTGTAGGTGATCTGCATCTGGTTGATGTTGCCGTGGCAGTGCTGGCACGGAATGCCCTTGGTGATATGGATGCTGTGATTGAAGTAGACGAAGTCCGGCAGGTCGTTGACCTTCTTCCACTTGATCGGGATGCCGGTTCGATACGACTCGCGCACCGGCTCCAGCAGCGGGCTGTTCGTCCATATCTGCGAGTGGCACGACATACAGGTTTCCGTCGGCGGGACTGTCGCCTGCGAGCTTTTCTCGACACT
The DNA here is from genome assembly GCA_030447685.1 of Armatimonadaceae bacterium. Lineage (GTDB taxonomy): Bacteria > Armatimonadota > Armatimonadia > Armatimonadales > Armatimonadaceae > JAUJOK01. Next base: position 22,783 of record JAUJOK010000041.1, read on the forward strand.
GTGATGGCAATACTGGCAGGCGATTCCCAGCTCGTTGACATGGTGCTCGTGGCTGAAGGGCACCGGCTGGTTGATCGGCACGTTCACTCGCTGCGGATACGAGCGCGAAATCTGGGAACCGGCCATGATCAGCGCCAGCGGAGCGACGGCGGCGGCGATGATACTGACGCGGGACAGCGTATTGGTGCTCGAATGAAAAATCTGCGGCATTCGGAGAACCTATCTACGCGGCGAATGAGCGCGCCGCGCGTGGATCGATGGGGGTACGTTTATTTGTACCAAATTTCACATGCATTTTGTTCGTGTCGGAGAAAAATTCCTCCGCAATTTTCACGGGATCGGCAAAGTCTGCGCTCCAGCCCGATCCACAGCCATCGCCAGAAAAAGCAGCGCCAGATACAGCATCGAGTATTTGTACATCGAAACCGCATGCGGTCGGTCGGGACGCCCGATCAACTGGAAACTGCGAAGCAGCAGCACGCTGTTAAGCAGCACCGCCGCGCCCACATAGCCGTAACCGACCAGCCCCTGCGCCAGCGGCAGGATCGAAACGACGGCGGTCAATAGGGAGTACAGCGCGATCTGAAGCACCGTCACCCGCTCGCCCAGGACCACCGGCAGCATCGGTACGCCCGCGCGGGCGTAATCCTCCTTCATCAGCAGGGCCAGTGCCCAGAAGTGCGCCGGTGTCCAGACGAAGATAATCGCGAACAGATACCAGGCCAGCGGGCTGAGCTGCCCCGTCACCGCCGCCCACCCGACCAGCGGCGGAAAGGCCCCCGCCGCCCCGCCGATAACGATATTGTGCCAGGTGCGCCGCTTCAAAAGCAGCGTGTAGACGATGACATAAAAGACCAGACCGGCCAGCGCCAGCATCGCCGACAGCAGGTTCGCCGCCGCCCACAGCAGCGCGAAAGCGCCCAGCGCCAGCGTGAACGCGAAGGCGAGCGCCCGGCTCGACGGAATCCGCTGCGTCACCGTGGGCCGCTTGGCCGTGCGCGTCATCGTGCCGTCGATGTCGCGGTCGATCACCATATTGATGGCATTCGCCGCGCCCGCCGACATATAACCGCCCAGCGCCACCGCGAAAAACAGGCCCGCACCCGGCCAGCCGCCCGCCGCGATAAACATGGTCGCCAGGGTCGTGAACAGCAGCAGGCTGATGACTTTAGGCTTGGTCAGCGCCAGATAGTCGCGCCATGTCGCCGCGCCTGCCAGCACTGGCGTCAGCGCCCGCTGATGCGTCTCGCCTGCAAGCTCTACCTGGGGAACCTTTTCCGCCAGCGCCGCCGCCGTCAGAAGAACCAGGTTAATCCATAAAATGTCGGCCACCAGCAGGTGTATCAACTGCATTGCCGTCGGGGCTTTGAGCAGGACGTTGAGCAGCCCGACCCCGATCTCGATACCGAAGATAATGGCGATGCCGCGCGCGAAGCGGCGCACCTCAGGAGCCGGGCGCAGATGGCTGACCAGTCCGGCCATAAGCAGCAGATACAAACCGACCGAGGCCGCGATCAGCGGGTGCAGGATGCGCAGCCGCACCAGAAAGTGCGCACCCGGCGACAGGCTGTGCTGTACCGCCTGAAGCGAATCGCGCACCGGGAACAGCGTATCCCCCAGCGCGGTCACCGCTCCGCTGATCCCCAGAAAAAGCGTCGCCGCCAGAGCAAGAAGCAGCCCGCCGCCGACAGCGCCCTGCCCGCGCAGACGCAGTGCCCGCCCCTGTCCTGGCCACCAGGCGGTCACGGTCAGAGCGCCCAGTAATAAAAACGTGTTCGCCAGATGCGCGGCCAGGACCACCGCGCGGGCCGGGGAAGCATCGTCCGCGACCCAGCCTTTCTTAACGAGCATCGCGCCGATCAGCGCCTCGACAATCGTAAAGAACAGGGAAAAGATAGCGGCGAAGCGTACCCGGTGGCCGGATGGGAACAGGCGGAGCGCCGCCACAAACAGCGCCAGCACCAGAAATCCGTCGATGCCGCTCATGAGCCGGTGGGTGAACTCGATCAGCGTCCGCGCTCCCTGGTCGAAAGGCAGCGCCGTCCCATTGCACAGCGGCCAGTGACTGCCGCAGCCGTCGCCGGACTTCGAAACCCGCACGAAGGCCCCGAAGACGATCACGGGCACGTTGTACAAAAGCACGAAGGCGGCGAAACGGGCGAACCGGGCGCGGCGGGGGTCGTCGCCTTCGGAAACATCCACCGCCGCCGCGGGTTCCGCCGCTGCGCGGTTCAGGCGGCCCCTAAAAACAGGTGTCAGGGAGGAAAATTGCATACGTCGTGTTGCCGCCCTATCCAGCACGGTCGCTCGTCAGCAGCATGGTTCGCGCAAACTCCCCGTCGAGGGCAGCGGAAGGACAGTACGGCGCGAATGTCACCGCATTATGCCCTGGGGTCGGGGAAGTCAGGACGACCGAAGTTATGATACACCAAACTTTTGCCGGATATCAAGGCTTCCGGGCTAACTTCGTGAATTTTATCACAAATTTTTTCCGGGTCATCCGCCCGTGAGCCGTTACCTATCGCGTGCAAATAACGTTAAAGAAAATGTGAACAAAATGCGGGGGCGCTACGATAAACTTAGTAGAAGGATCGCGGTACGGCAACAGAGACGCGCCAGCACGAAGGTAAAAAAGGATGATCGAACGCAGCAAACGCTTTCTTCGAGAAACGGCGCAACTCAGTTTGGGCCGTCTGCTTACGTTAACGGGAACCAGCCCTCATGGGCAGGAGCGGACTATCGGGGTTCTTGTACTGGGGCTGACGCTCCTGTCCCTCGGTGCCTGCGCGGGCGTGCTGATCTGGGCGCTTTCCCTGGTCTAATGCCTGGCCCCTCGGTCAGTAAACCGTGATACCGGCGGCATGCCGGGCGTTTATTCGTCGCGATACTGCTGCTGAATCGCAAGGACTTCGCTGAAATGGGCGAAGAAAAGGTCGAGGACGCGCGGATCGAAGTGCGTGCCGCGACCCGCGCGCAGGATATCACAGGCTTTTTCGTTGGAGAAAGCCTCTTTGTACGGGCGCTTGCTTGTAAGCGCATCGAACACATCCACAACCGCGCAGATGCGGCCATACAGCGGAATTTCCTCGCCCGTCAGCCCGTAGGGATAGCCGCTGCCGTCCCATTTCTCGTGGTGGGACAGGGCGATGACCTCGCCTACCTGAAGCAGTTTGGCCTCCGAGCCGTGGAGGATGCGAGCGCCGATCAGCGCATGCTGCTCGATCACCGCGCGCTCCTCCGGGGTAAGCGCCCCCGGCTTCAGTAAAATCGCGTCGGGAATGCCGAGCTTACCCACATCGTGCATCGGGCTGGCGTGACGAATGATCTCCACCTCGTCCTCCGGCAGGCCCAGGGCGCGGGCGATTAAAGCGCAGTAGTCGCCCACGCGATGGATATGCGCCGACGTATCGTTGTCCCGGTACTCCGCAGCCAGAGCCAGGCGGTGGATCGTGTCCAGGTGCGCTTCGTGCGTGCGGCGCTGGGCCTCAGCCAGGTCATGGACAGCCTGGCGCAGCTCCGCCGTTCGCTGGCGAACGGTCTCCTCCAACTCCGCCCGGTGCCGTTTGACCGCATCCTGCGCCGCCTTCATCTTCAGCAGCGATGCGGTGCGTACCTGTAGCTCGATCCGGTCCACCAGTTTGGTGATAAAATCGTTCGCCCCCGCCTCGACCGCGCGCAGCCGATCCGCTTTGCCCGAAAGGGCGGTGACCATGATAATCGGCAGATCATAGTACCGTGGGTCTTCCCTAACGCGCCGGGCAACGGTAAAGCCGTCCATCTCCGGCATCATCGCGTCCAGAAGCACCAGATCAATATCCGGGGTCAGCTTCGCCAGCGCCTCGACCCCGTTCTCGGCGAACTCGGCGCAGTGCCCCAGACAGGCGAGCTGGGCATCCAGCAGCTCACGGTTCAGCTCTTCGTCATCGACGACAAGAATGGATCTTGGGGTATTCATGCCGCTTTGTCCCAGTCCAGCGTAAGTCCCATGTACAGGTACCCGGCCACGGTTTGGGCAAAGGTGCGCGTGTTGATAGGCTTGGTGATGTAATCCGTACAGCCCGCCGCCAGCGCCAGGTCCCGGTCGCCCTTCATCGCCTGGGCGGTGAGCGCGACAACCGGAATGCCGCTGGTGCGCGGATCGGATTTCAGGAGTTCTGTCACCATAAGCCCGTCCATGCCGGGCAGGGCGAGATCCATCAGGATGAGAGCGGGCCGTTCGATCCGGGCCAGTCGTAACCCCTCCTCGCCGCTGATAGCTCCGACGACGTCGTAGCCCGCCGCTTCAAGCAGGTCACTGGCCAGCTCCATGTTCAGCGGGTTATCCTCTATGATCAAAATCTTCGCGCCGGTCACGTTGTTTCTCGTTTCTTATCCCGCATCCCCGCAGGATTCATGCCGCCAGGGACAGCGATTCACGCGCCGCGCTCGTGAGAGCACGTGTCTTGTTGACAAGCCGTTCCTTGTCCACGGGCTTGACAAAGCAGTCCGCCGCCCCCAGGCGCAGCGCCATCGAGCGATCCTGAGTCACCGAGATAATGAGGACGGGGATATCCCTCGTCTCCGGCAGCGACTTGAGCCGGGCCAGCGCTTCCCAGCCGTTCTGTCCGGGCAGGAGAATGTCCAGCGTAATCACCTGGGGGCGCACGAGTCGTGCCATGTCCACCGCCTGTTCCCCGCTGGAAGCATGGGCAACCGCAAAGCCCGCCTCGGAAAGGTACTGGGTGAGCAGCTCGCTTGCCGAGCGGTCGTCCTCCACGACCAATACGAGGGGCTGCCCGTCGCCTGCCTCACCGGTCGAGAAGTCCTGCATCTCAGCCGATTCGTGCGTTAGGATGTCAAGGGGAATGGTAAAGGTGAAGGCGCTTCCCTTCCCCTCGCCGTCGCTTTCGACCCAGATGCGCCCGCCGTGCAGCTCCACGAACTTTTTCGTCAGCGCCAGACCCAGACCCGTACCCTGCTGCGTACGCGAATACGAGGAATCTACCTGCTCAAACTCGCCCCAGATGCGCCCCTGGTCCTCAGGCGCAAGGCCCACCCCGTTGTCCCGAACGCATACCTGCACCCACTGGGCCACCACTGCCGCCTCCACTACCACCTTCCCGCTCTCGGGTGTGAACTTGATAGCGTTGGAAAGCAGGTTATAAAGCACCTGCTTGAACTTGCCTTCCTCGGCCACCAGAGCGGGAAGCGCCGGATCGAGATGCGCCTCCAGCCGGATCTGCTTCCTGGCCGCCAGCGTCTTAACGATGTTACGCACATCCTCGATAGCCGAGACCACCGAGAACTGCGACAGCTCCAGTTCCATGTGCCCGGCCTCGATCTTGGACAGGTCGAGGATGTCGTTGATGAGCTGGAGCAGATGCTTGCCGCTGGTAAGGATGTTGGTGACGTACTTGCTTTGCCGGGGGTTCAGCTCACCGAAGGACTGGTCGTGGAGCACCTCCGAGAAGCCGATAATAGCGTTCATGGGAGTCCGCAGCTCGTGGCTCATGTTCGCGAGGAACTGGCTCTTGGCAACGCTGGCCGCCTCCGCCGCCTCCTTGGCGCTCAGAAGCTCCTCCTCGGCCTGCTTGCGCTCGGTGATGTCACGATCCGTCCCGCGATACCCGACCAGTTCTCCGCACGCGTCCAGAATCGGAACGGCGGTGCTTTCCAGATAGCGGTAGCTCCCGTTCTTGTGCCGCCACCGGTTAACCAAGTTCGTCCAGCCATGCTTTTGTGCACTCAGGACGGGCATTACCGTTTCTATCAGCCGCCGGTCCTCCTCGTGTATCAGCAGCAGGGATTCCTGGCCGAGAAGCTCCTCAGGCGAGTAGCCCAGGATCGTCTCGATGGCCGGGTTGTTATAGGTCATTCGTCCTTCCCTGTCCATGGACCAGATCCACTCATCGGTGGTTTCGACGAACGACCGGAACTTCTCCTCGCTGTCTTTGAGCGCCACCTCGGCCCGCTCGCGTTCGAGGATCTGGTTTTGCAGCCCCTCATTGGCCTGCGCCAGCTCCGCCGTTCGCTCCTGTACCCGCTGCTCCAGATATTCCTGCGCTTCGTGCAGGGCCTCGATATGCTGCTGCTTCTCCTCGGCGCGGGCGGTGTAGATGGCGTAGGACTGGTACGTCAGATACGCGACCGGGGCAGCGAACAGCATCACCGCGCCGACATGGCTGCCGAAGGTGACGATAGCCAGTGTGCTGACACAGGCCCCAGCGAAGTAGCTGGGCGCGGTCCATAGAAACGTCTGCTTCCAGAAGCGGATGACCTTCTCTCCCTTGCAGAGCGCGATCACGGTGGCGACACCCGCCGTATTGAGGAGGAAAAAGGCAAGGCTGGCTGCCGTCACCGCCTGGAACGTCTGGAAATGTTTCATTTCCAGCGTGCCGCCGTTGATTCGCACAAAAAGGAGGCTGGACAGATAGTTGGTGATTATGGCCAGGGCGACGTTGAAGAGTATCTGGTACGGGCGCTGGCGCTTGGGGAACAGGCCGCCGAACAGGTTGCTGGACACGCCGACCAGGACGGCTGCGGCAGGCCCCAGGCGGAGCATTGCCGTGAAGGTGAGGACGAATCCCAGCGACATGGAGCCGACATCGGCGACGCTTTTATAGCGCATCAGACGGACTTTTTTGCTGCCGCCAAGCGCGCTCAGGATGACGAAAAGCCCCAGTTCCCACGGCTCGGCCTTGACATAAGGTCCGGGGAAAACAGTGACTGCAACAGCGGCAATGATCCCCAGAAGGTAGATCATTGCCACGAAAAGTCGGGCTTTAGGCGGCAGGCTGCGCATCGAGCTTATCCTGCCTTCCCCGTTGCGGTTCGCTTGAATCTGTAACTACGTGCTGGAGGTATCATTCCTTTCCGATATTCGGCAATACCGGGGCATTTCTGGAGCAGGCATTGTCCCTTAAATTTTGAAGCCAGCCACAGCCATGCCGTTTCGGGCTGCGAACGGCCTTACAGGGTACGCAGATGGAAACCGCCGTCTACGTTGAAGACCTCGCCGGTGGAAAACGGGAAATCACCGCGCGCAATGGCCGCTACCGCCCGCCCCACATCCGACGGCTCGCCCCAGCGCCGGATCGGCCACGCGCCCTCCGCGATCAGCTTATCGTACTTTTCCCGCACTCCGCCGGTCATATCGGTGGCAATAACGCCGGGCCGGATTTCGTATACTCCGATGCCGTACCCGGCCAGCCGCGCGGCCCAGAGCGCGGTCATCATCCCCAGACCCGCTTTGGAGATGCAATAGTCGCCCCGATTGACCGAAGCCGTATAGGCCGAGATTGAGGTAACGGTGATGATTTTGGGAGGGTGATTGCCCCCCCTGCCCCCATTATTGGGGGCGGGGGGGGCTGCTTCCACCTGCCGGATCATCTCCCGCGCCACCCGCTGCGTCAGGAAATACGGCCCCTTCAGGTTGACGTTTATCAGCCGGTCGAAGGACTCTTCCCCCGCATCGAGAATATCGGCGCGCACATCGGGGGCGACCCCGGCATTGTTCACCAGAAGGTCGATGCGCCCGCTCACCTGAAGCGCGGCGTCCACCAGCCGCTCCCGGTCGTCGCCCACGGAAACGTCGCCCTGAACCGTGATTCCCTCGCCACCCGCCGCCCGCACCAGCCCCAGGCATTCTTCGGCGGCCCCGGAATTCCCCGCATAGTTGACGACGACGAAGAAACCGAGCTGCGCCAGTTCAACGGCGATGCCGCGCCCGATACCGCGACCTGCACCGGTAACCAGGGCAATGGGGCGTTCATTCATCGTACTTCCTCCTCGGGGCGCGCGCTTGCCGGGCCGGTGAACGACCCGTCTGCCAAAGGCAGGCGTCCTGGCGGACGCACGAAGGCCGCACCCATAGAGCGATTTCGTCCGCGAGGACGACCGCCTTTTCTTGCCGGGTCGTTCACCGGCCCGAGCATACTCATTCGGCCACCTCCACGGGCGCAGGCATGTCTTCCTCGGTCGGTCCGTCCCGCCAGGCGCGGGCGGACACGGGAAGCGAATCTTCGGGATAGGCCGTGGTGTCCTTTGTCGGCGCGGCGGGCGCGCTTTGGAGCAGGACAAGTGCCTTTCGCAGCGCCTCGACAAAGAAATACTCACCAAACAGGACGGCCTCATGAACGCCCAAGTTCTTGTAAATATGGTAGACGCCGCCGTTGAGGATGCCCTCGAAGCCGGGCGTCCGCTCGCCCAGATGCTCCGCGCTCAGCGTCGTCAGCGAAGCAAGGGCAAAATCGGTATATGCCCGCGCTTTTGTCCGGTCGGGCGTCACGGCTGCCAGGTCCAGCAGGCCGGACGCCGCAATCGCCGCCGCCGACGTATCCACCTGTGTTTTTGCTAAGGGGCCGCTGTCGGGCGCGTCATAATCCCACGGCGTCACACCCTCTGTCGGCGTATATTCCAGATAGTAGTCCGCGTTTAGCTGTGCCGTTTCCAGATATTCGGCTCTGCCCGTCTGCCGAAATGAGCGCGTGAAGCCGTACAGCGACCAGGCCAGCCCCCGGCTCCAGCACGAATCGCCGCGAAAACCCTGGTGTGTGGACTGGCGCAGCATCTCTCCCGTTTCAAGATCAAATAACGCTTCATGCGCTGTGGAGCCGTCGCCGCGCACCAGGCAGCGCCGCGAGGTCAGGCAGTGCCGGTGCGCGATGTCCAGCAGGTGCGAATCGCTGCTTTCCAAACCTGCATGAAAGACCGTGCCGACATTCATCATGATGTCAATAAACAGCGACGCCGGTTCAACAAACGAGCGCAGATACTGGCCGCGCTCCATAAAGCGCATCGCCATCGTCTTTCCCGCCTGCACCAGCAGCGGGTCAATGCGCTCGGCGGGGCCGCCCAGCCCTTTCCAGCGCAGGTGGGTGGAAAAGAACAGAAAGCCCAGGTCGTGGACGGCGCGGTCGTACTGACGGTCTTCCAGCGGCGTCGCGTAGGCCACAGCCCGGTCCAGCCAGAAGCTGTCGCCGGTCGCCTCGGCGAAGATAAACATCATACCGGGGTAAAAGCCGTCGCACCAGTGCGTCCACCGCTTGCGGTCCTGCCCGAACTTCCCCTGCACCGTATACATCGGGTAGTAGTCGGCGGGATACTTTTCCAGCAGCGCCCGCACCTGCGCCTGCGCGAAGTCAAAGGCGCGCTGAAGCGTCACACGGGCTGCTTCTCGGTCGTGAGTTGTTATTGTTGGCATACCAGTTTCTCGGTCACAAAGTTCAGGAAAGGATGCCCCCCTGCCCCCAATAATGGGGGGGTCAGAAAGGAAAGACAGGACAGGCTCTGTTTCCCGGCCCGCCTCGGTGACATAACTCAGAACCCCCCACTATTGGGGGCAGGGGCATCTCCTACACCGGAAGCTCGTCCAGCGTCACCCAGGCACGCTTGTCCCAGCTTTGCAGACCCGCCTCGGCAAGCTGGACGCCTTTAGCCCCCTCGCGCAAATCGTATGGGAACGGCTCGTCCAGCACCACATGGCGCAGGAACATCTCCCACTCCACCTTGAAGCCGTTATCAAATATCTGGTTGGTCGGAACCGTCATCCAGTCTTCCGTGAAATCAATCGGGCTGTCGATGTCGGGGTTCCACACGGGGCGCGGCGTACCCCCGTAGGGCTGGATGACGCAGTTACGCAGCCCGGCGACGGCGGTTCCCTTCGTGCCGTCCACCTGCAACGTCAGCAGATCGTCCCGGCGGACACGCACGCACCACGACGAGTTGAAATGCGCGATGACGCCGCTTGCCAGTTCGAAGGTCGCATAGGCCGAATCGTCGGCGGTGCACTTGTACGGCTTGCCCTGCTCGTCCACGCGCTCTTTAACGTGCGTCGCACCCAGACACGAAACGGCTTTAACCTCCCCGAACAGGTTGTCCAGAACGTACCGCCAATGGCAGAGCATATCAATGATGATACCGCCGCCGTCCTCCTTGCGGTAGTTCCAGGATGGGCGCTGTGTCGGCACCTGATCGAATCCCTGGAAGACCCAGTAGCCGAACTCGCCGCGCACCGACAGAATCTCGCCGAAAAAGCCACTGTCGATCAGCAGCCGTAATTTTAACAAGCCGGGCAGAAACAGTTTGTCCTGCACGACGCCGTGCTTGACGCCTGCTTTCTTGGCCAGCAGGTACAGTTCATACGCCTCTTCGGTGGAGACGCCGGTCGGCTTTTCGCAGTAGACATGCTTGCCCGCGTTGATGGCTTTGGTGACGGCGGGCGCACGCAGGTTCGTTAGCTGGGCATCAAAGTAGACTTGATCGCCGGGATTTTCCAGCGCCTCATCCAGATTCGTCGTGTAGCGCATCACGCCGGACATCTCGGCCAGTTTTTGCAGTTTGCTTTCGCTGCGCCCGACGAGAATCGGGTCGGGCATGATTACCTCGCCGTCACTGACCTTGATGCCGCCCTGTTTTATGATGGCGGCGACGGAGCGCAGGAGGTGCTGGTTGGTGCCCATGCGCCCCGTCACGCCGTTCATGATAATGCCGATCTTATGCGTTTTCATACGTCTCCTTCGACTGTTAAGCCCGTTCAATCGCCGAACATGTCTGTCAGGGGCAGCACGCGACTTCTACGGTGTAGGTGGTTCTTGCGACGGCACCGACGGCACTGCCGTTCCTTGACCAGTGCTTGGCAGGGGGACGCCCCCACCCATTCCCCAGTTCACTTTACCGGAGGCAGGATCATAAACGCCACCGCTATAAACCAGGTACCGGTGTCCTTTCTCCGTTTGCTTCACTTGCCCGCTCACTTGCAGGCGCTCGAAGCTTTGGAGAATCGTCGGCGGTCTATCCAGGAAGGAGAGGGATTCCAACAGGTGCGCCATCAGCAGGAAAGCCAGCGCCTCGCGCTCCGGCGCTCCCAGAGTTGACAGCGGCACGCGCCCTTCCAACCCCGCCTTCTCCAGCACTGCTCCCGCTGCAAGCGACAGCCGACGCGTGGCTTCCTGCCGGAGCAGGTCGGGGAGCGCATTCAGCCGATCCCTCTCTCTTTGCCACGACAAAAGCTCCTGCCCGATTGCGGGGTCAGTGGTGATTATGGGAGCCGACGCCTTCCTAGAAAGCTGTGCCCGCTCCTCGACGCGCAGACAGCGATGCAGCGGCTCCGGCAGGACCCGCAGTATCGAGGGATACACCTGCTCCCAATCTCGGGGAAGACGCCAGAGGGGGCGAGTCAGCCGCCAGATACTCTCTTCCTCCTTGACGCGCAGCCCATAAACAGAGGCCAGGGCGTCCATAACCTGGGCAGGGGGTACGTTTTCCATCCCAAACACTGTTACCCGCTTAGCTGCCAGCGTCTCATCCACAATATACCTGGCTTGCGCGCGCTCGCTCAGGCGCGCGACCACCGCGCCCAAAGTAGTGGCCGCCGCTGCCGCCGTCGTAGATGGCGCATCCTTAGGGGCATTCGCGCTGGAAGAGACGCCTTCCATGAGAAAAGGCTGTAGAACGACAACATCCTCGGGGGACAGTTCGCAGACGATATGCTGACCTCTCGCGTCCCGCTTCACTCGCAGTGTTGCGCCAGGGGCCAGTTGAAGGCGCTTTAAAGCGATGCGCGCCTGCTGAAGGGCTTGGCCGGCGTAGGTATTGAGAGCCAGACCGCGCAGCAAGTGCTGCTGCTCCTTGCTAAAGGCAGCCAGCGGCAACGGCTTGTTCTGCATGTTAGCTAACTGTTCAGAAGTCAGCGAGGAGGCCAGCGCCCCCGCCCTATCTGCCGTGTTCGACGCTTTTGGCGGGTAGAGTGTCGTCAGGATGCGCAGGACATCTCTTGCCGCCGCCTCGCCCTCTTCCAGGGTCAGGCTGGGCAGATCGCGCGGATCATTGTAGTGTTTCTTCAGGACGAAGACGTCGCCCCGGCGCGTAACCCTGTAATCGTGAGCCGCTGCCAGCCTTTTTACTGCCTCCTCCAGCGGCACTCCGCTGGACACATCAGGCGTCTGATCTTTAGCCAGAGTCGGCAAGACGGGCGTTCCTTCGGCGACAAGGACCACTTTCGCCCGCGCCGACAGCACGCGCAATGTCTCCTCAAAGCGAGATGCTTCCACGGGAGCGATACGGACCAGGTTGCCGCTGGAGGAAGGTCCCTGCGCCTGCCGAGCCTGGACAGCCGGGCTGGCGGCAGAAAGGCAAGCTAATATAAACACGGTACGCTGCATCATTGAACGCTCTCTTTGGTCTTTACGAGCCTTTGGGCAATATTACGGCTTGTCCGTGCACTGCGGGTGCGCGCCTTCGGGGAGCGGCGGGGCTTCGATGCCCGCGCGCGGCAGCGTACCGTCCAGCTCCTGACGCCAGTGGGCCACATCACCTGCCGGGCCGTAGCAGTACATCATCTTCATTGGCGTGTCGCCGGTGTTGGTAAGCTGGTGGAAGACACCGGGGGGAATGAAGACGGCCTGCCCGGCGGCAACGCTCTGCCGCTCGTCGCCCAGGCACATCTCGCCCGCACCTTCGAGGATGACATAGACCTCTTCCTGCTCCTGGTTATGCCACGGCACCTGGCCGCCGTTCGGCTCCAATGTGACAAAGCCCATACTGAAATTGCCTGCCTGAATGGGTGAGACGCCGCCGACCAGATTTTGCGTCCGTCGCCGCGCCGGGTATGTCCGCCCGTTTATTTTTTGCAGGTCCGCGATAATCATCCGTTGATTCTCCAATAACCGGTTAATCCGTTGCGCGCCGCAGGGCGCAGTAAAAGAGCGGGAAAAGGATTTCATGGTGGCCGGTGAAGACATAGCCGCGCGCGCCTTCCCCGCCCGAAGCGGTGGGGCGCTGGGCCACGTTCACCAGCGGGCGATACTGCCGCACCATATCGAACACGGCGTTCGTGAACGCCTGCGGCTTGCCGCCGGTCAGGTTGCGCGCGACGGACAGAGCCTTCAGAAACGTTTCCGGCAGCACGACCGCTGAACCGAGGTTCATCAGCGCGCCGCCGTCCAGGTCGGCGACGGTTTCCGTCAGAAGGTGGAAGTCGCGCCCGGTGGCCGCGCCCATCGCCCCGGCATCCCACGCCGGGTGCTGATGGATAATATCGTTGCCGAAGGCCACATGCACGGTCGCGGGTATTCCCAGACGCCAGGCCTGGGCGAAGACCGAGGCATCTGCGTGCGGCAAATCGTTCTCGGCGATATAGCGCCCGACAGCCGCCCCGTAGCCAAGGCCCTCCGCCGCGCCTGCGTTCACGGCGGTATTAACTCCCGCGCCCGTCTCTTCCCAGTTGCCGAAACGTCCGTCAGGCAGGTTCGCTTCCACATCCTCGCTGGTTTCGCCGATCAGCGCGATCTCAAAATCATGGATCGAGACGGAGCCGTTAGCTGCAAGGTGGGTGACAAGACCACGCCGCATCAGGTCTATGATCAGCAGGGACAGGCCGGTCTTGATCACATGGCCGCCGATCATCAGCACAAAGGGACGCCCCGCGCGCCGGGCGTCGGCGACCGCCTGGACGAACGCCGGAAAGTCACGCCCGACCAGAATGTTGGGCAAAAGCGGCAGCGGGTCCGGCGCGGCCTCGGTCGGCACAGCGAAATCCGCGAGACGTACCTTGTTCGCGCGCTCGGCTAACGGACGGGTCTGTACCTGGGAAAAATGGAGGCGCATGTCTGCTGCAGGCAGTATAACACGCGCGGCTTTACCGGGTCAATTCGGTCTGCTCCAGAACGTTTATAGGCATCTTTACATCGGGTAGAACAGTCTTGGCATACGCCGAACCGCAGTCCTGCGGCAGCAAACAAAGGAGAAGACGGATATGGCAGATAATTTCACGCGCCCGCCGGACACGGCCACACCGCCCGGTCAGGGCAATCCCCTTCTCCCAAACAACGCTGATAACAACACGACACTGGGAGGTTCTTCAATGAGCAGTCGCTACTATTCCCCAATAGAAGGCCGTGAGCATATCTCGGGCCTATTCCACAGTCGCGCCGATGCGGAAAACGCCGTTATGCAGTTGGAATCGCTGGGCGTTCCCCGCTCGGATATCTCCGTAGTCCTGCGCAATGAGCAGGAGACCAATGCATTTGCCGCCTCTACCGGTACGGAATCCGGTTCCAAAGCCGGTGAAGGAGCCGGAGCCGGTTCGGTGGTCGGCGGAACCGTGGGTGCGATTCTGGGCGCTCTGGCCGCTACCGCCACCGCTGTCGCCATTCCGGGAGTCGGCGTGCTGGTCGCCGGGCCGATTGCGGGCGCGCTCGCCGGCGCGGGCGCGGGCGGCTTGACCGGCGGACTGCTCGGCGCGCTGGTGGGCGCGGGCATTCCTGAGGATCAGGCGCGCTCCTATGAGACGGGTATCCAGAGCGGCGGCGTCGTCGTTGTCGCCGATGTGCCGTCCAGCGTCGCCATGCAGGCCCGCCAGATTCTCAATCGGCAAAGCGGCGGCACCGCCGTTATCTAACGGCGGTGCTGCCATCCACAGCAAAAAGCCGGGGCCACGCCTCCTTATGGGGAGGCGCGGTCCCGGCCTATTTTGTTTGGGTTTGGTAAACTGGCGGAGAGGGTGGGATTTGAACCCACGGAGGCTTTCACCTCACTCGCTTTCGAGGCGAGCGCACTAGACCACTATGCGACCTCTCCATGATCGGGTTAAGCCCCGCCTGAGGGATTCGAACCCCCGACCTCGCCCTTAGGACGGGCTCGCTCTATCCGGGCTGAGCTAAGGCGGGAAAGCGTAATGCAGCAACCCTGGTATCTTACCGCAGGCGGGCTTCCCTGTCAAGCAAGCAAAAGGGGCGGTTCCCGAAGGAACCGCCCCTGTTTTCTGGTGCGCCCGAAGGGACTCGAACCCCTGGCCTTCAGGACCGCAACCTGACGCTCTAATCCGCTGAGCTACGGGCGCACGACGATAATGAGTATAACATGAGCCGCTTAATTGTGCAAGCGATGGATCAGCCCCGGTTCTGTTGATGCCTGCGGATACAGTCAAGCAGGAGAAGCACGCTGCGGTCGGCGATATCGTACCGGACGAAGTTGCCGTCGCGCCGGGCAGACAACACACCCTGATCCTTTAAAAGCCGAAGCTGTTGACTGACTATCGCCTGCCCCGCTTCCGCTGCCTGCTTGATTTGCGTTACTGTCCGGGCCTCGCCTTCATGCTCCAGGTAGTCCAGAATACGCAGACGCAGCGGATGCGCGACCGTCCGCAGAATCGGTGCCGCCATTTCCAGTGTTTGCATAGCGATCAAAGGGCTTCCGTTGTGTGATCCTGTGATTTTCTTCATACATAGAAGGATTATCATTTTTTTGCGGAATTATCAAGCAGGAGTTGCTTCTAGCTGAAAACCGTAGCAGCAAAGAAAAAGCCGGGCCTTTTAGGGAGGCCCGGCTTTCCACAAAAACGTGGAGAGAAAAGGAGATCACACAACCTCCTTATAACACGAAAATCCAAATCTGTAAAGCGCGATAATGCTATATAGTGAAGTCGTCTATGCTACCGAGTCGAGTAACACCAAGCGCAGGGGGTACGTAGTATAGGTAATGCCATCGAAAATATCCTCAAAACAGATTTCAGCAGATCGCCACAGACCGGGGTTCATTGGAAAACGGCGACCGGGATTTTTGAGCGTGGCCGGTATTGTCACGGCGGGTGTTGCCTTTGCCATTTGGAAGCTGACGACACCTGCTGCGCCCGATGCGCGCGCTCAGGCGGCGGAGAGCGCGCGCACTCCGCCGGGCATGGTATATGTCCCTGGTGGCGTGACGCTTCAGGGCACGAACGATGCGGACGCCGACGAAGAAGATCGGCCCCGGCGGCAGGGCTTTGTGCCTTCCTTTTATATCGACCGCCTGGAAGTCACTAATGCGGATTTTCGCAGGTTCCGGCCCGGTCATGCGTTTCCGAAGGGTGAGGATGACCTGCCGGTGACGAACCGGACGTATGAAGAGGCGGAAGCGTATGCGCTCTGGGCAGGAAAGCGTTTACCGACGGAGGCGGAGTGGGAAAAAGCGGCGCGGGGCGTGGATGGACGCCGCTATCCCTGGGGCGACGAATGGGACAAAAGCCGGGTGGCCGCCCGCGCAAATCGCCGCAGGGATGCCGCGACCGCGCTAAAGCCGGACCAGTGCCTCGTTCCCGGCACCCGGTCGCGGGTGCGATCCGCAGGCTCCGCGTCCGGCGGGGAAAGCCCCTACGGCTGCCTGGATATGGCAGGCAACGCCTGGGAATGGGTACAAGGCTTGTATCGGAATAATCCCAATCAACGCATTATCCGGGGCGGTGCGGTCGGCTATGGTGAGCGCGCCCACCGCACCTATGGTCGGGCTATCGAAGGGGCTGGCGTTACCTGACGTGATGTTGGATTTCGCTGCGCGAAGTCACTGTGAAAAATGGATGTCACGGCCAGATAAGGAGATACCTTTGTCGTTGCGAGCTTTTTTAGTTTTTTTGATTATTATAAGGAGATACCTTTGCCGTTGCGAGCTGTTTTAGTTTTTTTGATTATTGTCGTTCTGAGCACGTCTTCCTCCGCTCAAAGCCGCTCCAATGCCGCAACGGAAGCGCGTGACGCCGTTCAGGAAGTGACGCTGCGTGCTTTGACGACGCTTCAGGATGTGAACATCAACGGGTACCTGGCGGTTCTTCATCCCCGTTATGAGGCTATCGACGTACACGGCAGGAAGTCCGGTAAAGCCCAGGTCAAGCAGACGATGGGCGCACTTCTGAAAAGCCGCCGCCTCGGCGATGCCCGCACGACGCTGGGATCGGTGAAGCTGACGAAAATGGGCGACGGAAGCACGACGGCCACGATCTACGGCGAGGAACGGCTTGTCTGGTACCCGATGGAAGTGCTGGAGTCGACGGAGACCACAGAAGCGGCGGGCAGTCCCGTGCGCCCTGCGCCCTCCCCAAAACGGCTTGCCGTAACCACCCGTTACCGCCGAGTCTGGGTGCGCGACAAGAGTGGCTGGCTTCTGCTGCGTTCCCGCATACTCTCGGAAAAGTCCGTGTCACTGCCGTAACCGCTCGCTCGCACCCCTGCCGTGCCTGCCGGAAGCAGCTTTGTTTCCGGCAGCTTGACACGCTTCTGCCGCCCCGGCGGCGCGTTTCGGTGTGGAAAAGCGCGCGTCCCCGACGCTGACGGCGGCAGGCCATACCAAATAAACAAAAGCGTCCGGAATCACTCCGGACGCTTTTGTTTATCCGCCGTTCAGCACATCGGGGCTGCCTAATCGTGCCCGGCATGGCCCTCTGCTTTGCGCTTCTCGTACTCGGCGATCAGCGGTTGGGCGATGTGCGCGGGAACCTCAGCGTAGTGCGAGGGCGTGGCGCGGAACTGGGCGCGGCCACGAGCGAGCGAGCGCAAATCTACGGCGTAGCGCTGCATCGCGGCCTGCGGGATATGGGCGCGGATGATCTGGTAGCCGCTTTTGTCGCCGGGTTCGATACCGGACACATGACCGCGACGGCTGTTGATGTCACCCATCAAATCGCCGGTGTAGGCGTCGGGCACGGTGATCTGCACATCCAAGATCGGTTCTAACAGGACCGGCCCGGCGTCCTTCGCGGCATTGGTGAAACCAAGAATGCCCGCCATAATGAAGGCCGCCTCGGAAGAGTCTACATTGTGGAATGAGCCGTCGTCCACGGTCACGCGAACATCCACGACGGAATAACCGGCCAGGATACCGCGCGCCATCGCCTGGTGGACACCCTTTTCGACGGCAGGTATATATTGGCGGGGAATCGCACCGCCGACGATCTTGTCCACGAACTCGAAGCCTGCTCCCGTTGCATTCGGCTCGATGGTCAGCCAGCAGTCGCCGAACTGGCCGCGCCCCCCGGTCTGCTTTTTGTGACGGCCCTGCGCCCGCGCCGATTTCGTGACCGTTTCACGGTACGGGACACGCGGCTCACTCGTTGTCACCGATGCGCCGAAGCGGGCCATGCGCCCCACGATCACATCCAGATGCGTTTCACCCTGACCGAGCAGCAGCGTCTCACCGGTATCGGGGTCGCGCTGGGTGTGGAAGCAGGGGTCCTCTTCGACAATGCGGGCGAGCGCCGCGCCCAGCTTATCCTCATCCCCCTTGCTTCGGGGATGAACGGCCAGCGAAAAGGTCGGCTCCGGGAAGGGGATGGAGTCGTAGACGATAGGCCGGGCGCGGTCGCACAGCGTATCGCCGGTGGTGGTGACGGCCAGTTTGGCGACGGCGGCCAGATCGCCCGCCGTGACCGCGCTTACCGGCTCCTGGTGCTTGCCCCGCAATCTAAAAAGCTGCCCGATCCGCTCGTCCTTGTCCTTTACGGTATTCCAGATATGAGAATCGCCCTTGAGCGTGCCGCTTTTGACGCGAAAATAGGTCAGCTTGCCCACATACGGGTCGGCGATGGTTTTGAAGACAAGTGCGCTGAAGGGCTGCGACGGGTCGCATCTGCGGGTCTCGTCATGGCCGGTCTGCGGGTTCCTGCCGACCGCCTCGGGCGCTTCATCCGGGGCCTCGAACTCCATCGCCAGGTGGGTCAAGAGCGGCTGAATGCCGATGACTTTGGTGGAGGAGCCGCAAAACACCGGCACGATGCGCCCGCCTAAGAGGTCTTCATGGATGCCGCGCTCGATCTCGTCCTCGGTCAGCTCCTTGCCTTCCAGAAACTCCTCGATCAGTTCATCGTCGCCCTCGGCGGCCACCTCGACCAGCATCTGCCGCCACTCCTCGGCGGTCGCGCGCAGGTCGTCGGGAATCGGCTCCTCTTTGACATGCCTGCCTTCGCCGACATACGCCTTCATCGTGACCAGATCGACCACGCCCCGGAACGAATCACCGGAACCGATAGGGATGACGGCGGGCACGACATGGTTGCCCCACCGCGCGCGGAACGCTGCCACCGCGCCGAAGAAGTCGGCGTTCTCGCGATCCATCTTATTGATGAAAAGGGCTTCGGCCTTGCCCATGTCGTGAGCCATGTCCCAGGCCGTTTCCAGACCGAACTCGACGCCGCCGCTGTTCTGGGCGGGCGTCACCAGCAGAACGTCGTCCACCACACGCAG
>JAUJOK010000042.1:0-7225 GCA_030447685.1 Armatimonadaceae bacterium
AGCACTCCGATAGAGTGACAAGACATCTAGAACAAAGACGGAGGGCCGGGGGGAATGAGACAAGATATCCTGGTCAGCAGAAGATCTGTTGTCTATATCATTGTCTGAGTCCACTGATTTTGCTCGAAGTTTCTGGACTGGTCTCTTGGAGGTCACTCCGCTCTCAGAACGCGGCATAACCTTCTCTACGACCGGCACGAAGCCGTGGAAACAACCGGCACGAAAAGGAGTTTATCACTGCAACTGTAGGCTGTCAAGGGCTAAAAGAAAACTTTTTTAGAGCCGTTGATAGGAATAGAAGTGGCGCATTTTGGTTTGACTGCTGCCCTATCGGCAAGACGATATATCACCGGTGAATACTCCACTTCCACGCTCCTAAAGGCAACCTCAACAGCGGCTTTTCCACTTCTACGCCCTCGGGTTCGGTCAAGGGAACGGACCTATTCAAGACGGGTGAAGCGGTCGTTTAGCTGCGTGTCCTGAAGGAAGTTCTGGGCATAGTTGACCTTTTGCAGGGCTTCCACATTACCCGGATCGAGCCGCAGCACTTTTTTGAACTGGAACAGTGCGGCGGCGTACTGCCGGTTCTGGTACAGGTCATTTCCCAGAGCGAGCGATTCGCGAACACGGGCCTGTTTGAGAAGCGCGGCGACTTCCGGGCCGGGAGTGCCGCGTGTCTGCGCCTCAGTCAGGGCGGCGATGGTTCCGGTAAAGTCCCCCGCCGCCATCCGCTCCTTTCCCCGCGCCAGCGCGCCCGCCGACGCCGCCGACCGGGCGTGAGCGAGTTCTTCACGCGCCTCATTATCGAGCGGATCAACCTCAATAGATTCCAAAAAGCAGGCTTCGGCTTTCGCGCCGTCGCTGGCCGTGAGTGCAGCCTTTCCCGCCGCGCGGGCTGCCGCGCCCCAGCGAGCACGCAGATCGGCGCGGCGGGATACGATGTTGGCGTCCAGGGGAACGACGGCCAGAATCTCGCCCAGATGCGTGTCGGCGGCGGCGAAATCCCCAACCGCTTCGGCGTTCACGGCAGCGTGGATGGCGCGTTCACGCCAGGCGGCGAGCGCACCCGCCAGCGCTTCGCACGCGGCCACATCGGACGGAATGGCGGAAAGGCGCGCGCGCAGTAAATCCACGGCCTGCCGGGAATGACCGGCGGCAAGGGCGCTTTCGGCTTCGGCGAGCACCTGCTCCGCGCCCGCTCCGGCCAATCGCTCGCCATATTCCAGAACATACACCGAGATCGAGCCGTCGCGCAGGGTCACGGCGGCGCGGGTGCCGTCCGGCGAAAGCGAAAGGCCGGTAGGACGGGCATCTTCGAAGTCGATGTCCCAGGTCGGCAGACCATCTGCGCTCAGGAATACCAGCCGTCCCGCCATCGTGTCCAGGCGCACCAGAACCGCTGTCGTGTGCCCCGCCGCATCCACCGCCACTTCGATTAACTCGCCGGGAACCTCGGTAAACCAGAGCAGCGTGCCGCGCTCATCTACCGCCCCCACGCCGCCGCCGCCCGCAAACACGGTGCGCGCGGGGCCGATAGTGGCAACGGCGGAAAGTGGGGTCTCCTGCCGGTGTGCCCAGATTGTATTGCGCGCGGAATCCAGCAGCAGCAGATCGCCCGTCTCACCCGCCACGGCGATATGCCGCGCTTCGCGGTCTATGGCGACGCGGGCGACGGGAAAGGCGATGTCTTTGGTCCACAAAAGTCGACCGTTAATGTCCCCGAAGGCAATCGTATTGCCGGAAAGGAGCAGATCGCACAGGGCAGCCGTAAACCGCTGCCCCTCTTCCGCCAGCGCGATGTCGGTGTAGGAGGCGCGGCGGTCCTGCAGAAACCGTCCTTTGCGTCCGCCTTGAAACAGATAGAAATCGTCGTCTGTCGCGCCGACAAAGGCCGCGCCGCTCACGGCTATCTCGGTTTTGCGCAGGGTTTCGACCGTATAGCTATGAAGAATCTGCGAGCGCCCGCCGGTATCGAAGCGCGCGATGTGGAAGGTGCGCGGCTCCAAATCATCCGGGACGGACGCCAGCAGCGAGCCATCAGCCTGTGCGGCATAGCGGCCCAGTGGAGCGACACCGCGCGCCTTACGCAGCCACAGCAGGTTGACATTGGTAATATCGCACGAAGAAGAAGGGGTTGCTTTTTCCAGGGTCATTTCTTGTTGCACGCCACTGTGATGCTTTTATTGTAACATGCCGGAGCGCGGGGAGAATCTCAGGAAGAGGAAAGTAGGAGATTCCGGTCCCCACCGACAAGAATAATGGCGACATTGCCCTGACTTTGGGAGAAACGCCCATGACCGGATCAACGCATCCTACCGATGCCTGGCCCAGCCTGCCTTTCGCGGAATGGAGGGACACCTGCGCGACACTGCATCTGTGGACGCAAATAGTGGGCAAGGTGCGGCTGACGCATAGCCCAGAGGTGAACCACTGGTGGCATGTCCCCCTGTATGTCACCGCGCGCGGGCTGACGACCTCACCGATCCCCTATGGGCATCGCACCTTTGAAATAGATTTCGATTTAGTGGACCACCGGCTTGTGATTCGCGACAGCGACGGCGCAGTCCGCACAATGCGCCTGGAACCGCGCTCGGTGGCGGATTTCTACGGCGAGTTCATGCGACTTTTACGCGAGATGGGGCTGGAGACAAAGATATGGACAATGCCGGTCGAGATCGAAAACCCGATTCCCTTTGAGCAGGACGAGGAGCACGCGGCTTACGATGCAGAGTATGCCCATAGGTTCTGGCGCGTTCTTTATCAGGCGGACCGGGTGCTTAAGCAGTTTCGCGGACGGTTTATCGGCAAGTGCAGTCCGGTGCATTTCTTCTGGGGCAGCTTCGACCTGGCGGTGACGCGCTTTTCGGGACGCCCCGCGCCCCGGCATCCGGGAGCGCCTTTTGTCGCGGACTTTGTGACGCGCGAGGCATATTCGCACGAGGTAAGCAGCGTCGGCTTCTGGCCGGGCGGCGGCCCGGTCCCGGAGCCGGTTTTTTACGCCTACGCCTACCCGGAGCCGCCGGGGTTCCGGGAGATGCCCGTGCGTCCGAGCGCAGCGTTCTTCAGCCCGCACCTGTTTGAGTTCGTACTGCCCTACGAGAAGGCTCGGCGCGCCGAATCGCCAGACGCCGCGCTGCTGGAGTTCTGCCAGAGCACCTATGAAGCCGCCGCCGACTGCGCGAAGTGGGATCGCGCCGCATTGGAACGGACGCAAGGACGCGCTTGATGCCGGACGCGCCGGTTCGGCTCAGAACTGCGGGTTTTCATTGGCGTGTTCATCCAGGCGAATGCCGGACACGGTGATGTGGGAAAGAGTATACTCACTGCCCATCCCGTGCCAGACAAAGCTGCCGATTCGCAGGGTAATCGGCGTCCGATAGGAAAGCCCGCCGCCCGCGTGTTATCGAGTCCCGCATTATAGATTTGAATCTTCCCCTGCGCCATGCCCCCCATCGCAGACACGGGAAGTGAATTCTCTGCCGGTTGATTGTGTTTGGATGTTCATGATTCCTCCACGGAAACCGTCAGCCCGTCGAATTCAAAGCGGAAGGGGATCAGGCGCGCTCCCTGAGCCGCGAGCACTTCGCCCACCGCCTCTTTTTTACCCGGCGCGGCGATAAAAAGAAGACAGCCGCCGCCGCCCGCGCCGCACGCCTTGCCGCCCTGTGCGCCTGCCGCACCGGCAGCCTCAAATAGCGCATCGATCTGCTTATTGGTAACCGAGGGGTCGAGCGCCTTCTGATGCGCCCAATTTTCGGCCATAAGCTGCGCGAAAGCGTCTAAGTCGCCGTCCAGCAGGGCGGGTTTCATGCGGAGCGCGACATCACGCAGGGCATACAGGGCGGACACCGTCGCTGCGTTGCCCTGCCGGAACGCGCCCCACACATTTTCATGAATGGCCCCGGACAGGCGCGGCTTGCCCGTGTAGCAGAGAACACTGCGCGCCTCCAATTCACGGACTGTCTCCGGCGAAACGGTCAGCCGCTCCACCTCCACGCCACTTTCCGTAAAAGTCATCAGGTTGAAGCCGCCGACAGCGGCAGCGTACTGATCTTGCTTGCCCCCCAGGATTCCCAGAATCTTTTCCAGATTGAAGGCAAGCTCGGCAATCTGACGACGATCATGCTCGCTGCTAATCCGACTCTTGATGAGCGAGAGCCACACGACATTCAGCGCAGAGGACGTGCCCAGCCCGGAGCCGGACGGCAGATCGAAGCCGTAGGAGACATTCAGGCCCTCGCGCGCGCCGGTGCCCTCGCCGGTCTCCAGCACCTCCATCCTGCCGCTGACGTACTTATCTATCGTGGCGTTCAGCACCACGCCGCCCGCGCCATGCGCGAAGATATCCACGTCTGTCCAGCCGCCGCCGAAGTCCACCCGCACCGGCGCGCGCGAGTTCACAATCATGCTTTAGTTTCCTGTTCCGGCTTGAAGAAATAGTCGCAGGCGATTTTGCTGACCTGGGCGACCGCTTCCACGCCTGCATTAGCCGCCGTCCAGCGGTCGTCGCGGACATCCTTCGTATAAACGCATATAGCGAGCGTTTCCCGGCGTCCGTTCTCACCGTGGCGTGTTATCAGCCCGGCATCGTTGCGCGTTCCGGTGACGCCGCCGGTCTTGTGCCGGACGGTGAGGGGCGGCAGGGGAACGTTCAGCGCGGCGGCGTAGGGGTTCACGGAAAGATAACGGGGCAGCATAGCCGTGTCCTGCACCTCGCCCAGCAGACGCAGCACCCGGTCGGAAACGTCGCGCCCGCCTATCTGCCCGGCTTCCAGAAGCGTGAGAAGCTGCAGCATGTCGCGCGGCGTGCCGGTGGCAGTGTGAGTCGGGTCGCTCGGGCGCAGATGGAAGCGGATAGGTCGGTGAATCGTGGTTCCCGTCATGTTCCACGCGCCATGCATCCGCTCGTTCACCGCATCCGGCCCGCCCACGGCGCGCAGGCACAGGTTTGAGGCGGTATTGTCGGACACGGCGATTGCCAGCATGGCGAGGTCGCGCAGGGGCAATGTCACACCGGGGGAAAGGAGCGTCAGAACGCCGGAACCGGGTGTCATATCCTCGTCCGCGACGGCAATAGGCGTATCCAGCGACAGCCGTTTCTCGGAGGCCTGGGTGAAGAGTTCCGCAACTATCGCTACTTTGATAACGCTCGCCGTCGGAAACTCTGCGTCCGCGTGGAAAAACAGGCTTTCGCCCGTCGGCAGAAAGCGCAGGGCGACCCCCAGGCGTCCGTTC
Source organism: Armatimonadaceae bacterium (assembly GCA_030447685.1). GTDB lineage: Bacteria > Armatimonadota > Armatimonadia > Armatimonadales > Armatimonadaceae > JAUJOK01. The sequence continues at coordinate 5,236 of JAUJOK010000042.1, forward strand.
AGCGCATCGGCGACACTGCCAATCTGCGTTATCAACGTTTTACCCTGCGGGCGGGCCGTCCCCCGTCACTGTCGCGGCCCCGTCCGTCCCCTGCGTCTCGATTACCGGTGCGGGCGGCGGCAACGTCGCGCCGTTGTTCTGCGTCGCGCCCATCATCGGTTCCAGCCCTGTCGCGGTTTTGCGCTCCACGGCGGCCAGGCGCGCCTCGTCCGCTTCCAGCCGCGCCATGATCTCGTTCTCCGGCTGGGTGGAAGCCACCGACGATTCGGGCAGTGCCAGCGGCGGCGGGAAGCCCGGCGCAGTCAGCTCCTCGGTCGATTCGGCCTCCTGCGACGACGCCGGGCGGGCGCGGGTCTCGGCCCATTCGCGCAGGCGGGCGATACCCTCGCGCATGGTTACAGAAAGAGGCACGGATTCGCCGACCGTTTTAAGAATGTCTTCCGTGGTCAGCTCACGCGCATTGTCCCCGAACGAATCGTACAGCGATGAAACGACGGACTGCTCGATCTCCGCCCCGGAAAAGCCGACGGTGCGCTTGGCAAGCAGCTTCAGGTCATAGTTCTTCGGGTCACGTCCGCGCTTTTTCAGGTGAATACTGAAGATTTCACGCCGTTCCTCCTCAGCGGGCAGGTCCACAAAGAAGATTTCGTCAAAGCGGCCTTTACGCATAAGTTCGGGCGGCAACTGCGACACATCGTTCGAGGTAGCGACGACGAAGCAGGGAGCTTCCTTTTCCTGAAGCCAGGTGATAAAGGAACCGAAGACGCGGCTGGTCGTTCCCCCGTCCGAGAACGGCGACGATTGCGTTCCCGCGAACCCTTTCTCCATTTCATCGATCCATAAAATAGCCGGGCTGACCGATTCGGCGGTAGCGATGGCCTTCCGCATATTTTCCTCAGACGAGCCAACAATGCCCGCGAAGACTTTGCCGACATCGAGGCGCAGCAGCGGCAGCCTCCACAGCGACGCGATGGCCTTTGCCGTAAGTGACTTGCCGCAGCCCTGGACCCCTAAGAGCAGAATGCCTTTCGGCTCCGGCAGGCCATACTCGCGCGCCTTTTCCGTGAAGGAGACGGTGCGCGCCTCCATCCAGCGCTTCAAAATGTCCATGCCGCCCACATCGGCGAAAGCATCGCTGGCCCGGTAGTATTCCAGAATGCCGGACTTGCGGATGATCTGCTCTTTTTCGGATAGAATCACGTCAATGTCGAAGCCGCGTTTTTCGACAAGCGACTTTGCGAACACGTTTTCCGCCTCGTTCGAGGTCAGCCCCATCGCCGCCTTCAGCACATGCTCCCGCTCGATAGGCGTCATGTCCGTCTTTATCTGCGGGTTGGAACGGACGCTCTGGATAATTCCCTCAAGCAGCCAGTCCAGGTCGCCGAGCGTAGGCAACTGGTAGTCCACGACCGAAATCTCTTTTTCCAGCTCAGGTGGCAGCTTCAGCAGCGGAGAGATGAGGATAAGGGTCTTGTAGGAGGTCTTCAGCGCATAAATAAGGTCCCGTAAACGGCGTGTGACGGCCACATCGTTAATAAACGGGTGGAAATCCTTGAGCACGAAGACACTCTGGTCGGCGGCGTTCAGCACGAAGTTAAGTGCTGCCAGCGGGTCCTTCGAGGCGGCGTCCCCGGCCATGCCTGTCGTCAGCGTCCACAGGAACATCTTCTTGCCGCGCCGCTGGCAGATTTCGCGCAGCGACTCCTCAACACGCCGCTCCTCCCAGGAAACCACGTAGATGATCGGGTAGCGGGCGCGTATCAGCGTTTCTAATTCAACATCAACCGGCGAGGCGCTTGCGGTCGGCACGGGCTGTTCTCCTTGCAACCGGTAAACCGGGCGGGAAAGGTTAGTGATGCCCTTCATTATAGGCTAAGCGGAGGCGGAGTGGCAAGCCCACCCGTGTAAGGGAGCCTGCAAAAGGTCTACGGTTCGCCGTCGGCAGTTTACCGCCGGGTTCCGGTATTTACGAAGTGGTTTCAGGAGCTAA
>JAUJOK010000042.1:7325-12335 GCA_030447685.1 Armatimonadaceae bacterium
ACAAAGGCATAAGGAACACGATAAAAAGCGCGGACAGGCGCGGATCAGAATTCAGGCGTTGGGCAACAGCCACTGCGTCGCCGTCTTTCATCTCGGTATCAATCATCAGCACATCCGCGCGATTATTCGCGAAGTAGCTTTCAACGACGGCAAGATCGGGACAGATATACGTGGAGTACCCCTCGGCTTCAAGCACCCATTTAAGGTACTCACTATGCCGCTTAAGGTGGTCGCCGCCCCGTTGGCCCCAATCGCCGTTTGGAAAGTTGGACGTGACGATCACAAACAAGCGCCCGCTCCGGTTGTCTTCGTTGCCTACCATACCACACCTCCTATCTCATTTCATTCTATTCCTGAGTCGGCCAAGACATGATTTCAGCGCAGGTCGTCAGTCTCCGGCATGCATTAAAAGATTGTCTTGTTTACTCTATTGTCACGATTCCGTACACGCTATGGTCACACTCGCCCTGTATCCTGAGGTCAGATAACCCGTTCCCTCAGGAGGAAAACGCACGATGGCACGCTTTCTTATCGGAACTATGCCCGCCACCGGGCACGTCAACCCCGGTCTGCCCATCGCCAGGAAGCTGGTCGAGCGCGGGCACGAAGTCCGCTGGTATGCGGGCCGACGCTTTCAAAAGAGAATAGAAGCGACCGGTGCGCGCTGGCTTCCCATGCGCCACGCCCCGGATTTTGACGACCGGGATTTCGACGCGGCCTTTCCGGATCGGAACAAATATAAGGGCATCGACCTGCTCAAGTACGACCTGACCCATGTCTTCATCAACCCGATTCCGGGGCAGGTGCGGGATTACCAGGAGATACTGCAAGAATTCCCTGCCGATGTCTGCCTGTCCGACACCGGCTTTATCGGCCCCTCGCTTCTGCATGAGAGGGGCGGGCCACCCTGGGCGATATTCGGCATTACCGCATTTCCCGCCCCCAGCCGCGATACCGCCTTCTTCGGGCTGGCGCTTCCTCCCAGCAGCACACCGCTGGGCCGCCTGCGGAACCGCACGCTCGATGCGCTCATGAACCGGGTCGTCTTCCGCACGGTGAATGACCGCTTTCAGCAGGTGCGCGCGGACCTGGGTCTGCCGCGCACTTCCACCGCGCTCTTCGTGGCGGGCCTGTCCCCGTATCTGTTCCTGCAAAACACCGTGCCCGCCTTCGAGTACCCGCGCACGGACATGCCGCCGCAGGTGCATTTTATCGGCGGGTTCATCCCGGAGGAGCCGGGCGCGTTTGAGCCGCCATCCTGGTGGGACGAGATGAAAGCGACGAAAAAGCCGGTGGTGCTGGTGACGCAGGGCACGCTGGCGACGGATCACCGCGATCTGATGGCCCCGACGCTTCAGGCGCTCGCCTGCGAAGACGTGTTCGTGGTCGCAACGACCGGCGGCAGACCAACGGAAAGCCTGGGTCTCCCGCAGATTCCCGCCAATGCCCATGTCGTTCCCTTCCTGCCCTATGCCTGCCTGATGCCGCACGCAGACCTGATGGTAACGAACGGCGGCTACGGAAGCATCCAGATCGTGCTCGCGCACGGCGTCCCCCTTGTCGTGAGCGGATGGACGGAGGACAAGCCGGAGATTGGCAACCGGGTCGCCTGGTCGGGTGTCGGAATCCACCTCAAGGCGAAGCAGTCGCCCGCGCCGGAGGCGATTCGCGCCGCCGTTCGCCGCGTGCTGACCGAGGGGCACTTCAAGCAGCGGGCCGAGCAGATGAAAGCAGAGTTCGCCCGCCACAACGCGCCGCTTGAAGCCGCCGTTCTGCTGGAGCGCCTGGCGGAAACGAAGCGCCCCGTGCTGGAGAAATTAATCGCCTCACCCAACACGGACTCAGGGGCGAGCGACTACCCTGGCCGCGCGGAAGGTGTCCAGCGGGAAACGGTGTCGCTGCCGCGCTGAATCGGCTCCCTATCGGCCCTCACGCATACCGTCGTTTCGAGTGGGTGAGGGCCAAAACCACTATTGCCTGTACCGTTTGAGGTAGGTACGTTCCGGGCCTTTGCGGTTCCAGCCGCGTCCTGTCCAGTGCAGTTTCCTTTCCGTCACCTTCACATTTTCCCTATCGTTTGCCCATAACCGTGGGCACCCCGCGGACGATTGCGGCAGACGGCGGCTTTGCCGGAGCCGCTGCCGTAATGGCAGCGACAATGATAAAGGGGGAAAGCAGGCGGAAAATCATGCGACGGTTAGCTGCCCGGCAGGGTGATGGTAAACGTGGTGCCGGAGCCGAGTCCGCTTTGTACATGTATCGTGCCGCCGTGCATCTCGACAAAGGCTTTGACGACGCTCAACCCCAGTCCCAGTCCCTTGCGTTTGTACTCAAACAGGCCGGACGAGTGGTGGGCGGTATCAAGACCGGTGAAGAACGGTTCAAACAACAGGGCCTGATTGTCCACTTCAATGCCGTCGCCGGTATCCCGGACAATGATCTCTATCCCGCCGCCGCTGGATAGACGCCGGGCCGATACGGTGATGACGCCCTCGTCCGGCGTGAACTTGATGGCGTTCAGAAGCAGATGGTTGACGGCATCGCGTATCTTGGCGGCTTCGACTTCGATAAGGCCCAGATCATCGGGCCAATCCTGCCGGAGCGTCTGCTTGCGTATCTCCACAAAGGGGCGAATGTCCTCCACGGCTTCCTTCAGCAGCGCGGACAAATCCGTGGGGCGGCAGTCCAGCGTGCGATCAAACTGCCCGGCTCGGAGCATGGCGACCAACTGTTCCACCAGATGCTGTAAGCGCCCGCTCGCGCGATGCATGCGCGCGAGCCAGTCGGGCAGGGGAGCGGGCAGATCGGACATTCCGGCGGCCAGTTCGGTCATTCCCCGCAGAATAGTTATTGGCGTCCGCAGTTCGTGGCTGGCGACTTCGATAAAGGCCAGCTTCAGATCGTTCGCCTGCTTTAAGTCCGTATTCGCTTTCTCCAGAGCATCGTTTTTCGCCTGAAGCTCCCGCAGCAGCAGCTTGCGCTCGGCGCGCAGGGCATACAATGCAACCGCCTCGCGGATTATGGTTTGAAGCTCCTCGGAGTCCCATGGCTTGGCGATGTAGCGGTACACGCTGCCCTGATTGATGGCGTCGATGACCGCGCGGATGTCGGCGTAACCGGTGAACAGCAGGCGCACGGCGTCGGGATAACGGTCGCGGACCTGGCGCAGAAAGGCGACCCCGGTTATCTCCGGCATCTGCTGGTCGCTCATCACGACCTGGACATCTTCCTGGGCCAGCAGACGCAGCCCCTCCTCCGCGCGCGTCGCCCCCAGCACCCGGTAATCGAAGCGCAGCAGGTCCTGGACGCTTTTCACCACGTCTGGCTCATCATCCACCACCAGCAGAACGGGCCGCTCTGACATTTTCATTGGCTTTGACTATTCTGCGCGGCGTCGCGGTTCAGGGGCAGGCGAACCGTAAAGACAGCGCCCCGCCCCGGTTCGGAGGTAACTTCTATCGTTCCGCCGTGATCCTGTACGATGCCGTAGCTAATGCTCAGTCCCAGGCCGGTTCCTTCGCCGGGGGGCTTGGTCGTGAAGAACGGGTCGAAGATGCGGTCGCGAATGGCCGGAGCGATGCCGCTGCCGGTGTCGGCGACGGTGATAATGACGACGGAATCGTCCGAGCAGGTTCGCACGGTAACGGCATCGCCCGGATGGGAGGCGTCGATAGCGTTGGCGAGCAGGTTCATCACCACCTGGTTGATCTTGGCCGGATGGCAAAGAAGGAGAGGCAGCGGCGCAAGGTCTTTGTCGATGCTAACCTGCTTGTCGTGCGCGCGCCCCTGGATGATATTTATAGTAGACTCGATGCCCGCGTTCAAATCCACCGCGTGCAGATCGCTTTCATCCAGCCGGGCGAAGTCGCGCAGATCACGGACGATCTGCTGGATGCGCCGCAAGCCGTCCCGCGAGCGCACCATCAGGTCGTTCAGATTGTTGAGCGTGTAATCCAGGTCGATACGCTCGCTGAAGTCGCGGATGCGCGCCATCAGATCGGTCTGCTCGCGCTCCAGCGTCGCCTCCCCGGTCTGGTACAGCTCTATCAGGGTTCGCAGCGCGGCCAGGTCGCGCTCCAGAACGGCGAAATTATTGGTGACAAAGGCAAGTGGATTGTTTATCTCATGCGCGACCCCGGCCACCATCTGCCCCAGGCCCGCCATCTTCTCCGACTGCACCAGATGACTTTGCGCCTGTTTAAGCGCATCATGCGCCCGCCGCTGCTCCGTGAGCGAATGAAGAAGCTCCGCCTGCAGATCGAGAATGCGCTGCCCGGCGCGCAGGCGCACCTGAAGCTCGTGCGGATCGAAGGGCTTGACCAGGTAATCGTCCGCGCCCGCATCCATCCCGGCAATGGAATCTCCCTTCTGGTCCTTCGAGGTCAGAAGGATCATGTAGACATAGGGCGTGTCGAGGCGCTGGCGCACCCGGCGGCAGACTTCGACGCCGTCCATGCCCGGCATCATCCAGTCCAGCACGGCAAGCGTCGGCGCGTCTTTTTTTTGCAGCGCCGCCCAGGCCTCGTCGCCGTCACGGGCGACGACGACCTCATAGTCCCAGCGCCTGAGCGTAACTTCCAGCAGACGGCGATTCGCGGCGTCGTCTTCCGCGATCAGCACCGTCACGGCTGTCCCCTTCCTTCCTCCGGCAGCGCGGCAGCGGCCCGCAGCGCCCGGGTCAGGTCGTCTATCGCCGCTTCGAGCGATTTGCAGGCGGCATCGGCGGCGGCCAGATCACCGCTGCGGCCTATCTCCTCCAGGCGGAGCGCCGCCGCCTGAGCGGCTTTCGCGGCAAAGGTGGCCACGGAACCCTTGAGCGTATGCGCGGCGCGCTCCAGCGCGGGGGCATCGCGCCGCGAAAGCGCCTCGCAAACGTCGCTCACCTGGCGCGGCGCGTCTTCCAGAAAAAGCTGGATGATTTCCGCAAGCAGTTCCCGGTCGTCGCCCGCGCGGGCCAGGGCGGCGTCATAATCGAAAACGGGCAGGTGCGATACGGCTTCTGCCGTGGCA
>JAUJOK010000042.1:12435-22809 GCA_030447685.1 Armatimonadaceae bacterium
GCGTAGAGATGATCGGGCCGGAGCGGCTTGGAGATATAGCCGTCCATCCCGGCGGCCAGGCACCGCTCACGGTCGCCCTTCATGGCATTGGCGGTCATGGCGATAATCGGCAGATGGCCGCCGGTCGTTTTTTCCCTCTCGCGAATCGCCGCCGTCGCCTCGAAGCCGTCCATCTCCGGCATCTGAACGTCCATCAGCACCAGATCGAACGGCGCGTTCTCCAGCGCCTCCACCGCTTCCCTGCCGTTGCCTGCGACCGTCGGCGCGTGGCCCCGCTTTTCCAGGATGCGTACCGCCAGCCGCTGGTTTACCGGGTTGTCCTCGGCAATAAGGATACGCAGATGGGGCGCATCGACAGGCAGGGACGGCTCCGTATCCGGCGCGCGCATTCCGGGCGGCGACGCATCCAGCGCGTTCAGGATCGTATCCAGCAGTTCCGACTGCTTCAGCGGCTTGGTCAGATAGGCCGCCAGCCCCAGTTCTCGGCAGCGGACGGGGTCGCCCATCTGCCCTGCCGATGACAGCATCATAACCGTAGCGGCGGAGGCCAGTTCGGGCTGTTGGTGTATCTGCTCGGCCAGGGCGAAGCCATCCATCTCCGGCATCTGGGCGTCCAACAGCACGAGCGAGAAGTGCGCGCTTTGGGCGGCGGCCCGGTTCAGCTCGCTCAGCGCCGCCGACCCGCTTTCCACCGCCAGCGGCTTCATCCCCCAGTTGGTCAGCATCTCCTGAAGGATAAGCCGGTTTGTGGCGTTGTCATCAACAATAAGCACCGGCAGGCCCTGAATGTCTCGGGGAGCGGAGGGAAGCGTCGGCCCTACGTCTTTTTGAAGCTCACAGCGGATAGTGAAGTGGAAGGTGCTGCCCTTACCCTCTTCGCTTTCCACCCAGATGCGCCCCCCCATCAGCCGGATAAGCTGGGTAGAGATGGACAAACCCAGGCCCGTGCCGCCGTATTTGCGCGTGGTGGAGCTGTCCGCCTGGGAAAACGCCTCGAAGATGGCTTTTTGCCGGTTCCGGGGGATGCCGATGCCGGTGTCGATGACGGAAAAATGCAGATGCACCTCGTTATCCGTCTGCACCCATGTCTCGACCCGCAGCACCACCTCGCCCTTTTCCGTGAATTTGATGGCGTTGCCGACCAGATTGACGACCACCTGCCGCAGACGCCCCAGATCGCCGATAAGCGCGTTGGGCGTCTCCGGCAGAATGCGGCAGGCCAGCTCCAGTCCGCGCTTGTCGGCCCGTGCAGCGAGTGTTTTTATGGTGTCTTCGAGGCTGTCGCGCAGGCTGAAGGGGACCGGGTCCAGGTCCATCCGGCCCGCCTCGATCTTGGAAAAGTCCAGAATATCGTTGATTACCGTCAGCAGCGCGTCGGCGGACATCTTCACCATGTTCAGGTATTCACGCTGTTCCCGACTGAGCGGCGTGTCGAGCGCCAGTTCCGTCATACCGATGATGCCGTTCATGGGGGTGCGGATCTCGTGGCTCATGTTCGCCAGAAACTCCGACTTGGCGCGATTGGCCTCTTCGGCCATCCGCTTCGCCCGATGCAGCGCCTCTTCGGCCCGCTTGCGCTCGGTCACATCCCAGAAGATAGCCTGCGTCCCGATGACCGTATTTTTGGCGTCGTAGACCGGCGTCTTTTTCACCTGCACATAGCTTGTCTCGCCGTCGGAGCGGGCGTGCTCCTCCACGGTATCGAGTTCTTCGCCGGTTTCCATGACGCGCCGGTCGTCTTCCCGGTACTTTTCCGCCAGCGCCGCCGGATAAAAGTCGAAATCGGTTTTGCCGATGATCTCGTCGATTCGCCGCCCTATCGTTGTGCAGAACCGCCGGTTTGCGAGCGTAAATCGCCCTTCCGTGTCCTTGCGAAAAAGATTGAGCGGCAGGCTTTCCACCAGAGAATCATAAACGACCTCGGAGTCGCGCAGCGCCTGCTCCGTCCGGTTACGCTCCTGGGCGGTGCGCTCCAGTGTCCCTACCTGCCGCCGCAGTTCGATCTGGCTCATCACCTGGCGGCTCAGCGCGCGAAGCGCCTCGGCCTGCTCCGGCGTCAGCGCGCGCGGCACATGGTCCGCCACGCAGAGCGTGCCCAGCGCATGACCGTCCGCGCTGAGCAGCGGCGCTCCGGCATAGAACCGTATGCCCGGCTCATCGGTGACGGCGGGATTATCACGGAAACGCGCGTCATTCCGGGCATCAGGGATAACGAAAAGGTCGGACTGAAGGATGGCGTGGGCGCAGAAAGAGATGTCGCGGGACGTTTCCGTCGCGTCTATGCCCACGGTGGACTTGAACCACTGCCGATCCGTATCAATCAGGCTGACGAGCGCGATGGGCGTGCCGCAAATATAGGCGGCGAGGCGGGTAAGATCGTCGAACGCCGCTTCCGGCAGCGTATCGAGAATGTCGTACCCGTGCAGAACGTCGATCCGCTCCGCTTCATTGGGGGGCAGAAGTGGTGGTTTCACAAGCAGGCCCCTCGGTGGCCCAGGCTGTCACAACAAAGACGACGATACATTAGTGAACCTGTAATTGATTATACTCCTCCGTCGTTTATTTCCTCTCGTCCGGTCAGACGTAAGCATTATTCGGAAAACTTAAGGACGAGTTCCGGCCCCTGTCCATACGGCTCTCCAGCGTATCCGCCCCAGCGGTCGATCAGGGTAAAGCCGTGATCCGTGACCAGTTGCGCGAATTCATCCGGGTAGTAGCACCGCATGGCGATCTTCAGCACCGCCTCATCTTCCAGAACGTCCCCGTCGTAGCGGCGATAAACAAGCTCGGGATAGACGATCATTTTTTCCGTATCCATGCGCGGACGGCGCAGAAAGCGGGCCAGGCGGCGGCCACCGTCCAGCATCTTTTCCCACTCCAATACCTCTTCGGGGACACACCAGGTTCGGCGCATCTCCTCGGCACTGCGCTTAGGATTGAAGACGTTCAAAATACAGCTTCCGCCCGGCGCAAGGTGCCTGTGGACGCATTCAAACAGCCCATCCACCTCCTCGTCCGTTTCCAGGTTCTGGAAAACGCGGAACGGGGCGATAATCAGATCGAAGCGCCTGCCCAGATCAAAGTCGCTGATGCCGCCGCGCGTCACCTGGGCCTTGTTTTCGGCTATGCCCGCCGCTTTTAACTTTTCCCGGCAGCGAGCCAGCATTGCCTCCGAAGAATCTATCCCGTGGATAAAGCGGCAGGCGTCCGCGAGCGGAACGAGAACGCGCCCTGTCCCGCAGCCCAGTTCGAGAACATCGGCCAGGGGCGACGGGATGCGCGCCCGATAGAACGGAATGTCCACTGTCGGGTTCGGCTGTGCGTCGTAGTATTTTGCGGCCTCTTCGCGAATGTCCTCGGCCATAGGTTTTCGCTTTCGTCCCGCAGCCCCGTCCCTAAAGGAACGGGGCTACACCGGCTGTGCATAACTCGGTTGGTTGACATAGCGGCGCATTCCCAGCCGCAGGTTGAGAGTTCGGCCCGCTGGCAGGATGACGGTCAAATGCTTGTTACCCACCGGCACCGGCGCGGCATTACCCGTCGTTAAATCGATAGCGTCGGTGAACGTGTGCTCCCCAAAGGCCCCGGCCTGAAGAACGATGCGCCGGTCGCGCAGCGGGCTGGTGTTTACCAGCGTGACGGTGACACTGCCCGCATCGAGGCCATGCACCAGCGCGGCGACATCCGGGGGCAGGCCGGGACGCCGCGCCTCGGCATCGAAATAGCGCAGGCGCACATGGAGCAGGCCGCCGTGGTAGATAATCTGCGGGCCGCCGCAGGCAAGCTGCACCAGCGCCTCGGTATGGACGGGGTTGATGTCCTGCCAGTGGTGCACATCCCACTCCTCCGGGTCGCCGTCGTCGCTGTGCATCCGCTCCATGCGCCGGGCCACCTCCGCCCACTGCGCGTCCAGAATCCGCTGCGGGTAGTCCGGGTTGTTCCCCTGCAAATAGCAGTAATAAGGCGCGATATGGATGTCGTCACCCTTACCGCGTCCGGGCCGCACCTCGCGCCACGCCGTTTCCCGCTCCGGGAAAAGCGCCAGCCGCGCGGCATCGCGCTCGGACTGCGACAGAAACCAGAGCTGCAGGGGGTATTCCGGCGGCAGCGCGCGCTCGCCCGTCCAGCCCGCGTCCGTGTGGTACTTCGGTATCAGCAGTGCGCCGTTCTCCTCGCGCCCCAGCGCGATCATCCGGTCCAACTGGCCGCGCGGAATATCGAGATAGGCCGTATCGCCGGTCAGCAGCACGGCGTTCATCGCAGCAATTGTCAGCGGCTGGATTATGCTCATAAAGCCGTGCGGCCAGCGCCAGCCGTAGTAGCCGCCCCACCACTTGCCGCCCATCCGCTCGCCGATGATGCCGCTCGGGCCGACATTGTCCGGGCACAGGCCGTCGTTCGCGGCGATGCGCTCCGCCCACGCGCCCAGATAGTCCAGCACCCAGGTCCGGTACTTCTCCTCGCCAGTGTAGAGATAGGCGTGGGTGATCAGGCTGGTGGAGGTCAGGTTCAGCGGAACATCGCCTTGCATCTGCCGCTCGTTCAGCAGGCGCAGAATCTGCGCGTAGACGGCATCATCGTTCCAATCCGCGATAGGGCCGGAAACACCGGGAATATCCTCGAAGGGCGCGGGGTAGTTGGCGAGAACGGCCCGGTGCGTGCTCCAGTCGTCCCACTGGTTTTCCAGGCGCGGCCCCCGGCTGCCGGTTATCGGCGAGCGCATCATCCGCCGCGCCGGGTCGTAGTTGGGGGCATCGGCGTCTTCCCCCATATACATACGCGCGAAGCGGCGGGTGCGGGCACGGTCAACGGCAACGGTCGGGTCGGCAAGCCCGAAATAGTAGAAATAGATCGAGCTTTCGCCGTGGTGCATCCAGTCGTAGAAGGCGTCGAACTCGCGCCACACCTGCCCGTACGCGGTGAACTGGCGCGTCACCGCCTCCCACAGGAAGCGGCTGCGCCGGTGGATGTCCTCCGAGCCGCCCAGCGCGTAGAACAGGGGCCAGTTGTGGTAGCTCTCGTAGCCGTCGTCGGAGCCGTCCATGCCCGGCCACGTCTGCCGCCAGATAAAGGAGCCGTCCGCGCGCGTGTAGCGTTCCTGAAAGACCGGCGCGGCCTCGTTCATCTTGTCGATCAGGTGGCGCTGCGCGAGCCCAGGCGGGCGGCGGCGCACTGTGTTCGGCGCGAATAACGGTCATGGTCTCGCTCCCTTGCGTCCCTTAACCTTCTCCGGCAGCCAAAGCCATTCCTGCCCCATCGCGGAAGTGCATTCGGGTATAAAGTAGGCGTACCCACCAGATACTTTTACTATCACGCCCGATGCGTGCTGACTGATTACTGCGGGAAGAGGAGATGCCGTGGGAACCGTCTTCAACAGGAAGCTTGGATTGATAGCAGGTGGTCTCTGTGTTGCTGGCAGCTTACTGGCTGTCTCTGTGCCGTGGAAAGTTTTGGCCCAGAACGGACGACCGAATCCCACGGGTGAACCCGCTACGGAGAATGAACGGCTTTATGGGTACCGAGGGGTCATTCGGGGAAGAGTGACGTTTGTGGATGGTAAACCGGCGGCGGGCTTTCGGGTGGTCGCGCGTTTTGTTCTGCACGCGACAGGCGCGCCCGGCGAAGGCCAGGCTGTTACCAATGCTGACGGGCGCTATGAGATACGAGGGCTGAATCCGCAGGCGTTCTCTGTGCGGGTGGAGAACGAGGGTAAACCCTATGTTGTGCCGCCGCCCCGGCGGGTCGATCTGAAAGACCAAGAAGATAATATCGATTTCGTCTTGCGCCGGGGGCCTCTGATTACGGTGCGTGTCCGTGATGCGGAAACGGGTCGACCCATTCCCGGCATGATTGTGGAGACTGGTGCCCACCTTTTCGCCTCGCCTCGCCCCGTCGGCACCACAGATAAGTGGGGGGAGTTTCAGTTTCGTGTCGGTCAGTTAGAAATGGTTTTACGCCTGCGTGCTGCGGATGACAGAACGCTTGAGGTTGCCCCCGCACCCGGCTACAGCTTTCATCACTCCGTTCGCTTGGAGCGAGTTCAGCCGGTGACCTGGGAAGTACGGACGTACCAGAACCCTCACCACCTGGCTCCGAGAACCTTCACAGGTACCGTAGTAGGGCCGGACGGCAAGCCGGTAGCGGGTGCGCTGGTTCGTATGATTCGCAATAGCGACATAGAACGAACTATGACTGATGCAGCGGGGCGCTTTACATTCCGCACACATCGCATGACCGAGCAGGAGCACAAAACCTCTGGGGTTGTCCTGCGCGCCGATAAGGGTGAGCTAAGCACAGTGAAGTTTCCGAAGGCCTATGAGACTTGGGGAACCATTGTTGTGCGCCTGGAAGCGATCCGCAGCCCGTCCGTGTATGGCGTGGTCACTGACCTGGAAAAGAAGCCCCTGGAAGGGGTTCCCATTACCTATTGGGAATCGTATCCTGGCAGCTCTGCCCAGTTCACGGTTCAGCCCAGTAACGGCGGCACCACCGACGCCAAGGGGCGCTTTATGGTCTCCGGTCTTTCTCCGGCTGCGTCATATCATCTGCGTTTCGGCGGAACGCCACAGTTCCATGGGGGCAGACGGACGTTCGGCATAACGCAGTACCCGGAGCGGTTGGAAAAGGCCCATAAATCTATTCGTCTCCGGGCGGGGGAACAGCGCAATATAGGCCGCATTGTAGTGCCGGTGGCGAACAGTATAGTTGCGGGACGGGTCGTTGATCAAGAGGGACGGCCTGTGTCTGGTAAGAGAGTTGTTGATAAAGAAGGCAGGAGCGGGCACATCCTCATGATTCTCATCCGGGGAAGATATACTGAGGCACACGCCTTTCCCGATACGGATGGCCGATTCCGGGCGGAACAGATTGTCCGGGAGCCGTTGAGCTTAAACGTCTACTCTTCAGAAGACCATGGCTTCCGAACCGGTCCGGACAGCCCAGACTTTCTGTGCAGCATCCCGGTTCGGGCCGGGGATAGCGACGTGCAGGTGGTTCTTCCAAAACCGAAAACTAAAAAATAGAGGATTGGTATCATGTTTATACATTCTGTCTACTTCTGGCTTAAGGATGATCTGACGGCGGAGCAGAAGGAGACTTTCGTCAGCCGCCTTAATGCGCTGCGGCAGATTGAGTCGGTGCGGCACGTCTTTATCGGCGTTCCTGCCTCGACGGACCGCCCGGTAATCGACCGCAGCTACTCCTACGCGCTGACGCTGGTTTTTGATGACCTGGAGGGCCACGCGACCGGTATCAGGTTGACCCGCTGCACGAACAGTTCGTGGAAGGGTGCGGCACGTTCTGGAACAAGGTGCGGATTTACGATTCGGTGGAGCAGAGGCAATGACCGACCAGGAAAAGTATCTTTTCGATTTGCAGGGGTTTCTTGTCGTTCCGAACGCGCTTTCGGCGGACGCGGTGGCGGCGCTGAACGCGGTTCTGGACGAGAAGCTGACGGCGCGGGAGCAGGAGGAGGGCGACAACAAGACGACGTATCGCTTCGGACGCCTGCTTACCTGGGGCGATGCGTACCGCGACCTGATTGACAATGAGCGCATCACGCCGTATCTGTCCGCGCTGCTGGGTGAGCAGTTCCGCTTAGATCACGACTACTGTGATGTTATCCGCCAGGGTCTCGGCCCTATCGGGGCGACGCTGCACGGCGGGGCGACGCCGTTCGACCCGACCGCCTACTATGTCTGCCAGAACGGGACGCTCCGCAACGGCCTGACCGTGGTAGCCTACAATCTGCACGATGTCCACCCCGGCGACGGCGGCTTTGCCTGTGTCCCCGGCAGTCACAAAAGCAAATTCCCCATTCCCGCCGAGTGGCGTAATCTGGAAACGCCGCAGCCGTTCGTGGTGCCCGTCACTGGCCCGGCGGGAACCGCGATTATCTTCACGGAAGCCCTGACGCACGGCACGCTGCCCTGGCGCGGAAACCGCGAGCGGCGCACGGTTTTCTATAAATACAGCCCCAACCCGCTCGCGTGGGCCGTACCGCCCTACGAGCCGGAGCAGTACGAGGGGCTGACCGACGCGCAGTGGCGCATACTGGAAGGCCCGAACGCGCGCTACAAAGGACGCAAAACCGACCCGGCGCGCTGATGAGTCCCGTGGTCAGGTTCCGAGCAGCCCGCGCAGCGTGTCGGCGTTGCGGACGGCGTTGCCGCCGCCGTCGTTGTTGAAGTAGATGAACACATCGCGGTTCTGTGCTTGCCATTCGCGGAGGCGGTCGGCCCACCAGCGCAGATCATCGTCAGAGTAGGAACCGGCGTACAGGTGGTGATGGTCGGGGCCGTGGAGCCGGACGTAGACGAAGGAAGCGGTGGCGCGCAGGACACAGGGCAGGTGCGCGCCGCTCATCACGCAATAGGCGGCGTTTCTCTGTTCCAGAAGCTGGAAAACGTCTTCGCGGTGCCAGGACGGGTGACGAAACTCCACGGCCACCTTCAGCCAGAACGGCGTTTGCTGGAGGAAGTAGTGGAGGCGGGCGAAGTCATACTCGAAGCGCGGCGATAGCTGCACCAGCAGCACGCCGCGCTTGCGCCCCAGGTAGCGCAGGCCGGGGCGCATCCGCGCCAGCCAGGCTTCGGGGCCGTACAGACGCTTGCCGTGGGTCAGGCCGCGCGGGGCCTTGACGGTCATTTGAAAGCCTTCCGGCAGGCGATGGTGCCAGCGGGCGAAGGTCGCATCGGCGGGCCAGCGATAGTAGGTGCTGTTGACCTCCACGGTGCGGTAACGTTTCAGGTAACAGTCCAGCCGCTCCGGCCCCGACGCGCCGTGCGGATACAGCACCCCCTGCCAGTGATCGTAGCTCCACCCGGACGTGCCGACATAGATTGCTGCCATACCGGCTATTATTACCCGTACTGCCCACGGAAAGGGAGAAGATTCGTGAGCCAGAGGAAGCGGTTTCTACAGGGGAGCGGCTTGGCGGCGCTGATTGCCATTGCCGCTATCGCAGGCATGGGCCGGGTCTGGGGAAAGCAGAGGCCGGGAGCGCGGACGGTGATTGTCGGGTTGTCGCGGGGGCCGGATGTGTGGATCGCGGGAGCTTTCGATGCCGGACGCGGCTGGCGCACGGACGAACAGGCGCGGCTTCTGGTCCGGCAAAATACTCCGTTCACGCGCTACGATCTGCGCGGCCAGGCTAAACGCCTCGTGGTCGGTACGCCCGAACTCGGCGAGGCCGTCGGCGGTTGGTTCGCGACGCAGGTGAACGCGTCTACGAACCGCGCGCCGCAGGAAGTGCCGCTCCTGGCGCTGTCGGGCGCGGCCAATCCGATACGGCGAATTCCGCGCCCACAATCGCTGCGGAACCCGGTGTACGAACGATCCGCCGCCGCTCTGCTGCGCGGCAAGGGGCTGACCATTAAGCGCGTTCGCCTGACACAGCACTTGCGGATAGACTTGAACGGAGACGGCACCGAGGAAGTTCTGCTGTCTGCTCATTCGCGTGACGCCGTGGGAAGGGAACCGCGCGTGCAGCGAGGCGATTACGCGCTTGTCGCACTGCGCTTCGCTGCCGGGGGAAGGGTGCGAACCGTCCCGCTGGTGAGGGAAGTAAATACCCGCGCCATTCCGTTCAGCGCGCCCAACGGGTATCGGATTCTGGGCTGCGCGGACATCAACGGCGACGGCAGGCTGGAGATC
Source organism: Armatimonadaceae bacterium (assembly GCA_030447685.1). Classification (GTDB taxonomy): domain Bacteria; phylum Armatimonadota; class Armatimonadia; order Armatimonadales; family Armatimonadaceae; genus JAUJOK01. The sequence goes on from JAUJOK010000042.1 coordinate 22,090, forward strand.
GCGCTGTATTCCCACTACTATGAGGGGGACGGCATCGAAATCTTTACCTTCGACGGTAAAGCGGTACGTTCGGTGATAACGGCAGGGTGGGGCGTGTAGAAGAACGCGGGGTGGGAAATCAGCGAAACCCGTTGCTGCGCTCCGCCTCCGCCCAGAAAACCTGGGCCAATCGGGTAAATCTATCGGGGCTGTTGAACTGCACCATATGCCCGGCCTTTTCCACAGCGCGGAAGGAGCCGTTCGGCAGAGCGTCGGCCAGATCGTGGGCAGCCGTGTCAGGTACAATGGTGTCGCGTGTGCCCCGGACCACCCGGCAGGGCGCGGCGACATCGACGGCGGCGCGCAGGGGATCGTCGTCCATCATGTTACGGACCGTGGAGCCGTAGCGCCGAAATCCCATCTGCAAAAAAAGCCGCAGGGCGACATACTTGTAAATAAACGGCTCGCGCGACGAATTGGCGGCAAGCCCGGCCACATAGCGCCACAAAGGAACGCTCCGCCTGCCCGTGGTGGGGCCAACCAGGACGAGGCCGCCCACTCGTTCCGGGTGCCGACGCGCCAGCGCAATCGCTACCTGGCAGCCCATCGAGTTCGCCGCGATATGCGCGCGCTCCACCTTCAGCACGTCCAGAAAGCGCGCCGTCCAATCCGCCATCTGCTCCACGTCAAACGATTCTTCCGACCCTTCCGAGTAGCCGTAGCCCGGCATGTCCGGCGCAA
>JAUJOK010000042.1:22909-48296 GCA_030447685.1 Armatimonadaceae bacterium
CTGCGGGGCAGAGCGAAAAAGGTCGGGTCTGCGGTATCCCATAGCGCCACCCCCGCCGCTTCGCTTGCCTCGATACGCTTCCAGAACGCCAGGGCGATACGGGTAAACTCTTCCGGCGCATTGAACTGTAAGGCGTGCGCGGCTTTTTCCAGTTCGATAAACGAGCCGTTGGGCAGCGAGGCTGCCAGTTGGCGGGCCGCTCGCTCCGGCACGATAGGGTCTATCCCGCCGCGAACGATGAGACAGGGCGCTTTCACCGCTTCGGCGCGAAATATCGGGTCATCCTGTATCATTTTAACAACGGTCGCCAGGTAGCGGGGAACGCCCATCTGAAGATACATCTTTATCAGGGTGCCGTTGTAAAGCATCGGCTCCAGAAAGGCGTCTAAAAGCAGACCGAGCGTGGAGCGCCACAGGGGTACCATGTCCCCACCGTCGGTCGGGCTGGCCAGCACCAGCGCGCCCACTCGTTCCGGGTGCTGACGCGCGAAGGCAAGCGCCACCTGGCAGCCCATCGAGTTCCCGGCCAGATGGACGCGGGGAATGCCCAGCACATCCATCAGCCGCGCCGTCCAGTCCGCCATCTCCGTGATTCCCAGCGCCGCGCGCGGTCCCGGAGAGCGTCCGTAGCCCGGCATATCGGCGGCGTACACGGGCCGATCCAGACCCGCCTCCGCCAGACAGCGCAGAGCCGGTTTCCAGGCTTCGACAGAGCAGCCCAGCCCATGAATCAGGAGCAGCGGCGGATGTGTTGCGGCATCAGGCCAGGCGGCATTTTTCGGGTACACGGCGCGGATCCGTACCCGACGACCGTCCACTGTTTCCCATTTAGTAACTATCTCTTTATTGGCCATACAGGCGCCTTGTACCCAACCTGCGACCCCTGTCATACCTCAGGCAGGCGCGCTTTTTATGTGGCGAATCTATGGGCGACTCGGAACGAGGATGCATATAAAGGTACGGGATGCAGCGAACTTCTTTACCAATGGTTCTTTTAACGGCGGATCTGCTGGCAGTCGGGCTGCGGCCCGCCCGTGCCGAGGTGCGGGTCCTGCCGCCCGTCACGAGCGCGGTTCTGGGGCAGACGCGGCGCGTGGTCGTGTATAATGAGCCGACGCGGATGGAGGACTACCGGCTCGGACTGCGCGCCCGCCGCTACCTACGGTTTTTGAGGGACGAGCTGAAGCCGCGCATCGACCAGGCCTACCGTACTCTTCCCGGTTCCCGGCAGACGGCCATCATGGGTTCTTCGATGGGCGGACTGTTCTCGGCCTTTGCGGCCCTCGCCCGGCCCGATGTGTTCGGGCAGGCGGCGTCGCTGCTGTCGGCGGTCTTTCAGTTTCAGGGGGGCGCATTGCCCCGCATGGTGTGCCACGGCGCGAAGCAGCAGCCGGTGCGAACGCCCGGTGACGGCGGGCGCTGGGTGCGGTATCTGGAAGAGATGCGCCCGATACTCAATCGGGCCGGGTATGTCGAAGGCAAAGACCTCACGATGCGTGTCATTCCCGGCGGACGGCACAATGAAGTTTCCTGGGCGGCCCGCGCCGGTGAAGTGCTGCGCTTCCTGTTCCCACCGACGGAATTACGGACGCAGTAAGCCGGTTCGGAAGGCTTACTGCGTCCGTAATTCCGTCGTTGCGGACTGCTTAAGGAACTACCGGGGTTGAGACGATGACGCCGCCCGCGACGCGAGCGCCGCTGTTTCCGGTCGGGTTCGTCACCTGATCGTCGGCGTTAGCGTGGATGATGAGCGCACTGCCATCGGCGTCAAAGAGGCTGTTGGCCCCCGGCCTCAGAGTGAAACGGCGGCTTGCGACTGCGCTGTTGCTTGGGCAACTACGCCGCTGCGCGCCGCCGGTTTTGCAGGCGGGGCATTAACCCCCCCCTTAGCCAAAGGAAGCCCCTCGGACTGGGATCGATAACCCGTTCCCACGCCGCAAGCGGCGGGGCATAGACCGCTCACACGGACAAAAATCTGGACGCCGGAACTGGCGTATTCGGAACGCCGTTTCCTGCGCTGTCAATGGTCAGGTTGGGCAGATCACCCGCGTGCGCGCTGTTCGGGTTTTGCAGACCGTGCAAGCCTCGCCCTCCGGATTGAAATGCCCCCGGCGGAGGCGAAGGAAGGTCGGTGCTGGGATCGACGACACCGATGGCATGCACATGGATTCCGTGCTGCCCCGGTGTCGCGTATCCGCTCACCCGGACAAAAATCTGGACGCCGCCCTGGGCGTATTCGGTGAAATAAGCGTTGCCGACCGCCCTGCCAGCGGCGTCCGATATACCAGCGCGGCGCGCCGCCGACGGATCCTGAACCGGGCCTCGATTGGGCCGGTCGCGCCCGGTCCGGGACTGCCGCCATAACCGGCAAGCGTCGCGCCTAACGCCAGAATCGCCGCTCCCCCTGCGAACAAGCGCGAAAACGCTTGCTGCCAGTTCTGCTGTCTCTTGCCCCGAAAGAAATCATGACATCTACTCCTCATTGAACGGCAGGTAATTATATATACATGCCGCTAATTCGCGAAGGCAGCCGCCGTTTCCATGCTGTGCCGCTCTCGCAACAGCTTGGACTATGCCAGGGGATTCCAATTCGGGTCTTTTGGTTCATCCTCGCGCGGTGGCCGAACCCACGAACCGTAGTGTTCTTTACGAGCGCCTCGCTCCAGAAAACGCTTCTGCGCTTGGCGCAATGAAGTTTGATTCGCGCCTCCTTCATAATCCGGGTCATTATATTGAACCCCATCATCTTCCCAAAAACAGACCGGACAAAGGTTGTGTGTTCCCGGCGGTGGTTCAGGAAGCGTTTGGTAGCCGCAGCAGGGACAGGTGTATTTTTCATCGGCTATCGCTATCGGCACGCAGGGTAACGATTTACCGCAGCAGGCGGGCGATGTCATCGGCGAAGCGGATTTCGGAGTCGTCTTCCGGGGCGTAGCCGATGACTTTACGGGCGTTGGTGATGCTCCAGAATTTGCGCGCGTTGTTGGAGACGCCATAGAAGATGTGGAACGGAATGCCGTGTTCGTCCGCAATCTCCGGCGTCTCGATGGACTTCACGTACAACTGCCGCAAATCCCGCTCGCTGATGTACCCGGCCAGATCGCGGATGTAGCGATGGCGCGGCTTGTTCTCGAAATCGCTGCCGTTGATCTCGCGCGGGGCGACGATACGCAGCAGAATGATTTCGAGCTTGCGGCCTACGCTGCCGCAGGCGTACAAAAAGCCGAGGCTTTCATAGGCGGCCTTGGCCCAGCCGTAGAAGTTATCGGGGCGGGGATACTCGTCGGGGGTTACGCGGTCACGCAGGCCCGCGAAATAGGGCTGCTCGTACCACTTGGCCGCCTGATTCGAACTTGCGGCAACCACGCGCCGGACGCCGTTATCCAGGGCAAGCTGGAAGACGCGCTGCATCAGGTCGATATTGCGCCGCTCCCCATCGTACTGGGCCTGCGGATGAGTTCCTTCCGTCCAGAAATGGGCGTTGTGGACCACGACATCCACATCGGCAAAGAAGGGAACCAGGCGCGCCGGGTCCTCTCCCAGCAGGTCAACCACCTCGACACCTTCGATGCGCTTTCCTTCCTGGTTCTCCGTCCGGCTATCTACCAATCGCAGATCGTACCGCTCCCGGAGTTCCGGGAGCAGTTGACCCGAAACATAACCTGTCGCGCCAGTCAGCAGGACGCGCGGCTTCGCCATACCGGTTCCCTTCCCCTTTTCACGTCAACTGGCTGAAGTACGCCTCGACGGCCTCGTAGTCCACGGTTTCATCCACGGGCATTCCCAGCTTATCGTAATGCCTGCGCCGGGCGCGCATATCGGCCAGCAGAATGGCGCGGGCATGGATAGCGACCTCCTCGGCCACCTCCAGCGGCACGACAATGACGCCATCGTCATCGCAGCCGACGAAGTCGCCGGGCGCACCTGGACGCCGCCGCAACCGATTTTTGTCTCGACTTCCACAATCTCAATGCGACCCGGTATGATCGTGCGGCCCCGCGCCCGCGCACAGATCGGCGTTTTTTGCAGGGTCACTTCGGCGGTATCGCGGCAGTAGCCGTCGGTGACGATGCCGACCGCGCCCGCCGCCACCGTGCCCAGGCTGTTTTCCGACCCCCAGAAGCCGACCTCGCGCGCGCGCCGCCGGTGTTGGTGACGACGACATGGCCTTCCTGAATGCGGTCGCGGAAGTTGATGTTGCCCATCTCCTTGAACCAGATACCGTGCGCGGCGACGATCTCTTCCGTGGTCGTAAGCTTCCACATGGGCCGGTTCGCCGGAACGCAGCGCACGGTCAGCGCCGGCCCCAGAACTTCATGCCGTTCCACAACGGACGAACCTCGGCGGCCATAAGGGTTATGTCGAAATAGCCGATGCCATCCAGGGCGTCGGCGACATCCACGACGCGCAGGTACTTGTACAGCTTACGCAGCGCGAACGGGTCAATCGCGCCGGTCGATGCGGCAGAATCCATAGTTCCAACCTCCTTGTCGGCTATAGGTTCCCTTGCCACACTTTGTCTTCCTGCCCTATGTTGTGCTCTCCCATGGTTTCCGCTTGCCCGTCGAATAAATTCGCGGCTACGGACGACACGAAGTCCACCTTCGTGGACTGATTCTTCAATCGGCGCAGGCCGATTTTGTGTCTTCAATAGCCGCGAATTTATTCGACGGGCAACAGGCGACAAAGGAACAGGTCGCGGCACGGCGAATACTACGCCAGCCTATCCCACCATACGAACCGCCGAGGTGCTCTCCCATGGTTTCCGCTTCGCGGTGGGAGAGGGGAGCCTATCACGGGGGCGGCCCCGGCTTCGCACGAAAGCAAGGAGAAAAGCTGGTATGCGAGGCCGGGAATGGTAACGTTACCGATAGGATGCGGGTAACGTGCGAAGCCGGGGTTGGCAACGTTACAGGCACCCCTCTCCCGCAGCGGGAGAGCACCTCGGCAGACCGAGTGTGGGGGTGAGGGCAGGCAGGGGCAAGCGGCGGAAGTAACGAATACTACGCCAGCAAACCGATTCGTAAAAGCGAGGAGCCGACGTTATGCCTGCCAAGCTGCGTATTAACGATGTAGAGCGCATTGCCCTGGATGTGCCCTTCACGCCGCGCTGCCAGGAATGGAACGCCCGTGAGGTGTGGCAGTGGCGCATCAGCGAGGTTATCCGTATCACCACCGACGCGCCGGGTATCGTCGGCTACGGCGAAACGATTCTGCACTATACCTGGGGCCGTGTACCCGACGAGGCGATAGAGCGTGTCCGGGGAGGCAACCCCGCCGATTTTCTGGGCGATGACTCGCTGGGCGCGGGCCTGCAAATGGCGCTCTACGATGTGGTCGGTAAGGCGCTGGGCGTGCCTGTGTACCGCCTTTTCAACCTGCCGCGCGTGCGCCAGTGGTGCCCGATCTCCTGGTGGAATATCGACATGCCGCCCGAAGCCTTCGCGGAGGAGGCCCAGGAGGCGCTGGCCCAGGGATATACGTCGTATAAAATAAAAGCGCGGCCCTGGTGGGACATCTACGCGCAGGTCGAAGCGATTGCCGCCGTCACCCCGCCCCACTTCCGGCTCGATATCGACTGGAACGATATGCTGCTGAACGCCGGAAACGCCGCGCCGGTGCTGACGGAACTGGACAAAGAAGCCCGTATCGCCATCTACGAATCGCCGATCTTGCAGCGCGACGTGGAGGGGCACCGGCAGCTTCGCCAGAAGACCACCCGGCCCCTGGCGCTGCACTTCGGTAACCCGCCCTTCCCCACAGCCGTTCGCGATGAAGTCTGTGACGGCTTCGTGGTCGCGGGCGGCGCGGCGAGCATCTTACGACAGGGGGCGCTGGCGGCGGCCTTCGAAAAGCCGTTCTGGCTCCAGATGGTCGGCACCGGCCTGACCACCGCGCTTTCCCTGCATCTGGGGGCGGTGCTGCCGGGCGCGCAGTGGCCCGCCGTCAACTGCGTCAATAACTATGCCGATGACCTGCTGACTACACCGCTTACCGTCACCGGCGGCTATGCCCGCGTTCCCGAAGGCCCTGGTCTGGGCATTGAGATTGATGAGGGCGCGCTGGCGCGTTATCGAATGGAACCGCCATTCGAGTTCCCCAAACCGCGCCTGCTCCAGTCCGTCGTCTGGCCCGGTGGGCGCGTCATGCATTATGCGAACATGCGTCCCCAGATGTGGGCCGACTTTTTGGCGGGAAACCAGCCTGCCCAGGAGCGCGGCGTCACCCTGGAGGTCCGCTCCGACGACGGCTCCAAAGAGTGGGCCGACCTGTACGCCCGCGCTGAGCAGGCTCCGGTGCGCGACCAGCGATAATCATTACGGCAGGAGGAGAAGACCCGTGCAGCTTGGAGAACGGAACTGGACAGAAGCGAAGGATAGGACGGGGCGCGTGGTGGTCGTGCCTCTGGCGTCGCTGGAGCAGCACGGGCACCACCTGCCCCTGCTGACCGACACGATGATCGGGAAGTTGGTGGGCTATCGCGGCGGCGCAGATCGCAGCGCTGGAGAATGTCGAGCAGGAATCGGTGACGCACGCCTGCGAGATGGAATCCAGCATGATCCTGCGCCTGCGCCCGGAACTGGTGACGCCCGATGCCGCGCGCGGCGCGAATATCCCCTTCGATTCCGCCTTCTATGTGCCCGACTTTTCCCGCCCCAGCCGCGTGGATGTTGCCCGCACGTTCGATCAGCTCAGCGAAACCGGGGCGTTCGGCCACCCGGAGATAGCCACCGTGGAAAAAGGCGAGGCGCTGTTCGCGGTGGCGGCTACCGAGGTTATTGCCTTTGTCCGTGAGTTCGCCACGTGGCCCGCCGTTCTTCCCCGCCTGAATTCTTTTTTGGGCTGTTTTTGAACCCCTGTCCCCTTCGCGGCGTTGTTTGGAGCGAGGGGAATTTTCCTGGTGACGCGCATGAGCAGCAGCGATGACGACCTGATACGAGCCGCCGCTGCGGAGAAGACGCCGCCTTCACCGAATTGATGCGCCGCCACCGCGAGTGGGTACGCCATCTGATCTGCGCCTTCGTGCGCGATTCGGAGCAGGCCGAAGACCTGGCGCAGGAGGTGTTCTGCCGCGTGCATGAGCGCCGGGGCGATTACGTGGCCCAGGGGAAGTTTACGGCCTGGCTGAAACGGGTCGCCGTGAATGTCGCCCGCGATTATTTGCGCCGCCGAAAACGGGCAGTTCTGGTGCCCCTGGAGACGGTGGAAAACACGCTCGCGGAAGATAGCGCATTCGACCCGGCGGCGGCGTTCGCTTCGCGCATGCTGCGCGAGGAGATTCGAGAGGCCATCACTTCCCTTCCCCAAGAGCAGCGGCAGGTGCTGATTCTCCACTACTTCGGCGAGCGGAGTGTGGAACAGATTGCGGCGGCGACAAACTCCCCGATAGGGACGGTCAAATCCCGCTTATTTCATAGCCGCCGCCGTATCCGCGAAGCGCTGGCAGCGGCGGCGGCGGCGGCGCAAGAGCAAACAGAACAAGGAGCAAAGAATCGATGAAAGACGAAATGATGATCCGCATGAGTACCGAAACGTGCGGCGTGCTGGCGAATGTCGGAAAGCACTACCCGATAGAATTCCGCTACCTGCACCACTCCTACAACGCGCTGCTGCAGGCGGCCCAGGCCAACCATCCCGCCGATGCCTTTCTGCGCGCCCTGCCGAAGCTGGAGGGCGATATCAGCGATGTCAGCCCGCAGGAGATGCACATTCTCTTCGCCCAGCTTCGTATCGCGCTGGAATCGCTGCAGGAATCTTCGCCGGGTGAGGCGGCGCGTCTGGCGGCGGCGGCGGACCGGTAGAAAGCTGCTTCAAAGCCTTCCGGCAAGCGCGGCTGTTATTACCGGAAGGCTTCGATTTGGGTACAACGGAACATCAAACCACCGTTGGAAAACAAACATGCGCGTTCTCGTTATCGGCGGCTCCGGCTATGTGGGCGGCCTCGTCCTTCCGATCCTCAGCAAGCATCACACCCTGCGCGTCTTCGATCTGCGCCCACCCGCCGGAAATGTCGGGGAGCACTTCGAGGGCGATGTGACCGATCTCGAAGCCCTCGCCCGCGCCAGCGAAGGAAGGGAAGCCCTGCTGTACATGGCGATGGGCAACAAGAGCTTCGCAAGCCGCGACGCCGCTACCAGCGCGTTCGATGTGAATGTAAAAGGAGTGTATCTGGCGCTGAAAGCGGCCCGCGAAGCCGGAATTTCACAGGCGGTCTACACCAGCAGCATGTCGGTCTACGACGGCAATCTGATGACCCGCTATTTCCCCGATGAAGAAGTCACCCCCGACGCCCGCAATCTCTACGGATTCACCAAACGGCTGGGGGAAGAGGCCTGCCGCAACGCCGCGCGCGAGGGGAACATGGATGTGAACGCTTTGCGCCTGTGCTTTCCGACCGCCGAGGAAAAATGGCTGGCCGACACGCGCCGGGGCACGCCGACCCTGGCGACCACCGCCGGGGACGTGGCCCGCGTGCTGCTGGCGGCGCTGGAATATCGGGGCGGCTTTCAGGCGTTCACGATCAGCGGAGATTACGAGCAGAAGGTCATGAATATGTCCAAAGCCAGGCGTCTCTTAGGCTGGGAGCCGCTCGCCCGCCCCCGCGAATAACGCCGAACGATGCAGCGCATAAGCGCAATGAGGGGGAGAACCGCAATGGTTCTCCCCCTCACCTTTCGATATGGAGCTGGGGGATTCGAACCCCCGACCTCTACAATGCGAATGTAGCGCTACCGGCAGGCGGAAAAGGCACTATTCGCGATAATCTTCCAGAAATCCAGAAAAAGCGGCGGAAAAACGTTCCCTTTCGTTGGTACAGGAGTATATTACCATGGTTTAGCGAAGTGTGAGGGGTGATAAGTCAGACTTAATCTATTATTTTCAGGGGAGTAAGTCTGGCGTAACGGGGCGCTCATTGGGTGCTATATGCCAGGATTTCCTTGCGCTTCGTGCTAGTTTGTCTGCCTCTTTGAGGGTGCGGTACGTACCAAAGTAGCGACCACTGACCCGCACCACGTAGCCGCCGCCTTTCGTTTGCCGGTAGACGTTGCGGAACGGGTCTCGTTTACCCTGAACAGGGCCTCGGCGGTTCTGCATGTTTTGTGCTTTTGTTAAAACGCGCAGATTCACTCTTCGATTGTCCAGAGGATTATGGTTGATGTGGTCCACGACCATTCCCTCGGGAGCGGACAATAGAAACCGGTGCAGAGCGATGTCCAGCCGCTGGTCATTATCTTTGATGCAGGTGTAGACATACCCGCCCCGTCCCTTGCGCCACCTGCCAAACTCCAGTACCCGTTCCACATCCGTCGCGTCTACCATCGCCTCGGCAATAGTGGCCCCGCGCCTATCCGTGAGATGAATATAGGCAATTCCAGCATCCACACGATAAAGGTTTCTTGATGCCATGGTTCAATCTATAAAACAATAGTTTGATAGATTGTAACCGCCATTTCAGGCTATTGCAAGGGGGAAAGGCTCAGAAATTATGCCGTCGTCTCGCGGCAGACACTGTCTGTCCTGTGCCTGTTGTGGAAGTTCGATTGCGGATTTTGAAGAGGGGTCCAAACCTGAAGCTGTAGGTGGTGACGTGCAGCGCCTTGCTGCGTGGCAGTTGGCAACTTACCATGTCAACTCTTGGATGCACGCTGCAATCTCCTCGAACTTAGCGTGACACGGGTTGAGTTTGAGCAAGCTGGATAAGCTGATGGTCTTTTGCACGGGGAACTTCTCGTTCAGAATGTCAGCCGACAAGATGTAGAACTCCCACTGCTCAAAGTTCAGCGGGTCAACGGTGGCTTTATCCGTATGGTTGAGAACGCAGAACACATAGATTTGGCCTTGCCGCCGCAAGTCATTGTCGTAGCGGTTTGTATCAGCGTCCCAACCTCGGGTCGGGCGGATACTGAAGATGATTTTTGAGAGCGTCTTGTGAGACCACGATTGAAGATAGGCTGCGGATTTGACCTCGACTCTGACACCGGAAGGCGTGAGCAGGTCGAAAGCATCCCATTCCGCGCGGACACCTTTGGCAACGCCCAGAGCGCAAGCAACGATGTATTCCGCCAAGATGCCCCGCGTGGCGTTGCTCACCAAGTCTGAGGCTGACCAGCGCCAGAAGTCAATCAACTTCAAGTCCAGAGGCTGACCGGCTTTGTGGAACGCCTCGTCACCCGTCTTCAGAATGACGTCAAGTTTGGGAAAGCCTTCGCTCATGCCTGCGGCCACGCCTGCTGTATCAGAACGGGCAGCACGTCCCCCGCGCGCCCCGGCAGGAAGAAGTCCGCCACCTCCGACTGCGGCGTCTCCTCCGGGTTCACCACCGCAAGAACCGCCCCCTGGTCTTTCGCCAGGTAAGGCAGTAAGGCCGCCGGTTCCACCACACCCGAGGTACCAACCACCAGGAACAGGTCGCACCCAAGTGCCGCGGCGGCAGCCTGCTCAATCGCCGCCCGAGGCAGCGCCTCCCCGAACCAGACCACATCAGGCCGCAGCAAGTCGCCGCAGAGGGAGCAGCGGGGCAGCTCCTCGTCCGTCTCCGGCCACTCCTGGGCGCGCTGGCCGCAGCCCTGGCAGCGGGCACGTTCCAGGCTGCCGTGCAGTTCGATGACGCTGCGGCTCCCGGCGCGCCGGTGCAGCCCGTCCACGTTCTGTGTCACCAGAGTCATCTGGTGGACATGCGTCTCCATCTGCACCAGCGCGTGGTGTGCCGCGTTCGGCTCTGCCTTCTGAACCAAATCTCTGCGCCAGCGATACCAATCCCAGACCAGGCGCGGGTCACGGCCAAAGGCTTCGGGGGTGGCAAGTTCTTCCGGTCGATAGCGTGACCACAGCCCCGTCTGCGCATCACGGAAGGTAGGCACGCCGCTTTCGGCGGAGACACCTGCACCGGTCATGACGACCACACGCTCTGCCGCCCGCAGCCAGTTTACAAGCGGAGCAGGAATACTGACTTGTTTCTCCAGAGCCACGGACTGCCTCCTTCACGTACTGCAGCACCCCACTACCTTCCCGCTCGCCAGTGCCTGGTCACGCCGCCGCCTCAATCTGCGGCACCCGCCCGACGCGCCCGTCCTCCAGGCGACCCTTGATGCCATGAGGTTGGTAGGCGGAGGGCGTGAGACTGTCTTTGACGATCGCATCCGTGAGCTTGCGTCTCGCTGCGCTAGTCCTCAGTTAAGCTGGTCTTGAAATAACGAGCTTGTGACGGTATCCTGGCGGCATGAGCCAGAAACTGTACGTCCGACTTTCGCAAGAAGAGCGCGCCGCTCTGGAAAAGATGACCCGCAGCGGCATCGGCAAAGCCCGTGAGATAACCCGCGCCCGCATCCTGCTGCTGGCGGATCGGAACCAGCCGGATTGGAAGACGCAGGCGCAGATTGCCGAGGCGGTGGGCGTCTGGCCCGTCACCGTGTCGCGCACCTGCCGTCGTTTCGTTCTGGAAGGGAAGTCGGCGCTGCGAGAAAGACCAAGGCCAGGGCAGGTTCCCAAGATAACTGGTGATGTCGAAGCAAATCTGCTCTTGCTGGCTTGCTCCGAACCGCCTACCGGTAAGGCGCGCTGGACGATGCGGATGCTGCGCGACGAGTTGATTCGGCTGGAGGTGGTGGAGGACATCTCGCATGTGGCGGTCCACCAGGCGCTGAAAAAAACGAAGTCAAGCCGTGGCGCGTAAAGAGCTGGTGCGTTCCCAAAGCCAGTGCTCGCTTTGTTGCCAAGATGGAGGACGTGCTGGATGTCTATGCCAGGCCCTATGACCCGCTGCGCCCGGTGGTCTGTTTGGACGAGAAGAGCAAGGAACTGCATGGGCAGCTTCGTCATCCGTTGCTTACCGAGCCGGGACAAGTGCGCCGGGAGGATAGCGAGTACGTCAGAAACGGCACGGCCAATCTGTTTCTGTGGGTCGAGCCACTGGCGGGAAGGCGCGGCGTCTGTGTCACCGACCGGCGCTGCGCCACTGACTTTGCAGAAATGCTGCGGCACCTTTCGGATAATGTCTACGCCGCTGTGGAGAAGATCATTCTTGTGGTGGACAACCTGAACACGCACGGCCCGCAGAGCCTGTACGAGACATTCATTCCTGAGCAGGCACATCGTCTTGCCCGCCGGTTCGAATGGCACTATACGCCGGAGCACGGAAGCTGGCTCAACATCGCTGAGTGTGAACTGTCGGTGCTGGAGCGGCAATGTCTGAATCGGCGTATTGCGGACAGGCAGACGCTGGAGCGGGAAGTTGCTGCCTGGGAAGAGGCGCGCAATGGCGCTGCCACCGTGGTTCGCTGGCAGTTCACCACGGCAGACGCTCGAATCAAGTTGCGCCGACTGTATCCACAGATTCATAAAGATTCAGCTTAACTAAGGACTAGTCTTCCTTCTGCACCACTGCCACTTTGCTGCCAGGGCGAACGTCGCTCCGGTTCCGTCCATCCATCGGATTTCCCCTTTCCCGGTGTCCTGTATCCCCTCTTATCGGCTTTGCGTATTCCAGGGACAAAAGGGATGACATGGCCCCCAAAGAGCATGTTACCCCCGGCTGCGCCTCTTCGGCGAGCGGTTCAGGACGCGGATAGTCACTCGCCTGACACCACGGCGGGAGCAGCCGCCCCGGCTGGCAAGCCGGATGTCGATGCGCCGTCCCTTAATCGCCCCGCCGGTGTCGTCGGCAACCAGCACGCCATGACCGGGTACATAGACACGCGAACCTAAGGGAATAACGCGCGGGTCTACGGCAAGGCCCCGGCTGCTGGCGCTGCGCCCGGTGGCCGTACGGCTCCCCCCACAGGAGGAACAGTAATGGGTGGCGCGGACGGAGAAACTGCGCTGCGCGGAAGCGGCAGAGGCACAGAGCACTATCAGGGCGAAGACAACGGTGATTTTGGTCATGGGTTTCCTTTGTGGACAGGAGGAGCTAAAAGGAAGGCGGCCATGCCAGCCCGGCAACGAGGCGCAGCAGCGCGCCGCGAGCCAGGAAGCCCCAAACAAAGGCGACAGCGCTGCAAAGGCTGTCGCCGTACGATGTGGTGATTTGTGATTGTTGTATCACGCATGGTCGCGGTTGTCCACGAGGGGCTACCGCCTCGCTATTATGACACGGGTGTCGGAAGCGCGTTGACGTCCGCAGGGAGAGCCGGTCAGGCTATTCGTGCAGCCTGGCGTTGGTGGTCATAACAGTAGTACCGTCCCCCGAACTGAGAAGCATTCGTTTTACAGAAGGCAGCCACCTTCGCCGTCAGTAGCTTCCCACATTCGGCGCAACCGATGGCGGTTGCCGTGTCTCGTTGCGCCATCTAATGCTCCGACGGCGGACCGTATTTTTCGAGCAGTTTCGCGCGCTTAGCTCCGTACGCGTTGATTGCCTGCAGACCTTGCCTTATGAACGGTTGTGACTTATCCACTTCCTTCCGGCTATGTTGTTCAATGCCCAAAGCAAGAAGCTCATAGCCCTTATAAAGGGACTTTGATGCCAGAAGGTTGCTTTGGTGCATGTCGCGTACTTCCTGGCTTTTTGGGGTCAAACTCTCTATTCCTTGTATGACCCGCTTTTGCCGTGGCAGAATCTCCTGCTGGATAAAACGCGCTTGCTCACGAGGCTTTGCTGAAGGCATCTGGTGGAACTCACGAGCCTTTGCGGCCAGTTCGGCTTGTAATACGGCGTAAGCCTGCATGCCACGAAGATACTCGTGAAAATCTGCGCCTGATGAACTACCGCAGCCACCCAGAAGGATGGTCAGTAGAACAGCACAGTATAAACGTCGAGGAATACGCAATTCTCACTTCCCTGGTTGGACTGGTTCTGAATCTGTTTTAGCGAATTGTCCCCATCAATGCGGCCCCACCCGGTGCAATGCTGCTTCGGCTAACGCGCTGGGTTGCCCTCGTGCTATAGAGTAAACGGCACTATCCGCCAAGCCAGCCCTGGGGCCGCAACTAAAACCAAAGCTGCACCGAGTACCGTCTGGTGCAGGGAGTTGCTCTCTTGCTACGCTTTCCACAGGGTGTTTCGGCCACAGAGTTTTTCGTCGTGGCCGATGGACCAGCGCCAGCCCGTGCCCCAGAGGCCACCCCATAGGGTCTCCATGTAATAGTGTCGCCCGCCGACCGGGTGTGTTGCGGCACTATTCCTCCCGGCTTAGATGCGCAATTCCCTGCACCCGCGACAGGAGTGCCTGTCGAAGCATGTCCGGCTGGTCGTGTTGTTCTACGTAAAGCAGGACAGGCATATGCCGGAATTGCGGCTCTGCCCACCGTTCTTCGGGCGCGTCTATGCCCACCTGGTACAGCACATCGATGTTCTCACGAAGTATCAGGAGTTCTGCATCATTCTCGGATTGCCATCGGTAATAATTGCCGCCCAAGAAGGTGCTTTCGTGGGGTGTGAACTGGATGCCGAGTCCCTTTTCGACGGCCAATCGGGCGGTCTCCAAGCCTGTGTTAGCCAATCCATAAAGGTCAGACAAAGAGAAACGACCTTCCGTGGCAATAACCTCTAACGACTGGCTTCGCTGGCACGACGATGCTGATAGGCGGCCTTCGCGTCCGGGGTGCAATGCCTGGTTGGGCCATGTTGTGACTACCTGCCCTGGTGTATCGGGTGCGAGTAGTCGAACAGTTGGACATTGCCGCAGTTGGCGGTATCCACAACCAGCCCGAGACCGCTTTGAAATCCCGGAAGAGGAACGGAAAGAACGCCATGACGAGTGGAATGGACAACAAGATAATCGCTGAACTCATCCACAGTCCTCGCCAGTAGGCGCGCCGCCACGTCGGAGCCGTCTTGGCCGTGTGCCGGTGGAAGGCTAGGTAATCTTCCAGCGTAAGGTCGTAGGTGATGCGTGTCTCCATCCGTGTCTGCCATCAACTCGCTTTCTGCCGAGCGACTACTGGCGCGACGGGTCGTGCCATCGTCCGTTCAGGCTGTCTGCCAGTTCATCGATGCTGTGCATAAGCCGGATAAACTGATGGGTCACTTCGTCGCACTGGCGAATCAACTCCGGTGGCGGTGGTTGTTCATAATAGCCGGACTCCTGCATGAACTGCTCTGCCTGCGCCAGAAACTGAGTCACCGTCTCTTTCATCTGCTTCTCGTCCATGCCAAAGACATTGGGCGGCACGGGAGCAAAGGACATCCTGTCCACCAGTTTCTGCTCGGCGGCTTTGGCTTCTTCCGACTTGGGATAACGCCGTTCCGCCTCCTCCTCAACGAGCGGGCGCAGGTGCTGGAAGGTGGACAGGTTCTGCTGTACCTGGCCCTTCAACTCTTCCAGGGAGCGGCTTATCGCATCTTGCGGCTCTTCTTCGTCCATTGGTCTCCTGCTTTCCGTAAGTTCCGGGTGCTATCCAACATCGTGCTCTACCAGCGCGAAGAAACCTACGCCTGCAGCAGCGGCAGGCATACCTCTGCCGCCTCAGCAATACTGCCTTCTTCACTGGCCCATAAGAAGGCGACCGTGCCTGCCCAGAACGTCGGGCAGGGCAGACGGATTTTATCCGCCTGTTGCTGGAGTGTCTGCAGCACGGCCAACACTGCGGCATCATCTTTGTACGTGCCGACGGCGTGCCTGCGATTGTAGAGCACGTAGTACAGCAATTCCCAGTCCCGATGGGTTAGTGACCATGCCCGGTCTGGAAGCAGGGGCAATAGGTTCGGCAGCCTTGCCTCGAACTCTCGCCGTGTTTTCTCTTCAACTTGGCGGATTAACCGCTTCAAGTTCATTGGTGACAGGCTATCAAACGGAGAATTGATGTACATGTCGTGTTCCCACGTCATCGCCGTACATTGTTGGGCCGCTGGTTAGAGCGGCTGTGACTTTCGTCGCCTGGTTGTGTGTTCCAGCGCCGCGCCCGGCGAAAGGCAGAGACCGCTCCGACCGCCAACGCCGCAATCAGCAATGACTGCGACACGATGAATTGCTTGCCCTCGTAAACCAGAATGACCAGCAAACTCGCCAGAAAAGGGGCTATGCGTTTCCATCAAGCACAATGGCACAATTCTGCGGTGGCTTTGCTTTTCCCTTTCGAAACCTCCGTCAGAACCCGCCAGCCCGGTTAACCCATTCGCTCGACGGTTGACTTGTCCCCTTTGGTGACCGCTGTTACGACTTTGCGCGAATAGAGCCAAAGGAAGGTTTCCTCGGATTGCACCATTGCCGCACGAACTGCCGCGTCTGATATGCCTTGCCCGGCACAAGTGGCAAACCAAGATGCGAAGGCGGCAAGGCCGACCCAGAAATAACACATGTCCACGAACACCGATGCCGTAAAACCGGCCAGCGTGAAAGCCGCGGGAACGCAGCCATTGAGGCAGCCGGGGCTGGGTGTAGCGAACCAGAAACCGGAAAGCGCGGCAGGAATTCCCAGCAGCAAGCAGTAGTCCTGATGGCGAACAGCAAAGAAGCCAAGCGCAAGAGAAATGAAAAAGGCAGAGCCGACCAGAAAAACATGGCAGATTGGCTGTCCCGCGAATTTGGTGATTTGGTCGCCGGTGTAACACTCAGCCAGCGGCGTGGGGGTAGCACAGGAGCATGGGAAACTCTCTGCTGCCTGACCCGAAAAGCCTGCACCTTGACAACATCATAGCGACTGGCGAGATCATCACCATCATCGTCTCGGCAATGTCGCCTCAAGTCGCCTGCCCCTGCTGCCGCCAGCACTCTCGGCGCGTTCATAGCCGTTATACCAGAACACTCGCCGACCTGCCCTGGCAGGGCATCGCGGTGCAGTTCCGGCTCACGGCGCGCAAGTTCTTCTGCCAGAATGGGGAATGCGCGCGGCGCGTCTTCACCGAGCCGCTGCCCTTGGTCGTACGCCGGTATGGGCGAAAGACGGTTCGTCTGGCGGAGGCGTTACGTGAATTAGCCTATCTGGTCGGCGGAGAAGCTGCTGCTCGGATTGTGCGCGCCTTCGGCCTTGCGGTCAGCACCGACACCTTGTTGCGGCATCTGCGTCGAACACCAGTATTCAGTGCGCCGACGCCGCGCGTTCTGGGCGTGGATGACTTCGCTTTTCGGCGTGGTCGGCGCTACGGCACCATCCTTGTGGACCTGGAACGTCACTGCCCCATCGACCTCTTGCCGGATCGGGAGCCGGAGACCTTCGCCGCCTGGCTCACCGAGCATCCCGGTGTTGCGGTCATCAGCCGCGATAGAGGCAATGCCTACATCGAAGGAGCAACCAAAGGAGCGCCGGACGCCGTGCAAGTGGCGGATCGGTGGCATCTCATAAAGAACCTGGGCGACGCGCTGGAGCGGCTGTTCACTCGTAATCACCGTCTCTTGCGAGAAAGCGCCCGCGCAGAGCAACAGTCACGACAGGTCGAGCCGCCGGGCCGGGCTTCCCATCCGCCGCCACTGAGACAGCAGCAGCACCAGCGGGCGCGGCGCGAGAAGCGGCTTGCTCGCTTCACTGAGGTGAAGCGTCTCCTTGCGGAGGGACTGAGCCAGCGGGCGGTAGCGCGACGGACGGGACTTGCGCGTAAAACCGTGTGCCGTATCGCCCAATGCGAGAGCCTGCCAGACATCGTCGTGCCAGAGTCGCGCCGCCGCAGCCGCATTGACCGGTTCGTGCCTTACATCAAGGAGCGGTGGAAAGATGGTTATAGCAACGCGACGCTGCTGCACCGGGAAATCGTGGCGCAGGGGTTCATGGGCAGCGTGAACATCGTTCAGCGTCTGGTGCAGCCCTGGCGCGACAAACGCTATGGCAGAGCCGGTCCTGTGCCTGCCACCGCTCCCTCGCCGCGAAGAGCGGCGTGGCTGCTGACCGGAGGCGAAGACGCCCGCCCGTCGGAGGAGGAGCGCGCCTTCCCGAAGCGGCTGCTGGAAAAGTGCCCGGCTCTGGTTGAGGCGCAGGAGATGGCGCTTTCGTTTACGCAGATGCTCGGTGAGCGCAATGCAACGGCGTTCCCGGCATGGTTGGAGCGAGCGAGCGGCTGCCATTGGTCGGAACTGAGGGGCTTTGCTCGCAGTCTGCGCCAAGACAGAAAAGCGGTGGAGGCGGCGCTGTCTCTGTCTTGGAGCAATGGCCAGGTCGAGGGGCAGGTAAACCGCCTGAAGTTCATCAAGCGACAGATGTACGGACGAGCGGGATTCGACCTCTTGAAAGCCAGAGTGCTGCCGCTACAGAAAGCGGCGTGAAAATGGCAATGCTGATACCACCAGACAGGGTTGGATTCGCGTCACCAAATTCGCGGCAGAACCCAGATTTTGCCGGGGAGGTTTTCCAATGTCCAAACGGTTGGGAAGTCATAACGAACCCGCACTAAAGCCTGTCCTTGCTCGTACGCCTGCTGAAATTCGGCAAACGTCGCGAAGGGAAACCCGGGCAGGTCAGTAATCGATTTGGCTGTCATCGTTGGACGGTTCCGCGCTTCATTCCGACGTGAAACAGTGGATTCTGACGCAACTGTTCCGCTAACTGCTCTGCCTCGCGTTACGGGCCTGAGTTGGTACGCCAGAAGCCGTCTTACTGTTTCACTACCGGTGCAACGCTGGGTCAGACCGCCTGCGTGTCTGCTTCTCTATCCAGTTCGTCGGATTCGTGGCGGATGCCTCTGTGGTCTATCTTGAGAATCCATTTGGTCGCTGATGTCCAGCCGCCATACCGGTTGGGCAGCGCCACGCCGTCCGCTATGAGATTATCGGGCCTTCCGTGCTCATCGGCATCATCCATGTAGACAGCCACAGGCTTGCCTTCATGAAAGGTGGCGGCATTTACCTTGTGTCCGTCTTGGAGAGAAGCACTTCATCTTCGGCAACCATTTCGTTGAAGTCTACGTAGACGCGCGCTGTTTTCATCAAGCCCAGTTCACCTCAGGCGTGGTGTGAAGCAGGCTATACCACAGCCCGCTTCGCATGGGCAGCCGAACCGTAGCACATCCCAACACTTTGCGCCAAAGCAGGTGCATTGCATTCCCACCTGGGGCAAGCGCTTTTCAGGCTGATTCTTCGCCCCAACTTTCGTCCTCGTCAGGTTCCCTTACCCGCTTTGTCTTCGACTTAGGGATGGTACTCTGGACGAACTGTAAATGCTCCCTTGCATCGCGAAGAACAACGACCGCGGCGTCATAGGCGCGTTTTGCTTCCTGTTCGGCTTCTGTTTCAGGACCACGCGCCTGCATTCTTTCCTGAAACAAACGATGGTAGGCATGGGAAATCTTGTGCCAATGGTTCTCTGCCTGTTTGAACGCCGCCTTCGCTTCATCCAGAATGTGTTGATTGAAGCCGATTTCCCTTCATACAACCCATGTCGTTGCTATCCCGCCCAACGCTAAACCAGGCGGGAGCGTAACGGCAGCCAAGTCTAAAGGCGTAATTCAGCCGCCACCGGAGGCGCAGACTCGGAGCGAGGCATCAGATAAACGCAGGGCTGAAGGCGGTCGGAAGCAGCGCCTTGTAACACCACTTATTGAACGGCTCAAGTTGTCAGGCAAGCGTCCCGGATTTGCCTGCCCAACTCTTTCGCTTTTACTTCTGACCAACCTCTGGAAAGATGAGGCACCGCTATGACCTGTGCGGAAGTCGATAACTTTTTCAAATGTTGCTCTGCATCCTTGCCGTGCAACAGCAATACTTTGGGACGAATCTCGCTGAGCAAGAAGTCAAACAGCGCCGTGCTACGATGCTGTGCCGGTAGTTCTTTCGCTTGTGCGGTTGCCAGTGCGTATAGGTTTGTTTCAAGACACTGAACGGGCGTGGCTGCGTCAGTAATCCATTCAATGACCCGTCGCGTGTTGCTTATGACGTTGCGTTTTGTCTTGCCCGGCGCAAGCGGCTTTTCTTGCCTCTCCTGTTTGTAATGTTTCAACCAATCGGCCTTGTTAAAGCCATACTGTGGCTCCCAAAATGTCCAGAATGGTTCCTTGAGTTCTGTAGCCGGATTGAAACCCACAATGAACGCCTGGCATTCCAAGGGAGAACCTTCGCACACGAATGGCCGCAGGTTATTGTCATCACCAATGATGGCTTTCAGGCTATCTGAAAATTGTTGAAGGTCTTGCTTGCTCATGTCTGTTAGTATGGCGCGTAGAACCGTACGCACACCGGCCAGCAACGAAGTTAACCCGCGCGGAAGGTAAGCCCTTCGGGTAACGTGCACAGGCTGTTGCCAAATCGAGAAGGAGCATTCTTAGAGACGGTTTGAAAATTTCAGTTTCTCGCCAATCTTCGCAGCATGAGCCGAATCATCGCCAGGTAGATCATCGCCTCGCTGCTCTGGGGCAACACTTCATAATCTTTGGACAGACGCCGACAACAACACAGCCAGGCAAAGGTGCGCTCCACAATCCAACGATGCGGCAGTAGCACAAAGCCTTTCTGCCCTCTTTGCGCAGCACCGGCGTGAGCACAAACTGAAAATGCGCCACTACCCAGACCAGCAACTGACCTCTATAGGTGCCATCTACCCAGATGCGGCGCAGTTTCTTGCACGACCCGCTCAGGCGACGAAACAACAGACGCGCTCCTGCCGGATCGGACACCGAGGCGGCGGTGATCGCCACTGCCAGCACCAGACCCAAAGTATCGACCAGCAGGTGCCGCTTGCGCCCCTTGATCTGTTTGCCGCCGTCATAGCCGCGCACGCCTGCTACCTGCGTGGTCTTGACGCTCTGGCTGTCCAGCGCCCCGGCTGTGGGATGCTTGTGCCGCCCTGCTTTTTGCCGTACCTGTGCCCGCAGCCGCTCATGAATGCGTCTCCACGCCGTCGTCGCGCCATCTGCCAAAGTAGTAATACACGCTCTACAGGGTACTCTCGGGGCAGCAGTCGCCACGCGATGCCGCCCACCAGCAGGTACAGCAGGGCATTGACGACCTGGCGCATTTCCAGCAGGCGCGGCCTGCCACGGCGTTTGCCGCAGGAATCAGGTCTCTGATACAATGCCATTGGCGGTCGGTCAGGTCGGCAGGGTAGGTAGAGGTAGTCATAACCACAGCCTATCCCGCCATCGGGCTGACCGCTAAGAATTTTCAAACCGTCTCTTAGAGGAACTCGCGCCGTTCATTCGCGTGGGCAGGAATCTGGAAAATGCGAAGCGGAAGAAGGCAGGTTATAAGCCGAAACCCGATAAGGGGCGGCATGGAAAAACGTTATGGGGTACCGCTCCGGAATTGCGACGGGCCCTACAAAACATGAAACCGAGTGATTCAGGAAGCGGGGGAGAATCGGCCTGAGATGTACGGGCCTCAGCTTGCTGGCCGCCTTGTGGCAGAACGAAGCGGATGGGGGCACACAAGGGGGCGAAAGTGGCGAAACATCGGACGAAAAACCCGCCCCGATAGGGGCGGGACAGCCTACCGAAACGCCCCCTTTTCTGAGCCGAAACATGATGCCCGGTTGGGTTTACTCCAAAACCGCCGTTTCTGCGCCTGTTTACGCACGAAGTGCCGCACGAAACCCACCAGAACAGGCGGAAAGGGCGGAAAAAAGGGCTACCGAAACCCTACCATAACCCTACAAAAAAGTAGTACAAAACCAGTACGAAACAGTAACGGATTTCGGCTTTTTTGAACCTGTGACTGCCCCCTCGGACGGCTTGTCTGGCACCTGGAAACGGTAGCTGTAAAAAAACTTCCCGCTGCACGTCGGACAAAGTACCGCCAGTTTTTTCTGGAGTATCGTAAGTCGTCAACACTTCCAAAAGTGAGACCAGGAGGAACGAGAAAATGGGCGGAAGCAGGTGGGTTCCAACGACGCAGCGCAGCTACGCGCTGTTTGAGGTCATCAGCGCCTTGCAGAAGGAGATACGGCGGGCTTCGGAAAAAGAGGCGCTGTACTGGGCATTGGAGCTATGCCCGCAGTATGAGTCGGCACTGTGGCGGCGGTTGCTGGTGATAGCCCACGAGGACATCGGGCTGGGCAACCCGCAGGTGTTCACGGCGCTCCCGCAGATGCGCGACAGCTACTTCGAGTTCCGGGAGAAGGGCAACGGCGCGTGCTGGCTGGTGCTGACCAACGCCATCCTGCTGCTGTGCCGCTCCCCGAAATCGCGCATCGGCGATGAGTTCTTGTGCGTGGTGATGGACGCGATGGAGCGGGGCGAGATGCGCCTGGACATCCCGGACTACGCCCTGGACGGCCACACGGCGCGGGGCAAGCGGATGGGACGCGGCTCGGCCTTCTTCCAGGAGCATTGCCTCCTGGTGCCGCAAAGCAGCGATGTCTCCAATCCCTACACACAGGAGGCCATCGACCGCTGGGGGAAGGGAGCGAAGGTCATTTCGGTTCCGCCTCTGACCAAAACGGCGAAGGGCAAGCAGGAGCAGGCCGAAGCTCAGCAGGAGGCGCTCGCGGCGGAGCCGATTTAGTCGCACCTGGGCGTTACCCAGGGAGGTACGGCGCGGCGAGCAGACGCAGACGGTAATGACTGTGGTTGTCACTGTGTCCACCAGGGACACGCTTCGCATAGCAGCGGGCGCTCTCGGCGGCGAAACGCAAAGAGGAGATTCCGGGAAGCTTGATACCGGCTGTTACAGCAGTTATCTACCGGTCGCCTCAACAATGTCTCCCCTGGCGGCAGAAACCCCCTCAGGCCATGATACTTCAAAGCGCCAGGTCTGACCGGCGGCCAATCCCGATTCGTTATCCCACCCTCGTGCTACGACGTTCCCCGCCTTATCGTAGAACTCTGCTTTCACCTCGACATAGGAGAAATCGCGCCCCTTATCGTTCTTGATGACGCCAACCAGCGCGGGTTGATTCATTTCTCCGCTTGCCACGGACTTGACCTGACTCACCTCCAGGTCGGTGCGAAAGGGTTCAACGACGGCAGGAACCGACGGGGGGCTATAGGAGGGCGAAGAGGGCGACGGAGACGACGAAGAAGAGGAGTGCGTATACGACAGCGTATCCGGGTCACCCGCCAGGCCCCAGAGAACACCCATAACGCCGACGAACAGCAGCAGGATGACGAGTACTGTCTTCGCCCCGCCGTTTTCATCGGGCGCTGTTTTCGCCGTCGCGGCAGGCGTGTTGAGGTTACGCATGCAATAGCGGCACAGTGTCGCCGCTGCCTGAATGGTCTCGGCGCAGAATGGGCACTTCTTGGTTTCACTCACTGCGGTCTCTCCTTCTATATCCTTCAGGCTTGATAGCTTACCTTACATTACAACTGGTATACCTCATATCTTTTGTAAGCATCATCTATATTTTAGAATATAAGTGAATCAGAAGAACAATGGCTTCGTATCCCCTGCGCGGAGCCATGCTACGGAAAAGCCTTTATACCAAAGAGCAGAAGACGCTACAAGCCCTGTTGAAGTCGTGCCGCGTTGCGGCGGGGTTAACGCAGGCGGAACTGGCCGCCATGCTGAAGGTGCCACCATCCCGTATCTCCGACACGGAGCGCGGCGGGCGGCGGCTGGACTTGCCGCAACTGAAGAGCTACGTGGAGGCGATGGGGGTTCCGATTACCTTGTTCGTGCAACGGTTCGCCGAGCTATGTGAGGAAGAGGGTTAGCTGCGCTGCGTCCTCCAGTACGAGACGGGGCAGTGGCGGCTGAATTTGCTGGATATTTTGTCAGGTGCTGGACGTTCTGGGGGTTCCGCTGCGGGAGTTCATTGAGCGGTTCGAGCAGGCGACCGGACGGGTGCCGTAGTCATTGGCACAGCGGCGCGGAAGCAGAAGCGGCGGCAGTGGTTGAGCCGCCCGCCCTGGGGAGGTAGAACCGGCGGCGTTCGCGTTCGGTGCGCCTTTAACCGCGCCGTAAGCGCCCGTGGCAGCAGCGCCTTATTGATTATCCGGCGTTTCTCGTATTTGCTGCTGCTCACGTACCTTTCTCTCTATTTGCCTGCCTACCCTGTCTTTTACGTCGCCCAAATTACCCGGAAGCTGTGCAAGCTCACGGTTGCACGTTTCGCAGAAGAAAGAAGTTCCAGGATTAAGAGTGCCCTTAAAATACAGTATCCGCTCGACAACCAATCTGGTGTTACAAGTAGGGCAGAAACTCGCCAGATGATGGAGTCCGTGAGGCGGTGGCCCCCAACGCCAAAGGAGACCGTCAAAGGTGTCCTCCACGTAGTTCCAATCTTCGGCGGGAACTGAGAGAACAGAGCGAACCCAGCGCAGCAAACCTCGGAGCAAACTAAAGCTGATGTAGCCAGCCGCTAACCAAACAATCCATCGGCTTATACTCATAGGCGCTGTAATATATCGCCATATGTTGGTAAAGACGCTGGGAAACTGGGATGCCAACCAACCCAATCCGGCCAGAATACCCGTAGCTATGACTGTAGCGACAACGTTAACGACAACATTAGAAGCAGTGTCTTTTTTGATTTGACTATCGAGCTTAGGCACATTACTTACCTTATGCAGTTAGGACGTAATAGCGGACGTTGAACAGGCCGCCGTGTTGGACGCCGGCTGTCCAGCACAGCACGGCCTTAAAGCCAGATGCAGCGGAGGATTTCGGCGGCGGTCAGGTTGCGGCGGTGTCTCCCGCCGACTTGCCCGCTGGAGCACCGTCTGGCGCTCCTTCTCAGGCCACCCGGCCCAGAGGTCAGAACCGGCTGCTTTCGTGTCTCCATCACCAGCGATAGTAATCCCATTGCCCCACACGCGGGCTGTTAGCGGCGCAGAAACCGTCGAGGTCAGGAAAGAGAGTTACGTCGCGTATATCGAATGCTTCCACGAGGAGCCGTCTCATCACTTTTTTAAGTTCGGGATTTACTGCGACGACCAATGTAGCGCCATCTTTTTCAGGAAGCAGCAGCGAGCCGGACTTATGGTGAGACAATCTGCTGTATAGGAACTGCGAGTGTTGCGCGGCAACCCTGGGCGAGACGACCGTCGGCTCCCACGTCATTGGATAATCGCGCTTCTGGAGGTCTTTGACTACATCGTCGTACGGTCGTGTTTCCATCGTTCCCTCAATACCGCCAAGCACATCCGTATGTATCCCGAACAAAGCTCCGACTTTATCTTCGCTCGCAGCTACGCAGAAGTAGATTCCTACAAGCGCACTCCGGGTGAAGTCCACAAGTCTCGTGGCCGCGCCATGATGTTGCAGCCGAGCGAGCAATTCGAAATCCTTTAGTTCGCGGCCATCCACCTGCCGGTATCCCCGGTGGGTTGCATGGTCGAGGAGCCGCTGTTCATAACGTAACACCGCGCCGTCATCTACTCTTTTACCGTCTAATGCGAGTTTACGGTAAGCACTGCTGTGGAGGGGCCACTCTATATCTGATTGCCCCCTCCACATCCGGACAGCCCCGCCGTCCGAACCACGCGGGGCAAAGATTAGCGACATTAGCTCTTCGAACGATTCAGGCTGCGGTGATAAGCCAAAGATTGGACTCTCGAACGTTTTCATGATTTACTCCTTTCGGTCCCTCGACCTCCCCGCGCAATCGTTCCACCAAGCTGCTCAGCATCTCCGCCCGGCGCGTGCTGAAC
>JAUJOK010000043.1 GCA_030447685.1 Armatimonadaceae bacterium
GGCGCCCTGGTGAGTAGTTTGGTGAGTAGTAGGCATCCAGTTCGCAGATTACCCCGCCGTTAAGCCGAGAAAGCGCCGCCTCCAACACGACAAGAGGAAAGGCGGGGGCACTGCGCCCCCGCCTTTCCTCCCGTGTCCGGAGTCGCGGCCCGCTACGAGCGTTGCTCGCCATCCTCCCGCGGCGCGCGGAGGAACTCGTCCATGATCTCGGCGGTCCGCTTCTTGGCCTTGGGCATCAGGTGGATGTAGATGTCGTTCGTGATCGTGATCGAGCTGTGCCCCAGCACCCGCTGGACCGTCGTCGCCTCCAGTTCCCGCGCGAACAGCAGCGACGCCGCGGTGTGGCCGCAGATCATGGAAGCGGTGATCGGGCAGTTCCGCCCGCCGGAGGAGGCTCCCAGGTGCCGTCCTGGCGCCAGGCGTTGTGGTAGGTGGAGACCGTCCCGTTCGAAGGGTTTGCCGGCTATGGCTTCCCGCGCGCGAACGCGACCGCGTTCGCGCGGCTGGCCTACGAGGCAGCCTACCTGCGGCGGCACCATCTCGCCTGCTTGGTGGTGGCGCGATTGAACGCACAACCCGGCGGGTTCTACCACTCCTCGGTTATCGTCGGCGACGCACGGCGGCACAGCGTCCCGATCCGCGGCATCGACCTACTGCGGAGCGGCTACGACTGCACCATCGAGCGCGGTGAAGACGCGGGCGGGCGGCTCGCGGTGCGGCCGGGCCTGCGGTACGTGCGCGGGCTGGCCGACGCCACCGGGCGGACGCTCGTCGCCGAGCGCGAGCGGGGTGGCTCCTTCGCAAGCCTGGCCGACCTCTGCCGTCGGGGACGGGGCGTCCTCGCGCTCGACGCCATCGCGGCGCTAATCGCGGCCGGGGCGTGCGACGGCTGGGGCGTGCCCCGGCGACAACTCACCTTGGCGCTGCCCGCGACCTGGCGCGCGGCGACCGGGCTGCCGCTCCCCGTGGCGGCCGTGGCGCTCCCCGAGCAGACCGTGCCGGAGCGGGTGGCGGGGGAGGCGTGGGCGACCGGGCTGCCGCGGACCGCACATCCCGTCTCGCCGCAGCGCGCCGCGCTGGCGCGGGCGGGTGTCCTCCCGATCGCGGCGCTGGCGGACACGCCGGAGGGGGCGCCGGTGACGGTCGCGCGGCTGGCGGTGGTGGCCCAGCAGCCACCCACCGCGCAGGGCGTGCTCTTCCTCTCGCTGGAAGATGAGACCGGCCTCGCCAATGCCATCCTCGCCCCCGGCGGGGCGAAGGCGCAACGGGCCGCGCTCTTCGTCGCGCCGGTGCTCCTGGCGCACGGGCGGGTGCAGCGGCGCGGCGTGACGGTCAACCTCATGGTCCAGACCATCGCGCCGTGGGGTGCCGCGGCGGGATATACTAACCTCGATGAGGCGGGACAAGCGACGGAAGACCGCACCGCGAAGGAGATGAGCACTGTGCGGGCGGTACGGACTCAAGAACACCGGGCAGATTCCCTTGCGGTTCGGCGCGACGACGGATGACGCTGTGCAGGCGGCACTCCAGGACCGCTACAACATCGCCCCCACCGAGACGATCCCGGTGGTGGTCGAGGCCGCGCCAGGCGAGCGGCGGGCGGAGCTGGCCTCCTGGGGCATCACCCCGCGCTGGCGCGGGTCCAAGCCGGTCCTCGCCTTCAACGCGCGGGCCGAGTCGCTGACCGAGCGTCCCCTGTTCCGCCCGCTCGTGGCGCGCTCGCGCTGCCTGGTGCCCGCCTCGGGTTGGTACGAGTGGCAAGTAGTCGCGGGGCGCAAGGCGAAGCAGCCCTGGTACATCACCGACCCCGCGGGCGACGGCTTGCTCGGCCTGGCGGGCCTCCTCGACCGCTGGGAGGAGGCCGACGGGACCCCACGCGCCGCCTGCGCGATCGTCACCACCGCCGCGGCGACCGACGACCTACGGGCGCTGCATGACCGCATGCCCGCGGTGCTGCCGCGCGCCGCCGAGGCCGCCTGGCTCGCCCCCGGCCTCACCGACCCCGGCGCGGTGCTGCCGCTCCTATTCCACCCCGATGCGGAGAGGCTGCGCCGCTGGCCGGTCTCGCCTGCCGTCAACCGCAGCGGCCACAGCGACCCCGCCTTCACCCAGCCGCTCAACCCCGGCTGAGTGCCGCAACTGCACTACTTCTTCGCCCTGCGCCACGCGATCGAGCCGACCCTCGGCGAGGACCAGCCGCCGCGCCTCGTCGTCTACGTCCCGCTCGCCGAGGAGGCGACGCACGGCGCGCTGATCGAGGTCGCCGCGACGGCGGTTGTTTTTACGGCTTGTGAGTGGAGCGACCATGACAACATCGTAAACAGCATTCATCGCCTCGGCGGAAACGACGAGAACAGGTTGCTCTCCCGCCTGCTCACGCCCCACAGTGGGGTCAAGATCAGCATGAAATATCGTCCATTGATGAACCGGCGGCGCAACAGAAGCGGTCATGCCTTTTTACCGTCTGCCACAGAATCTGCGCCGACTATTGCCTCATCATTGTCCTTGTCGAAGACAGGCCACTCCTGTGCGTCAACAGCGGAAAATACCGCCTGCGTTTCCCGCATATCGGCAATGAAATGGGGATCAGCCATCGCTTCGCGCACCTGTTTTTCCATCTCATCGCGCGGCAGTGGATTCGCTCTGCGAAACGGCTTTGTTTCCGCAACCGGAACGATTCGCGCGATGGGCGCGTCGTTTCGGGTCAAAATGACCTCCTCCCCGCGCCGCAGCGCTTCCTGAACCTCGGTGGGCAGATTGGCGATAGCCGCATCGAGTGGAATCGTCACGATAAGTACCTATACCTTTTCCAGCCGGGCGAAACCGGCGACCAGCTTCTTGACGCCGACGTTGGGGAAGGCGACCGTCACCTGCGCCTCGTCGCCATCACCGGTGGTGCCCAGGACGACGCCCTGCCCGAACACGGCGTGCTTGACCTTCTGGCCGATCTTGAAGCCGTCGCCTGCCGCCGCTGCTGCTGCTTTGACGGCGGGTCTATTGCGGGCAGCGCTTGACTGTGTGCCTGCTCTGGCGTCGTCCCACGTCTCGATCTGTGAGTATTCGTCGCGGGACCAGCGGCCCAGGACACGCGCGCCGCCGATGGAGGCAGGTTTACGCCCGCCGCCGTCGCCGTGGATGCGGAAAAGCTCGTCCGGGACTTCGCGGACAAAGCGAGAAACCTGGTTCATCTGCGTGGAGCCGTAGATGGTGCGGCGGGCGGCGAAGGATAAAAACAGCTCCTCTTTGGCGCGGGTGATGCCGACATAGGCGAGTCGGCGCTCCTCTTCCATCTCCTTGTCCGACTGCATGGAGCGGGCATGGGGGAAGACGCCTTCTTCCAGGCCGACCAGAAAGACGACCGGAAACTCCAGTCCCTTAGCCGAGTGGAGCGTCATCAGAGTGATGCTTTCCGCGCCCTCTTCCAAACTGTCGATGTCGGCGATAAGCGCGGTCTGCTCCAGAAACGCCTGAAGCGACTTGTCTTCGGAGGTCGACTCGAACTGCTGCGTAACGGTCAGAAGCTCGCGGATATTCTCGGCGCGGGCCTGCGATTCGACGGTGCGTTCCTTTTCCAGTTCGCGGACATAGCCGGTGTTTTCAATAACCTCTTCCAGAATCTTGGTGACGTTATAATCGCTGCGCTTGCCGCGCAGATAGGCGATCAGGGTCGCGAAGCTCTGGACGGCTTTGCGGGTGGAGGGGCGCACCCCTTCGACACCGGAAAGGTCGGAAATGACATCCCAGATGGTGGTCTTGGTCTGATCGGCGCGCTGCTCGATCTTCTGATAGGTACCCGCGCCGATGCCGCGCGCGGGCACATTGATAACGCGGCGCAGTGACACGGAATCGTAAGGGTTGTGGACAAGGCGCAGATAGGCGATCATGTCCTTGACCTCGCGCCGCTCGTAGAACCGCACGCCACCGACGATCTTGTAGGGGATGTTGAAGTTGATGAAGACCTCTTCAAAGACGCGGGACTGGGCGTTGGTGCGATAGAGAATCGCGAATTCCTTGAGGCTGCGCTTGCGGGTCGCCCGCTCTTCCCGGATCGTGTTGGCGACGAAGACAGCCTCTTCCTGCTCGTTCATCGCCTCGTGCAGCGCGATCTCCTCACCGGCAATGTTTTCCGTCCACAGCCGTTTGTCTTTTCGTCCCCGGTTGTTTCGCACGACATGGTAGGCGGCATCTAAGATGTTCTGGGTCGAGCGGTAGTTCTGCTCCAGCTTGATGATTTTAGCTTCGGGATAGTCGCGCTCGAAGGCCAGGATGATGTTCACATCTGCTCCTCTCCAAGCATAGATGGAGTTATGCACCAGCACGCCGCCGGCGACGTAGTTATGCAGGCGGTCTACCTGTAGATCGTATACCGGTCCGTCATAGGCTTCGCGTGTCACGGCGTCAACTTCGGCTTCCTGCAAAGTACCGTCGCGGTTGATCAAAACACGCATACCAGAGTGCAGGTGTGAAAGCGGCAGGCATTGATAAAGGACACCATTTACTTTGGCGCGGTGCGTAACTTCCAGATCACCCGCGTCCGCGATGGTCCTGGCAAGGTGAACCGCATCTTCATAGAGGCCACGACAGGTTTCGATCTTGTGCCCGCTGAGTTTGCTGACGCGGACGGGATGCCCCTGCGCTTTTAGTTTTTCCGCGACATCCGCGCGCCGTCCGCTCCACTGGATACGGTGCTCTCCGACGCAGTTGCGGCGCGATGTGCGCCAGCCGCCGAACATGACCAGATTCAGGCTTTGTCGCCGCGAACCGGCCTGCGGGCGATGGTGCGGGAAATCGGAACGCATATCCAGATCACGCAGCAGACGCTGCGCCGCCGATTCCGTGTCCAGCTCCGCATAAAGCTTTTGTATCCATGCATCGCCGCCCATGAGAGTGCCGCGCCCGACGCTGTGAAACACCATCGTGGGAAGGCCGTATTTGGCGGCGTAAAACTCCTCCCAGAAGCGCGCCTCGCCGAACGATACTGCTATCCGCAGTATCCACATCTTATCGGCGTGCTCCTGATTGGAGCGGACGATAAAGCCGTGCTGGTCATGCGAAACGCCGCCTTTCCAGCCCCGCCTCTGGCATTTCGTTATGCCGATGCGGTAGCCCCGGTCGGCGCGGTACATCAGATAAACATAAAATCGGTCTTCCGCAGGGCACAGGCGCGCGAATACCAGGTGGTGCGGCGTGCCGCGCAGCAGGGCGTCCCCTGCCCGCACCGTGAATAGATTCCCGGCATAATGGCTTTGATGCCGATGCGCGACTCCGCCCGCTCGCAGCGCCGCGCCGCCGCCGGTTCCCAGCACGGCGTCCCCTGTCTGTATGGCCTCAATCGGTTTGCAGCCCTGCGGCGTGGGGATGAGCGTTCCCGGCGGCAGGCATTGGTCATCGTCCCCGACTACGCACAGGTTATCGTATTTGCCGGAAAGCAGGCGCGTAAGCATATATTGGGCGTGGTTGACATCCTGGTATTCGTCCACCAGAACGTAGCGGAACTTGTCCTGGTAATGGTCGTGCACGTCCTCGCGCTGCTGCAATAGGCGGCAGGCGTGCCCGATCAGATCGTCGAAGTCCAGGGCGCGGTTGAGCGTCAGCTTCTCCTGGTACAGCGTGTAGATTTTGCCGACGACGTTCTCGAACATACCGGAAAAGTGCCGGGGGAAGGTTTCCGGCGTTATCAGCTTCTCCTTGGCGCGTGAGATGAGCGACAGGCAGGCGCGCGGGGTGTACTGGCGGTCATCAAGGTTGAGCTGATGGAGGCTTTCACGGATCAGGGTCAACTGGTCGTCGTCGTCATAAACTACAAAGTCGCGCGGCAGGCCGATGGCGTGGCCGCGCTCGCGCAGCAGCCGGGCGCAGGTGGCATGGAACGTTCCCGCCCACATTTCGCGCGCCGCCTGCCCGCCGACCAGGGTGTTCAGCCGCTCACGCATCTCCGAGGCCGCCTTGTTGGTGAAGGTGACGGCCAGGATATTGCGGGGGCGCACGCCGCGCCGTGTGACGAGGTAGGCGATACGGTGGGTTAAAACGCGCGTTTTGCCGGAACCCGCGCCTGCGAAGATCAGCAGCGGCCCCTCGCCGTGCGTCACCGCTTCGCGCTGCGACGGGTTCAATCCGGCAAGAAGGGGATCAGAGTCGGGATGGGAAGCGTCCATGCTCCGATTGTAGCATGCGCGGCGGAAACCCGGCAAGACGCAAAACCAGCATCTATAGTTGTTTTATAGCTATAAACAAGGGGTACATCCTACACACATCGATGCTTGACAGCAATTCGTATGATAAGAACCGGTGCTTGTGTTCGGCGGCAGGGCGTGCCCGAGCCAACAGCGAAAGAGCGCCCGGAGGAAAGTATGAACGAGGCGCAGGTCGGATACTGGCTAAGCTGGATCGGTACGGGAGCCTGGGGCATCTGCTTCTGGTGGATGCACCATATCTCGTCGCGGCAAAACAGGATGCTCGCTGAGCTTCGGGAACAGGCGCGGCGCATCGAGACGCTGTCCCAGACGCAGCACGACATTCTCAAAGAGGTGCGCCCGAACATCGATGAGATTCGGGACGTGGTTGAAGGGGTAACGCACGATTTAACCGATGTGCGGCGGGACAATATCGCTCAGGCCGCTCTGTCCGAGCAGGTCGCGGAGCAGATTTCCAAGATCGATGATGTGGCGGAAAAAGTCGCGCACGTTGAGAAGGCAGTGGCGTGGAAGGCTGACGCCGACGCGGTGGGGGCGTCCGCTCGATTCGGCGATCTGTGCGGATGAATCTCGGCTGTCTAACGGGTCGCTCTTGCTATACTCAGAAGGCGCACTTCGTAGGGAGCAAGCGTTGTGCGGGCGCTGCCGGTCTGCACCACCACGGCTGCCGCGCGCTTGTTGATGAGCAGCAGATTCTTGTCGGAACTCAGTGCCTCTATATCGGGTGAAGAGGATATGGTCCGGCGGAGGCGGGTTCCTGCCGCGAAATGGTCGTGGAATGTCTTAAAGATGCGGTAGTAGGGCAGCGGCCTACCTCCGCCGGGCTGGCGGACGTCAGTGAACAGAGCATGGTCTACTTCCCCGGTATCCATCGGCTGCCAGAGCAGCGCGGCGGACGCACCGCTCCGGGCCATATGCGCCAGCAGCGACGCATGCAGTGCGGCGATAACCTCAGGTTTTGTATCTTTGGGCAGCCCTCCGTAATATTCGGCCCACCAGAGCGGCAGGCTCGTCTTTTTCCGCATCTGCCGGGCGACATCGCCGAAGGTGCGGGTAAGCGCCATGAGTTCGTCGATAGTATAAGAATTCTTGTCGTGGAAGCTTCGGACGCTGCGGTCGAGGACGAGGAAATCCGCTCCCCGCTTATGCTTGAGCCAGTAATCGAGCACCTCCCATTGCCGCGCCCGAATCGGCTTTTCCGTCGCCCAAGAGTCCCCTTTCCCCGATCCCGTGCCTTCGACCACCAGATACGGCCCGCCGACTTTGATGGCCGCATTCACCGACTTCAGCGCATCGTAGACCAGGTTGTACATCTGCGTGTACTTTTCGCCGTCCCAGTTGTTTTGGGCCGGGTTCCAGAAGCCCTTGAACTCGTTCCAGACCTGAAAATAGCGAACGTCCGGGTACCGCTGTGCCACTTTCTTCGCCAGCGCCGCGAAGTCCGCGTAGTGTTCGGGAAGCGGAGCCGTCTCTATCTTCGACCAGTCCGTCTTTCCGGCTTCCCCGCCCTTCATCCAGTCCGGCGCGGCGCAGAGCGTGATTACCGGCACGGTCTTCATCGAGCGCACCATCTCCATGCGGCGGTCCAGACTTTCCCAGTCGTAGACACCGGGCGCGGGGTTGGGGTTCATCGTCCCCCAGCCCATGATATGGACGTTCTGATAGCGGCTGGCGGCGGAAAGCAGGGCTTTTGCCCGTCCGATGGCCTCCGTATCGCCGCCGGTATCGAGGCTGTAGCGGGTGTGGGTGACACCAAGGGTCAGACGGCTGATTCCTTCCGTCCGTTTCGGGTCAACCGTGACGAGGACAGTCTCGTTACCCGGCGCGGCGGATACCGGGAGCAGACCGGCAGCCAGACAAAGCAATATCCAGAAAAGTTGCATCTTCCTTGTATGCATTAGCAGGTCTGCCGAAGTGTATTCAGTGCCCTTTGTCCGGTGCAAACGGTTGTTGAACTGAACTACGGCGTCAGTTCCGCCGCGTCCTGCCGAACCCTGACCTCGATATGCACGTCGCGCCAGGGGCGCGTCGCCAATTCGTTCCAGGCCGTAATGCATAGCGTGCGGGGGCCAGTCCATTCGATGTTGTCGATGCCGGAGAAGGCTCCTGTCTGCCAACTGGTGTAGGCAACCGTCTCTGCCGAAGCTCCGGGTGCCCCCTTCTCGCGCAACGCCACCCATGAGCCATGTCCGTCTACCCGTGCCGCCGCATAGGCACCGTCGGGCGACGGATAAGACCAGTTCACCTTTACTCTGTCGGGCAGCGGCATCACCTCCGGCAGCAGCGGTTCCTTTGGGGCAGACGAGTTGAGAAGACCGGCGGTGCCTGCGTAGGCAATCACGGGGCCAAAAAGCGCGAAGGCGACCACCGCAACCAGGGAGGGTCGCCACCCGCGTGCCTTCTCCGGCTGTTGGTTGGCATCAGGATGATTTGGCATAGTAAAGGTCTAACGCGCCGATTCACCACCTTGAAGTTGGCCCCACAGGCAAATGGCGGGCAATGCTGGTGTTGTCGTAATGCTATGGCTTTCGAATACTTAGTATACGTGGTATCAACAGCAGTTCGGCGGTCGTGATGAACCCTGCCGACAAGATGTCATCCAGCCAACGAGCGCCCCAGGTCTTGCCATAGATCAAGCGGAAGACAAGCAGATTTAAGCCGAACACCAAGGCCCAGACAGAGTAAGTATGCTTGGATAGAAACGTCCCCGTGCGAGACAGCACAACATGAACTCCTATTTCTCCGGCTGTAGTGTTGCCATATCTCACCCCGGTTCACCAGGACACGGAACCCGGCGTTCTTATGCCGAGGCGAGCTTGCCGCGAAAGGTGAGGACGTTTTTGACGGTTTCGGCCAGGTCGTCCACCTCGAAGGGCTTGGTGACGTAGTTGTCCACGTCCATGTTCCAGCCCTGCGCGACGGAAGAAAAATCGGCCTTGGCAGTCAGCATAATCACCGGCGTTTGGGCGGTGCGGGCGTCGTTTTTCATGCGCCTCAGCACCTCGAAACCGTCCATACCCGGCATCATCACGTCCAGAATCACCATATCCGGGTGGCGCGAAACGGCGCTTATCAAACCGGTGGGGCCGTCGGCGGCGGAGATAACGGTGTGTCCTTCCTTTTCCAGGCGAAAGCGCACGATCTCGACCACATCCGGCTCATCATCCACCACAAGAATCGTTGCCATGATCTCTGCTTACTTCCTTTCCCCGTCTTCCAGGACATTTTCCGGTGGTGTGGTCTGCTGCGGGCGCGAGGGCGGCATATCATTGCTGCTGTCCTTGGCAGGTGTTAACGGTAACGCAAAACCGAACACACTGCCCTCGCCGGGCTTCGACTGCACCCAGATACGTCCCCCATGCTGTTCAACAATGG
Source organism: Armatimonadaceae bacterium (assembly GCA_030447685.1). Classification (GTDB taxonomy): domain Bacteria; phylum Armatimonadota; class Armatimonadia; order Armatimonadales; family Armatimonadaceae; genus JAUJOK01. Next base: position 9,570 of record JAUJOK010000043.1, read on the forward strand.
CCTTAGCAATCGCCAGGCCCAGCCCCGTGCCTCCAACCAGGCGAGTGGGCGACGAGTCCACGCGATAAAAACGCTGAAACAGGCGCGACTGTGCGTCTTCCGGTATGCCCGGCCCCCGATCCTGCACCGTCACCACCACCTCCGCGCCCTGCCGCTCACTGGAAAGGGTGACGCTCTCACCCGACGGGCTGTACTTAACGGCGTTCGAGAGCAGGTTGTTCACCACCTGCGCGATACGCTCCGCATCCCCGGTGACCGTCGGCAGCGCGACACCGCAGCGGCAGTCAATCGTCACACCCCGCTCCGCTGCCACGCGCTCGTATTCGGAGCAGGCATCAGCCACCACGCGGCCCACATCCACGCGGTCGCGGCGCATTCGCGACGTGCTGGCCTCGAGACGGGAAATGTCCAGCAGGTCGCTTACCAGCTCCGTCAGTCGCGTCGTGTTTCGTTGGACACCCAGCAGAAATTTATGTTGCGTTTCGTTGATCGTCCCCGCCTGTTCGTTCACCAAAAGATCCGTATAGCCCTTGATGATGGTCAGCGGCGTGCGCAGTTCGTGGGAAACGGTGCTGACGAACTCTTCTTTGAGGCGGTCGGTTGCCTGATGGGAACGGCTTTCTACGGCATCCTGCACCAGCCGCTCGTTGAGTTCCATGCGGTCGAGCGCGAGCGAAACGCCGTCCGCCACGGCCCCCAGAAGCTTCAGTTCCGCCTGCCCGAAATCGCGCCGCTGGGCAAAATAAAGGAGGAAGCACCCTAACATATGCCCCTGCCCGCTCAGGGGCACGGCCACCAGGGAAAGATAGCCCGCCTGGACTGCGTATTGGCGAAAGGGAGCGAAGCGTTCGTCCAGGAAAACATCGCCGACGGCGCAGGGCCGGGATTCGCGCACACACACCGAAGCGGGGCCGTTGCCGGTAGGATGGTGCGGATCGAGCGAAATGCCGCCGGGCCGGTTCGCGCGCTCGATATAGTCGGGCGAGAAGCCGTAGTACGCCCGCAGTTTTAGCTCCGCTTCCCCCGCCTCGCCCCGTTCCACCAGGGCTACCGCGCCATACTTCGCGCCCATCCACACCGCCAGACGGGTAATGACGGAGGTAAGCAGTGGTTCGCGGTCCACAAAAGCGTTGAGCAGGTGGGATATTTCAAACAGATTTTGCAGGTCGGAGGCGCGCTTGTTCAGCCGCTCGTACAGCCGGGCGTTTTGCAGGGCGACGGCTACCTGAGTGGCAAACAAAGATAGCAGTGCGGCGTCGTCCCTGCTCCATTCGCGCGGTTCATGCGCGTACAGGGCCAGCGCCCCCAGACGCGTGCTGTGCGCGGTCAGCGGGGCGGCCAGGACCGAGCGGAACCCTTCACGGCCCGCGAACCCGACCGTGCGGCGCAGATCGGCGGGGGCGGCGGTGATGTCTTCGATGCCGACGGTATGCTGCTCGGCGACGGCCTTACCGACGGCGGCCTCAACGGACTGGGCGTAGACACCGCTGCTGCTGCTTTCGTGGGACAATCCCTCGGACGCCAGCACGGGAAAGTCGGAGCGGCTGCGCTCTAAACCGAAGACGACGACGGCGTCCGCACGGAGCAGGGCGCGCGCAGCGGCGACGACACGCCGCAACACTTCCTCCATATCGAGCGAAGCCGTAATGGCGAGGGAGGCTTCCTGAAGGTGGGCGATCTGATCCGGCACCAGGGAGCGGGGTGTTCCTGGCGTGTACGATGTGGGGGCGTACGCCATGCGCGCTTCCTTTCCGCCCGGTGAAGACGTTCTGGTTCCCTCTTCCGGGCCGCGCCTTTTCGTGGGAGCCGGGCCAAAGTCTTCCCGACTGCGACACAGCATTCTACATCGTGCACCCTGCCTTGTCAAATCGTATCCCCTTCTCTGGGAACGGGAAGAATACGGAAAGGGGCAGGGGCTTAAGTCTTATTACTACTCTATTCATATTTAGATTAGTAGTAGTTATAGTAGTACCTGTGGAAACTGTGCAAATACTTGTTTGCTTTGTCCAAAAGAGTAAAGAACTGGCCGTTTTCAGGGGATCGTATGGCAAAAACAGCTTTGTTTCCGGCATTTTCCGTGGCAAACAAGGGCACACACAGCCTGTGGAAATACTTGTTTGCCCTGTGGATAACTCTGTGGATACTGTGGATAACTTGGCAAGTTATCCACAGGCCGCATCAGGCAAACAAGTATTTCCACAGAGTTATCCACAGCCTGTGGAAATACTTGTTTGCTTTGTTCCAAAAAGTGGTTGTTCAATCGTTTGCGGAAAGTAAAACGGCTGAAAGTGGTGGGCTTTTCGCCATAGTCCTGGTAAACGCGGGCAAACTTAGCCTGTGGAAATAGTTTTTTGCTTAATAAACGTTCGTTTTAAAGACGCGTCTCCTGACGGCAAAAAAGAAGCCGCAGGATCAGCCTGCGGCTTCGGTTCTTAGCTCTTCCAGCAGCTCTTCTACCAGTGTCCTTAGATCATCATCGAAGGGAATCTGGGCGCGGATACGGTCGCAGGCGTGAGCGACGGTGGAATGGTCACGCCCCCCAAAGAAATGGCCGATTCCCGGCAAAGACACTTCGGTCAACTCGCGCACCAGATGCATCGCGATCTGCCGCGCCTGCGCGGTGTCTCTGTCCCGCTTTTTACCGTTCAACGCCTCAGGCGGCAGGTGGAACTTGCGCGCCACCACCTGCCGCACCGCCTCCGGAGTGATCACGCCAGCCCTGCTCGGCGGCGTCAGTAAACCACCTTCGCCGCTGCTGCCGACCGCTGCTCCCCCGCCCACCGTAATGAAATAACGCTCCAGTATGTTCGCGGCAAGCTGCGTGGTGACCGGCGAATTTTCCAGCGACGCATAGGCAATCAGCTTGACCAGCGCGCCTTCCAGCGTTCGAATGTTGCTCTGGACGAGGCGGGCCATGTACAGCAGAACATCGTCGGGGATACGCATGCGCTCGGCGAGCGCTTTTTTTGCAAAATGGCGAGGCGCGTTTCCAATTCCGGCGGGGCAATGTCGGCAATCAGGCCCGACTCGAAGCGCGAACGAAGGCGCTCGTCCATCATCCGTAGCTCACGGGGGCTGCGATCCGACGAGATGACAATCTGCTTGCCGGTCTGGACAAAGCGTTAAAGGTGTGGAAGAACTCTTCTTTGGTGTGCTCCTTCCCGGCGATGAACTGGATGTCGTCCACCAGAAGTACGTCCACGGAGCGCCAGCGGCGGCGGAACTCTTCCGTGCGCCGTTCACGCAGTGACGTAACGTAGTGGGTCAGGAACGACTCGCCGGAGATATAGGCGATACGCCCGCCGCTGCCGCCGCTGCTGGCGCTGCCCGCTGCGGCCTGCCCGCCGCCCATCGCCGCCCCCGCGCCGCCGCTCGCAATCGTATTACCGATAGCGTGCATCAGGTGCGTCTTGCCCAGACCCGACGGCCCGTATAAAAAAAGCGGATTGTATACATGACCCGGAGCCTGGGCCACGGCCCACGCCCCCGCCTGCGCCAAACGGTTCGACGGCCCGACCACGAAGCTCTCGAACGTATAGCGCGGGTTCAGCATCGGCGCGCTGTTCGATGAGCCGGTATCGTCGCTTTTTCGCGGCACGGCGGGTGGTGGCGGCGGCGGCGGCTCGCCATGGGGCTTTTTAGCGGGGGGCGGGCCGCCCGGAGCAGGCGCGGCACTCGCGGCAGGACGCATTTTTTGCCCTGCCCCGCCCGTGTCCGGCGTCAACTGAAAAAGAGCGCTATCCGCATCCGATTCCGCAGGCTCGGCCTGAGCGGCGGCGGCGGCGGTGGCAGGGGTGGCAGGCACGGGCGGCGGCGGCGAAACGGGCGGCCCCTCTGTAAGACCCTTATCCGTGCCCTCCTTGGGCAGAAGCAGGAAGCGCAAACGCAGGTCTTTATCGAGTATCTCCTCCAGCAGGTTCTTGATAAGCGGAGCGTGCCGCTTTTCCACCCATTCGCGCGTAAAAGCCGACGGCACGCCCAGCGTCACCTCGCCGTCTTCGGTAAGGCTGACCGGGCGCAGCGTGCGGATATGGGCTTCAAAGGTGGGCTTGTTGACGCGCGTAGCAAGCAGACGTAAAGCGCGGTCCCAGGCACGCCGAAGCGTAATGGGAATCGCCTCGTCTTCAAAATTTAGCTGCTCGCTCAACGTCGCCAAAACCTCTGGGAACTACTAAGGGTAGGGGGATACGGGCAGAATTATAGCAGATGTAGGGGTTTGGAGCAAAGGATTTTTAAGCACCTTTAACCCGCAGAACGTGCCGTGGAGTATCAACTTACGGCGGTAGCTTCGCTAAAGAATTTTGGCTGTCAACAGTGGTGAAACCTGTACTTTGCAGTGACGAAAGAAAACAGAGCAGACGCCCGGCTGCGGGAAGCAGGCCGGGCGTCTATTTTCGAAATAGTTAAACTTTACGGGGATCGGGTTCAGGGAGCATCCTCCTCGGGGGTGGTCGTCGGTTCCGTGGGTTCAGCCGGTTCCTTCTCCGTCTCTTCCGTCGTTTCCGCAGGCTGTGCCGGTTCCACGGTTTCCGTCGTTTGGGCGGGTGGAGCCGGAGATGTCTTCGGAGCCTTCGGCGCTTTGGGCGCGGGGGACTTCGCCGGTGCGCCGGGGACCACGATTATCTTTGTTGTGTGCGCCGGGGGCGGGGTCGGCGGTTTGGGTTTTCTCGCGCCGATGGTGGGCCGGATCTCCAGCTTGTTTTCCACGCCGGTGACGCCCGCTGTATCGCGCGCCGCCTTTTCCGCCAGAGCCTTTTGCTGATGGTTCTGCACAATACCGTTCAGGGTCGCAACGCCCGATGGGTCAACCACCGGCGTGACGCGCGAGCCGGTCATCTGGGTGTTGCGGATAATTTTCTTGCTGATCGTGTCGGCGATGCCGGTTTCCGTGCCGGTAGCCGTGCCGGATCCGGCATTGGTGTTATCGGTCTTGGCCGGCGTTCCCGTTGTCGTCCTGGTGGTGGCGGTGACGGCGGTATCGGTCGCGGGGGTTGCCGGTTCGGTCGTCACGACCGTGGTTGTTTCCGCCTCTCGCGGACCGCAGCCTGCCAGGCCCAGAGCGGCCATTGCGCCGATGGCAAGGACGATGCGGGCATAATGTTTTCGGAAGGTATCGTCTTTCATAGTTAACTGCTCCTTTGCGCTCCCTGTATGACAAGTCGGGTTCGTATGAGGAATGTACCCGTGCTTGCCTGCCCTGAAAACGCGATTGCCCCCTGCAAAAAGATACCCGTAAAAATAACACCGTTCCTCAGGGCGTGGTGGCGATGATCCCGTTCCCTTTGAGGGAAAGCGAACGGGATCGGAAAGGGCCGTCCTATTTGTCGTCGGCCTTTTTGGAACGGGCAATGGTGATGCGGTCGGTGGTGCGCGGGCCGCTCGTAGCGGTGGCTTTGACCAGGTGGACACGAACGGACGTCCCCGGCGTCAGGTCTTTTAGAGGCATTGAGGTATTGCCGCGGGCGACGCGCGCGGTGGACGCAACCGTGACGGTTCGTATCGCGCCGTCGCTGCGCTTGAGTGTCAGGGTATTTTTGTCGGCGTCCACGCTTTCAACCACGCCTCCCCAATTTGCCAGAGCATCCAGGCGCGCGGCAGTGACCTCGGCAGCCGTGTCGGCGACAAGAGAGGCCATTAAAGCGCCGGCGGGCAGGCGGCGCGGCTGCACGGCAACAGCGGCCCCGGAAGCGAACGCCTTGATTTCCGCCGCCGCGCCGTTTTTACGCACTCGTGTTTTATCCGTGACGCGAAAGGAGATGACCGAGCCGTCGGCGCGTTTGATGTCTAACTTATCGCCCGTGTTCGCGGCAACCGTGCCGACGCTGATCTCGCGGCCCTCACGCGTATAGGTCTGGTGAGACCCTTCATCCCACAAATTGCGCAGCCACACCTCGCCGCCGGTCGCCCGGAACGACAGCCGCGCCACGACTTTATCATTCACGGCGAAATCGGAAGCCTGCGCGGCTTTGCTCTTTTTGGTAAATTTCGAGTCTTCGCGCAGAAGAACGACAACGGGATCGCCCCCTTCCTGGGGTGTCAGACGCAATGTTTTCGCCGCCGGGTCGATGGCCGTGATGGTGCCGTTGATCGTCTTCGTGGAGGAGCGGGGTTGTTTAGGCTGCGCCGTGGGGGCAGCGGTTGTCGGTGAACCGGGCGTCGTCTGCGCCCCGGCAAAGGGCGCGGCAAATCCCATCAGCAGCAGCAGTGAACCGATACGAGCGAAGTTTCGTCGAAGCATTACGATCTCCCAAAATGGATTTTCGGCAGTAGTTTGGGCGGCAAGGGCCATTTCCCCTGCTCCGCCTGGTGCCGCATACGATTTACGATTATGGTTTGGCGGGAGATCGCTATTACAACCAAGGTAAGATATGGAAAATACGATTTCAGCATGGTATAATGCGGGACGTGTCAAGCACCGATAATAACTATCGGTTGTTTGGCCGGTGTCCTGGGGGCGATTGGAGTTGACGGGGCACAGACGGGACAAGTTGCGAGCCGAGGCGCCGCTGGCCTCGTAAAAAGCGGCAAAAAAACAAACGCGAACAACAACTTCGCAACCGCTCGGGTTAACACCCCTGCGTTCGCTTAACTTTAATTAGTTAAGACTGTCGGAATCGGTACTGGCGGAGTGGACCGGTTTCGGCATAACCTAACATCCGCTACCTATCGGCGCAAGGCATGTAGCGCCGGGGGAAACAGTACACGCTCACCGTTCTCGTAAGCCCGCCTGCGGGCGTGGAGAGCGGGACATTTAAAACGCAGGCTACGCTCGTAGACGCTTGTTCTTCCCTGGCTTCGGACGGGAGTTCGAGTCTCCCCGCCTCCACCAGTTTTATACCGCTTGTTATCGCGCGGCACCGCGAAGCGCTCGGTCACACCGAAACCGGGCGCTTCCACGCAACCCGGTATTCGCCGTCGCCAAAGACGACCACCACAGCGCCGCCCCTGAGGTGGGCGCGGGAAAGGTCCCAGAAACGCATGCGCTTTCTCAGCCGCAGGATGCTCCTGCCTCTCGTGTTCGCCGTTATCACCGGAATTGGATCGGTCTCACCCGTGCTGGGTGCGCCTCCCTTCGCAGGCAGTGGAACGCTGCCCGTCGCTCCGGTCGTTCCCGGTACGCCCCGCGTCGTTTTCGCCGGTCGCTATATTTCCTTCCCTGCTCCCGCGCTCGCCCCGTACCGTGATCCCAGCGACAACATCCTTCTGATTGCGGTCGAATCACTGTTCAATTTCGGCATGAGCTACCGCCTGGACAGCCGCAATGGCACCGCCACGGTCGTCAGCCCCGATGCGCGAATGACGACGGTGCGGACGCGCCGCTCGCCGACGGGCCTCATCTACGTACCGCTGATCGAAGTGATGCAGAACCTGGGGGCCAAGTGCGAGTGGGAGCAGTCCACCGGCACGGTTCACATCCGCGCCGTTCTCACGTCGGTGGATATGCTGGGGGGACAACTGCTCATTCGGGCGACGCTTCCGATCTCAGCCCGCGTCACCCCCGTTCGGGCGACGGGAAACGCCCCGGCCAAAATAATTGTGGACATTCCCGGCGCGGAGCGGGGTAATCTTCCGCGAACGCTGCCGCTGTCGCTGCCTAATATCGCCTCGGCGCGCACGGGGCAATTGGACGCCAACATTGCGCGCATCGTGCTGGACCTGAGGGAGCCGTTCGCGCTTTCGCAGCCGCTTCAGCAGCCCTCCACCCGGCTGACATTGAACCCGCTGCCCACATCGCAAGTTTCGTCTCAGCCCTCGGTGGTCATACAGATTCCGCCCCGCACCGATACCCGCCCGTCGTTTCCTGCCCCGGCTGTCCCTGCGGTAAAACTGCCGCCTCCGCCGGTTTCGGTGCGCGCTATTTCCGTGCGCTCCACCGGTGATAATCGGGCGCGAATCTATATCGAAGCCAGCCGTGTGCCGGAATACCGGGTCGTGGAATCGACCAGAGATCGGCTGACGCTGGACCTGCGCAATGTGACTCTTGGGGACGAGGTGCGCGAAAATCTGGCCGGGGCCGACCACCCGCTTTTCCGCGCCGTTCGCGTTTCGCCCTATGACGGTACCAACGCGCGCCTGCTGCTCGATCTGGATCGGGTCGTTGTCTATTCCATCGAGCCGCAAAGTCGAGGTTCCGCCACCGGGCTGGTGATCGATGTGACACTGCCGCGTGGGGCGGGCGGTACCCTGGCCGGAAAGACCATAACCGTGGATGCTGGTCATGGGGGCACGGACCCCGGCGCGTATGGCGTCGGCGGGCAGCGGGAGAAAAATATCGCTCTGGCTATTTCTTTTGCCCTGCGGGACAAGCTGCGTGATGCGGGCGCTAATGTCATCATGACGCGCACCGACGACATTAAGATTCCCCTTGAAGAACGACCCCGCATCGCCAACCGCGCCGGGGCGGATTTCTTCATCTCCGTCCATTGCGATGCCCTCAGTAATCGGGCGATACGTGGCTCCACAGTCTATTTTCATCGGCAGTATCCGTCCAGCCGCGCGCTGGCAATGACGATTGCCGGGCGGTTCGGGGAGATGGGAGGGATACCGACCAAAGGTATCCGTTCCGATCTGGTCGTAGCGCGTCGCAGCGGCTTTGCCGTTCTGCGCGGGGCGAAGATGCCCGCCGTACTGGTCGAGACCGGCTACATGACCAATGCGAGCGATGTTTCCCGGCTGGCGCAGCCTGCCATGCAGCGCCGTATCGCCGGGGCCATTGCCGAAGGTCTGCGTGACTATATCGAAGGCGGCGGGCGGCGTGCCGGATTGGAAACGGGCAGGATAATGCCGGTCTCAGTTATCGGCGTGTCGAGCAACGGGTCTGCCGCTGTTTCGGGCGAGTCCAGAATAGATTGAGGAAGTCGTGAAGAAAGACACGCGAGTGGCGGCGGGAGCCGCCGCGCTGGCTGCCCTGGTGGCGGTGGGTATTTATTTCTTTACGCGCGAAGCGCCGGAACCCGCGCAGCCGCCGCTGGTGGTGACTCCGCCGGACCGTGTCGCGCCGCAGCCGGAGCAGCAGCAACCCCCACCGACGACGCTGCCGAAGACAACACCGACAGCGGCGACCGTGACTATCTATCGCGAAGACCCCGGCGACGAGAAAACGGAGCCGCGTCTGGTCGAGGCCACCGTCCCGCTTCCTCCCGGACAGGAGCCGATGGCCTTCGCGCTGAATGCGATGGCCCAGGACAAAGCATCGCCGCTGCCGACGGCAACGCGTGTCAACTCGGTCAAAGTCACCAAGGGTATCGCACGGATCGACTTTAACCGGGCGTTCGCCGGTCCTGCCGATGGCGGCAACTTTAACGGCGGCAGTACCGGGGAGGGACTGGTTCTGGACGCCCTGATGAAAACGATGGCGCAGTTTCCCCAGGTGAAGCAGGTGCAGGTCGTTGTCGAGGGCAAGCCTATCGAGTCGCTGGGCGGGCATATCGACTGGTCGGGTCCGATGCCCGTCGGCGAAGATACGGCGATGACGGCTCAGGGCGAGGAGCAGTGACCGAAACCGCCGTTTCAAAGGGGCGGAACGTCCATTTTATCGGAATCTGCGGCGCGGGCATGAGCGCGGTGGCCAAACTGCTGCGCGACCGGGGATGGAACGTTTCCGGCTCCGATGACGGCTTTTATCCTCCGGTCAGCGATGCACGGCTTTTATCCTCCGGTCATCGTCATCGGCAATATTCGCCAATCATCGAAACGAACGATGAACCTGCAAAAACCCTACCACGACGTGGATACAATCGTCATCGGCAAGCACGCCAAGCTCACCCCCGAAACGAACGATGAAGTACGCGCCGCGTTCGCGCTCCGTGACCGGGGCGCGGCGGTTATTCAATCTTTTCCCGAAGTCCTTCACGACCTGACGCTCGCCTCCCGCAACCTCGTCGTCGCCGGGAGCTACGGCAAGTCCACCACCACCGCTCTGCTGGCCTGGATACTGGCGGATAACGGTCTCGACCCCGGCTACTTCATCGGCGCGATACCGCTCAATTTTCCGTTCAGCTCCCAGGCGGGAAGCGGCGACCTGTTTATACTCGAAGGCGATGAGTACCCGAGCGCCAACTGGGATTCCACCTCCAAGTTTCTTTATTATCAGCCGCGCGTCGTTGTGCTGACCTCGTGTGAGTACGACCACTTCAACGAGTTTCGCGATGAGGCGGCCTATGTGGAGCCGTACCGGCGTCTGGTGCGCCTTCTTCCGCCTGATGGGCTTCTTGTGGCCTGCGTGGACGGCAAGCATGTAGAGGACGTGATGCGGGAAGCGGCCTGCCGTGTCGTCACCTATTCCACGGAGCGGCAGCAGCCGCAGCAGCAGCCATTGCGAACGGCGGACTACACGGTAGATGCCCTTGCCTTTGAAGGCGCGCGCACGAAGTTTACCGTGCATGCGGCGAACGGCAGCGGCAGCGCTGCCGCGCCCTTTGAACTGGATACGGAACTTCTGGGGCGGCACAATGTCCAGAACATCCTGGGCGCGGCGGCTGCGCTTTGCGAACTCGGATTGGTGACGCCGGAGCAGATCGCCGACGCGGTACGAAGCTTCCGGGGCCTGCGCCGCCGTATGGAACTCAAAACGCGCCATTCAAGCGTTCCGGTCTACGAGGACCTGTCCAGTTCCGGGCCGAAAGCGGTGGCGGCGCTGCGCGCCCTGCGCGAGCGTTACCCGGCTGCGCGTCTTTTCGCCGTGTTCCAGCCGCATACGTTCAGCTTCCGCTCGAAAAAGGCGCGGGAATGGTATCCCGGCATGTTCGCGGACGCTGACGAGGTGCTTGTCTTCAGCCCGCCGGAACTGCGCGGCCTTTCCTCGGAGCAGGAACTCAGCCACGAGGAGATAATAGCGGCCATCGAGGCCGGAAACGAGACTTCGGCTGTGCGCGCGGTGCGGGACGCCGACGAGATCGTGGCGTATCTGAGCGGCGCGCTGAAACCGGGAGACGTGGTCCTGCTGATGACATCGGGCGGGATGGGCGGCGTCATCGGTCCGGTTATCCAGAGCGTGGAAGCCCGGTATCCGGCGGCATAAGAGGCGGCGCAGATGAGAATCTTCTTTTCCGAGGCCCGCGCCGACTATGCGACCTACACCTTCTCCTATGCCGTGTATTGCGTCAAGGAAAGCCAGGCGGAGCTGCCTGAAATTTATGCGCGCGGGTTTCTCCCCTACTCCGGCGATACCACGCTCAAGGAAGAGGTCTTTTATCTGGCGCGCAGCCTGCGCGTTGACCTGAGCCGGTTTGAAGATACCTCGGAGAACCGGCGTGTCGCCCGCAAGATCGCGCCGCTCGGCGTGACGCTTGAAGCGGTTCCCAGGCGGGACTTCGATGGAGAACAGCCCGCCTTCCGCGCGTTCTGCCGCACCTATGCCGATTCCCGCTTCAGTGGGGGAAGCATGGACGACGAGCGTCTGCGCTATATTTGGAGCCGCGAAACGCTGACGCATGTACTCGTTTTCCGCGTCGGTGAAACGCCCGTGGGGTATGTGTTCGCGGCGATGGAGCAAAACACGCTGCACTACTGGTTCTCGTTTTTCGATACCGCATATCTTCAGCCATATTCGCTTGGCAAATGGATGATGTGGGAAACACTGCATTGGGCAAAAAGGCAGGGACTGGAATACGTGTACCTGGGCACCGGCTACACGGAAAAGGCGCTGTACAAGGTACGGGATCACAAGGGGCTTCAGTTTTTCGACGGTACCGGCTGGAATGAGGACGTAAAACTCCTGGCCGCCTTATGCCACGCGGACGAGAACCCGGAGCCGGACGCCCGCGATCTTTTCAAGCGCCGCAAGGAGCAGCCTGGCGTCTCGAATTTTCTGTTTCAGGAAGGGAGTTGACTGCACATGGCGCGTATCGACGGTCGAGGTAATCTCGATCTGCGCCCCGTCCAGTTGGAGCGGGGCTTCATGAAGTTCGCCGAAGGCTCATGTCTGATCACGATGGGCGACACCAAGGTCATCTGCACGGCGACGCTGGAAGACCGGGTGCCGCCATTCCTCAAGGGATCGGGAACCGGCTGGGTCACATCGGAGTATGCGATGCTGCCGCGCTCCGGCAAGCAGCGCAATCAGCGCGAGCTTATGAAGCCCGCCGGGCGCACGATGGAGATACAGCGCCTGGTGGGCCGTTCGCTGCGCGCCGTGTTCGACATGAAGCAGTTAGGGGAGCGCACCATCACCATCGACTGCGATGTTCTCCAGGCCGACGGCGGCACGCGCTGCGCCTCAATCACCGGGGCGTATGTGGCCGTGGCTGATGCGGTGGCGAAGCTGCGTGCGAGCGGGGCGCTGAAACGCTCGCCGCTTACCGAGGCCGTTGCGGCGGTTTCGGTCGGTCTGGTGGCGGGCGAGGAGATGCTCGATCTGTGCTACGAGGAGGATTCACGCGCCGCCGTGGACATGAATATCATCATGACCGGCGGGGGCAAATATATCGAGGTACAGGGCACCGCTGAGGGCGTCCCCTACGACCGCGCCCGCCTTAATCGCCTCCTGGATGTCGCGCAGGTCGGCATCGACGTTTTGCTGGCGAAGCAGCGCGAAGCGGTCGCGGGCCTGCTGTGACGGGCGCGGCGGCAGTAAATCGCCCCGTTCTGGTTCTCGCGACGCGCAACCGGCACAAGGTGGAGGAGATGCGCGCCCTGCTCGGCGAGTTTCGCGTAGAGCTGGTCGGCATGGACGCCTTCCCCGATGCGTCCGAACCGGAAGAGACGGGCGAAACCTTTGCGGACAACGCGCGCATCAAGGCCGTCGCCGCCGCGCTTGCCACCGGCTGTTACGCCCTCGCCGATGATTCCGGCATCTGCATCGATGCCCTCGGTGGCAGACCCGGCGTCCATTCCGCGCGCTGGGCGGGTCCCGGCTCCGGCGCGAGTGAGTGGATCGCCAGGACTCTGACCGAAATGCAGGCCGTCCCGGACGACGAAGAGCGCACTGCCCGCTACGTCTGCGTGCTCGCTCTCGCCGCGCCGGATGGAACGATTTTGGGCGAGGCCGAAGGCAAATTTGAAGGTCGTATCGCCCGTGCCCCTCGTGGCGCGGGCGGCTTCGGCTACGATCCTATCTTCCTGCTGCCGGACGAAGACCGCACCGCCGCCGAACTTTCCGCCGAAGAAAAGAATACACGTTCACACCGGGCGAAAGCGATACAGGGCGCGCTTCCCCTGCTGCGCCGCGCGCTCTTTCCTTGACGCTCTGCGGGCGCTGGGGTATAATCCCCTTGTGGCGGCGGGGCGTGGCGCAGCTTGGTAGCGCGTCTGTTTTGGGAACAGAAGGTCGCAGGTTCGAATCCTGTCGCCCCGATTCGGTCAGCATTTCGTGCGGGAGTAGCTCAATGGTAGAGCGAGAGCCTTCCAAGCTCCAGACGAGGGTTCGATTCCCTTCTCCCGCTCCAAGTTTCTAAAGCAGACCCTTAAGCCGAGCATACTCCTCCTTGTTCGGTGACAGTTCGCACACAATAGAATACACTTATCCAATTCGGGTTTTAGTTTTTCGAAGTTAGTGTGGCGGCTGTGGGAAATGTCGAGTTCCTTGCTCTTGTTATCAATGTGATGGAACTCTAAGCTGCCAATATATCGGTCGTAGCCACAGTTCCTGCAGCGCCCGCCCTTATACACGACGGCTTGCTTTTTAAGCCGCTGCTGTCGTTCTACCGTTTGCTTATTGGCGCAGGCTTTACAGTACGTATTACGAGCGGCTTCATCCCTGCGCCAGTAAAACTCTGACCGCTGTAACGTTTGTCTGCAATTTGGGCAGATAAAATACTCGAGCCGCTGTGGATCAACTGGCGGCCTGCATAAATCTTTGGTATTGTGTTGACCGAATGGGGAGCACTGTAGGCAGAAACTCCTGCGCTGGAGGTTTCGCCTGCGGCCATCAATCGTGATCGTGTTTGGGAAATTCTCGCTGCACTTTTGACATATCGGCATGCTGATGCTCCGCAGAGGTTTTCCAAAACAACAATTTCAGCGCAAATAGCAGAGAACCCTTCTATATGCGCTCACCTTTAAGCGCCCGTAGCTCAGCGGATAGAGCTGCAGACTTCTAATCTGTAGGTCGGGGGTTCGATTCCCTCCGGGCGCGCCTTTTTGGAAAACTGCATTTGACGACACGGTAGCCGAATCTTCCAGGCGAATGGCCTTTGCGGAAGACGGCTACCGCTTTTTGTTTTACACGAGAGCAGGAAGCCGTGGAGACGACTGCCGCCGCCGCACCCCCGGAAAAAATCGAACTGACGCCACAGCAGCGCCGCCAACTGGCCGCCGCCAAAGCCTGGTGGCAGGAGGGAGAGCAGGCGCTGGAATTCCTGGCGGAGCGGGCGCGGCAGGAAGCGCGGCTGGCGCAGATACGGACGCTGCTGAACGATTTGCGGGCGGCACAGCCGGAAGGCGTTATGGAAAAACTCGCGCAATTGCTGCGCCTTGTCCGCGTGCTTTCAGCCAACCGCGCGCTGAACCGGACATTGCTGACGCAAACCTTTGCCGCTGCGCTGAACGACCTTCTGAACGGCCCCGACCCGCTCCCCGAACGCCTGACACGGTTTCTTCAAACGCAGCGCGTTGGCGCGCAAACGGCATCGCAATTGCTGTATGCGGCTTTTCCCGACCGTTTCCCTCTGGTCAGCCCGGCGACGGGCGCGGTGCTCTGCCCGACCCGCGCTCAGCGCCGCGCCGCCCGCCGCATTGCCGCCGCACGTTATGCCGCCCCCGAAAACACGCCGCCCTCCGCGCTTTCTTTGCTGGCGGATTTCACGCTGTACGAGGCGGCCCGCGCCGCTCTGAACGTCGCCTCATTCCTGGAGGTGAACGCTATCCTGTGGCATGCCCGCACGATGCCTACCCGTCGCCCCAGAGCCGCTGCCGCTGCTGCTGCTGTGGTGCGCGAAACGCCCGGTGAGTACACGGCTCCGGTACCGGTCCCGCCTGAGGCGACCGAGCGCGATCTGCTGGCGCTTGTGGAGGGCCGTATTGCCGCGCAGGGCTTTACCTTCCCCGCTCTTACCGTTCGCGATTATTATGTCGCCCTCAAAACCAAGCCGTTCGTTATCCTGGCGGGTCTGTCCGGCACCGGCAAAACCCGCCTGACGGAGTTGTTCGCCGACGCGCTTACCGAGAACCTTTCGGCTCAGTATCGGCTGCTTCCCGTCCGTCCCGACTGGGCAGACAGCACGGCGCTGCTGGGCTATCACAACCTCCTTGCGGACGAATACGTCTCCACGCCGTTCCTGGACCTGCTTGTGGAGGCGGCCCGCCCGGAGAACGGGGAACGCGCTTATTTCGTTTGTCTGGACGAGATGAACCTGGCCCGCGTGGAGCACTACTTCGCCGATGTTCTTTCGGCGATGGAGACGCGGACCCGGACGATTCCGCTGCACGCCGGACGGATGGTACAGATTCCCCGTAACCTTTTCCTGACCGGGTCGGTGAATGTGGATGAGGCGACACACCCCTTTTCGAAGAAGGTGCTGGATCGGGCAAACACGCTGGAGTTCACCGACGTACGGCTTGGATGCCTGACGGATGGCATGGGAGCACGGCGGGTCGCGCTGCCGGAAATCGCGCCGCCGGAGCGGCAGCGGCTGTTTCTGCGCTCCCGCGTGCGGGATGTTCGGGATGCTCAGGAGCGGCTTGCCGCGCTCGACCCCGCCTATCCCGGCCAGGCGCTGGGCGCGCTGTCGTCGCTGAACGATCTGCTGGCAACACGGGGAATGCACTTCGGCTATCGGGTGCGGGACGAGGCGCTGATGTATGTCGCGAATGCCTTTGATGCGGAGGGACAGGGGCTGTTGGACAGCCGCCCGGAAACGAATCTCGCTATCGCGCTGGATTTACAGATCGTGCAGAAGGCGCTTCCCCGCCTTTCGGGGACGCAGGAGGCATTGGAAAAGCTGCTGATCGCTCTCGAAGCCTGGGCAGGCGACGCCTATCCCCGCACCGGGGAAAAGCTGGCGCGAATGCGCCGCCGCGCTGGGGAAGAGGGCATCGTCACCTTCTACGAGCCGTAGCGCCGGGAGGCGTCTTCTCGCTCAAAGTCTTTCCTTCATCCTGCTGATCTGCTCGGCGGCGTTTGTCGGCAGCGGTGGCAGCGTCGGGTCTTTGGCGCATAAGGCCCGATATTTAGCGAAGAAATCTTTGGGGCCGCGTGATACGGTCTCGATAAGTGCCGCCCGCCCCAGCTTCTCATCGATAGCTTTGGCGACGCCGTGGCCCAGAGCGTAGTAGGGGCCACCGCCTTCGATGCCTTCCCGATAAGCGGCGACGAAGTGAGCCTTATCGAAACGTGGGTAACAGGCGGTGTAAAGGCGCTCCAGCAGGCCGAGCGTCTGCGCGAAGCCGCGCAGCGCTTCGGCGGCAAGCGCGCGGTTATGAAAGCCGTAGGAGTAGGGTTCGTAGGGGGCGGGGTCGGTCTCCATCTCCACGTAGCGGGCCGTGCCCTCGCGCTGTATCTTCGATAGCGCCGTCAGCCACGCCCCGTCGGCATCGTTCTGCTCTTCCGGGTTGCCGTAGGCGCGGTTTTGCACGGTATGCATCGCCTCATGGGCAATAATCAGGTTCAGGCCGTCCCAGCCCGGCTTGTGGTAATCGTGCCAGAAGTGAATATTGAGATAGATGCTGTCCTTGTGGTTGATGGCGTCCCAGTTCCCGCCCGGATGCAGATAGACCGTCACTGCCGCCTCCGTGCCGGGTGGACTGAACGCGGCGACGCGGCGGGCGATGCAGCTTATCCGCTCATTCTTCGTTGCCGTTAAGTCGTCCAGCAGGCGGCGGTAGTCGCCCGGTGGCGTCAATAGCAGGCGACCTATCTCGCCTTCGGGCTGCGTGCTTCGGGTCGCGGTGCCGTTGATGACCGCCACGGCATTGGCTTTTAGCTGCGCTCGCGTCAGGTTGTCTTCCAGCGTCCCGACCCGGAGAAGATTCTGATTGGCGGGCAAATCCAGCCACTTTTCCACGGAGGCGTCGCTGCTGTCTCTAACTTCGATCAGTGCGAGTAACTGCCGGACCGCCGAATCATCGATGGTGATGCGAATAACCGGCGCGGCAGACGCAGGCGGCACCGCTGCTGCCTGTGAAAAGGCAGACACGGGCAGACAAAGGTACCCACAAAGCAGGGCCATGCCGAGCAGTGCAGCCCGAATTTTAACTGCGCTTTGCTGAATAAAACCCCTATTCATGGTGTCCTTTCCGTCGTTTGTTAGGCCGTGCGGAGACGCTGTACGGCCTGCTCCCGGCCTGCCTCATACGCCTCGATAACGGCGTCCCAGCGGCGGTTGCTGTCCTCGTCGACCTGCTGGCGCGCCGGGTCGGATTTTAGATAGGCGAGCGAGCGACGGATTCCCTGGGCGAACGGGACGGTCGCGACGAAGTCGGGGACGAACCGCTTGATTTTCGTGTTGTCGAAGACGACGCTGACGGACTTATCGCCGAGCAGACCACCCTCCATCTCCGGGAAGCAGGCGACCAGAAAATCCGAGGCGATATGAACGGGACGCAGCTCCGCCCCGGCGGCGTCCGCAACGGCCTGGTAGATCTGATCCCAGGTCAGCACCTCGTCGGAGGTGATATGAAACGCATGGCCGATAGCCTGCTGATGGCCCAGAAGCCCGACCAGTCCCTTCGCAAAATCGGTATTGTGGGTTATTGTCCAGAGCGAACTGCCATCTCCGGGAATAATCACTTTCCCGCCGCGCCGCATACGGTCTACAATCGTCCAGGGTCGGTTCCAGGTGCCAACGGCGAGGGGAATAATCGTTTCGCCGTAGGTGAGCGAAGGGCGAACGGTGGTGAAGGGAAATCCCTCTTCCCGGTAGGCGCGCATCAGGCGCTCCTCGCAGGCGATCTTATCGCGCGAATACTTCCAGAGCGGGTTGGCGAGCGGGGTGCTTTCCGTAATCAGGTAGTGCGTGGATGGCTTCTGGTAGACGCTCGCGGAGCTGATAAAGAGATACTGCCGCGTCCGGTTTTGAAAAAGAGCAATATCGCGCTCCACATCTTCGGGCGTAAAGGCTATAAAGTTGACGACGGCATCGAACGTGTGGCCGGAAAGGGCGCGGGCCGTCTCTGCCTGATTCTTTATGTCGGCCTGAAGATGGTGCGCGCCGGGAACGCCGGTTTCGCGGCTGCCGCGATTCAGCAGATACAGGTCGATCCCGCGCTCGATTGCCAGGCGGGTGCAGGCGGCGCTGATAATGCCGGTTCCGCCGATAAACAGGACTTTCATAGCGTAGAGTTCCTTCGGGACAGGGAATCGTTCGGCCTGTCCGCGAATTATAGCACAGGAAGTCAGGGGCGTGGGATAAGAAAGGTGACGAACGTGCTTCAGATAGATGGCTCTTACGGCGAAGGGGGCGGGCAGATTTTTGCGTACCAGCCTTTCGCTTTCGGCGCTGACCGGCAAAGCGGTGGAGATTACGCGCGTGCGCGCGGACGCTCTAAACCGGGCCTGCAGCCGCAGCACCTGGCCTCCGTGCGCGCCGCCGCGCGCTGTGCGACGCCCAGTTGGAGGGCGCGGCGGTAGGCTCCACGCGCCTGGTCTTTTCCCCGAAAGGCTGCCCCGCGCCAGGGGAATACCGTTTCGACATCGGCACGGCGGGCGCGACGGCGCTGGTTATGCAAACCGTGCTTCTGCCCCTCGCGCTCGCGCCCGGCGCTTCCCGTGTGACCGTCACCGGGGGCACCCATGTTCCGCACGCTCCCACGGCGGAGTACCTAGACCGGGTGTACGGTGTTCTGCTGCGCCGGTGCGGTGTGGAGGCGTCTTTTTCTTCCCCCAGCGCCGGATTTTATCCCAAAGGCGGCGGGATGATCGAGGCCGAGATTGCGGAAACGCGCAATTGCAGCCGCTGGATTTGACCCGGCGCGGCGAACTCACGGCACTGAGTGTGGAAATAATCACATCGAACCTGCGCCCGGATGTGGCCGCGCGCGGCGAGGCGGCGGTTCGGCGTCGCCTGGAGCCGTTCGCGGCGGGTCTGTCTGTCGAAGCGCGGGAGATGCCTTCGCCGGGTATCGGGGCTTCGGTGTTCGTGCGGGCCGAGTGTGACGGGCCGATAGTGGCAAGGGTTTTCGGCTATCGGCGAGCAGGGCAAACCGATGGAGCGGGTGGCGGAGGATGCCTGCGATGCGTTTCTGGCCTGGTGGGATACCGGCGCGGCCTGCGAGACGAGCGTCGTCTGCGAGGCGAGCGTCGTCTGCGAGACGAGCGTCGTCTGCGAGGAGCATCTGGCCGATCAGCTTGTGCTGCCCCTCAGCCTGGCGGCGGGCGAAAGCCGCTGGAGCGTATCGCAGATAACGGAGCATCTGCGTACCGTGCTCCGGGTGGTGGAATATTTCCTGCCGGTCGAGTCGGCTCTGGACGAGCAGGCGGGCGGCTCCGGTCTGGTGACGCTGCGCGGGGTCTAATACGACCTCTTCCCCTTTCCTTTAGGGAGGGGCAGAGAGAGGTCAGCGGAAAAACGATTATCTATCCAGGGTCATTCAGTTATTTGACAGCGGGTTTAGAATAGAAGCATGAGCAAAGCATCTTCTTCTATTGCGCCTCTGGTTGAGGCACTGGCACAGGTACCGGACTTTCGCAGTCGCCATGGCAGGCGTTACTCGCTGGCGGCGATTCTTTGTCTGGCCTGCGCGGCCGCGCTGTGCGGCTATAGTTCTTATGGCGCGATGGCCGAGTGGGGCAGGAACTACGGCGGCGAGTTGGCACAGAGGCTTGGCTTCCAGAGCGGCAAAACGCCCTCGGTCGGCACGTTGCACAGCGTGTTTCGCCGGGTGGACAAAGCCGCGCTGGAAGCCGTGCTAACCGATTGGGCGCAGCGTGTGCTCCGGCAGTTACCTCGGGAGCAAGCCTTCAGCTTAGACGGCAAAACGCTCTGTGGCAGCAAGGGGACAGGGAGCTGTGGAAACCCATCTGCTGTCGGCGGTCAGTCACGGCCTGGGGTTGACACTTCTTCAGCAGGGGGTGCCCGACAAGACCAACGAGATTGGTGCCGCCCAGAGTGTTCTGTCGGCTCTGGTACTTCAGGGACGCATTGTCACGATGGATGCGCTGCTGACGCAAAAGCAGATTGCCGCGCAGGTGGTGGCTTTAGGGGGCACTTCCTGATGCTGATCAAGGACAACCACCTGACCCTGCGGCGCAAATTAACCTGCTTTTTTGCCGCGCCTGACCTGTTTGGGGTAGAGTTTTCGCGCGCCCAAACGGTGGAGGTAAGTCGGGGGCGTGTAGAAACACGCCGCCTCGTTGTCAGCAGCAGTTTAGCCGAGCCGGAATGCTTCACCGGTTTTTGCGGTGTGCGACAGGTCTTTGTTTTGCAGCGGGAGCGGCGCTTCAAGAAAAGTGGTGTTGTGCAGCAGGAGCGTGTGCTGGGCATGACCAGCCTGGGGGCGGCAGAGGCTAATGCTGCCCGCCTGCTTTCTTTGTTGCGCGGTCATTGGAGCATTGAGAACAAGAGCCACTATGTTCGTGACGTGACCTTCGGCGAAGATAAAAGTCAGGTTCGCGCGGGCAATCTGCCGCAGGTGCTGGCCGCCATCCGCAACGTCTGTATCAGCTTGAGGCGCTTGGCAGGGCACCGGAACATGGCGGCGGCTCGTCGCTTCTATGCCGCGCGACCCGCCGAAGCTCTCAAGTTGATGGGGTGCTTGATAACTGAATGACCCTACGATTATCTATCCGGCATAGCAGGAGAAACGTTATTGGCTCATCAAATAGTTCAGGGACTTTGATAGAGACCGCTTTATTCGGGAGGATATGCGAGTGGCGAGTACGACCAGTGGGGTTCGGGTGGGAATTATCGGCTGCGGCGGGATTGCCAACGGCAAGCACCTGCCGGGCCTTTCCAAAGTGGATAATGTAGAGATTGTCGCTTTCTGCGACATTATCCGGGACAAGGCCGAAAAGGCAGCCAAAGAATACGGCGTTTCCGGCGCTAAGGTGTACGAAGACTACCAGGAACTGCTTCAGGACGGCGAAATAGACGTGATCCATGTCTGTACGCCCAACGATTCGCATGCCCCGGTCACGATTGCCGCGCTGGAAGCCGGGAAGCACGTGATGTGCGAGAAGCCGATGGCGAAGACCGCTGCGGAGGCGCGCAGCATGCTGGAAGCCGCCCGGCGCACCGGTAAAAAGCTGACTATAGGCTACCAGAGCCGCCACCGCAACGACAGCCAGTACCTGTACGATGCCTGCCGCCGTGGCGATCTGGGAGAAATCTACTTCGCCAAGGCGCACGCCATCCGGCGGCGCGCGGTTCCCACCTGGGGTGTTTTCCTGGACGAACAGAAGCAGGGCGGCGGCCCGCTGATCGACATCGGAACACACGCGCTCGACCTGACACTGTGGCTGATGGACAACTACGATGTCAAGTATGTGGTGGGTAACACCTACCACAAGCTTTCGCAGCGGGAAAATGCCGCGAACGCCTGGGGGCCGTGGGACCCGAAGACATTCACCGTCGAGGACTCCGCGTTCGGCTTCATCACCATGCAGAGCGGGGCGACCATCGTTCTGGAATCAAGCTGGGCGCTGAACAGCCTGGATGTGCGCGAGGCGCAATGCACCCTTTGCGGCACCGAAGGCGGGGCGGACATGGTCGGGGGACTGCGGATCAACGGCGAGAGTCGCAGCCGTCTTTACCAGACACAGGTGGAGCTGAAATCCGGCGGCGTGGCATTTTACGAGGGCAAGTCAGAGACCGATTCGGACCGGGAAGCGCGCCTGTGGATCGAGGCGGTGACGCAGGACAAGGCTCCCGTGGTTCTGCCGGAGCAGGCGTGCGTGGTTTCCGAGATTCTGGAAGCCATCTACACGTCCGCCAAAACCGGCAAACCGGTCTTCTTCAACGAGCAGGGCTGATCGGGCACGGACGACTTTCTGCCCCAGGAACTGCCGCTATTAATTAAACTCTTAGCGTGCAGCCGGTCGGTACGGCACTACCTGAGGTACTATGTAGAGGGCCGGGACGTGCTTGTCCCGGCCCTTTTATCTTTGCGTCCGCCTGTTAAGATAATCGTGTCGATACTGCGGCGTGGATATGGGAAAGCCTAAAACGGTATGGAAATCGGCAGCCAGGTTCTGGCCTTTTTTGTTTTGTTCACCTATTGCAGCTTTTTTGAGTGGTTTATCCACCGCCACATCATGCATGTGAAGCGATTCCCCCTGCACGATGCCTTTCGAGGGCACACCCTGGTTCACCACCAGATTTATCACGGAGCCAACTTTCAGGTGCGGCCCAAAGGCCGCGCGCCCAGCGTCGTGCTCCGCTGGTATGCATTCCCCGGCATGCTTCTGTTTCACCTGCCGTTCTTCGCACTTTTCCAATGGCTGACCGGGTGGCAGATATTCTGGGGGGCGGCGCTGGGATGCACGCTCTACTTCGCGGGCTACGAGTATACGCACTACCTGATGCACGTTCCGCGCGGGCACTTTGTGGAGCGGTTCCGCTGGTTCCAATTCCTCCGGGAGCACCACCGCCTGCACCACAAGTACATGCTCCGTAACCTGAACGTTTTTATCCCGCTGGCGGATGTGTGTTACGGCACGCTCGTTACCGCCGAAGGGTGGCGCTCCAAGCCCGCCAAGCGGCGGCGTTTTCTGGCGCGGCGGCGCAGCGAAACGCGCTCATAGCGCAGCGGTCGGTTTTTGAAGGGCGCAGCGCCGGTACTGCACGTCGCCCTTCCGCAGGGACTCATACACGCGGGTTCCGCGCACGCCCGCGAAATCCTCGAACCAGGGCAGCAGATAGCGGGGGACATAGCGGCTGATGGTTTCGCGCTTGCGGTCACTGACGCCATCGAGCGCGAGAAGCACGTTCGGCGTGATGTCCTCCTCCTGACGCAGTTCCAGGCCCGCGTTTTGGAACTGCGCAAGCACCGTATCACGCTCCTCACGAGGCCGCATGTCCGCCCATAAGAAGTAACCGCCCGGCCTCAGGACGCGGAAGACCTCCCCCAAAAAGCGTTCCATAGACCCGTAGCAGTGGGAGGATTCCACATTGACCACCGCATCAAAGGCGTTGTCCGGGCAGGGCAGCGATTCCGCGTCCCCCTGCTGAAAGCTCAGGCCGGGGACAACATGGCGCTTGCGGCTGAGCGCCACGGCGTTGGGCGAGAAATCGATACCCAGCACGGAGCGGGGCTGCAGATAGCGGGCAACATAGGAGCATCCGCCGCCCCGCCCCGATCCGATTTCCAAAACGTCCTGCCCGCGCAAGTCTACCGCGCCCGCTGCTACGTGGTGATACAACTGAATAGAGTAGCGGTCCGGCTCATCAGCGGGTTCCAGGTCAATTGGGGGTGCCTGACTATCCCGAGGGGCAAAGCCATAGTTCATGAAAGTCCAGTCCTCCTGCCGGTAGCCGCCGGCGAGGAACTGGTACCATCGTTTCCACAGAATCCGCCTCAGCCCCGGAGAAGAATTGACGATTGGCCCGATTATCTTTGTCAGCATGATACGCTTAGAATAGCATATCCGGGCTATCGATGGTGTGCACAACAGAGCTTGCCGCCTTATCGACAAACTGAGCCTGGCTGCAGCAGAGCGTGATGACCGATACCGTCGGGCTGCTGCTGCTCCTGCTACTTCCGGGCGTACAACTCTTCGGCGGGCGTCACCACGGGAGCTATCTCGCGCCACTCCCCACTATCGGCTTCGCGGTAATAACAGGACTCATGGCCCGTGTGGCAGGTGGGACCGACCGGCTCGGCGAGCACCAGCAGCGAGTTGTTTTCGCAGTTTACCCGAATGGCGCGCGTCATCAGGAACATGCCGGACGTTTCGCCCTTAAGCCAGAACTTTTGCCGGGACCGGCTCCAGAAGCACACTTTGCCCTCCTGCGCCGTCCGCAGCAAAGCCGCGCGGTTCATAAAGCCCAGCATCAGCACCTCGCGCGTCGTGGCGTCCTGCACCACGGCGGGCACCAGACCGTTTTCATCAAAGCGAATCGTGTCGATAGGAAACTCGATCATTGCTCTCTTTCCTCTGCAAGGCGCTGTTCCTGCTCCGCCACCAGCCATAGCGCCTCCTCATAGCCCGAAGCGAAGGCAACGCAGGTAATGTGCTTGAGGGGGAAGCGGTGCGGGCTATCGTTCCATCGGGCTTCGCTGGTGATTTCCCGCAGCAGTACCTTCTTTCGCGTTATCTTCTCGATACGCCCGATATAGCAGGAATCGGGTTCTCTTTCGTCCAGATGGATGTTGACCAGCGGAAAGTGGGCATTCGCCGAAGACAGCAAGCCCGGCAGGTCTACGAGCAGAGTGTCCGGCTGGCGTACGGCCCGCTCGCCACGCAAACGCAGGGCGCGCTCCGCGCACGACTTGTCAAAGCGGGTCTTCACGATATCCTTCAAGCGGTACGCCTGGTAACCATTCAGGTGCAGTGAATTGCCATCGATCCCATGCAGGAGCACCCATTCATCGCTCAGCCCGACAACGTAGCCGTAATCACTCCAATCCGGGTGAAAATGTCGGTAAACGCGTATCAGTCTGCCCTTTTCCTGCGCCTCGTGCAGTCGGCGGATGCGCTTCTTCATACGGCCACCTTCGCGGACGGCGTCAGCCGCATGGGAATGTTGCGCGCCTGGAGATGGCTTTTGATCTCCGCGATGGTGTAGTTCCCATAATGGAGGATGGACGACAGCAGCGCCGCCGATGCCCCGCCCTCGGTCATCGCATCGGCAAGGTGATCGGG
Organism: Armatimonadaceae bacterium; assembly: GCA_030447685.1. Lineage (GTDB taxonomy): Bacteria > Armatimonadota > Armatimonadia > Armatimonadales > Armatimonadaceae > JAUJOK01. The sequence continues at coordinate 34,246 of JAUJOK010000043.1, forward strand.
CGTGCCCGCGCCGCCGGACGCGATAACCGGAATCGGCACCAGATCGGCAACCGCGCGGGTCATCGGCAGGTCGTAGCCCGCCTTCGTGCCGTCGGCGTCCATCGAGGTCAGCAGAATCTCGCCCGCGCCCAGTCGGTATACCTTCTCCGCCCATTCCAGCGCGTCCACGCCGGTCGGGGTGCGTCCGCCGTGTACATGGACTTCCCAGCCGGAAGGGGTGTTGCCCGTGCGCTTCGGGTCGATAGCGACCACGACGCACTGTGCGCCGAATCGCTCCGAGGCAGCGCGAATAAGGTCGGGATCGGCAAGCGCGGCGCTGTTGATACTTACCTTGTCCGCGCCCGTCGCCAGGATGCGCCGGAAATCATCCACCGTTTTGATGCCGCCGCCGACGGTGAAGGGGATAAAGACCTCCTCGGCGACGCGGGCCGCCAGATCGAAGATCAGCCCCCGCTTTTCATGGGATGCGGTGATGTCGAGAAACACCAGTTCGTCCGCGCCCTGCCGGTCATAGGCGGCGGCAAGCTGCACGGGATCGCCCGCATCGCGCAGCCCCAGGAAATTGACACCTTTGACAACCCGCCCCTCCATCACATCCAGGCAGGGAATAATGCGCTTGGTCAGCATACACCCATTGTAGCACGGGTTAAGAGGTATCTTCGGGAGGAATACCGAGCATCCGCTGAAGCAAGGAAACATAGGCTTCCTGAGCGGCGATAATCTGGTGAAGTTGTGCGTTCTCTGCTTCCATCAATTGCTGCTTGGCCGCGAGCAGCGCGGAAAGCCGTCGCCGCAAACGGTGTTCCACCAGGGCGGGGCGGTTCAACTGCAACAAAGCAATGTGAAAGCGACCCGTCTCTGAGCGGGGTTCCAGATGCTGGGTCTCCGCGTTTTCGTGAATATGTACGGGAATATCATCATGAAGTGGCTGGAGCACTCGACGCCCGTGCGCTCGATCCAGAGCGTCAGGGAAGAAGTCGCCCTTGTAGAGATTGCAGCGAATGCACGCATAGACGAGGTTGTTATCTTCATCGCTGCCGCCTGCTGAAACGGGCTGATAGTGATCGACCGTCAGTTCCCCGCCTGTGTCTGCCTCGGATACGCCGCAGTAGCCACAGCGATAGTCATAACGCCGCCGCACGGACTCGTGCTTGGGGTGCGCCACCGGATTTAGCCTTTTGCACCCGCCACGCCTAACGCTTCGCGCGTGCGTTCGCTTAACGCTGCTTCAAGGGAACTTATCTGTGTCTCTAAAAAGTCCCTTTGCGCCTTCAATTCCGATTGCTCTTTTTCCAGTGCGGCCACCTGTGTTCGTGCGGCGCTCAGATCAGCGAAGTCGTTATCAAGAACTTCCTCCTGGGGCGTCAGTCACGTTGGTGTCACCGCTAAGGACAACCGTCTATTCGTAGAAGCGGTTCTGTACCGGTTCCGGGGCAGGCATCCCGTGGCGCGATTTGCCGCCGCGTTGGTAAAGCGTCACGGCAAGCCGTGACAGAACTGGCATCGCGTGTACGTGCGTTTTAACCGCTGGAGCCAGCAGGGCATCTGGCAGAAGGGGTGTTCGCACAACTGGCCAAGGAAGCCGACAACGAGTACGCGATGATCGATTCCACCATCGTTCGGGCACACCGCAGCGCGGCAGGCGCACGTAAAAAGGGGCAGGCGAGCCAGTCATCTCGTCTAAAAAACGCCAGTGTCTCGGCAGAAGCAGAGGCGGACGGACCAGCAAGATCTGGCAGCTGTCTGCGACGCACAAGGCAGACCGACCGCACTGGATGCTCACGCCGGGGCAGGTCAGCGACCTGATCGGCTTTGAGGCTCTGGCAGAAACGATTGCCGCCGACGTACTGATCGGTGACAAAGGCTATGATGCCGACAGGAGAGTGCGGGCAGTACTCGCCAAAGCGGGCAAGACGGCAGTTATTCCGCCGCGCCGGAACCGAAAGAATCCGGCGACCTACGATAAGGAATTGTACAAGAAGCGCCATCATATCGAGAACTTCTTCAGCAGGCTCAAGGACTATCGTGGCACGCTGTTCCCGCTTTGAGAAGACAGCCTGCAATCTCTCTCGGCATCTATTTGGCTGCCGCTATAATCTGGCTCAATTGAGAACACACCTTAAGAAGTCCCGTTGCGCCTTCAATTCCGATTGCTCTTTTTCCAGCGCGGCCACCTGTATTCGAGCGGCGGCCAGGTCAGCGAGGTCGTTATCAAGAACTTCCTCCTGATGACGGCGCGTCAAACCCGCTTCGTAGACTGCGCGTTCTTCGGAAGTTAAGTCTTCTCCACGCGCCGCACGTCGGTGCAATACCAACCAATCTTCATTTATTGCTTCGCTCATGGTGCTCTTCCTAACTCGTCAAGTCAAGTGATGACCTCTTGCCTTACTGATTATACGCTGTCCGGCAACAGAGAGGCGAATTCATCTTCCGTCAGTACCGTAACATTGAGCGATTGGGCTTTGGTGAGTTTGGAACCGGCGTTTTCGCCCGCGACGAGGTAGGAGGTCTGCTTGGAAACGGAGCCGGAGGCGCGGCCTCCGAAGCGGCGGACAAGGGCTTCAGCCTCCTCGCGGGTGCGCTGGGTGAGCGCGCCCGTGAAGACAAAGGTCTTGCCCGCGAAATGGTCGGAGACGGGCGCGGAGTCGTCCCCGGCGGCTTCGACACCGGCTCGGTGCAGCTTGTCCAGCATCGTCTTCGTTTCCGGCAGGGCAAAAAAAGCGGCGACGCTTTCGGCGGTGATGCGCCCGATCTCATGCACGGCTTCCAGTTCGTCGGCGGTTGCGGCGGCCAGCTTTTCCAAAGTGTGGTAGCGGCGGGCGAGGACGGTGGAGGCGCGCTCGCCGACGTGGCGCATGCCGAAGCCGAAGATGAGGCGCGAAAGCGTCGTCTTTTTGCTTTTTTCGATGGCATTCAGGATATTGTCGGCCAACTTGTCGCCCATACGCTCCAGGGGCAGCAGGTCGTCTTTTTTCAGGAAAAACAGGTCGGCGGGGTCTTTGACCAGCCCGGCGGCAATTAGCTGCGCGATGTGGCGTTCGCCCAGACCGGCGATGTCCAGCGCATTGCGGGAGACGAAGTGCTCGAAGCGCGTCTGTAACTGCGCGGGGCATCCGGCTACGTTCGGGCAGCGGGTGACGGCCTCACCTTCGGGACGGACGACCGGCGTGCCGCAGGACGGGCAGGTATCCGGCAGGCGGTAGGGAACAGTGCCTTCGGGGCGGGCTTCGAGGACGACGCGCACAACCTCCGGGATGACCTCGCCCGCGCGCTGGATAACGACCGTATCGCCGATGCGGATGTCTTTACGCTCGATCTCGTCCTGATTGTGCAGTGTGGCACGGCTGACCTTGACGCCGCCGACCGCCACGGACGCGAGCCATGCCAGCGGTGTCAGCGAGCCGGTGCGCCCCACCTGCACCACAATATCCTCTACCTTTGTCTGCACCTGAAGCGCCGGATACTTATAAGCGATTGCCCAGCGCGGCGCGCGGGCGACCTGGCCCAACTCCTCCTGAAGGCGGATGTCGTTCACCTTGACGACCACACCGTCCATATCGTAATCAATCGCGTTCTTCTTGTCCTGCCATTCGCCGACGAAAGCAATCACTTCCTCGATATTCGCGCAAAGCTGACGGAACGGGTTGGTCGGCAGGCCCCAGGCGCGGTACTGGTCCAGCAGCCCGGCCTGCGTGTCGGGCCGGTAGCCCTGCGTCTCGCCGATGCCGTACAGGTAGATTTGCAGGCGACGCCCGGCGGTGATACGCGGGTCTAACTGGCGCAGCGAACCGGCGGCGGCGTTGCGCGGGTTCGCGAAAGTCGGCTCACCCGATTTTTCGCGCTCAGCGTTGATGCGCGCAAACTCCTGGTGCGTCAAAAACACCTCGCCGCGTATCTCTATCAGGGCGGGGCATTTGTCCCCATGAAGGCGCAGGGGAAGCGACTTGAGGGTACGCAGGTTCTGGGTGATGTCCTCGCCGGTCGTGCCGTCGCCGCGCGTCGCGCCCTGCGTGAAGACGCCATTCTCGTAGGTCAGCGAAACCGCCAGCCCGTCCATCTTCAGTTCACAGATATAGTCGACGGGCGCGGCCAGATCCATTCCCAGCGCCCGCTTGGCGCGCGTGTCGAAGCTGCGCAAATCCTCGTCGGAAAAGGCGTTACCGAGCGACAGCATCGGTCTTTTATGGGTGATACTGCCAAAGGCCGAAACCGGGGCCGCCCCCACCCGCTGCGTCGGCGAATCCGGCGAGACCAGTTCCGGGAACTTCGTCTCCAGCGCGACCAACTCGTTCATCAGCGCGTCGTATTCGGCATCGCTGACCGTGGGCGCATCATGCACGTAGTAGGCGATATTATGCCTTTGGAGTTCGTCGCGCAGAACGCGGGCACGCTCGGCGGCGGCGTGGATGTCGTCAGGAAGTGTTGGCGTCATGGTCTTTCTGTTCGACACATCGGCAGGGGCGTCCTGCGAAGTCGCCATCAGTCCCACCAGAGGGTAAGGCGGCGGGTTTGTTCTATGTCGTCCGCCAGCAGGCGCAGCGCGGCCCGCTCTATTTTGTCTTCTCTCTCCGGTTCTTCATCCAGCGAACGCTGAATGCGCTCCTGCTGCTCTGGGGGCAGCCCGTCAAGGGCTTCCTCAAGCATAACGGCGTAGCCTTGATCGAGCAGGTCGGGGCAGAAGTCGTAGAGTTCACGGGCGAAGGCATTCATATCGTCCGGGAGCGTGTGGAACAGCATTTCTATGGAATCATATTCAGCACCGAGAATTTCGTAGGAGAAGCGACCCGCCCACTCTTGCATTCGTGCAATAATGTCCTCATTTTCCATTTCATAGTTGCAGGCGTTGGTATTGAGAAGGCGCAGAACCTGCATTTCATCTGTCGTATTGAGGACTGCGATCTTATCTGGTCGGTTCTCAAAATTAGAGGTATGGTCTATGCAGAAGGCGAGGCAGCCCAGGGAACGCAGCTTTTCGCGCAGGGCCAGGAGGATTCTCTCGGAATGCTTATGCTCTGCGGAGACGACGAAAGCATTCACCGGCTGCGTTTTGCCCTCATCGTCATAGCCATACATTTGCTCGATAGGCACTTTTGTTATCTGTTTCACCAGAACCAGCACCTTTTCATCAAAGCCGATGTGGGTAGCCAATTCATTCTCTTGTGGTGTCAGTTTCATATTTTGTTTAGCTCCTGTTACTCTCTATACTCTGGCGGCCATGTGTCAGACGGAAGGGCGCGGGCGGTGAATGAGAGTACCTGAAGTAGTTGCGTAGGAAGGTCGGATATAATTGAGTGGATGGATTTTGAGTGGGATGAAGACAAAGCGGCAGCCAATATGACGAAACACGGCGTCCGTTTTGAGGAAGCCAAGACGGTTTTTGATAATCCGCTCGCCGTTATCTTCGATGACGAGGAGCATTCCGGCGATGAGCCTTGCGAGATCATCATCGGCCACTCTGAGCAGAACCGGCTGTTGTTGGTTAGTTTCATCGAACGCCCCAATGGCGTCCGCCTTGTGCGCGTCTTGCTACGCGCAGGGAACGCGAAGATTATGAACGAAACGCCCTCTCCTGAACCGG
>JAUJOK010000044.1 GCA_030447685.1 Armatimonadaceae bacterium
GTACAGCACCAGCTTATGCGCCGTGCCCGCCTTCAGGCGCGTAGACCCGGTCATCACTTCGGGGCCGGTGACGCGAACGAGGCCGATCTCGGCGTCGCGCGCCACCGGGGGGTCGGGTGTGCAGGCGACGCCGACGGTGCGTGCGCCGCGCTCTCTGGCCGCCGCGATGGCCGCACGGACATAGGGAGCGCCCCCTGACGCCGAGATACCGACGACCGTATCGTCCGGCCCGACGTTCGCGGCTTCAATGGCCGCGCGCCCGGCGGCGGCATCGTCCTCCGCCCCCTCGACAGCGCGTGTCAGCGCGATTTCACCGCCCGCGATAATGCCGAACACCATTTCCGGCGGCACGCCAAAGGTCGGCAGGCATTCCGCAGCATCCAGACAGCCAAGCCGCCCCGAAGTGCCTGCGCCGACATACAAAAGCCGTCCGCCGCGCGCGAATCGGGCCGCGATCTCGTCCACCGCCCGGGCAATAGCGGGAAGCTCCCTGCGCACGGCATCTGCAACGCGGGCGTCTTCGTCATTGATGCGGGCAAGCATCTCTTCCGTCGGCAGCCGGTCCAGCCCCTCGGTGAGCGGGTTCGGCAGTTCCGTGGTGGGCAGGCCGGAAGATAGGTTCTGAGGTTGTGTGTCGTGGTTCATTTCGTGGTAAAATGCGAACGAGAATTCAATTACTTTAGCGAGGTGTTATCAAGTCTATGCCGACCTATGGATACCAGTGCAAGGCATGCGGCCACCAGTTCGAGGTCTTTCAAAAGATAACCGACCCGGCCATTACCGACTGTGAGCAGTGCGGCAGCGCGGTCAAAAAGATGATCTACCCGGTGGGCATCCAGTTCAAGGGTTCCGGTTTCTATATCAACGATTACGCCCGCGCATCCGCTCCCAAAGAAAACGGGGCCGAGCCAGCGAAGACGGAAGCTAAAACGGATGCTCCCAAAACAGAGACAACCGCGGCGTCCGAGTCGGCACCTGCGCCTGCGAAAACAGAGCCTGCCAAAACGGAATCGGCACCCGCCGCCAAATAGCCCCCCCTCACCCCTGCCCGAGAGAGGGCAAAAAGGCCGGACTTCGGGGGCGGTAAACACGCCTTAACCGAAGTCCGGCCTTTTCACATCATAGCAGCCGTTACTTCTTGCTGGTGATTTGCAGACGACCCGTGGCCGGATCGTACTGAATGTCCACGTTCAGCGCCTTGCCGACGAACGAGATGGGGACGATGGTGCGCCCGGACTCGATAAAGGCGGGCCGCTCCAGCGACACGTTCTGGTTATTGATGCGGGCGTTGCTCTTGCCCACGTTAATCACCACCTCGCGCTCGGCGTTCACCGCGCGCACCACTCGTGTCTCCGGCACCCACGTCACCTTACCACCGCTGTGTTCGAACAACTGGCGGAACGGCGCGAGCGGCATTCCGGCTTCCACGCGCGGCTGCACATCGAAGGCTACCTGCTGACCGTTGAAGGCGATCTGGAGCGCACCGTCGGGAAGACCCGCCATCGACGGGAACCGGCGTGCCGGACGCACGGCGGGGCGCGGTGTCGCCCGTGAAACCTTCGTTGAAGCAGTAGCGGACGTCACCCGCCGGGCTGCGGCTGCGCCGGGCGTGGGCAGGCTGGCGGTTACTTTCGGCGTGGGCCGCTGCTGCTGCCGCGCCGCCAGGTTGGTTCTGGCCGCCGCCGCCGTTGCCACGGGCTTCACCGTCGGCGTTGTTTTCACGACCGGCGAAGTCGTTTTGAGAACCGGAGGCACCACGGTTCTGGAAACGCGGGCCGTTCTGGGCGCGGTCGGAGCCGCAATGCTGCCGCCGCTGCCGCTGCCGCCGCCGGGCACGGCCAGGCGCACATCAAGAGCAGCTTCGACCGCCGAGGTAATCCAGCGTGCGCCCAGCGCAGTGGGAATGGGGGACGACGTCGGCGCGGAAGCGCGCGGGGCAGACTTCCGGGGGGAGGCGAAGCGGGGCGGGGCGGGGCGGTTCAGCGTCGGGCGGCTGATACGGCCCGACTTCGGCACCACGGACGATGCCCCTACCGGCTTGGGAAGCGGGATGCTGATCGGCGGGGCGGCGCTTCTGGGGGTCTTCGGAGAGGCCGCCAGGGACAGGTCGGGGATGTCGGTCTGCCGCACGGTGTTGCCGCCGGGGTTGTCCACAACCACCTGGACGCGGCGCGTCGTGGTGGTTTTGCTGGACTCGACATAGGCCATCGCTTCAATCGTGTGCGGGCCGTTCGGTACCGTGGTGGTATCCCAGTTAAAGGTGTACGGGGGATAGTTTTTGAGCGTCTTGAACTCTTTGTCCACAAAGAAGGTGACATAGGGGTTCGCGCCGGTGCGGTCCTGGGCCTCGACGTTGAGTTCGACTGTACCGGAAACTTTCGCGCCGACAGCCGGGTTGCGGAAGGTGACTTCCGGCCCGCCGAATGCGTCCGGCTGCGCGCTCTGGCTGCCGCCGACCTGAATATCGATGGACCGGGTGGACGATGCGCCGTCCGCCGTGAACACCGTCACCGTAACCTTGTGCGTTCCTTCGGTCAGTGTGGACGCATCAAGGGCGATGGACAGCCTGCCGCTCTGCTGGGTCTTGATGTTGCGCCGATGCCAGCGTACCCCGTCCACCCAGATCTCCGCCGCGACGACGCCCGCCTGGGAACGGCTCCGGTACGTGACATCGATATTGAAGGAGTTCGCTCCCAGCGTGCCGTCGGGACGCGGGCTGAGGATGCGAAGGTCCGGTCCAGGAGCGGCGGCCTGCGCGGAAACCGCGCCCAGCGACGCCGCCAGTGCCAGCGACGCGGGCAGGGATACGCGGGCGACTGTGCCCTTTGTCCACCGTGGCAATACCATAACAACTATCCCCCTTGTGTTCCGTGGCTTCTTCTGCTTCTGCTTCTTCTTCACGGAAAGTAGCGCATGTTTATTTAAGATACGGCCCGCAAAGCCCGAGCCTAAATCGGGGTAAGGATAGCATACCGCCCGAGCTTTGTCAAGCAATCATAGCGCCTGCGAACAGGGGGATGCGGGTATAATTTTGCGGCGGAGGCATCTTTTTTCGGCGCGGCAGGGGAGGAACGGATGGAACGGTTATGGGCACCGTGGCGCATGGCGTATATCGAGCCTTCGGAACAGGAAAAGCCTGCGGGCTGCATCTTCTGCGCCCTTCCCGCCCGCAACGAGGATACGGCCAGCCTGATTGTCCACCGGGGTCGCGCCTGTTTTGTGATCCTGAACGCGTTCCCATACAACAACGGCCACCTGATGGTCGTCCCGTATCGCCACGCTGCGCGCCTGCCCGACCTGAATCCCGAAGAGAATGCCGAAATGCTCCGGCTTGCCTCGCTGATGACCGAGGCGCTCGGGGACGTGTCGCATCCCGACGGGTACAATATCGGCATGAACCTGGGCGCGGCAGCCGGGGCGGGCATCGCGGACCACCTGCACCTGCATGTCGTCCCCCGGTGGAACGGCGACACCAACTTTATGCCCGTTGTCGGCGACGTCAAAGTGATGCCGGAAAGCCTTCCTGACGTATACGCGAAGCTGACCGAGGCGCTTGCGCGGCGCGGCATCACGCCCCAGGATCGGGAGTTATAGGAAAAGATGGCCGACGGGAGCAGCGACAAGGAGCGGGAGATTGCGGCGCTTGCGGAAAAAGCATCCGTCTGCGTTGCCTGCGATCTGTGCGAAAGCCGCACCAACGTCGTCTTCGGCGAGGGAAACCCCAACTCACCGCTGGTGCTGGTCGGCGAGGGGCCAGGCGAGACTGAAGATCGGACGGGCCGGCCCTTCGTCGGGCGGGCCGGACAGCTCCTGGACGAGTGCCTGCGCGAATGCGGCATTTTGCGCCGCCACATTTTTATCACCAACGTCGTGCGCTGCCGCCCTACTCTGGAAGAAGGCGGACGCCTGAAGAACCGCCCCCCGCGCACGGACGAAGCCAGTACCTGTCTGTCCCTGTGGCTGGAGCCGACCCTTTCGGTCATTCAGCCACTGGTGATACTGTGCCTCGGCTCCCCGGCGGCGAATGCCATCATCAAAAAGGGGTTCCGGATGATGCAGGAGCGGGGCCAGTTTTTCGACAGCAAATACGCCCACTATGCCATCGCCGGGCTGCACCCCGCCTATATCCTGCGCCAGCAGGGCGAAGCCTACGACGCCGCCCGCGCCTCGCTGATCGCCGACATCGAGGCCGCCCGCAAAAAGGTAATCGAGGCGAAAAAAGAGCCGCCGAGGACGCTGTTTTAGCCCTCACCCCCGGCCCCTCTCCCAATTTTCCGCTTCGCGGTGGGAGAGGGGTGCCTGCCACGGGGACAACCCCGGCTTCGCGCATAGCCAAAGGCAAGGAGGCGATAGTACCGGGTTATTTGCGTCGGCGGCGTCGGGCGATGGTTACGGCGATTGGCAGCAGGCCGGGGGCGAGCAGGGCGAGGGTGCCGGGTTCAGGGACGACGAAGCTGGCGCGGTAAATGCCGGTTCTGCCATCGGCGAGGGAAGCCACGAAGGCGATCTGGTTGCTGTCGTCGGCGAGGCCCTGGAAGAAGTTCAGACTGCTGACGGTGGAACCGTCGAGGGTGTCGCCGGTCTGGATGATCTTGTTGTTGACGGCGTCCGGGCCGAAGTAGATACCGCCGCGTCCGGCGTCGAGGGAAGCAAGGAAGACGGTGGTTCCCAGGTTGTTGAGGGCGGGGTTGCCGAAACCGCTGAAGGCTCCATTGGTGTCCGCGATGAGGCTCGTCATGCTGCCGCTTCCGGTGTAGATGCCGCTGCCTCCGGCATCGCGCGTGGCAAGGAAGGCGACGAGGCCGCTGTCGTTGAGGGAAGGGGCGTCGCCGAAGCCGTTGAAGGTGGGGCTGTCGGAATCGGCGATGGTGGTGGTGGCTCCGCCGCTGCCGATGTAGATGCCGGTGCCTCCAGCGTCGCGATTAGCAAAGAAAGCGACGGTGCCCAGGTTGTTGATGGAAATGGTACCGCTGAAGCTGCCGAAGGTTGGGCTGTCACTGTCAGCGATGGTGGTGGTGGCTCCGCCATTGCCGGTGTAGATTCCCTCTCCTCCGGCGTCTCGGACAGCCGCGAAGGCGACGGTGCCGCTGTCGTTGATGGAAGTGGGAGCGCGGAAGAAGTTAAAGGTGGGGCTGTCACTGTCGGCGATGGTGGTGGTGACTCCGCCATTGCCAGTGTAGACGCCGCTGCCTCCGGCGTCTCGGGAAGCCGAGAAAGCGACGATGCCGCTGTCGTTGAGGGAAGGGGCGTTGCCGAAGCTGCTGAAGGTGGGGCTATCGGTGTCGGCGATGGTGGTGGTGGCTCCGCCATTGCCGGTGTAGATGCCGCTGCCTCCGGCGTCGCGGTTGGCAAAGAAAGCGACGAGGCCGCTGTCGTTGAGGGAAGGAGCGCTGAATCCGCTGAAAGGGCCGCTGGTGTCAACGATCCGGGTGAAGATGATCTGGGCGTGGGCGGGCGCGGCAGCGGTGGTCAGGGCGACGGTGAGGGCGGCAGCGGTCAGCGCGCTGCCAAGTAGTGATGCTTTCACGATGGCGTTCTCCTTGTGTGCCTTGCAGTGCCGTGGACGGTGCGCGTTCGCCGGGGAAATCAGGGGCTGTTGTTTCGGTGGCGCGTTCTTCAACGACGGATCACTGGTGGCTTTGGACATGATTATAACATGGCGGGCCGGGGTGGACAAGCCTTTATTTTGGTAATAATATACTTGACACATACGGCTTTATTTGTTACAATAAAGCATGGATACACGCACCGACCACGGCGGGGGGTTGAACGCAGTACCGGAAACTCTGCAAGAGGCTATCCGCTACTTTGCCGACCTTGACGCCTGTCACCAGTTCGCCGTTTCCATACGCTGGCCCGATGGCCCCGTATGCCCCCGTTGCGGCGCGATGGATTCCGCCTCGTTCGTAAAGACCCGGCGCATTTACAACTGCCTTGCGTGTAAGAAGCAGTACAGCGTCAAGGTCGGCACGATCTTTGAAGATTCCCCGCTTGGCCTCGATAAGTGGTTTACCGCGATGTGGCTGCTGGTGAACTGCAAAAACGGTGTCTCCTCTTATGAAGTCTCCCGCGATCTTGGTATCACGCAGAAAAGCGCATGGTTTTTGTTGGGCAGACTTCGCCTTGCCCTTCAGGTCGGCAGCATCGAAAAGACGAAGCTGGCGGGTACGCTCGAAGCCGACGAAACCTTTGTCGGCGGCAAGGCTAAGTACATGCACAAAGACGCCCGCGAGAAGAAGATCACCGGGCGCGGCACCAGCGGCAAAACCATTGTTGCCGGTGTCCTTCAGCGCGGCGAAACCTACCTTGACGAAAATGGCGAAGAGAAGAAAACCGCAAGCCAAGTCAACGTCGGTATCCTCCCCGACACCAGCGCGGCGGCGTTGGAATCTTTAGTCACCACACACGCCGAAGAAGGCTCCGAACTCTTCACCGACGCATTGAAGGCGTACCGGGTACTTTCCGACCGCTACGGCCATGAGTTCGTAGATCACGCTATCGCCTATGTCGAGGGGCGTGTGCATACGAACAGTCTTGAAAATTTCTGGTCGCTTGTCAAACGTGCCTTGAAAGGTACGTATGTTTCCGTAGAGCCGGAACACCTTTTCCGCTACCTTGACGAAGCCGCTTTCCGGTTCAATCAGCGCAAGGCGGGCGGTGATACCTGCGCGGGTCGCAAGGCCGGAGACGCCGCAAGGTTTGTACAGGCCATGCGGGGTGTTACCGGAAAGCGGCTCACCTACCAGGAACTAATCGGCAATCCGCAGGGTATGAACAGCCCCGACCCGTTGCGCGGGGGACCGAGGGCGGACTAAAGCCTCAGAACATAGAGCACAAGAAGGTAGGAATCTCATATTCCTACCTTCTTGTTATTTTTAGCGAACTCTTAGCGGCAATGCGTTTAGCTAAAATAATCATATTTATCCGAGATAAAATCCAATAAATTCGCTAAAACTATTGACGTGATGCGGAGATATGCTATAATGCCGAAGACGGAGGTGATTTGGCATGACAGAAAAGTCTAACGGAAGTCTGGCAGCACGGTCGGGTAGAAGCCCTGCCTACCCTGCCTTCGACCTCGAAACAGCGATTGAAAAGTTGAAAGTTTTTCACAAAGCCAACCGGTATAACGCTGTCAGCATCACAGGGGCAACTGACAGCCTCGGCTACAAGAGTGAAAGAAGCGGTACTGCACAACGGGCAATTGCCGCTCTGATTAGCTACGGCCTGCTGTCCGAAGAGGGGGTTGGCCCTGCCCGAAAGGTTAAGATAACGGAACTTGGCCGTAAAATTCTTCTCCTGCCTGAAGACGACGAGGATAGAATTGGCTATCTTCAGGAAGCGGCTCTAAAACCTAAAATCTACCGCGACATGCTTGATGAGTGGCCTGAGAGCCTTCCGAGTGATGCGGAGATGACCAAATTCCTTACCATCGAAAGGGACTACAACGAGGAAACGGTTCGTATCCTGATCAGAGATTTTAAGGCGACGTATGAGTTCGCAAGGCTGGAAGGAAACGGTATAATATCCGAACAAGAACCGGATAAAGCCGAGAGGAAAGACAGCCATGTTGCGAATAAAGCGAACCCGCCCCTCACAGATGTATTTAGTTCTTTTTTTCCGCCACCAGGCGCAGGGAGGGCAACCATGACACCCTCAGCACCGGCGGCTGAAGCGCGCACCCTCACAATACCAATAACAGGCGGTAGAATAGCACTCCTTCAGACGCCCGGCGAAGTCACGGAGAACGATTTTAAGTTCTTGCAAACGTACCTGACGCTCATGAAGGATGCAATCATCACAGGTACGGTCTCCCCGCCTCCAGCAACGAAGCCATTTGAGATACGTACGGGTGCAGCAATATGGCGCGCCCAGGACGTTGATCGCCCGATCACGGTGATTGGTTACTGGGGAGAACGTGGCGGGACGCATTATGTCCGTATTGAAGGGTCTGATACAGGAGTTCCGTTGAATGAAGTTGTATACGATTCCACCGTATCATTACCACTGTAACGACTTCGGCCCGATGCATCAACATCGGGCCGAAGAGGACAGCGCGGGGCTGTTTGATAGAACTCAGCACTCTATTTTAACAGATGTGGCTGCAATCAGCAAGCCTCCCCGCGCTGGGGAGGGCCATAATGCCAGTGTGGAAACACCTGGCCGTATTAAGGCCGCGCCCCCGGTGGATTATCCACCGGGGGCTTTCCTTCGTTATACTCCCCGCCGTTTGGTGTATAATCCAAGCATGGACGCCTTAGATCAAAAACCCTGCGACCAATGGCCTGCCGACGAAGAATCACCGGATGGCTTACGCGGTACGCCGTCTGAGCGGTTTGTCGAGGCAGCGCGGCGCGTGTTCTCTGCCACCAAAGAGCAGATAGCAGAGGCAGAAGCCAAGCAGCAGCCGAAACCCCGCCGCCGTGCCGGTCGGCCCCGTACCTCGCAGGTTTAACAGCGAAGCCCACGGCAAAATGCGATGAATCCCCAACCAGCCGAACGAAAAAAGAGCGCGGGCACGGCTACAATCGGGGCCGTCTTTTGGACGATTGTATCGTTCTACGGGTTGTTTTCCCTCTTCTCCGCAGCCGGAACAGTGGGCAGGATTTTCTGCCTCCTAACGATAGTCGGCTCTACAACGATAGCATCCGTTTCCTGGGCGCAAGCAATCACCCTCTGGAAAAGCCATCGCAACCAGTAAAAACGTGACGGAACCTAAAGGCACGACCCTTGACACTGCTTTATGTGTCAAGTATATTATTACCTTTATTTTTGTTCCTGTGTCGGCCCTCACCCCCGGCCCCTCTCCCAATTCTGGGAGAGGGGAGCCTGGCACGGCAGCAGCCCCGGCTTCGCACGAGAGCAAGGAACACCAGGCATGGCGCGAAGCCGGGGTTGGCAAGGCCACAGGCACCCCTCTCCCAGAATTGGGAGAGGGGCCGGGGGTGAGGGCCAAACGGGAACGAGGGCAGCTACTCGTCATACCCCTTCAGCGGGCGCACCCAGATGTTGCGAAAGCGCACCGGGTTCCCGTGATCCTGAAGTTTGAGCGGGCCGGTAGGCGGATGCGCGCGGTACTGGGCCACGTCTTTATGCCGCGTCCCGCCCAGCAGCGCCGTGTGGTTGTGGAGCACGACGCCGTTGTGAATCAGCGTCACATAGCCGGGCGATTCCACCGTATCACCGCTGAAGCGCGGCGCGGTAAAAAGAATATCGTAGGTCTGCCACTCGCCGGGCGGGCGGCAGGCGTTCACCAGCGGCGGATACTGGCCGTAGATCGCCCCGGCCAGACCGTCGGCGTAGGTCGGGTTCTGATAGGTATCCAGCACCTGAATCTCGTAGCGTCCCATTAAAAAGACACCGCTGTTGCCGCGCCCCTGGCTGTCGCCCTTCGGCGGGCTGGGCGTGCACCATTCCAGGTGAATCTGGCAATCGCCGAACTCGTCGCGTGTTATAATGTCGCCGCCGCCGGGCGTCCCATGGGCAGGCACCTGCATGTAGCCGTTCTCGACGATCCAGCCGGACGGCTCGCCTTTTTGCGACTGCCACCGGGAAAGGTCCGTGCCGTCGAATAGCACCAGGGCGTCGGAAGGCGGTGCGCCCGGCGCGCCACCCGGCGTAACGATGGCCGCCTGGGGACGAGAACCGTCGTGGACGCGCCATCTGTCACCGGGCAGAAACGGCGTGTCCTGATAGCCGATGTTCGCAATAGTCATGGAATGTCCTCCTGTCGCCCTTCGTTTTACCCGATGAATCAGCCTTCGCATCGCGCCTTTAAAATTCATCTCGTCTCTTTTCGGGCGGCGCTCCCCGGTTTCGCGCCGACATGGCTTCGGGTAGACCCACAGTAACGTATTGCATCGGCGCGCACAAGACGCGCGCCACGAGGAGTAGTGAAAACATGCCGGAACCACATAAAGGGCCAATGCTGCCGGTCGGAGAAGAGATGAAGCCGCAGGACACAACGGTCGCCCGTCCGTCGGGGGTCGATCAGCAGCAGGCTCAGCCGAACGAGAATCTGGCGAACCAGCCTATTTCCAGCGACAAGGGCTTCGACCGCGACAAGCAGCAGCACACTTGGGGCGACCAGGACCCGCAGGAGGGCGTCAGCGCCGGTGTCACGCAGGGCCACACGGACCCGCAGCAGGCCAAGCATGGCCGCTCGGCGGAGGCTACCAGCAAAAGCAGCACCGGTCTCCCCAGCGACAACAACGACGACGGCAAGCCGCCGAGCGGCCAGAACCCGCGCACGCACAGCGAACAGAAGAACAGTTAAGCTTTCGCCGATAATTCTGTACTGCCTGCCCTGCGGATCTCGTTCAGAAAGGTGGGCGGTACAGAATTATTGGTCTTGCAGACATAGCTTTACTGTGTAGGTTTTCTTCCTTAAGTTTTGCCGATTGTCTCCTGGATGAAGGTTTCGATGGCGGGGGCAGGACGCGCCCCGGCACTGCGCGACGCTTCCCGCCCCCCAACAAAAACCGCCAGCGTCGGTATCGAGCGAATCTGATACCTCTGGCCCAGCGCGGGAAGCGCTTCCGTGTTTACCTTAACCACCAGAAACTTCCCGCTGCCCGCCGCCGCCACCATTTCCAATTCCGGCGCTACCATGCGGCACGGCCCGCACCAGGGTGCCCAGTAGTCCACCACAACCGGCAGCGCCGCCGCCCCGATAATCCGGTCGAACTGCGCAGCGGTATCCATTTCCAGCGGAACGGACGGCGGCGCAAGGTCGCCCTTGCAGTTGCCGCAGCGCCCGGTCTCCCCCAGACGCTCGAACGGAATCCGGTTTTTCTGCCCGCAGGCGGGGCAGACAGCAATCAGTCCTTTATCGTCAAACGACGTGGCGCTATTCATCGCTGGGAACCCTCGCGTCTATTCGCCCCAGTTGCCGTGCAGAATTTTCTGCGTCTCGTCAGGGTGGTTGCTTTCGTCCTGCAAGAAGTTCTCCATCTGAATGCGGATGCCAATCTCACCCACCGCATCCGCCAGATCGATCAGCCGCGTATAGGCGGCCACGGCTTCGGTTTCCGCGTCCAGCACGTTTTGCAGTAGTTCGCGAGGGTCGCTGCCAGGCGGCACCGGTTTGGCGACGGTCGTAGGTATTCCGCCCAGCGCCGAAATCTT
The DNA here is from genome assembly GCA_030447685.1 of Armatimonadaceae bacterium. Lineage (GTDB taxonomy): Bacteria > Armatimonadota > Armatimonadia > Armatimonadales > Armatimonadaceae > JAUJOK01. Next base: position 11,128 of record JAUJOK010000044.1, read on the forward strand.
GTCCGCCAGATACTGCGCGTGACCCTGCTCGTCGGGTATCTCAGCGCGGAAAAACGCGACCAGTTCCGGGCGATGCGGCCCGGTGACGATCGCCGAATATTGCAGATACTGAATAACAGCCTGGTACTCCGCCGATAGCTGATCGTTCATCGCGGCAACCAGTGCCTGTTTACTCATTTTCCAATACCCTTCCTATTTCCTGAAAGTCTTTTTTTGCCTTACCAGGCTAAACCCGCCCGTGCGTAAAGCATGCCTTGCCGTTACCTGTTTTACCCCGCCAGCCCCCATCACATCACCGGCGGGGAATCTTTTACGGTTGTTTGACAGGTCCGGCTGACGCCCTTACAATGGAACGGTGTCGGACGTTCTTCAGACAGAGGCGGCAGCCGCGCGCCGGTTCCTCGTTCACTCCTTTGGCCTGCAAAGCCCGCAAAGCCTGCCGGATGTCTCCACGGCGCTTGACCTGCTGGAGTTCGTGCAGATGGACTCCATCAACGTCTGCGGGCGTATCCACGATCTTATTTTGTGGGCGCGCGTGCGAAACTACCAAACTTTGCTGCTGGATGATCTGCTGTACGGTCCCGCGCGCCGGGCATTTGAATACTACTTCCCTAACCTGTGCGCGCTGCCCCTGCGGGACTATCCCTACTTTGTGCGCGATATGCGGGCGCGCGCCGCTACACCGGGCCGCTGGCACGGCCTGCTGCCGGAGGAGATTCTGGTTGCCGCGCGCCTGCTGGAGCGGCTTGCCGCCGATGGGCCGCTGCGAACACGTGGGGGCGGCGATGACGCCGGGCATACGACCTCCGGCTGGGGAACGCGCATGCGCGTGGCGACACGGGTGCTGGAAAAGCTCTGGCTCCAGGGACGTCTGACGGTGCATCGGCGGGAGAACTTCGAGCGATGGTTCGCGCTGACGGAGCAGGTCCTGCCGCAAATGGCCCCGCATCATCAGACCGATGATAAGCTTCCCAGCCAAGCCGAAGAGCGGGAATTCAAGTGCCGAAAGCGGCTGCGCGCAAGGCGTCTATTCCGCCCGAAGCCCGCCGATATTTCCCTTCTCGGCGCAAGCGCCTTTGTGCCGGTCCGCCTGAAAGGCGCAGACCACCGCCCCTGGTATGTGTTCCGGGAAGACGCCGAAACGCTCGCGCAGGCCGAGGCGCTGCCCATCGGTACGGAGGTGAACCTCCTCGCCCCGCTCGACCCGCTGGTGTATGACCGGGAGCGCACGCGCAATGTTTTTGACTTCGACTATACGTGGGAGGTGTACACGCCCGCCGCTAAACGCCGCTGGGGCTACTACGCGCTTCCTATCCTCTGGGGAGACCGTTTAGCAGGGCGTATCGATCCGAAGGTAGACCGCAAAACAAAAACCCTGATTATCAACTCGCTGTGGCTGGAACCCTGGGCAGCGGCCCATGAGATCGCCCCCGCCCTGACGGTTCGTCTTGCGGCTTTCCAGAAATTTCACGGTGCCCACCAGATCGTTATCCAGCAGACGCCGGACGCGGCAGTTCGGGCGGTCGTGGAGGAAGCCCTACGGATGAATGGAAGTTCCGTGGAGGCACTTTAACCGCTCGGAGCGGACCTCGCCTCGGACCAGGCGCAATAGAAATCGGCCATGGAATCGAAGCGGTCGCCGGGGTTCTCGCAACACGCGCGGCGCATCACCGCATACAAGAGGTCACTTCCCCGAAACGGTTGGCGCTCCAGCGACCCGTTTGACAGGAACACCGCCATCGTTCGCCCCATCGTGAAGACATTGGTGCGCTGGTCGATAACGGCTCCCCGCTCGAACTCCTCCGGGGCCATGAAGCGCGACGAGCCGAACATCCGGCCCATCTCGTTAGTGAACGGCCCATAATGGTACGTGTCCAGGTCCATCAGGCGCAGCCGACGACGGGCGAAATCGTAGATCAGGCAGCCGTCATAGAAATCCGACGCAATCCATCCCTGCCGGGCCAGCGCATCGTGCAGCTCGAAAATTATATCCAGAGCGCAGATGATCTCCTCTGCCGGTAGGCCCCGGAACCGCTGGAAGGCCGAGCGCGGGTCATCACGCTCTGCCCGCTTCACCCCCAGAAGCTCCCCCTCCACCCATTCATAAATTAACAGCGGGCCGTGCGGCGACTCCTCGATGACCTGATGCAGGCGAGGAAGCGCGGGATGGTCGCAGCCCTGGCGCAGACGGACGGCGTTTCGCAGCAGCGCGACACGCGCCGAATGGGAAAGATAGGGTCGCGGGTCATCGGGTAGGCCCGCCGTCTTGACAAAGAACCGCTCGCCGCCGCCGATACGCACCCCATAGGAGATGTTCCTCGAATCCTGTGTGTCAAAGACGGCAAAGACCTCACCGACCGCAGTCAGATATGCCTCCGGCGTCTCCTCGATGCGCTGAACGTCAAATAGCGGATGGCTCATAGTGAAAGCGGTGTTTATGTCTTCGCGAATTCGTGTATCCGGCTGGTCAGATAGAAGGCAACGGCGCTAACCGGCAATAGCACTGTATTGACGAGCACAATACGCGCTGCTACGCCTACGGAAAAATCAAGGTCCAAATCCATTTTATTCGCGTGGGCACTCTGGTATCTCACATCCAGATAAAGGATCACGAACGCCAGAAGCAGGTGCCCGATAACGATTCCGAGCCATCGTCCCCAATACGCCGCGCTTGCGGCCACCAGCAGGAAAGTCAGCCAGGCACCAGGGCTGTAGGAAAGTAGCTGCGACACCGTCCAATCCCAATCCATTCTATAGGCCCTTTACTTTCGTTGGTTGAACGTCAACATTGTCCGGCAGCGTGCGCTGCATTTGTGTTTGGTAGAAGGGGTGGTCAGTTGTTCAGACGGTCGGCCCAGGAGTCGCCTACATTGGACGATACCTCGCAGTCGCAGAAGCCGCCATACTCATTAAGCCAGGGAATGATATCGTCTTCGGCCAGATTCCTGGTCCGAAGGAACGCGCGAGTTTGTGCTAAGGTTTCATCACAGTAACACCAGATTGTGCCATCGCTACGCTTCTCGAAAATGGTGTCCTCGAGCATATTGAGCAGATCATTGAGGTCGTTCTTAGACAGGGGCATCTGTGCTTCGGCTACTGCCCACTTCTCATCCTGTATAGTCTGAACGATTGCGCGCCGCCGACGCTTTTCTTCCTTTGAAGGCATGGAACTATAGACCTCGATTACAGTTACTTGTCATCATGACACATATTGGAAGCAGCACCATTTTACCGTATCACCCGGTTGTCTATCGCAGGCGGCGGGCTTCGGCAGTGAGCGCTGCACCGTCTTCGTTTGTGTGGAGGAGGACGTAGTGCCCGCTGGGGAGCGCGCCGGTGTTGAGGACGGCGCAGGGCGGGTCGGTCAGGTCGCGGCGCTGGGCGACGTGGAGATGGCCGCACAGGTAGACGTTGGGGCGGACTGCCTTCAAGAGTTCCAAAAAACAGCGCTGGCCGCCGGAGCGGCCCGAAGGGGTTCGGTCGGCGATTCCGATGGCGCAGCCGTGCGTGAGCAGCACATCCACCGGTGGCCCGGCGGCGGCGAGATGAGCCGCCCACACCGCCACGTCCTCATCGGTGACATAGTGCGGCAGGCGGTGACTTTTCGCCCAGATGCCGGAGACGCCCGCGACCGCGAGGCCGCAGAAACCTTCCCGACGCTCGCCCTGCGCGAGCAGAACCGGCGTACCGTCGGCGTTACGGAGCGCGGCGAGCAGGGGCAGGTCATCATGATTGCCGTAGACCGAAAGAACGGGGACACGGGCCAGAATATCGGCCCATGTCCCCGTTTCTATCTGTCCCGGATCGCCCCAGTCGCCGACGCACAGCAGACCGTCGGGCCGCTCCGTGTCCAGAACACGGAACAGGTTCCCGACCTCCCCATGCAGATCGCCGACAACCGCAATCTTCACGGTGCTTCTTCTACGGCGTGCTGCGAATCAGGCGGCGGCCCGGCGGAGCGAGCGGCGCGGGGTCGCCGGGCACGGAGACGGTCTGCGCCCGCGCCGCCTGCTTTTCGTCCGCCTCTTTTTCGTCCGCCCGGTCGGCGATCTGATCGGCGACATTGGCGGGAAGCCCGGCCATCTTCAGTTGCTGGCGGGTGATTCCCAGGTCTTCGAGGATAGGCCGATATATCTTCTGCAGGTACATCTTCGGCGTATAGATACCCGCCGCCTCAATCATCTCGCCGCGCTTGTCCCAGTCCGGTATCAGCGCCTGGGCGGGCATGGCGAACTGGCTGAAGACGTATTTAATATCGGCGATGGTCTCTTCCGGCTCGCGCGACAGATACACCTTGACGCCCCGGCGAAAAAAGTTGTAGTGCGAGCTTTCATCGGCGGACACCCACTTGAGCAGGCCCGCCAGCGCACCGTCCCCTTCCGCCTCGGCGCGGCGGCGCAGGTTTGTGTAGTTCAGGCCGGTAGCAAGCTCCTGGATCATCGTGTAGATAATCATCTGCCGGGCGGTCTCGAAGGGAAGCTTCCATTCCGCGCCCAGCAGCGTGCGCTCGAACTCCTTGACCTGTTCTTCGGTGCGCTTGCCGGAGCGCAGCAGCCATTCTTCCAGCACCAGACTGTGCTTGGACTCCTCGTAGCCCCAGTTGGCCTGAAACCACGCCCGCCCCCGTGACCGACGAACCAGTTCCATGATCTTGGAGGTATAGTCCGGCAGAAACATCTCCACAGCGGAAAACGATTGGACAATATCGGCGGTCAGATCGGAGGATTCGGGATTGACCTGCTTCCAGGGGATGTCCCGGTCGATATCCCAGCGGCGTCGCTCCTCCGCCAGCTTGAAGAACTTTAAAAAGTTCTCGTAAAAAGCCTCTTCGATTTCGGCATTCACACTGCGTGTCACGGGCGTCTCTCCCCCTCCGTGACAGCGTGCGTCGGTTTCTTAATCATCGGTGTCATACGGTCCCTGCGCGCCGCAATAAAAGCGGCGTATTGTTGTCTAAGAATGGTTTTCGGCTTTCTTTTACCCGATTTTACAGCCACCATTGCAGTTCGTGTCAGTATAGCATATTTGCCCGAACGGCTCGGAATAGGACGAAAGTCCCTTTTTGGAAGGACGCAGGTTTTTCGCGCCAAACGGCGTATTCTGGGATTGGCGTTTGGCTTGCTCGCTCACACGGCGAGCGCGCGCCCGGCGATTCATTAACGAAAGGACGCCCTCTATGACCACTAACACCGGCGACGAGATCGCCACCGAGTCCAGCAGCGCCCACGGTTTCAGCTATGCCTACCACACCTCGTCCGGCGCTTCGCCAGGCGAAACGGGGGCGGATAAGAACGCCGCGCCTTTTTCCCAGACGCCGCGCCATCAGCGCATCGTTCTGCGCCTTGCGGTTCCGCTGGCCTCACTTGTGGAGGCGCGCAATCTGGGATCGGTTTATATTGCGCCGCTCGATGTCGTGATCGAGCCGACGCCCCGTCGCTCCCGACAGCCGGACCTGTTTTTCGTTTCCCGGACCCGCATGCGCCCGGAGGACGAGCCGGAGGGCGCGTTGGAGATCGGGCCGGACCTGGTTATCGAGGTGTTAGAGGGCGCGGAGTCGCGGCGCGGCTTCATTCCCGCGCTCACCGACTACACGGCTATCGGCGTCACCGAAGTATGGCTGGTATCGCCGCAAAGCGAGACTATCGAGGTGCTGTGCGCGACAACGGACTGCTACGAGACTGCCGGGGTGCACGGTCGCGGCGCGGTTATCGTGTCGCAGACCGTACCGGGCTACACCGTAAACGTTGATGACATCTTCGCATGAGCAGCCGCCACCCGTATCTTCTGGATCGCGACACCTGCGCACTCGTGGTGGTAGACATGCAGGAGCCGTTTTTAGGCGTCATCCATGAGCGCGAGCGGCTGACCGCAAACGTCCTCCTGCTCTGCCGGAGCGCGGCCCTTCTCGGCGTTCCCATGCTGGCGACGGTGCAGTACGCCGCGCGTATGGGCGGCATCGTCGCGGACGTGGCGGCGGCGCTTCCGGCAGGTGACGCCGCCACTGCTATTGACAAGCTCTGCTTCTCCTGCGGCGGCTCCGACGCCTTTCTGGAGGCATTGCAGGAAACCGGACGGCGGCAGGTCGTCCTTTGCGGCGTCGAAACCCATATCTGCGTCTCCCAAACCGCGCACGACCTGCTGCATGCGGGCTATCAGGTGCATGTTGCCGCCGATGCCGTCTCTTCCCGCTCGCTGGAAAAGCATAAGCTGGGCATGGAGCGAATCCGCGATGCCGGTGCCCGCCCCTGCGCCGCCGAAGCCGCCGTCTATGAATGGCTTCGCGAGGCAGGTACGACCGAGTTTAAGAAAATCCTCAAGCTGGTACGATGACCGGTTTATCCAAGTCATAGCTTCGGGTGCCAGCAAAGCGAAGTAGAATGTACTCTATGCGTGCCGTCTATTCAGCACGCATAGGGTAAAAAGGAGACTCCTATCATGCAATTCAAGCTTTTCCCGCTGCTGGCCGGAGCGGCGATTCTGCTGGCCGCTCCCGTGAAAGCGGAGGTTTCCACGTTCGACACTTCCCAAAGCCCCTTCACCGCCGGGCGCGACAACCAGGGATGGTATGGCGACTACAATCACCCTCTGCTCTGGAGCGTCGGCAGCGGCTACTTTACCGGCAAAGCTACCAGCAGCAATCATACGCGCAGCTTTTTCACCTTTGATTTGCGTACGCTCGACCTTTCCAATCAATCAATCGTATCTGCTACTCTGATGCTGACCCGCTATGAGCACACGCGGTTTCAAAACCATCCTACGCTCGAATACAGCCTGTGGTCGGTCGAAACGGACGCGGAGACGCTGAATACAGGCGTTCTGAATAACCCGAACTTTAATATCGTTCCTCTTTTCAACGACCTGGGCAGCGGTACTGCCTACGGCGCGCATACGGTATCTCTGGGAGGCTCACGGGAAGACGTTCTGAATTTTGAGCTTAACGAATATGCGCTGGCCGATATATCAGCGGCGGCAGGAAACCGGTTTTTCTCGCTGGGAGGCAAGATTCGGGGAGGAGGCTCCTCCTCCGCAGGTCTCTTTTCTCGTTCCGGGAAAGAAGGGGTACAGCAGTTAGTGATTCAGACAAGACCCAATGCTGTTCCTGAACCCGGCACGATTGCTTTGATCTCCACCGGGTTGCTGTCGCTGGCAAGATTCGCCGTCCGCCGCAGGCGGCAGTAGAACTCGAACCAACAGCCGCGTCGTCTGAACGCACGGGCATACCTAACCTCGGTACGGGATGACCGACGATATAATGCCATTGTGGAAAAGGACACGCTGGAAATACTGCGGACGGCGACACGCGGCACGCGCTATGAAGAGCGGCTCTGGCTGGTCGGCGGGTATGTGCGCGACAAGCTGCTGGGCCGTGCCAAATCGGGCGACGCGGACGATATTGACCTGGTGCTGGAAGGGGACGCGCTCGCGGCGGCTTCGCTGCTGTATGAACGCGGCGTGGCCGACCATCGCCCGGTGGAATATGGTGAGTTTGGGACAGCGAAAGTAGACGTTAAAGGGTTAAAAGTTGAACTGGTGACGGCGCGCGCGGAGACGTACCGGCAGGGTTCGCGCAAGCCCGTCGTTCGCCCCGGCACGCTGGAAACGGATGCGGAGCGCCGCGACTTCACGGTTAATACTTTCCTTGAAAACCTGCACACACTTGAACTGCGTGACCCGACGGGGCAGGGTAAAGCCGATCTGGAAGCGCGGCTTTTGCGGACGCCAACGGAACCTGACGTTACCTTTACCGACGACCCGCTGCGCTCACTGCGCGCCTGCCGATTCGCCGCCAAGTTAGGCTTTGAAGTGGAGGCCAAAACGTATGCGGCCATGCGCGACTGCGCCCATCGTTGCAATCCAGAATATGGCGTTTCCTACGAGCGCATCCGCGAGGAGCTGAACAAGACGCTGCTCACAGCGGACGCGCCGCGCGGTCTGGAGATGATGCGGGAGACCGGACTGCTGTATCAGTTTGCGCCGGAGCTTGCTGCGATGCACGGCGTCGGGCAGAACCGCTTTCATAGATACGATGTCTGGGAGCACACGCTGGTCGCCCTGCGTAATCTGCCCCCGGACGCGCCGCTTTCCGTCCGCCTGGGCGTTCTGTTCCACGACATCGGCAAGCCTCCGACACGCACCCTCGACCCCGTCACCGGCGACGCCCATTTCTACGGCCATCAGGATGTGGGCGCGCAGATGACACGCGCGATTATGAACCGGCTCCGGTATTCGTCGGACGAGATTGAGGAGGTGACGAACCTGGTGGCGCTGCATATGCGCTACGGCGAGTATCAGCCTCAGATTTGGACGGACGCGACGGTGCGGCGGCTCATTCGCGCGGTCGGTGCGCACCGCCACGATCTGTTTACCATTGCCCGGGCCGATATTGCCGCCTGCAACACCAAGGACTTCCCGACCGTGGACTTGAGCGGTCTTCAGGAACGGATGGAGCGTCTGGAAGCGGAGGCGCAGGTGACAAAGGCGACTTCGCCGCTGGATGGCCGCGCCATCATTCGCCTGCTGCAGATCCCGCCCGGCCCGGCAGTCAAGGTTATCAAGGACGCGCTGACGGATGCAGTGGTCGCCGGTGAACTCGCCCCGGAGGATCTGGCGGGCGCGGAGGAAATGGCCCGCGCCTTATGGGCGCAGCTATCCGGTTATTCTCCGGATTCGGAGCCGGGCAGCACGCCGTAAGCCACTTTCCCGCTGCGTGAATCGTAGCGCCGGGTGATTCCCAGATCGGACAGCGTGGAGGCCCAGCGAACGGACTTGACGAGGACACGCCGCCGGGCGACCCGCTGTGCCTCAGTTAAAGCTTCGGGGAGCAGCGCGCCATGATTGCCGAAGCGGCGCAGCGGCGCGAAAGTTTCGGAGTCGCGCAGGATCTCCTCGAAGAAGGGGTCAAAGCAGACGACATCATAGCTGCCTGTCCGGCAGGAGCGCAGATACTCGATGTGATGGCCAAGGTAGACGACGCGGACACGGCGCATGGCGGCATTGAGCGCGCGGTGTTCGGTGACAACGGTTTGCAGACCTTCGCGCACCACCACGCCCAGTTCGGGAACCGCCTCAACGCCGTCCACCTGCCCCGCTTCGCCCACCGCATGGGCACACAGAATTGCCTCCGCCGCGTAACCCAGCGTCGCATCCAGCACCCGGTCTCCGGGGCGCAGATCGGCGGCCTCGATCAGCAGGTCGCGCCCGCCGCGCAGCAGGTTGCCCAGGCGCAGAAAGGCCATGTTGGGGTGATAAAACAACTCCTCGCCGGCACGGGTCAGGAGCAGAAGACGGTGCGTCTGCACGATCAGCGCGCGCTCGGCGTCGGGATTATCGCCAAACAGGCGCGGCATTCCTTCATCGCCGCGCGGGGCGTAGGCAGCGTTCAGCTCTTCGGCAAAAACCTGAGCGCGAGCCTCCAGCTCCGGGGAGGGTTCCAGCGCCGTGGTAACGAACAGGTCGGTGCGGCGCAGCGATGGCAGCGACATGCATCTATTATACGATGGAGGCGCGATGACACCAACCGGGGCAGCGGAATCTCTTGATCTGGCGGAAACGCTTCAATTTACGCGGGAACTGGTCACGGAGGCGGCGGCGCGCGCGCTGAAGATGGCGCAGTTTGGCCTGGCGGTTGACATGAAGGCGGACGGCTCCGTAGTGACGGACGTGGATCGCTCCATTGAGCGTTTCCTGCGTGATGCGATAACCGCGCGCTATCCGGGCCATGCTATTCTGGGCGAAGAGTTCGGCTTTGACGGCGCGGCGGCGAACGTGCCGCTGTGGGCGCTTGACCCGATTGACGGCACGACCAACCTTGCGAACGGTCTGCCGCAGTGGTGCGTTTCGGTGGGCCTGGTGATCGAGGACACGCCGGTCGTGGGCGTGGTGGCTGCGCCGGTGCTGGGCGAGATACACTCCGGCGCGCGCGGTCTGGGCGCGGCCAGGAACGACGCGCCATTGCCTCCCCTTTCCTCCGGCGGCCCGACCGGATGGGAAGATACGTATGCCATCTGCTCGACCAGCGCGCGTGTTCTGCGCTTTGACCGGGTTCCGGCGCGCCTGCGGGTGCTGGGTTCGGCGGCGCTGGAGCTGTGCTGGACGGCGGCGGGACGCCTGTGCGGGTGTCAGAGCATCGGAACGTCGCTGTACGATGTTGCTGCCGGGGTGTGCTTCGCCGGGGAGGTCGGCGCGGTAACGCAATGGCGCGACGGGGCGCGCTGGTCGCCGATGGAGATGGCCCGACAGGGGGCGTCGAACCGACTGCTGCTGACTGCGCCGACTGCAACTCTGACTTTCCTGCGCGAGAATATCGGAGGATAGCCCGTGTCGGCCCTCTCCCTCACCCCCGGCAGAAACCCTCACCCCCACACTCGGTCTGCCGAGGTGCTCTCCCATGGTTTCCGCTTTGCGGTGGGAGAGGGGTGCCTGTGGCGTTACCAACCCCGGCTTTGCGCGTTACCGGTGGTGCATCTGTAACGTTACGTGCTCTGCCTTCGCGCAACGCATGTTCTCTTTGCTCTCGTGCGGAGCCGGGGCCGCTATGGTGATAGGCTCCCCTCTCCCAATCCTGGGAGAGGGGCCGGGGGTGGGGGCTGGCCGGGGATGGGGGCTATTCGTCGCCTAATATCACCGATGCGGCGGGGAGGTGTTGCAGCGCGCCGTCCGGCGTTTCCAGGGTCAGGGTGCCGTCGGGGGACAGGTCGTGGAGGCGGCAAAGCGTGGGCTGGCCGTCAATGACCAAGGTGCGGCGGGCGTCGGGGTCAGTCAGCGGCTTCCAGCGCGCTAAGGTCGCCGTCAGTCCGCCGTAAATCCACTCGTCCCAGCACAAACCGAGATGCCGCAACAGAGCGCGTTCAATGGAAACCACGTCGCGGTGTATGCCCGTCACCCGCTCCAGTGTGGTGGCGATAGCCCGCACTTCCGGGGGGAAATCGGCGGCATTGACGTTGATACCGATGCCGATCAGCGGAATCACCAGCGCTTTGTCGGCGGGCAGCGTTTCCACCAGCACCCCGGCCAGCTTCGCGCCCGCGACGATCACATCATTCGGGAAGCGGACCCGGGCGCGCACGTCGGCCACACGAATAACGGTTTCACACACAGCCAGTCCGGCGACCAGGGCAACCTGCCAGGCGCTGGCGACGGGGATAGTCGGAGCAATGGCTGTCAGGCAGACGTTTGCACCGGGCGGCGCGTACCACTTTCGCCCCTGCCGTCCGCGCCCCTGTGTCTGAAAGTTCGCGGCGACAACCGTCCCCGCAGGCGCTCCCCCCACCGCCAGTTCGCGCGCGGTATCCTGGGTTGAGGCGACCACATCGTAACGCCGGGGAGAGGCGAAATCCAACGTGCTACTCCTGTTCTATGAAGTCCAGCGAAATATCCAGCGCAGGAGCCGAGTGGGTCAGTGCGCCGACCGAGATTAAATCGACGCCGGTTTTGGCGATAGCCGCGACAGTCTTGAGATTGACGCCTCCGGACGCTTCGGTAAGCGCCCGTCCCGCAACCCGCTTTACCGCTTCGTGCAGCATATCGGTACTCATGTTGTCCAGCAGGATGATGTCCGCTCCGGACGCGACCGCCTCATCCACCTGGGCCAGCGTTTTGCACTCCACTTCGATGCGCAGGGTATGCGGAGCCAGTTCACGTGCGCGCCACACCGTCGCCCCCACCCCACCGCCCGCCAGCAGATGGTTGTCCTTGATAAGGATGCCGTCGTACAGGCCGACACGATGGTTGTTTCCCCCGCCGACCCGCACCGCGTATTTTTCCAGCATCCGCAGCCCCGGCGTCGTTTTGCGCGTGTCCACGATACGCGCGTTCGTCCCAGCCACCGCCATCACAAACCGCATGGTCGTTGTCGCTACACCGGAAAGCCGCTGCACAAAGTTAAGCGCCACCCGTTCCGCCGTCAGCAGGCCGCAGGCCGTTCCCGTTATCATCGCCAGCGCCGTGCCGGGCCGCACCCGGTTTCCGTCCGCCACCAGCGCCTCCCACTGCACACCCGGCTCGATCAGGCGAAAGGCATGCTCGGCGATACCCAGCCCGGCGATAATCCCCTCTGCCTTGGCAACCATCACGGCGCGGGCCGCGCGAAACTCCGGCACGGTCAGCAGCGTCGTCACATCGCCTGCGCCAATATCCTCGGCAAGTGCGGCGCGCAAAATCGGTTCGAATTGGAGCGGGTGAAGCATAGATTAGCCCCCTCCCCCCAGCCCCCTCCCCCACGCTGTGGGAGAGGGGGAGCCAGAGGAAAAAGCCGAGCTTCCTGCCGCGTCAATTTCTTGCTCCCCCTCTCCCACCGCGTGGGGGAGGGGGCTGGGGGGAGGGGGCAAAGCGGGAAGGGCAATGGCCGGGTCAGCCTCCGTTACCTGCATAGACAAACCGCGCGAGATGCCCGGCTCCTGCATGGTGATGCCGTACCAGAGCGGCGCGGCCTCCATCGTGGTCGCATTATGGGTGATGACGATGAACTGCATCCGCTGTCCGAACTCCCGGAGCAGGTCGCCGAACTTTTCGACATTCGCGCCGTCCAGCGGCGCGTCCACCTCGTCCAGCACGCAGAACGGGGCGGGCTTGACTTCCAGAAAAGCGAATAACAGCGCGGCAGCGGTCAGTGCGCGTTCGCCGCCCGAAAGCAGCGCCAGGCTTTGCCGCTTTTTGCCCGGCGGCTGTGCGATAATCTCAATGCCGGTTTCCAGAATGTCGTCGGGGTCCGTGAGAACCAGTTCCGCGCTTCCTCCACCGAACAAACGCGCGAACAGGCCCGCGAACGACCGTCCGACCGCCTGGAACGTCTCCATAAAGATACCGCGTGTCGAATCATCGATCTCGGTGATGGCTGCGGTCAGTGATTCGCGCGCCGCCGCCAGGTCCGCCTGCTGTTCCTCAAGAAACCGGGAACGCTCGCTCAGCCGCTCGTATTCTTCGACTGCGCCGGTATTCACATTGCCCAGGACTTTGATCTCACGGCGCAGCCGCCCGATCTCCTGAGCGATGTCTCGCTCGGGTGGCGCACCGCCGGTAAGCGTGATGGCGGCATCCGGCGAAAGCTCGTACTCTTCGGACAGACGCACCGCGACCCCCTCTGCCTGCGTCTCCACACGCGCCGCCCGAAGCCGCGCCGCCTGCGCCTGCTCCGCCGCTGTTCGCGCACCGCGCTCCGCCACTTTGATCCGTTCGCTCAGCGCGAAGTTTTCCGCAAGGAGCGCCTGCCGCGTTTCCCGCCAGCCTTCGAGGAGCGCCTGCGCCTCCGCCTGCGCCGTCCGTGCACGGTCTCGCTCCGTGATGCGCTCCGCTGCGTTAGCGTCTTCTTCGGCAATAATTGCCGCTGCCTCTTCCGCGCGTCGGGTTCGCTCCTGCGCGGTTCGGACGGCGCGTTCGATACCGCTTCGGGCACGGTCGGAATCGCGACGGGCCGACAGCGCACGCTCGCGTACCCCGGCCAGCTCGACGCCCAGCATCCGCGCCTGCGCCAGCGCCTCCCCGCGCGTCATCGCAAGCTGCCCCTGGCGGGCCTGCATCTCTTCGCGCGTCACCTGCGCCCCGGCATCCGCCGCGCCCGCCGCCTCCAGCGTCGCCGCCAGCGACTCTTCCCGGCGCGCGTCCGCCGCGTCCGCCTCGGCCAGCGTCCCGGCGCGCGCCTGTCGGGCTTCCGTGTCTCGAATCAGCCGCACCGCTTCGTTCTCTCTTGCCTGGGCTTGACGTCCCGCTTCCGCCGCCTGCTCCCGCGCCTGGGCAGCCGCCGCCTCCGCCGCGCCCACGGCGGCCTGCGCTGCTTCGCGCGCCGCCTGCGCCGCAGTCTCGTCGGTTTGAAGCTGTCGAATATTGTTTTCCGTCGTAACGACCGACGCGGCAAGCTCCGCAATCTCGCGCTTGCGTCCCAGAAGCTGAGGTCCCGTTCGGGCCGTCGTTCCGCCGGTGATCGCCCCCGTCGGCACCACCACCTCGCCCGTCAGGGTGACTATCTTGGCCCAGCCGTCGATCTGCCGGGAAACGCGCGTCGCCGTGTCGAGATCGTCCACAAAAAGGATTCGCGCCAGAAGGACCCGCACGGCGGGAGCGACATCCACATCATGCCCGACCAGATCGGCGGCGCTTCCGAGCACCCCCGACCACTGGCGCGCGGCCCGGCGCAGTGAATCGGGCACCTCCTGAGCGCGCAGGGCGTCTAAGGGCAGGAAAGTCGCGCGCCCATCCCGGCTTTCCTTTAAGAAGGCAATAGCCGCCTTCGCCTCCGCTTCCGTGTCGGTAATGATGTCCTGAAGGCTCGCGCCCAGCGCAATCTCGACCGCCGTATCCAGATTCTCCGGGACCCGCAGCGCATCCGCCACCACCTGATAACGCCCGCGAATCTGCCCGGTCTTCACCGCGCCCGTCACGGCGCGCACCCCGGCGAAATAGCCTTCCTGCGCCGCTTCCGTTTCGCGCAGCACTCGCAGGCGCGCGTTCTGCTCGGCCAGCCGCCGCTCCGCCGCCGTTCGCCGCTCGCGTGTCGCCGTCAGGGTGTCCCCTGCCTGCCGCCGCGCGGGTTCATGCTCCTCAGCCAGCGTGCGGCGCAGTTCACTCTCGGTCGTACGCGCTGCTTCCTGACGCTCGCGCAGCGTGGCGGCATCCCGCCGCGCCGTCTCCGCTTCCGCCACGCGCGCCGTCAGGGCGGTTTGGATATCGGCCATCTCGCCTGCCCGCTGCGCTCGCCGCGTTCGCACCGCTGCCTGTTCCGCCTTCTGGGCAGCCAGCCGCCGCGCCAGTTCCACATAGTCGGCCTGCTGACCCGCCAGCGTGCGCGAAAGCTCCGCCAGCGCCCGGTCCGCATCGGCGGCGGCGCGTTCCGCCGTCGCCAGTTCCTGCGCCAGTTCCTGCGCCCGCGCTTCGGCGTCGGCAAGCGTGGTTGTCAGCGCGTCGGCCTCGGCCTCATAGCGCGCCCGCTCCTCGGCCAGCATCTCCAGGTCGCGCGCCAGCGTCTCACCCGCGCGGGCGGCCCCGGCCCGGCGTTCCGCTGATAGCGCGCGATCTGGCTTTCGGCGCGCTCTGCCTGCGCCAGCGCCGTCTGCTGCCGCAGGCGGGCGTCGTCCATCTTCGCTTCGGCCTCGACAATGCGCTGTCCCAGCGTTACCGCCGCCGCTTCGCCCTCCGATGCCTCGGCGCGCAAAGCGTCCACCTCGGCCTCGGCGTCCCGCGCCGTTCGCGCTAATTCCCGCAGTTCCTCGACAAAGCGTTTATAATCGGCGGCCAGCAGGCCGACCTCGATCTCGCGCAGCCGCGTGGAAAGTTCCCGGTGCCGCCGCGCCGTTTCCGCCTGCTCGGCGAGCGGCCCCAACTGCCCGCCGATCTCATGGGCGATGTCGCGCACCCGCAGCAGGTTCGCCTCGACATGCTCTAACTTGCGCTGGGCCTCGCGCTTGCGGGTGCGGTACTTCTTGATGCCCGCTGCTTCTTCAAAAAGCGCGCGGCGGTCTTCGGCGTGGGCGGAAAGGATGGCGTCGATCTCGCTCTGGTTGACGATGGCATACGCGCCGCGCCCGACGCCGGTATCGGTAAACAGGTCGGTGATGTCGCGCAGGCGGCAGGGGACTTTGTTGAGCAGATATTCGCTTTCGCCGGAGCGGTAGATGCGCCGGGTGATCGTCACCTCGGCGAAGTCCAGGGGAAGGAAGCGGCTTTCGTTATCCACCGTCAGCGAGACTTCGGCCATACCAGGGGCTTGCGCCGGGCCGCGCCCGCGAAGATAACGTCCTGCGCCCGGCTTGCCCGCAGCGAGCTTGCCTTCTGCTCGCCCAGAACCCAGGTAATGGCATCGGCGACATTGGATTTCCCGGAGCCGTTGGGACCCACCACCGCCGTCACCCCCGGCACGAACTCGATCTCGGTTCGGTCGGCGAAGGTCTTGAAGCCGTGGAGCGTGAGGCGTTTCAGGCGCATACGCCCCGATTGTAGCGTTTCACTCCGTATTTGTCAAGGACTGCCACTTACGGCAGTACAAGATAAGCTGCTGCGCTGAGCAGACGGGTTGCCGCTTCCTTTCGAGACGTTCCACCCTTCAAAATAAGCACATCAACGGAAGCACATCAGCAGGAATACCGTGTTTGCCTGCTTAAATCTGCATCCAACCGAAATTTGATTTGCGGCAACACCCGAAAAAAGGAGACAGCAACAGATGAGAAATGTTCTGGTTCGTGTTTATGACAGCAGTGGCAAGCCCGCTTACTACGCCCGCGTCACCGTCAATGTGTACCAATTCATGGCTGGTGGTCAGAAAGAAGCCTTTACCGACAGCGACGGCAGAGCCGAACTTGATTTAGATGTAGACGAGGGTGCGGAAATCAGTATCGGTGTCAACGGGTCAGAGAAGGTCAGTCGAGGCAAGATTCGTGGCGAGTACCGCATAAGCATTTAACCTCAGAATCAGCACCGGCACAGAGCAGTGAATCTGATAGGTTGTGAAAAGGAGCCGCGCCGAAATCAGAGATGAATAAGTCCAAGGCCGCAAATACGAAAGTGAGGGAGAAAAGGGCAATGTCAGCACTACATGATGCCGCCTATACGGGAGAAATCGAAGATGTAAAAAGTCTGCTGGAGAGCAGACCCAATGTTAACGAGCAGCATGAAGACCATGGTGGCACTCCTTGCTTCTGGCTGCCATGAATGGCCATAGTGAGGTCGTTCGCTTGTTATTAGAGAATGGGGCCAATGCCAATATTCCAGCCTCAGGGAATGTTACCGCTCTTTTCTACGCAGTCCAAAAAGGTTATGTGGAGATTGTGAAGTTGTTATTGACACATGGAGCGGACGTGAACATACCCAATGATGACGACGTTACTCCACTGTTTATGGCGGCTCAAAAGGGATATGTGGATATTGCGAAATTGCTCATAGAGAACCAGGCCAATGCCAACCTCAAAGATGATGCTGGCGTGGCACCGTTATCCGCAGCAGCGGGTGCGGGTCAGGCGGAGATAGTGCAATTGCTGTTAACGAAGGGTAATGCTGATGTTAATGCAGAAAGTGACATTAGGCGACCCCGTTACTCTACGCTGCAGAAAACGGCCACACGGAAGTCGTAAAGCTTTTGTTGGAACATGGAGCCGACGTTAACAGGCAAGAAAAAACATGGGGAATGGCTCCCCTCCTTAGCACAACTCAGTATGGTCACGCTGAAGTCGTGCGCATTCTGATAACGGCAGGGGCTGATGTCAACATCTTTAACAAGTCCATGGTTTCTGCTCTCGATTTCGCGACCAGATACAACCACGAGGAAGTCCGGCAGATTCTTCTTGCCAGTGGCGCTGAAGACGACCCGGTGCCGCCACTTCATGAGGCGGTTTATGAAAACAATGTCTGGGAAGTAGGAAGTGGGCTGGCTCGCGGGGCGAAGGTTGACGAGGAACGCCAAGGTTTTACCCCGCTCCGTTTGGCGGCTCAGTATGGGCACATAGAGGTTGCGCGCCTGCTGTTGGAGCGGAAGCCGATGTCAACGCCCAGGGAGAGGGCGGATTGACGCCTCTTTACTCAGCGGCGATAAACGGCCATACGGAAATGGTACGCCTGCTCTTGGAATACAATCCGACCCCAATATCAAGACTATGGAAGGTTCTACCCCATTGTCTATAGCGGCTGGAAAGGGACACATGGAGATCGTAGGCCTTTTAGTTGAAAGGGGCTGAGGTCAATATCCGGGATGCCGCTAAGGCCACTCCCTTATTTTTTGCTGCTCAGGACGACCATGACGAAGTTGTCAAATGCCTGTTGGAAGCGGGAGCCGATCCCACGGTACCCGATAAAAACGGGCTGACCCCCTTGCATCAGGCGGCTGCCCACGGCTGCGTAAGTGTCCTGCAAAACCTATTAGCGTCTAAAGAAAGAGCGGAGCAGATTGTAAATCTCCGAACAGAACTGGGTAGTACCCCTCTATTCTTGGCCGTTGTGGGAGGACATCCCGAGATTGTGCGCCCTCTCCTACAGAACGGAGCCGATGCTGGTATCCCCGGAAGCAGAGGGCAACTTCCTGTGGAGAGAGCTAAAGCCGACGGTAATCAAGAAATCGTCAGCTTACTTTTAAAGGCAAAGAAGTCAATGCCTGTCATGTCAGAAGAACAGACGGAAGAAGCACTTCGGGCGGCAAACAAGAAACAGAAATGGGAGAAAGAGGCGCAACAGCGGACAAAGGAACTCAAGGAACAAAAGGACGCACTTAAGAAAACGGAAGATGAAAATGACCGGCGGATACGTGAACGCCTTTGCTTAAAGTGTGGGACACCTTTAGGCTTCTTGGACAAGCTAAGTGGGCGGAAAGAACACAAGAATTGTTAAAAAGCACCAGCTTTGTTGGGTGGCGCAGGTGGATAATAGGGGCTGCACGTGTTCTTCGTCGGGTTTCTGGGAAATCTGGGGACAATTAAAGCAGGCCATAGCGTATAATAGGGCAACCACCGGGAGTATTCCCGGCAAATCGACAGGGAGTTTTGCTATCATGAAAAATCGCTGGAAGCGCGCGAGCCTTATCGCGGCGCTGCTGATGCTGACAGGCGCGGCGGTCGCGGCCACACAGATGAACAACGCGGCGGCTCCGCCTGCGGAAAAGACCTGCTGCCCCGGCCACTAATCACGGCAATCGAAAAAGCGAAAGCGGGAAAGGCATTCGGTGCCTTTCCCGCTTTTGTTCGTCGTTTTTCAGCCGAAGGCGGCATTGCCAGGCAGGTTGTCTATCCGGTTCCGGCAGGCTTCGGTGTTCCCCTTGCGGTGGCAGTAAACGGGCTAACTTCATTTCTGCGCGTTCAACTTCTGCCTTGAACCGGGCCAATTCCGCCTGCATCTGGGCGCGGTCGGCATCGCGCAGTGCTTCCAGCCGGGCCAGTCGCTCGCGCATGTCCGCTGACTCACGCTGTAACTTCTCGAATCCGGCGTCCACTACTTTGCGTAGCTCCCGGACATCCTCCGTAACCGCATCCAGGCGATGAACTATCGTGGCGATCTTTTGCAGCGTCTGCAAGACGTTTTCGCTTGCCCCTACATCGCCTCTACCCGTTTTTGAAGCGCCTGAGTCGTTGTATGAACCTCGTCGGCAAAGCGATCAACCGCCGCCGTCAGGTCATCCAGCGCGGCATCCAGCAGATGTATCTCTTCGTCGGAAGACTTCGGCAGCGCCTCGTCCGGCAGACGTATAATTTCACCGCGCCGGGGGCCGGAGATTATCACCGCCTCGACAGCCTCAACGGTCGGCACCATTTTCGTTCTCTCTTCCTGTTCCTCGAAACAGCCGCAGCTCTTTCTGCGTCCATTGTATCCTATGGGCAGCCTGCAAAGCAAAAGGGACGCGGCTGCTTTCTGCGCCGCGCCCCTTGCCTACTCACCCGGTGAGGGGCCTTAGCCCTGAAGCTCGCTGGCGCGGTCGGTCTTTTCCCAGCCGAAGGCGGGGTTGCCGAAGTGGCCGTTGCGCGCGGTTTCCCGGTAGATCGGGCGGCGCAGGTCCAGAAGTTCGATGATTCCCTTGGGGGTCAGGTCGAACGTCTTCTTCAGGCGCGCGCCGATCTCCACATCCGGGTACTTGCCGGTGCCGAAGGTTTCGACACGCACCGAGACCGGCTCGGCGACGCCGATGGCGTAGGCAAGCTGAATCTCGCACTTGCTCGCCAGGCCCGCCGCTACCACCTGCTTGGCGAGGTAGCGGGCGACATAGGCGGCGGAGCGGTCCACCTTCGTCGGGTCCTTACCGGAGAATGCGCCGCCGCCGTGCCGGGCGTAGCCGCCGTAGGTATCGACGATGATCTTGCGGCCCGTGACGCCGGTATCGCCCTGCGGCCCGCCGATGGTGAAGATGCCGGTCGGGTTGATGTGCTTGACGATGTCGCTGGTGACGTACTTATCGAACTCGGCCAGAACCGGCTTGAAGATGTGCTCGTCCACAATCGCCTTGACATCGCTGTGGGTCAGGCGCGGGTCATGCTGCGTGGACAGAACCAGGGTGTCGATGTGGTTGGGGTTGTTGTTCTCGTCGTAGGCAATCGTGACCTGAGATTTGGCATCCGGGCGCAGGCCCAGTTCGGGGTGGGAGCGGCGTACGTCGGCCTGGCGCTTGGTCAGGCGGTGGGCGATGGCGATGGGCAGGGGCATCAGCTCCGGCGTCTCGTCGCAGGCGAAGCCGAACATCATGCCCTGGTCGCCCGCGCCGCCGGTATCGACGCCCGCCGCAATATCCGGCGACTGCTTCTGGATGGCGATCAGAACGCCGGTGGTGTGGCCGTCAAAGCCCAGGTCGGTGTTGTTGTAGCCGACCTCCAGAATCGTATCTCGCACCACGTCGGCGATCTCGACATAGGTGTTGGTGGTCAGTTCCCCGGCGATCACGGCAAGACCGCGCGTGAGCAGGGTTTCAATCGCGACGCGGGAATAGGGGTCATCTTTCAGACAGGCATCAAGAACGGCGTCGCTGATGGCGTCCGCCAGCTTGTCCGGGTGTCCTTCCGTAACGGACTCGGACGTGAAAAGCAGTTGTTCAGGCATATTTCCCTCTCCTGGGTTATGGTACTCGCAGCGGCGGCGCGCCCAAAAAAGCGCACGAGCTTAGGGATAGAGAGGGGGCAGCAAAAACGGCGCGCGCCCCGTCAGGGACGACAGCAGCCGTGGCGGCGCACTTGAACTCTCTTATCTTCGCGGAAAACTTCCCGCTCCGGAATTCGCACCTGCCGTAAACGCTGCGCCGGGAAGCAACAGTGTTTGCGGTGGTTGTGGTGGCATCATTGGGCCGGTCCCTCCGCCACTCTGGATAAGCGTCGCTCTGCGGTTGTCGAGGAAATATACCACAGGTAGGAAAGCAGCGTCAAGAAAACCGTGCGCCGCGCCGTCACGCCTTGGCGTAGATTTCGAGGGTGGCACCATGCACGGCCCGCAGGCCCATTCCGAGCACGTCGCCCAGGTATAGCGTCGCGTCCGCGATGTCGTCGGGGCGCACCCAGCCTTCCGCGCCGCCATCGCCGATGCTTTTGCGATTCGCGGGCGTATCGATGGTTGAGGCAAGAATAAGATTGACGTGGATATTTTCGCCGCGCACCTCGGCGGCAAGCGACTGTGTGAGGGCTGTCAGCCCCGCTTTGGAAGCGGCATAAGCGGCCATGCGGGCAGGTGGCTGAACGGCTGCACGCGAACCCAATCCGACGATCCAGCCGCCGCCGCGCGCGCGCAGGGCGGGCAGTACGGCGCGGTAACAGTGAAACGCGGAGGTCAGGTTCAGCGTCATCATCTTTTCCCAGGTCGCCGGGGCATCGGGCGCATCAAGCGGCCCCATCGCAAAACCGCCGACCAGATGCATAAGGGTGTCGGCGGATTTTCCAAATGCCTGCTGCGCCGTCGCGACCATGTGCGCCGCGCCCTCGGCGGTTGCCACATCGGCAGCGACGGTCGCAAGACGCTCAGCGGCACCGCTCTGTCCCGCTGCCGCTGACGCCCACGCCGCTTGAATCTCGGTGAGCGCGGGCGCGGCATGACTCGCCACCAGCACCGACGCCCCCGCCTGGAGCCATCGCATCGTCACCGTCCGCCCCACTCCGCCCGCCCCGCCGGTAATGATTGCCACCCGACCGGTCAACGGGAGCGAGTAGCGGTTCTCGGCTTCGTCAGCGCGCACTGTGGCAGAAGCGGCGGTGGCGGCGGTGGCGGAAACAGGAGCAGCAGGGCTGACCGGGGAGCGTAGATTGTCCGCGGTGCGGGCATGGGCCATCGCCTCTTCCTCGGACACATGCACATCGAAGACCCGGTTCAGACCGGTAATCTCCAGCAGGCGCTGTATCCGGTTGTTGCAGCCATACAGGTGGAGGGTGCCCGGACGCAAACGGCTGACCGCGCCGATCAAGGTTCCCAGCCCCGATGAATCCATCAGCGCCACATCACGCATATTTACCAGCACATGGGGTGTCAGGCCGGTCGCATCCAGAATCACCTTTTTCAATTCCGGACCGGTAACGCCGTTGACCTCGCCGCGCACATCCACCACGGCGAACTCTTCCTGCATCCGTACCTGTGTTTCCATCTGCTGCTTTTTCACGTCGCCCCCTGGGGTGCTGCTGCGTTAGCCACGCGCGCTCTTAATTATACACAGTGTATCGCCCTACCTTCTCGGAGAAAGCGTCAGCGGCGGAAGTGGTGATACAGCACGGCGGCGTCGAAAGCTGCGTTAACTGCCCAGTGGACGGCGAAGCACGGCAGGAACGAGCGGTAACGCAGGGCGACACCGGCAAGAAGCAGCGCGCCGAAGAATGAAGATGCTATTTCGATAGGCGGCTTGAGATAGTGCAGCAGAGCAAACGCCGCCGCCTGAAGAAGCGCCGCCCATATCGGCGACATCAGACGCTTCAGGCCAAAGATGAGAAATCCCCGGAAGAACCATTCCCAGGCAAACATATAAAAGCCAACTACGATTGCATGAAAGGCGACGCGGCCCCAGTCAATCTGCCCTCGATAATCAAGGACACGAGCACCGCGTAAACGATCAACATAATAGCTTTGAAATTCGGCTTTCGATGAGAAAATCACGATAACAGGAATGAACAGGAGGAAGAGGAGCAGAGCCACCAGAAGGCCCGAACGCAGGCTGCCCGCCGTCATCCCGAACTCGGCGACATCACGGCGCAAGAAAACCAGGATGACGACCAGGGGAACCCAGAGCAGCAGGGCGATGTTCATCAGATAATACTGCTCATAAGGCACAAACTGGCGGTTGTAATAAGAAAGAAACGCCGTCGTGGCAAGCCCCAGAACCAGTGTTACCCAGCCGACAACGGGGTCACGGCCCTGTCCTCCTGCTGTATCCCCGGCAGATGCACGTGAACGTTTACGCCGCAACCGAAACCTCCCTCACACGCCGACGCGCACCGGAAACCCTGGCGCGAAGCGTGGGAATGTCCAGTGTGGAAAAAGAGCCATTGTCGAACAGAACGCGCCCGTCCCCCATTGTCAGCGCCGTATCGGCGGCGCGCGCGCCGTAGACCAGAGCCGCCACCGGGTCATCGTCCGCAGCGGGCGCGGTATGCAGACCGTCCAGGCGCATCACGCACAGGTCGGCGCGCTTCCCGGCCACCAGTGATCCGATCTCGTTATCCAGGCCCAGCGCGCGCGCACCGCCCAGTGTCGCCATGCGGAGCGCCTCGGGCGCGGTCAAAGCCTGCGTGTCGTGCTCCCGTGCCCGCGCACCGAAAACAGCCGCACGCATCTCCTCCCACATATCCGCCGCATTGTTGGATGCCATCGAATCCGTTCCCAGGCCGACGTTGAGGCCCGCGTCGAGCAGCATCCGCAGCGGCGCGACGCCCGCGCCCAGCTTGCCGTTGGATTTGGGACAATGCGCCA
Source organism: Armatimonadaceae bacterium (assembly GCA_030447685.1). Lineage (GTDB taxonomy): Bacteria > Armatimonadota > Armatimonadia > Armatimonadales > Armatimonadaceae > JAUJOK01. The sequence goes on from JAUJOK010000044.1 coordinate 34,456, forward strand.
CGGATGCGGCGCGCGCCGCCAGCAGTGCGGCATCGGCTTTGTCGGTATGAACACAGTGGACCGCCAGCGTTGGCGCATCCAGACCACCGGACACATCCACATACCCGGTCGGTGAAACAACGGCGGCAGGCAGCGCCCAGGGAATAGCGCGGCGCGCGAACATTTCGGCGAACGGCCCCGCGCCGCGCCGTATCAGATCGTCCTCGGCAGAGGATTCGGCGATGTGGATAGCCTGGCGCAGCCCCTCGCGCCGGGCGTACTCGGCCAGCGCCCGAAACAGGGGGGCGCGCACGGTGTAGGGTGCGTGCGGCGAGATACCCACCTGCACCCGCTCTTCACTCCCGGCACGCCGCACCTTTGCCCGCAGCGCCTCTACCTTTTCCGCCAGCGCCGTCACGATCTCCGCCACCGGTTCATCGGGGACAATCCCAAACACCTCCTGAAAAACAACGCCGCGCAGGCCGGAATCCAGCAGCGCCTCCAGCGGCGCAACTGCGTCCGCGCAGTCCCCCACCGTGGTAATCCCCGCCGCCAGCATCTCCGCCGCCCCCAGAGTCGCTGATGCCACCCACTCCTCAAAACTCAGATACGCTTTGCGCTCCGTCAGCGTGCGAATCCAGGGGAAAAATGGCATGTCTTCCAAAAAGCCGCGAAAGACCGTGTATTCCAGATGGCAGTGGACATTGACCAGGCCCGGAACGATAGCCGCCAGACCAAAGTCTCGATCCGCCGGGCCATGTGTCGCCGGGCCGACATAAGCGATACGCCCGTTCTCAACCACGACTTCCCCGTCGGCAATCACCGGCGCGGCAACAGGCACGATCCAGCGGGCGCGCAGACGGAGCGGGCGATTATCGCTGGCGTCTACTGGCACGGGGCAGGCGTCGGGTTCGGTTCAATCGCAGTACTCCAGGCAGCCTGGTACTGGTCGTAGGTACGCAGTTTCGCGCGGCCATCGGCAAAAAGGACAATGTACTGCTTGGACGGAAACAGCGTGCCGCCGTGCCACGAACCGTGTCCGTCGAAAAGGACATTTATCTCACCCGCCCCCACCTCCTGCCATTGACCGTTGTTGTCCCTGCGCCATCCGCTCAGACTGTCCAGACTTTTCTGCTTAAAGGAGATTTCGGTACGGTACAGATAGGATGCCCCATACTTTTCGAACATCGTCGGGCGGGCGGGCATCGGGCGCGGCCTTCCGGTCATCGGGTCGAAGTTGTTGTCCAGTTCATCGAACCCGGTATCGGACGGACAGCGCCAGATACGGTTGTTCTTGACATAAGGTTCGACGGCGTCGTTGTACAGCGGCATGGCGGCGAGCATCGGCCAGCACGCCTGCGGCCACATCACGCGCACCGCATCGTCGGAAGCATCCTTCGACCAGGGAAGCTGGCCGTCGTAGTCCGAGGCGTACATCTGAATCGCCATCCCCAACTGGCGCAGATTGCTGACACAGGCGGTCTGGCGCGCTTTGCCGCGCGCGGCGGCGAACACGGGGAAGATAATACCCGCCAGCACGGCAATAATGCCGATAACCGTCAGAAGCTCGATAAGAGTAAAACCATTGCGGTGGACAGACCGTTGTCGCGTCATTAGATCGTCCTTTCAAGACTGATACGCACATTACGCAAGCAACGTTCTCGGGTCATGAAAAGAAACCGCAAACTGCTGGGCGAGGGTTTCCAGTGTCACCTTACCGTCAGCGATATTCAGCCCGCGCAGCAGCGCCGGATCGCCCGCGAGGGCAAGTTTCCAGCCTTTATTGGCGATAGCGAGCACATAAGGCAGCGTCGCATTGGTCAAGGCGAAGGTGGAAGTGTAGGGAACGGCCCCCGGCATATTGGCGACGCCGTAATGCAAAACGCCATCCACCAGATAAGTCGGATCGGCATGGGTGGTTGGGTGCGTGGTTTCGATACAGCCACCCTGATCCACGGCAACATCCACCACCACCGCCCCTGGCTTCATCTGGGTGATAGTGGTGCGGGGCACGAGAATGGGAGCCTTCGCTCCCTTCAACAGCACCGCGCCGATCAGCAGATCAGCCGCACGCGCCGCATCACGAATCGCTGCCGCCGTCGAATACATCGTCACGACGTTTTTAGGCATCACATCATCCAGGTAGCGCAGGCGCTGAAGCGAGATGTCAAAGACTGTCACCCGTGCCCCCATGCCCGCCGCGATCTTGGCCGCCTCGGTTCCCACGGCCCCGCCGCCCAGAATGACGACGTTAGCCGGGGCAACGCCGGGCACACCGCCTAACAGGATTCCCCGCCCGCCCATCGCTTTTTCCAGATACTTCGCGCCCTCCTGAACCGCCATACGCCCCGCCACCTCGCTCATCGGGGCAAGAAGAGGCAGCGCGCCGTCCTCGGTTTCGACGGTTTCGTAGGCGATGCAGACGGCGCGGCTATCGATAAGGGAGCGGGTGAGAGATTCCGAGGCGGCGAAGTGAAAATAGGTGAAGAGAATCTGACCGGGGCGGATGCGCCCATATTCCGCAGGAAGCGGCTCTTTGACCTTGACAATCATCTCGGCGCGGGCATACACCTCGTCCGGCGATGTCACCACCTGCGCGCTTGCTTCCCGGTAATCGCCATCGGAAAAGCCGATTCCTGCCCCGGCCTGCGTTTCCACAAGGACTTTATGACCGGCGGAAGTCAGTGCTTCGATACCGGACGGTAAAAGACCAACCCGGTTTTCGTCCTCCTTGATTTCGCGAGGGACGCCTATCAGCATGGGCGAATTGTACCATGCGGCAAGGCCGGAAAGCAACGCGCCTGACGCCCCGAAAAGGACCGAGGTCAAGCGGTTTGGGATAGATCGAAAAGGTTGATCTGGGGCAGCGCTGTCCGCTTCTCTTTCTCCGGGACGGGTTCTTCCCACAGATCGAGAGCGGCAAGGGCAGCAATGCGCCTGGGGCCAAAGCCCCATACCTGACGCAGATGACCATCACGGGCGGCGCGCACCAGATCGGCAGCAGTCGTAATGCTCAGCGTCCGGTAGATATGCTCGGCACTTTTCGGGCCGATTCCCGGCACCAGCATTAATTGCGCGAAAGGTTCGGGCAGTTCCAATACCATATCCACATACTGTTCCAAATAACCCGTCTGCGCCATCTCGCGAATCTTGGCCTGAAGCTTTTTTCCGATTCGCTGGCGGCGCCGGAATGGCACTCTATCCTCGGCCTGGAGAATAGCCGATGCCTCGTTACTCAACCCCATCAGCGCCCGTGCGCCCCGCTCGTAAGCGGCTGTGCGGTAAGGGTTCACATTGCCCTGGCCTCGTAGAAGGGTGGCAATGTTGAACAGGAGCGAAGCCATCTCCCGATTCGTCATTTTCTCCGACAGTACGTTGTTCATAGCTCCTCCTGGTTAGCAACAAGTGTGACTTATTGTATCACACAGATGTTTTCCAGTCAAGCTCACGAGAGGCTGTAAACGGATAGTATCAGAAGGCAACATCGTCCGCTCAGGTATAATGGCGGCATGAAATTTCACTCGCCTATTACTCGGGCTGCCTACTATGTCGGGCCTTTACTGCTGTGGATGCTCATTATTTTTGCTCTCTCGACAGACGTGGCATCGGCGGACAAGACGCGATCAGCTGTGAGCAGCATCATGCGCCGAGTGCTTCCCGGCCTGGCAAACCGCCTGTCACCCCAAATGGTGGATCGCATTGACTGGAACATCCGCAAGACGGCGCATGTCACCGAGTACGCGATTCTGGCGATTCTTGCCTTCCGTGCTATCGGCTTCGGCAACCCCACATTTCGTAATCGGAACGTCGTGCTCCCCTTCTTGATCGGTGTCTTATATGCGGCAAGCGATGAGTACCACCAGAGTTTTTCCGCAACGCGCGAGGGAAGAGCCGCCGATGTTTTCTTCGATAGTTTCGGCGTCACGCTCGGCCTGTTGCTGTGCTTGTGGCACCGCTTAGCAACAGCATATCCACTTAGAGGTTCGGCGGGGGAAAAGAGAGAAGAGGAAAAGTCACTTGAGGAACATGCGGCGCAGGTTGGCTCGTCAGCACCTTAAATATCACGCGTAGAAAATCAAAAAGACCCAGAGTCGAAATGACTCTGGGTCTCCCTTTAGATTATCCTGGCGGCGTGCTATTTTCCCAGGGGCTTTTGCCTCCAGTATCTTGGCC
>JAUJOK010000045.1 GCA_030447685.1 Armatimonadaceae bacterium
TTTGCTTCATGAAAAGCAGAATGCCACTATCGGATTAAATTGTCAAGGTGCATAATGGGGCTGGTAGCATCACGATACCGACTTACGCTGTTTCCCAGCCCCGTTTACGGGGCTTCTCCGAACGAAACAGCCCGTTACTTCAGGGACGGGGCCTCATCCCGCCACTGGCACTTCGCGGCCTTCTTCTGCCGAGCGGTAGATCGCATCCATAATCTGCGCCACCATCAGGCCGTGCTCGCCCGTCACCAGCGGCTCCTTGTTGTCGCGGATGCACTCTACAAAGGCTTTCATTTCCGCATGGTGCGTGTTGATTTTGCTGCTTGGTATTTTCGGCTCGTAGCTGAAGACGCTCCCGTGGCGCTCCTGCGTGATGGAAAGCGGATTGGTCTGCGCGCCGCCCTCCGTGCCCAAAAGCGTCGTTCCGTTGATCTCTTCCTTCAGGTTCGCGACGAAGCTGGATTCCAGCACGACGGTCGCACCGTTATCGAAGCGGATCAGCGCGGCGGCCATATCCTCGACCGTGAAGTTCTTGTAGTCCCACTGGCCCATAAAGCCGACCACGTCCGGGCGCGTGCCGAACTTCTGATAGGTGACGCCGCTGGCATAGGTCGGTTTCGGATGGCCCATCAGCCACAGGGTCAGATCGAGGATATGAACCCCGATATCGATCAGCGGCCCGCCACCCTGCTTCGCCTTGTCGATGAAGACACCCCAGCCGGGGATGCCGCGTACGCGCATCGCTTGGGCGCGCGCATAGTAAATCTCGCCGACCTCGCCCGCGTCGATAAATTTTTTCAGTGTCTGGTTGCTCGGCGAGAAGCGGCTGTTATAGCCGATCTGGAGGATTTTGCCTTCTCTGCGGGCGGTCGCGACCATCTCCGCCGCCTCGTTCGCATTCATCGCGATAGGTTTTTCACAGAGGACGTGCTTCCCCGCCTTCAGCGCATCCACCGTCGGCTGAAAGTGGACATAGTTCGGTGTGCAGACGGAAACGCCGTCGATCTCCGGCAGCTCCAGCAGCTTTCGGTAGTCCTGGAATGTATGCTGCGCCTGCGGATACTTTTGCGCCGTCTTTTCCAGCGCCTCCGGATCGATGTCGCACAGGGCGTAGATCTCGCACTGGTCGGGTATCTGCGCGTATCCCGGCAGGTGCGCTCCGTTAGCGATCCCCCCGGTACCGATGACCCCGATACGAACTTTTTTCGGCATGGCATTCAACTCCTTTTTGTCACTGCCGCACTGCGGCGGCGACCGGAATAAGGTTAACCTCTCGGCAGTGCCTTCCCTGCCTTCTGCCGCAGGAACTGCGCGCCTGCCCGCCGAACTTCCTTCCACCAATGAGGAACAAAGGGATGAATACTTTATGAATATCGATCTGCGCGGCAAAGTTGCCATTGTCACCGGGGCAGGACGGGGCATCGGGCGGGAAATTGCGACCACACTCGCCCAGGAGGGTGTCACCACGGTCGTCACCGATATAAAGCAGAACCTTCTGGACGACGTGACGCGCGAATTTTCAGAAATGGCTGGGCGGGGACGCCGCGCCTGTGTGACGTGCGCGATTCCGCCGCTATCGTGCCGCTATGGTAGACGATCGTGCGTGACTACGGGCACCGATGGTTCTGGTCAACAACGCCGGTGTGGCCGGGGTCCGCATCCGTGGAAGAGATGACCGAAGAGACGTGGGATTTGAACCAGGACATCAACCTGAAGGGCACCTTTTTCGTGTGCAAAGGCGTGCTGCCCGTCATGAAAAAGCAGCGCGCGGGCCGCATCATCAACGCCGCCTGCCCGCCGCCATCGTCCCCAGTCTTGGCAGCGCGGCCTATGCTTCCTGGAAGGCGGGTGTCCACTACTTCACGCGGGTTCTGGCCGGGGAACTCGGGCCATACAACATCACCGTCAACTGCTACGCGCCCGCATGATTCCCACGGAAATGAACCACTTCGCCGAGGCCGCCCTGGAGCGCCAGGTGCGTCTTCTGGACACACTGAGCCTGCGGCGCTGGGGCACGGAAAAAGAGGTCGCCAACTTGATCTGCTTCCTTGCCTCCGATCTGGCCGGGCTACATCACCGGCACCTTAATCGATGTCAGCGGTGGCAAGTTAGCCACCCAGATTCCCCGTCTACGAGCGCGCCGCCGAGCAGGGCGACTACTTCGAGTAATTCACTTTGGTAAATATTATGGACATAAAGCTAACCGATGATGAAGTCAAAGTCCTCCGGGCTGCCCTCTCGACGCTGGTTATCAAAGGAAAAAACCGGCGAGTTGGGCATTACTGCTGGCATGGATCGCTTCGTTTCGACCGGACGTATCTTCAAAAAGGCGACCGGGAAATACTGATTCTGCTGTTAAAAAACTCGGCGTTAGTTCCGGCCTGCCCGTATCCAACGGCTAAACGGGAGCAGACACGCGCTTGTGACGCACGGGCTGATTGGCACAGGGTAAAATGGAAGGGGAGAAAGCCGAATATGGACACTGCTTTGACAACCGATACACCCGGCGACGACGCGGCGGAAACGGCGTCCGCCATTGCCCGCATCATTGAGCAGATTCAGGAAGTCCGATGAGCAGATGAATCGCCCGGCTTAAAGCGGAAAATGCAATTCTGAAAGCCGAGACGCAAACACTCCGCGACGAGATTCTCGCCAGCCTGCAAAGTGCCGCCTTAAAGCGGAGAACGCTGCCTATTACCTTGCTGAAGACGTTCACTCATTCACAGCGTGACGTATCCGGTTTTCAAACGCTACGTCAAGCGATGACAACACGCGCCGTTGGGTAGGTTCTCGCCGTATGAAGATGATTCTCTCGGTTCTACTCTGAAAACGACCCTTTCGTCATACGCTGGTACAGCCTGTTAATGTGGCTTCCGAAAGAAAAATTGCATCCTATTCGTGGAATAGCCGACAGGATAAGGGGTCATCAACAGACTGGAAAACTACAGGGGCGATTTTGGCAGGCTGATGGAACGTTTCTGGAAGCTAAACTTCGCGAACAGGTAGATTCAGACAAAGCTTCGAGATAGATGAGCAGCAATTCAAAACTATCTCGTCATCAAGTACGCCCATTGTTTTCCGTCCCAGAGGAACTATGCCGTCAAATACAGAGGTTGATACCAATGCAGTCCATCAAAATGCAAGCACCACGCTCTGAATGAAAATTTGGCTGCCGCTTCCAGCCATCGATCCCTTCCACTAAATTACGATGAAACCACACTGAAGACAGTAGAGCAGATTGACGTTTGTGGATAAGGAAGGCGGCGGTTTTATTCTTGTGGCAGACCTTCTTGCACTTCAGCCCAACATGGATATTAAGCTCCATATCGTTGCTCCTTCCAATCGACGGGATAAGGTTTTTCCGAAATGCTGCGCTTCGTTGCATGAACAGAGTCCGCTATCGGAAAGCTGCACATATATCTCGTATCGGAAGGGCTTTTCAGACTCGGTTTAGACGAATATGTCGAAGAAACCGAATAGTCGCTTAAGAGTACTAAGCGCACCGGCGCAAAGGAATCATTGTCTTGCGCCGGTGCGAGAGATGTCAAGCTGCCGTGCTTTTTGAACCACGCCTGGAGGCCGCTTCCAGCCATCCTCGGCGGCAACTTTGTTGTAGCTGGGGCGGTAATCGGCATGAATGCGCTTCCGACCACGTCCGGAGGGGCTTTTCGCTCTTTTCCGCGCATCTTCTCTGGCCTTTCCAGCGGAATGCCCCGAGCATACAGGCCGGCGCGCTTTGAGCAAACCGGCGACTTCCAGCGGGTGCTTCGGCTGGAGGAGTGGACTCGCCGGTCAGGCGACCGTACCAGGCGACACCCGCCTTGAGCGCAGGTTGTGCGCGGCATACAGCCAGACGATGCGCCCGCCCCAGCAGAACCCGGTAATACCCAGCTTGGAAACGTTGCCCTTGCCGGATTCGTTCGCATATTTCACCGTGTAGTCCAGGTCGAGGACATTACCTGGGCATCGGGCACTTTGGAAACGACCCGGAGATGATCTTGCTGAAGTCCGTTATCTTCGACACATCACCCTGGCGGGCGTACAGTTCCGGCGCGATAGCCATGTGGCCGAGCTTGGCGAAGCGGCGGCAGACATCCCAGGACCATGCTGCGGGACGCCGAATATCTCCTGAACCACCAGCACAACGGGGAAACGGGCCGCGTCCGACGGGCATGGCGCGGTAGGCAGGAATCTGGCCGTCCTTGGTGGGAATCTTAACCTCACTGGCGACCAGGCCGTTTGTGTCCGTGGTAATCGTCTCCGCCGCCACCGGCTGCACGGCCAGCGCAAAGCCCGCCGCCAGCGAAGTCACTACAAAACTCGCGCCGCGTAAAATCGGTCTTCGGCAGCAGGCTTTCAGGTCGTCGTTCGCTATCATACGCTTTTTCCTTCTACGGGTTTGTCTCTGCTATTGTAATGGAACGCTGGGGGAACGTCAATGAGTCAGCAAGCAGCCGCCGGGGAAATCACGCCGGATGCGGTTCTGGACGCGCTGTGGACGGCGCTGAAGAAAACTATCCGGCCTTTGAGTTTGTCGTCGGCGCGACGGGTGATGCGTGGCGGGACGAATTCCGTGTCCGTCTCAAAATATCACGGAAACAGACGCCGCCTTTCCGGTTCTTGAAGAGCTGGTAAACCGCTTCACGACTACCACCTTCCTGCGCTGGCCGGACAAGCCATCCCCACAGTCGCCCGCGTGCGCCTGGGATATGTGGAGGGTGTTGTCGCCGTGGTTGCTGCTCGCCGGGACGATGTGCCGCTCGCGCCGGGCGATGCGCTGCATCATATCGGCGAAACGGGAAGCCGAAGCGGCATTTCAAAAAGCAGATTGCTGTCGCGCGCGGCGCAACCGTCTATGCCCGCCGCCAGTGGGCCTGCAACCGGCTTTTGAAGGGCCTGCCGGTACGACGGTCGATGTCTGCGTTTTTCGCCGTTCCGGGCAGGCGGAGACATTCCGGCTGGAGCGAACAGACTATTGGTCGGAGCAGGAAAGCCGCGGGCTGGAATCGCGCGAACTGACGCACGATATGGGCTATATCCGCATCCCCTGCTGGAGCGCGCCTAAGGGCACTGACCTGACCGCGCAGTTCGACGATGCACTTGCCGCGTTCCGGCACAAGCCGCATCTGATTATCGACGTGCGCGGCAACGGCGGCGGCATCGACGCCCTCGCCGACAGTGTCACGGGGCGGTTCCCTGCGCGCTCCATTGTGAAGAGCATCAGTTTTCACCTGGAAATCCGGCACCAACACCTACGAAAAGACGGTGGAGATTGCCCATCCCCGTGGCCCTGGCGCTACGAAGGCCGCACCGCCGTCCTGACGGATGAAGGCGCCAGCGCACTGCGAACATTTCGTCAGCGGCATGGAGGCATCTGGGGTGGCTGCCCTCATCGGAAGGCCCACGACCGGGGCCTGTGGCTGGTCCAGGAACATCGAGCTTCCCGGCGGCGCGACGCTGTGGTGCTCGCTTACCTTCCCTTTCCACGGCAAGGAACCCTCGCCGCTGCACGGGATCCCGACCCACATCTGCTGGTGCTGCCGACGCGCTGGAGGCGCTGCGGGCAGGGAAGGACGAGATTCTGCAAGCGGCTATCGACTATCTGCGTTCCGGAAAACCGCTACCGCAGAAGGAATAGAGGCCCCGTCCCTAAAGGAACGGTCTGTTTCGCAGAAAAGCCCACTAAAAGAACACCTGCCGGGGGACAGTCTCCTTCCGGGGGTCGGCCGCCGTCCCCACGGAAACAGACCCTGTCCCTTTTGGGACGGGGGAGGCCGGCATTTATACCGGCAAGCGCCAAAACAAAAATCACGGTACACTGTCGCAACGCCTGCCCGCTGAAACTATCTAACGGGGTATGCGAAGAGGCAACCGGCGATGAAGCCTTTCCTTGGAATGCGCGCGGCCTTTGTTTTGCTGCCTGTGCTGGCGGTCTGCGCCGGGCTGGGCATTGCTGCGCCGGGCCGGGAGCAGTCGCTTTCGCCCACCACGATGGCTGCTGCCCGCAAACCTACGCCGGTGAGCCTCACGAACGACGTTCTGCCCGTCCTCACCAAGATCGGCTGCAACCAGGCGGCCTGCCACGGCCAGCAGAACGGACAGGGCGGCTTCAAGCTGAGTCTGCGCGGCTGGGATAGCGCATTCGACTGGGAGCAGATCGTCAAGGCCGACAACGGGCGGCGTGTCTTCCCGAAAAACCCGGCGCGCAGCCTCCTGCTGACCAAGCCGACCGGGCAGGCTGCGCACGGCGGCGGCGTTGTTCTTCCCAAAGGCTCGCCCGAATACCGTCTCCTGCTGCGCTGGCTGCGCGAGGGCATGACCGCGCCGGGCGACAAAGACGTGTACCTGACGGAGCTTCTCGTCACGCCCGGTGAGCGCGTTCTGCCCCGGCCCGGCATCAAGCAAAGCCTTTCCGTGACGGCCCGCTACTCGGACGGCACGAGCCGTGATGTCACAAAGCTGGCGCATTATCAGTCGCAGAACGATGCTGTGGCCGCCGTGGGCGCCGACGGGCAGATTACCGCGAAGAACCCCGGCGAAAGCGCCGTTATGGTCGCCTACGGCGGCGAGGTCGAGACTGCCAATATCCTCGTGCCGTACCCTGCTCGCACTCCCATAAAGCTGCCTGCGGCGGCGGCAGCAGCGGCGGTGAACGCGAGCTACATAGACGACCTGGTTTACCGTAAACTGGCGAAGCTGGGCATCGCTCTCTCAGGCCGAACGTCGGATGCGGAGTTCCTGCGGCGCGTTTATCTGGACGTAATTGCTACGCTGCCGACGCCCGATGAGGTCCGCGCCTTTTTGCGCGATACGGACCCCCAAAAGCGCGCGAAGCTGATCGACCGTCTGCTGGATCGCCCGGAGTACGTGGATTACCGGACGCTGCGCCTCGCCGATTTGCTGCGCGTCAACGGACAGCATCTTTCCGAAGAAGGCGCGGACACCTACTACCGCTGGATTCGCGACCGCGTCAGGAAAAACGTCCCCTACGATCAGTTTGTGCGCGAGGTGCTGACCGGGCGCGGCAGCACCTACCGTTCCGGCCCGGCCAACTATTTCCGTGTTGCGGGAAACCCCGAAGAGCTTGCTGAAACCACCGCGCAGAGCTTTCTGGGAACGCGCATCGCCTGCGCCAAGTGCCATAACCATCCCTTCGAGCGGTGGAAACAGTCGGACTACTACGGTATGGCCGCCTTTTTCGCGCGCTTCGGCAAAAAAGGTGGCCCGGAGTTCGGAGAAGAGCAGGTCTTTGTCCGGCGTGACGGCGAGGCGAGAAATCCGCGCACGAAGCAGGTCATCAAGCCGAAGTTCCTGGGCGGCGCGGAACCCACTATCGACCCGGATGCCGACCGCCGCGCCGTTCTGGCTGATTGGCTGACCGCGAAGAACAATCTCGACTTCGCGCGTGTCGCCGTAAACCGCCTGTGGACGGACTATTTCGGCAAGGGTATCGTGGACCAGCCGGACGATTTCCGGGTCAGCAACCCGCCCGCCAACGCGCCGCTCCTGGACGCACTCGCCCGCGATTTCATCACCCACAATTTTGATGTCAAGTACATTACGCGGGTTATCCTGAACTCTGAAACGTATCAGCGCAGCAGCGAAATCCTGCCCGGCAACGTCAAGGACGAGCGTTATTTTTCCCGCGCTTATCCGCGCCGCCTGCCCGCCGAACCGCTGATGGACGCCGTGGCGCAGGTGACGGAAAAGCCGGATCGCTTCGGCGCGTATCCGCCGGGCTGGCGGGCCATCCAGATACGGGACAGCCGCATCGGGGCCTATTTCCTTGAAGTATTCGGACGGCCCAAGCGTGAGATTCTGTGCGCCTGCGAGCGCAGCCCGCAGCCCAACCTTTCCCAATCGCTGCATCTTATCAACAGCGGCAATTTGAACAATAAACTCGCCGCCGATGACGGGCGGGTCGCGCGCCTGCTGAGACGTTTCGAGCCGTGGGCACCCGCCGCGCGCGATAAGCGCATTGTCGAGGAAATGTACCTGCTGACCCTCTCCCGCTACCCGGCCAAGCCCGAAGCGCAGATTCTGCTCACGCATATTGCCAGAGCCAAAGACCGCCGCAAGGGCTTCGAGGATGCGCTCTGGGCGCTGCTGAATTCCGAGGAGTTTCTGTTCAACAAATGAGCCGTGTTAGCCCGTCGAGGAAAACAAAGAAAATGTCGCATAACACTACCAGTCCGCTCTTTGACAGGCACGACCACCGAAGCGCCATGACGCGGCGCGACTTCGTCAAGGTGGGGACTATCGGGTTCCTGGGGCTGTCGCTGGGGATGACTGACCTGCTGCGGATGCAGGCGGCATTTGCCGGAGAAGGCGTCAAGGGCGCGCAGGCGAAGTCGGTTATCCTGCTGTGGATGGACGGCGGGCCGTCGCAGTTCGATACGTTCGATCCCAAGCCCAACGCCCCGTCCGGCATGAAAAGCGAGTTCGGCGCGATCAAGACCAATGTGCCCGGCCTCGAAATCTGCGAACTTCTGCCTGAGATGGCGAAGGTAATGGACAAGGTGACGCTGCTCCGCACGATGTCACACACGGAAGGCGCGCACGAGCGGGCCTGCCATACACTGCTGACCGGCTGGAATCCGAACCCGTCGCTGGTCTACCCCTGCATGGGTTCCGTGGTCAGCAAGGAACTGGGCGGGGTAGGGGCGATGCCGCCCTATATCGCCATTCCCGGCAGCGGCTTCGCCTTCGGCTACGCCCAGGCGGGCTATCTGGAGGCGGCGTTCAACCCCTTCTCGGTCGGCGGCGACCCCAACAATGACAAGTTCAGCGTCCGTGATGTGGCTTTGCCGGGCGGCCTGACAATGGAGCGTCTGGACGAACGCCGCACACTCTTACAGGCCGTTGATACCGCCTTTAAACGTTTCGACAACACCGCCGAGGCGCGCAGCCGTGACGAGTTCTACCAGCGGGCTTACGACATGATCAGTTCGCCGGAGGCCAAAAAGGCGTTCAATATCCAGGAAGAGAAGAAAGAGGTGCGCGAACGCTATGGCCGTCATACGTTCGGACAGGGCTGCCTGCTGGCCCGGCGGCTGGTGGAGGCGGGCGTCCGCTTCGTCACCGTCAGCCACGGCGGCTGGGACACCCACTCGGACAATGCCAAGGCCAGCAAAGGCCGGCTCGTCCCGCCGCTCGATCAGGGCATGTCGGCGCTTATCGAAGACCTGCACCAGCGGGGACTGCTGAAAGATACGCTGGTTGTCTGCATGGGCGAGTTCGGGCGCACACCGCAGATCAACCCGCTGGCGGGACGCGACCACTGGCCCAACACAGGCTGCGCGGTGTTCGCGGGCGCGGGCGTGCCGGGCGGTCAGGTGATCGGGCAGACCGATGAAAAAGGCGCGGACCCCAAAGACCGAAAGGTCAGCCCGCAGGACATCGCCACGACACTTTATGCCAAACTCGGTGTCCACTCGGACAAGTTTTACACCACGCCGCAGGACCGCCCCGTCAAGATCGTAGATGGCGGTACGTATATCAAGGAGCTGGGGTGAGGGCATTCCTCCTGCTCCTTCTGCTCGCAGTCACCGCACCTGCCTTCGCCGCGCCGCGCCTGTCCCATATCTATCCGGCGGGAGGGCAGCGCGGGACGACGGTCAAGTTGACGTTCAGTGGCGGCGAACTCAAGGACATCACCGGGTTTTACACGACAGGAACCGGGCTGACGGCGAAGATCGATCCGGGGGGCGACGCGGCGAGCCGCACGGTCGCAATCACCGTCGCGCCGGATGCGCCGCTGGGCATTCAGCAGATCCGTGTCTATGATGGAACGGGCCTGAGCAACCCGCGCTATTTCCGGGTCGGGCAGTGGCCGGAGCAGGTGGAGGCGGAGCCGAACGACAGCCCGAAGGAGGCGCTGAAGGTCGATTTACCCGTTACCGTCAACGGGCGCATTCAGCAGGGCACCGACCGCGACGGCGTCACCTTCCATGCCAAACCCGGCGAGACAGTGGTGTGCGAGGTAGAGGGCCTGCGCGTGCTGGGACAGGTCGGCAATTCCTGGCTCAAAGGCTATATGGAGATACAGGACGCCGACGGTAACGTACTGGCCGAAAGCCAGGGGACGCCGGACGATTACTACCGTTGGGACCCCGTTATCGCCTTCGAGCCGCCGAAAGCGGGCGACTATACTGTCTTTTATCGCGACCTGAACTGGCGCGGCGCGGCGATGGCCGTTTACCGCTTAACAGTGGGAACCGTGCCGCACGCGGTGGGTATCTTCCCGCTGGGCGGGCAGCGCGGCGCTTCCTGTGAAATTCATTTTGATGGCCCGAACCTCGCGGGCGCGGCGCAAAAGATAACCATTCCTGCCGATGCCCCCGATAATCTGGATGTTGCCTTTACCGGGCCGCAGGGCGCGACGAATCTGCGGCCTTTCCATGTCAGCGCGCTGCCCGATGCCGTACAAAACACGAAGAACCAGACGCACGAATCGGCGCAGATGGTCCCGTTTCCCTGCGTGGTCAGCGGTCGGCTCGCCGTGGACGGGTCGCGGGATTACTACCGGTTTCGTCTGGAAAAGCCGCAGAAGGTCGTGCTGGAGGTGTTTTCACGGCGCGTCGGTACGCCGATGGATGCGGAAATCATTCTCTTTGACAGGAACGGAAAGCTCCTCCAGGTCAATGACGATGCGCGGGGGCGCGACTGCCGTATTGAGCACGATCTGCCCGCCGGTGACTATCTTGTCCGTGTCCGCGACATCGACGACCGGGGCGGCCCGGCCTTCCCGTACCGGCTCGTTCTTTCGCCGCCGCAGCCGGCTTTCGATCTATTGGCGACGCCGGACGCGCCGAAGCTGGCTCGCGGCGCAAACGTAAGTCTGACGGTCAAAGTGGAGCGCCGGGACGGTTTTGATGGCGACGTAACGGTCATTGTCAGCGGCCTGCCGCCGGGAGTGACTGCCGCGCC
Source organism: Armatimonadaceae bacterium (assembly GCA_030447685.1). Lineage (GTDB taxonomy): Bacteria > Armatimonadota > Armatimonadia > Armatimonadales > Armatimonadaceae > JAUJOK01. Next base: position 10,927 of record JAUJOK010000045.1, read on the forward strand.
GCTGACCATTGCAAAGGATAAAAAGGAAGGCGCGCTGACCCTGACCGCGACGGCGGATGCCGCGCCGGGGCCGCTTCGCCTTTCTATTCGCGGGGCCGGAACGGCAAACGGCCAGAAGATTTCGGTAACGGCGCGAGCAATTGAGACGTATAATATCCAGGGTACGGCCTTTCAGCGCGGTCTGATCGGCCCCATTCTCCTGATTACCGAGAAGTAAGAGCAAGAAAAAAATGCGCAGTGAACGGCGGTGGGCGCTTCCCTTATGCTGCCTCCTCTCCTTGGGCATCCATGTTGGCCTGGGGCTTCGAAGCCGTGGCTTTTCCGCGCCCTTGCCGCCGCCTGCGCCGACCGAGATCGAGGTCTCTCTGGAGCCTTTGCCGGAAGCTGCCGTAAAAGCTGCGGCGGCAAAACCGTCCTCGCCGCCGCCGCCTGCGGAGCCGCCCCGCCTGCCCGCCCGCGTGGGCCGAGCGGGCGCGAAAGGTAAGGGTAGGAACGGCGACGGCGGATCGGGAAAGGTGGCGGGTCGAAGCGGCAGGGAAGCAATCCCCGACGCCGCGCCGGGGCCGCGCGGGCTGCCCAAACCGGCCCAGGCGGCGCTTTCTTCGGGCGGCGGCTCGCCCGCGCCGAGTGTGGTTCTGGGCGGGCGCGGCGGCGCACCGGGGCCGAAAAAGCCTCTGGAAGATATTCTTTTCACGGGCGGCGGCGCGGGTGGCATGAACCTTCCCAAAGCGGCCCCGCGCATGGGCGGTGGTGGTGGGCAGGTGGCGCTTGCCGTGCCCAATTCGCAGGCGCCGGAAACGGTTCATGAAAATAAGGCGGGAGTGGGGCCGGGAACGCAGGGCGGCCAGGGAACCGGCGAGGGCGGCGGGGTCGGCTTTCAGGCGGGCAAAGGCGTGGGAACCCGGCTCGAGGGCAAGGAAGAAAAGGCGACGCTGCAAAGCGCGCCGGGTGAGGGCCTGGGGGCCGGGCAGGGCAGCAATATCGGTACGCAGGCTCCGGGCGGCGGCAAAGGAACCGGCTCGGAATTGCCCGGCACCGGCGGCACGGGCCAGGGATATGGGCGCGGCAGCGGCGACGGTGTCGGGAACGGCAGCGGAAACGCGGGCAGCGGTGGGGGCGGCGCTGCCGGTGGCGGCTCCGGGGATGGCGGGCGCGGCGGGGTGTTCGGCGCGAAAACGGTTCCCGCCGCCAACGATGGCCGCATGCGGATCGTCTATGTGCTCGACATCTCTTTCAGCATGGAAGAGCTAAAGAAGCTGCCCAAGGCGAAAGCGGCGCTCCGCAGGGCGCTATCCGAACTGAAGCCCTTCGACGCGTTCAATATCATCACTTTCGATCAGGATACGCATCCTTACGCGCCGGAGATGCTTACGGCCAGCAAGGACAACGTGCGCCGCGCCGACGATTTTGTGAAGCGCATCAAGTCGGGCGACGGAACTAACCTTTACGCCGCGCTGGAATTCGCGCTCGGCCTCGAAGGCGTCACCCATGTCGTCGTTCTGTCGGACGGCGAGCCGAATATGGGTATCAAGGCGTCACCCATGTCGTCGTTCTGTCGGACGGCGAGCCGAATATGGGTATCAAGGACCCGAACGAGATACGCTCGCGGGTGCGTGAGCGTAACCAGAGCAAAGCGCAGATACTGACGCTGGCTCTGGGCACCGGAGACAAATATCCGGGAACACCCTTGCTGAAGGCGCTGGCGGAAGACAGCAACGGCACCTTCAATACCGTCGAATTCCGAAAATAGCCCGCGTCTGTCGGGAGCGCCGCCCGCCCGCCATGCGATTAAAAGCCGAAAAGCGAATCCCCTTTCCCCTGCGCGGTATCTACGGCGGCGTCCCCACGCAGTTGTTCGAGCGGGGCAAAACGCTGTCGGATTACGGTATCAACGCCGTCTGGCTGCGTTCCGGCGATGTTACCGCGCAAAGCATCACACTTTTGAAAAGCCAGGGGGCGCGTGTCTTTGCCGAGTTCAACACGCTGCACGAAGCCGCCTATTTGAAGGAGCATCCGGACGCGGCTCCGGTCGGCGTGGACGGGCGGGTCTGCCCGCCGCCCGACGGCTGGCAGGGCGTCTGCCCGACCCACCCCGGCTACCGCGCCGCCCGCATGGAAGCGTTCCGCGCCGTCCTCGCGGGTCACGACATTGACGGCATCTGGCTGGACTATCACCACAGCCATGCAAGCTGGGAACAGGCCGTGCCGAACCTGCCGGACACCTGCTTTTGCGCCCGCTGCATCACTCACTTTGCGCGGGAAAACAAGACAAAACTCCCCGATGCCACTATCCCGGAACTGGCACGCCTGCTTCTGAACCGCCATAAAAAAGCGTGGATAGCCTGGCGCTGCGGCGTGTTTACGGATTGGGTGCGCTCGTTTCGCGCTGTTGTGGATGAAACGCGGCCCCGCGCGCTTCTGGGAACCTTTCATTGTCCGTGGAACGATCTCGACTTCGACGGCGCGTTGCGCGAAAAGCTGGCGATTGATTTGAAGGCGCAGGCCAAATACATCGATGTCTTCAGCCCGATGCCTTACCATGCGCGTTTTGGGCAGGCCACCGATCCGGCCTGGATTTCCGAAAAGACCGCCTGGCTCGGCAAACATCTGGGCATTCGCGGCAAGGCGGCGGAGCGGCAGAAGATATGGCCTATCGTCCAGCTTTCTGACTGGGGCGAGCCGGTGCCGCCCGCTCAGGTGAAGACGGTTCTGGATCACGGCACGCGTCCCCCGGCAACCGGTGCCCTCGTCTTCGCCTGGTCATCGCTGCACGGGCAATGGGACAAAGTCGAGGAACTGGGCGCGTTTTATCGTTCGGTCATGTAAACGCAGGCGTAGCGCGAAAGGGCCTATATGAACGGCATTTATATCACCCTTCTTGCGGTTGCCCTCGTGCTGTTCTTGCCTGTTCTGCTTCCTGTTGCACTGGTTCAGCACAGCCTGTACCTATCTCGCCTGCGTGCATTGGCTAATCGGTTCCACTGCACAAACTGTGAGAGAATACTTGGCCTTGAATCGCTGAGGCTGGCGGATGCTGCCGAGAGTGACCGTGTTGCACAATTGCGGCGCGAACATCCAGGCGCGAGGCTGCGGCTCAATCGCACACTTCACGCCATCTGCGCCAACTGCGGGCAACCGTACACGTTTCTGGAGAAGGAGAACAATTTCATCGAAGAGGTGCGTTGACCAGCGCAGACATGGTGCTGAATTCTCTGTGCTCCCGCCGGGGCGGTGTGGAGGTAAAGCGCATGGAATGTCGCTTTCGCGGGTAACAGAGTAAGCGAAAGGGACAGCAAGACGATTATGGCAGCACCAGACGAACCGGTAACGAACTTCAACCCTAACGACGCGGACAACGATCCCGACGATGCGACGGTTCCGACCACGCAAAGCGTCCTCAATGCGAGCGTATCCGGGAATGACACGGGGCCGGAGCCGGACGGCACCGGCAGTATCGGGGCGGGTGAGAAGATCGGCGGCGGGGGCGGCGCGATGGGCGAAGCGGGCAGCGCCGCCGACACGAACCCCGCCGGAGGCGCGGGAACGGGCAATACAGGCGCGGCCTCGAGCGGCGGAGCGAGCGGCGGCGGAACCGCAGGTGGAACGGCGTCCACCGGTGCCGGGGCCATCAGCGACCCGGCATAATACTTTACAGGGACAGGAAGGCCCCGCCTCCGGGCATACTCACACCTACTCCCAGCTTACGTCCCGGCGCCGACGTTGAAGTTCAGGCGGAAGTAGGTATGGAACTGGCGTGGCGACATGTGCCCCAGTTCCCTGCCGCCGACTCCGACGATCACATCGTTCAGCCGCAGATCGCCATAGGTTGCTTTCCATTTCTCGCCGGGGAAGACGAAGGAGACGCGCAGCGCCATCCTGTCCGGCGCTATGCCGCGCTGCTTCTTCTCGTCGCCGGTCAGCGGCTGCTCCCAGATGCCCAGAATCGGCGGAATCGCCCCCTGCGACGGTCGCCAGCTAATGTCGGTTTCCCGCCAGCCCCGCGTCAGCCGCAGCATCATTGGCTTCAGGGGTCGTTGGTTCCGCGTGACCTGAAGCGTCACCGTGCCCGGTTCCGGTACGCCGTTTAGAATGAACTGAAGGTCCGCCGAGGTCAGCACCGGCGTATCGTTCGCGGCAACGACAACATCTCCCGGCTTCACTCCCACACGCTGCGCCGGGGAATCAGGCCGCACCGATTTTACGACGTTGTTGGTATCTACATTCAGCGTGATGCCGATGTTTTCCGGCAGCGGGTATTGGAACAGCATCCGCTTGGTAAAGGTGCGGTCGGCGCGCAACTGCTTATACCGGGCGTCATTGGCGTAATGGCAATGGTAGCAGCTTTCCTGTGCCAGTTTCGAGCGGGCGAAGGCAGGATAATCCGCTGCCGTGAACGTTTTGCGCGGCGTTACCGACGACGTTACCGGCTTCTTGCCCGCCTGCTTCTCATGCCACGCGAGCGCGCCTCGCATCGCCGTCTTCAGGCCGGGGATAGATAAGCGGTCGGTGGCGGAGTTCGTATCGCGCGTGCCGTAGCGACTGTAGGTATGACCGTCGGCGTTCATCATCAGCGCTGTGAAGGTCAGGTCGTAATCGAAGCGGAAGGTGTTCAAGTCCACGTTCTTCAGGCTCGTAAGACGGACCGGCACGAAGCGGCCCAGAAGCGCGGTGAGCTGCGGATCATCGGGACGCACAACCTGCGCGTCAATGCTTTTGCAGTCCACTCACCGTTCGCATCGGAACACCACGAACAGCGGCTTGCCGCTTTGCCGGGCTTCCCGCCGCGCCGTCTCGTAGTCCGTCCGCCAGTTCACCGTCACCGTTTCCGGTGAGGGAGGCTGACTGGCGGCGACAGCGAGCGCGAGGAAAAACAGCGGCAGACCCCAGAAACCGGCGGCGACGAAGCGGCGTGACAGCATAAAATAAGAACTCCCGGCAGGCAGCGGTTTTTACCGGCTCGCCGCCTGCCCCGCAAGTGTATCATCCCCGACCGTGACACGCCAGCCGTCGGACAGGGCGCGCACTTCGGGGGCATACATGGCATAGGCGTTTGTCGGCAGGGCATTGAACGCGCCCGGAACCTCGGCGCGCAGGCGGTAGCGCAGCACGCGCGTCCCCTGCGGCAGATGATCCACAAAGAAGGCGATCTTCGTATCGCGCAGCTCCTGATTCGAGGCCAGGCCGTCGCCGTAGCGGAAGCCGGAGCGCAGTTCCAGCGGTTCGCAGCCCGCTGGTTTCATATCCTCGAAGATCAGATAATCGTAGTCGTTTTTGGTCTCCAGCACCAGTTCCACCTCGATCAGATCACCGCTTCGCAGGGAGGCACCGTCGGCGAGGGGATGGCGGGTGTAGTCCAGCGTATTGAACGTGCCCCCGGCCCAATCCTTCTGCTGAGCGGTTTTCGGGGTCAGGCGGAAATAGCGCCGCTGGACCTGGAGTTCACTGCCGACGCCCTTTATCCGCTCCTCGGTGGTGAAGTATTGCAGAGCGGACGAGAAGTAGAGCCGACCCGCCCCCTGCTTGGTGATGGTAACGGTTTCCGGCCCGCCGCGCAGAAGGCTGGCGGGAACCAGGAAGCGGTTGTCGAACAGCAGGGCGTTTTCTCGGTTGACGGTGTACGTGCGCCGTATCTTCTCCCCCAGAGCCACCGTGACGGTGTAGTTGGGGGCAAGCTCGTTGTTCGCGCGGATATAGTCGGTCAGGGCATAGACGACCATCGCCGTCTCTTTGGTGGAGCGCCAGGCGCTGCCGCGCCGGTTCTGGACGAGCCATTTCACCAACATCGGCGAAATCTCGCTCTGCGGCAGAACGGTGACATAGGCTTTGAGCACCCAGGCCGCCGTCTCTACATCGTTGTTGTACCAGTCCCACCAGTAGCCGCGCTTCTTTTTCCAGGTGGCCGTGCCGTTTTCTCTGTCGATGCTCGCGGTGTTTTGCAGATTGCGGCAGACGACGGCGGCCTTTTCCGGCGCACCGGAGGCATGCAGCGTGAGAGCTAGAAGCGCCTGCCCGTAGGCCGAAAGCTTTTCGCGCTCCGTGTAGACTGTATCGAGGACGCTGCGCGCGGAAGCGGGTAGCGGCCCGCCGCGCCGCGACAGCGCGAACGCCTGCCAGACGGCCAGGTCACGGTTGTCCTCGTTGTCTTTGATGTCTTTTGCCAGGAACGCATAGCCGCGCGCCAGCACATCGGCGGGCACGTCCACCCCGGCGGCTTTGGCGGTCGCCAGACCGTAGACCACATAGGCCGACATATAGGAATCCGAGGAGGCGCTGTCGGGCCACCAGCCCCAGCCGCCGTCGCCGCTGCGCTGCATGGAGATCAGACGAGCCAGCCCCTCGCGCACCATCTCCTGAAGGCGGGCATTATCAAATACCGGGTTGTTCCAGCGGTCGCCGTGGTGCAGGCCCTCGGCCAGCAGCGGCGTCTTCATAACGCCCGGTGTGCCGGTGGGATAGGTGTAGCCGGTCTGGTCGGTGTTGCCGTTTGTGGGCGCAGCCTGGCCGAACGGCGTTCCCACCGCCACCGCTTCGCGCTCTTTTAAGGCAAGGGCGCGCTTTTGCAGTGTCTCCATGTCCACGCCCGCATCACGCAGCGCCTTCGCCGTCACGACCGAGGGCAGGAAGCGGCTTATGGTCTGCTCGACACACCCGTAGGGATAGTCGGCCAGATAGGGCAGGGCGTCCAGCGTGGTCGCGGCCAGCGACGGGTTAAGCTGCACCAGCAGCGCCGTGCTGCCCGGTTTGTGCGCCTGCGGGACGTTCACGGTCAGCCGCGCCGACTTCTGATCGCTTTGCAGTACGCCGCTCTGGGTGACGAACTTCTGGACGCCATAGACAAGCACTGGGAAACTCTGCTCCACAGCATCGCTTTCCTCGTCCGTTTCCGCCGTCATCTTCACGGTCGCCATTCCTTCCCCGGCGACACGGGCTACCCAGTCCACGCGCTTCTCGCTTCCGGCAGGGATGGTGATGGTGACGGCTGCGCGGCCCCCTCCCCCCTGCCCCCTCTCCCCAAGCTGGGGGGAGGGGGAGAAAGAAGCGGGCACGGGAACGGGTTGCTCCCCCTCTCCTCGCAGCGCGGGGGAGGGGGCAGGGGGGAGGGGGCCATCCACCGCCAGCAGCGCCGGGTCGGTGTTCAGGGAGACGCGCACCTGCTTCGCGGTTTTGGGGCCGTTGCGGACGATGGCGCTGAGCGTCACCTGATCGCGCTCGACAAAGAAGCGGGGCGCGGCCAGGCGCACCAGCAGGTTCTTGTCGGTCACGACCTGCGTATCGCCCGCGCCGACCTGGACCCCGGCGGTGAGTCTCATCGGCTTGGCGCATCCTTGGGGCGATTGAACAAAGCGGCTCGCTGTGTTAGAGGCAGGCAGGCAGAGAAGCCTTCATCACGGCACCGTCGAATGAATTCGAGGCTGCAAGGGTACGAAGTCCGCAGCACCGTGCTGTGCGACCTTCGCGGACTAATTCTTGAGCCTACGTAGGCAGGCTTTGTACTTTTGAAGCCTCGGATTCATTCGACGGTGCTCATTTGACGGTGCCTCTACTGAACGCAGCCGCGCGCCGCGACCCGCCAGGTGGCGGCTATCTCGCCGTTGCGTAGCACGACCACCTCATCCGCCAGGTTCACCACAGGACATACGTGGGCCGGGACGACGCGCACCCGCTCTCCGATACGCAGGCCCGCGACCTCTGCGCCGGTGGTGAAGCCGTGCTCCTCGCTGCACCGGGAAACGTGGATGTCGCGCCGGTCGTACAGTGCGCCGTGGACATTCGTATCACGGGTTTTATCGCTGGTGAAGGTTTTCGTGCCGCCATCCAGCAGCGCCAGGCTCGGTTCGGGCCGGTCGGCGACCGTGCAGAGGACGGTCAGCGCCAGATCATCCCAATCCATCACCGGCGTATCGGCGGATACCAGCGACAGATCTCCGAAGACATAGGTTCCGGGACGCACGGCGTCGATGCCCGGCATCGCGGCCATGCGGTGCGCCGTACGGCTGCACCCCGGCCACACGGGCAGCGATGGGTCAATACGCTCGCGGACGCGCATCAGGCGTTCGTGAACGGCGGCAATAACAGTTTCGGCGGAACCGCTGCTGCCCGTGCCGTAGACATGGCCTTCGTGGGTGAAAAAGCCGCGCAGAGTAAAACAGGGCTGCCGCCGCACGAAGTCCGCGAGACTTACGGCTTCCTCCACGCTGCGCGCTCCCTCGCGCCCCAGGCCCGTATCCACCCCGACCATGACCGGCAGGCGCAGGCCCGCCGAGGTCAGAACCTTTGCCAGGGCTTGCGCCTGTCCCCCGCTCGTCGCGGCGACAATCAGTTCGTCCAGGGATTCGACCAGAGCGCGCAGGCGCGGGCCGTGCAGCGGGTCCACCAGCGGGTACGCAAGGAAGATAGACCGCGCGCCGCTGGCCCGCATTACCTCCGCCTCACCGATCTTGGCGCAGACCAAGCCTTTCGCGCCCACCGCAATCTGCAAGCGCGCCACTTCCAGCATCTTGTGTGTCTTGATATGCGGCCATAGCTCCGTGCCGTGGGCGTCGCACAGGGACTGCATGCGCTGGATATTCGCGCGCAGACGGTCTTCGTCCACCAGAAGCGTCGGTGTGGGCAGGTCTTCGAACATAATGTCTTTGTCTCCACCGGGCAATTCGTCAGCGTGCCCCGTGTCTCCTACGTGGGAAGCTCCGGAAACGAAAGGATAACAGCGACTGCCCGTGGAACCTTTATTTTATGAGTATGCGAACAAGAGGCGTGAGTTTTATGACGGCAGGCGTCGTCCTGACCCTGCTGATCGGCGCGCGGGCCGTCGCAGTGGAACCGATACCGGATGCCTACCGTATCGGGGGCTTCGCGCTGGGATGCCAGGCCTACAGCTTCAACCGATTTACCGCTTTCGAGGCGATTGAAAAGACCGCGCAGGCGGGCGGGAAGGTCATCGAATTCTACCCCGGCCAGAGGCTCAGCGCCGAGACCGGTGACGTGCGACTTGACCACAGCCTTTCCGACGAGAACATCACCAGGCTGAAGGCGAAGCTGGCGCAGCACCATGTTCTGGCGGTGAACTATGGCGTCGTCGGTCTGCCCAACAACGAGGCGCAAAGCCGCGCCGTGTTCCGGTTCGCGCGCAAAATGGGTATCCGTGCCATTACCAGCGAACCCGGCCCGGAAGCGATGGATTTGATTGAGCGATTGGTCAGGGAGTACGATGTCAAGGTCGCGATTCACAACCATCCCCGGCAGCCTAATAACCCGAACTACAAAATCTGGGACCCGAACTACGTGCTGTCGCTGGTAAGGAACCGCGACCCGCGTATCGGGGCCTGCGCCGATACCGGCCACTGGGTACGCTCCGGGGTCAGGCCGGTCGATGCGCTCAAAATCCTGCGCGGGCGCATTATCAGCAGCCACCTGAAAGACCTGCACGTTTTCGAGCGCGGCGGTCATGACGTGCCGTTCGGCACCGGCGTCTCCGACATCAAGGGCATCTTAGATGAACTGCGCCGCCAGCGTTTCGACGGCAATATTTCCATCGAGTACGAACACAACTGGAATAACTCTGTTCCCGATATTGCCCAGTGCGTCGGCTTCGTGCGGGGCTATGTGACGCGGTAGCTACCTGACCGTCGAATAAATTCGAGGCTTGAAGAGTACGAAGTCCACCTTCGTGGGCTGGGAAAAGGCTCTGCTCCGCAGCCTGCGAAGGCAGGCTTTGTACATTTAGCAGCCTCGAATTTATTCGACGGTCAGGAACAGGGGCCAGCCAATCGAAAGGATTCAACGATGAATGACAGGCCGAATATATCGCGGCGGCAAATATTGACAGCGGCGGCGGCGGGTGTCGCATTTCCGACCATTATTCCGCGCAGCGCGTGGGGTGCGAACGAGCGCATCGTGTACGGCCATATCGGGGTCGGCGGCATGGGCAGCAGCCATATCGTCCCCGATGCCTGCGCCGCGCTCTGCGACGTGGACCAGAACCATCTTGCCCGTGCCGCCAAGCGCGTCCAGGGCACCCCGCTCCTGACGGACGACTACCGGCGTGTTCTTGACCGCAAAGACATTGACGCGGTGACTATCGGCACGCCCGACCACTGGCACGCCCTGATGACTGTCCACGCCTGCCAGGCGGGCAAGGATGTCTACAGCGAAAAGCCCACCTGCAAGACTATTGCCGAAGGACAGGCGATGGTGGCGGCGGCAAAGCGGTACAAGCGCGTCGTGCAGATCGGGGCGCAGGGCCGCTCCAATCCCGTCGCCGCCGCCGCCTGCCGCTACATCCGCAACGGCCAGTTGGGCAAAGTAAACCGCGTCGATATATGGCACCCGAACAACTATGTCACCGGGGAGAAATGGGGGAAGGAGCAGAATCCGCCGTCCCATCTGAACTGGGACATGTGGCTCGGCCCGCTGCGCTGGCGTCCCTACAACCCCGAAATCGCCCACTTCAACTTCCGCTGGCTGATGGATTCCGGCGGCGGATTCGTGCGGGACCGGGGCAACCACGCGCTTTCTATCGTGATGTGGTGCCTGAACGCCGATACCACCGGGCCGGTGACGGTAAAGGCGACCGGCGAGCAGAACCCGAACACGGTCTATGACGCGCCGCTGACGATGAAAGTCACCTGGGAGTTCCGGAACCCCGACTGGACGCTGACCTGGAATCAGCCCGGCACGCCGAACCCGCGCCTGCCCGGCGAGTGGGGCGCGACCTACCAGGGCGATAAAGACAGCCTGGTCGTGCTCGGCGGCGACGGCGGCTGCGAGACGGAGCAGAAGGCGAAGGACTACACGCCGCCCGCCGGGGGCTTTCAGCCATTCCTGGAACCGGTAAAAACGGACCCCACCGAGCGCCACCGCCAGAACTGGCGTCGGTGCATCAAGACACGCGAACAGCCGGTCATGAATGCGGAGATAGGCTACCGGGTCATTACGCTGCCCATTATCGCCAACATCGCTTACCAGGTCGGGCGCAAGCTGACCTGGGACCCGATGGCCCACCGCTTTATAGGCAATGAGGAGGCCAACCGGTTTCTGTCCGAACCGTACCGAAAGCCGTGGAGAATGTGACCTCTCCCCCCTGCCCCCTCTCCTAAAGGAAAGGGGGAGATAAAGGCATAAGTGGCTCCAGCTTCGCCCCTTCCCGAGGTGAAAGACCTTTTAAGCGAAGCAAGCAATGTCAAGGCTATTGGCTCCCCCTTTCCTTTAGGAGAGGGGGCAGGGGGGAGAGGTCATCGGGAAGATTCCCGAAAGGAAAGAAAACGAGATGAACGAACCTAATCAGCATCAGAACAGGCAGACGCGACGTGAATTCTTAGGAAAAACCGGACGCGGCGCGGCGGCTGTCGGTCTGGGTCTGGCAATGGCCGATAACCTGCTAATTCAGCCGGTCCATGCGGGGGGCACGGCGGGCGCGGGGAGGGGGCTGCAAAACGACAAGATCGTCATCGGGCTTATCGGCTGCGGCGGCCAGGGAATCGGCGTCATGAGGGACGCGATGGGTAACGGCTGTGAAGTTGCCGCCGTCTGCGATGTGGACGAGGAGCATCGAAATCGCGCCGCCGGGGAGGTGGAAAAGCGGGGCGGCAAACGACCGGAGACGATCAAGGACTATCGCAAGCTGCTGGAGCGCAAGGACATCAACGCCGTCATCATCGGCACGCCGGATCACTGGCACGCGCTGAACCTCATCCACGCCTGCGAGGCCAACAAAGACATCTACTGTGAAAAGCCTATTTCCCATAATATCGTCGAGGCGAAGGCGATGGACGCCGCCGCGCGCCGGTTCGGGCGAATCGTGCAGGTCGGCACCTGGCAGCGCAGCGCCCGCGAGTTCACCAGCGCCGTCGATTATATTCGCGCCGGTAAGCTGGGGAAGGTTACTACGGTGCGCGCCTGGAAGACCGACAGCTTCCGCATGGGCAGGAACAAGCCCGGCGCTGCGCCGCCCGCCAATCTGGATTACGACTTCTGGCTCGGCCCGGCGCGGCAGGTGCCGTATATCCCCAACTATGTCCACTTTAACGACGAAGTCTATGCCCCGCCGCTTGCGGCGTGGGAACCGGTTATCGGGGAGTCCGGGAAGGCTTCCTTTGGCTAAAGGGCGGGGTTAATGCCCGCCTGCAGAACTTCGCGTGCGCAGCGGCGTAGTTGCGAAGCAACGGAGTCGTGTGTCGCCGTTTACTGGCGCTGGTTTCTGAACTACGGATCGGGCATGACCGGCAGGGCGTTCACATGATGGACATCGGCCTGCTTGCCATGAGCAAAGCACCGATCTGGTAATACTTACTACCGGTCTCCGGCCTACGGCGGCAAGCTGGCCTGGCCCAACGACGACCGCACCGCGCCCGATACCCATGTCGCGATTATGGAAGTTTCCCGATCCGGGCTTCGTGCTGCACTGGGAAACCGGGCGGCGCAGTCTGGACAACGGCCCCGATCACGGCACGGAGTTTATCGCCGCCGACGGCAAGATGCTGATGGTGTGGCGCGGCGGCTGGGTGATTCGTGACGCGGGAGGCAAAGAACTGCCCAAAGAGGAGACGGCGGCTGTGGGCGGCCATATGCGGAACTGGCTGGATTGTATCCGAACGCGGCAACAGCCCCGCTCGAATCTATCCTCAATGGCCCAGAGCACCATCGTCTGCCACCTCGCCAACACTGCGCTGCTGGCGGGCGATACGGTACGCTGGGACAAGGCAAAAATGGACATCATCGGCAGAGCGGGCAAAGACACGCTTTCTTACGCCCGCGAATATCGCAAGCCGTGGAAGCTGCCGATGTACCGAGCATAGGAGACGATGATGATGAGTGACATTCCGGCGGCGTCGCCGGAAAAAGTGGGGCATTTCTTACGCGAAATCGCCTCGCAGGATTCGCGAGTGCGTCACACCGCGTGGCAAAACGCGGCGCGGATGGGCGCGGCTGCGGTCAGCGGCCTGGGCGATCTGGCCGCTTCTGCAGACAAAGGGGTGGCAAAGGCGGCAAACGGCGCGCTGGAAGAGATCGCCCACTACGCCGCCCGGCCCGGCGCACCGGATGAAGCGCACGCCGTCTCGGAACAACTGCTGGGCCTCGCCGCCTCGGGCCGGCCCCGCGCGGTGCGGGCGCACGCCCTGCACCTGCTGGGCTTCGTCGGCGATGCCCGCGCCGTTCCCGAAATCACCCGGCTATTACCGGATACCGACGTCGGCGACGAGGCGCGCATGGCGCTGGAACGTCTGCAAGGAGATAAGTATGATGGAGAACATTAAGATTGATCGCCGTTCCGCTCTGGCGACGATGGCAGCGGGCGCAACCGGCGCTCTGCTTGCCGGGGGCGCGGAAGCAGCAGCGGCGCAGGAGCGGCCTTCACAGGCGGTCGCCACGACCGCCGGGAAGGGACGGCTGCGGCAGTCCGTCTGCAAGTGGTGCTACGGAAAGATGTCGCTGGACGAATTATGCCAGAATGCCAAAGCGATGGGAATCCAGGCCATCGACCTTCTGGGGCCGAATGACTGGCCGACGGTGAAGAAGCACGGGCTGATCTGCGCGGTCGCGAATGGGCCGGGCGGCATCGAGAATGGCTGGAACCGCCCCGACGACCACGACAAGCTGGTTAAAGAATCGGAGCGCATCCTGCCGCTGGTCGCCCAGGCGGGTCTGCCGAATATGATCGTCTTCTCCGGCAACCGCCGGGGCATCTCCGACGCCGAGGGTCTGGAAAACTGCGCCAAAGGACTGAAGCGCATCACGCCGCTGGCGGAAAAGCTGGGTGTCACCGTCATCATGGAGCTTTTGAACAGCAAGGTCAACCACAAAGACTACCAGTGCGACCACACCGCCTGGGGCGTCGAGCTGTGCAAGCGCGTCGGCTCCGAACGCTTCAAGCTGCTGTACGACATCTACCACATGCAGATTATGGAGGGCGATGTAATTTCCTCCATACAACGATACAAAGATTTTATCGGTCATTATCACACGGGTGGTGTCCCTGGTCGCAACGAGATTGACGAGACGCAGGAACTGAACTACCGGCGCATCGCCCAGGCAATCGTGGAGACCGGATTTACGGGCTACTTCGCCCATGAGTTCATTCCCCGGCGCGACCCAATGGCTTCTTTAAAGCAGGCGGTGGAAATCTGTAATGTCTGAGGTGATTCAGGTAGCCTGGGTAGTTCCCATGCCACCTGAGGAAACTATATCGCACCGGGGACGTTCGTCACAAGAACAACTGCTGCAGTTTTAAGCGATCCGGAAAAGGGGGAGGTCAGACTGAGAAGGATACCGCAGGGGCGGTTCGGTGACCCTGAGCAGGATCTGAACGGCGCAGTGGTCTTCCTGGCATCACCATCGGCAAGCTATGTCAGCGGGCAAATCCTCTATGTGGACGGCGGTGCCATCTCCGCCTATTGATGCGAATGGGAACTTTTGTCATGCCTGCTCGGGTAGAAACGACGCAAATCGAAAGAAAATCTTCTCAATCCAAATGTCCCGGCTTTGGGAACCAGCCCATTGACTGCCGCCGTCAACACCTGAGATAGCTTCCATGCATTAGTTTTGAGCCTGACTTTTCAGTGAACCTTGTTTGTGGATATGTCACGTTAGGGCATGAAGGAGATTCTGGCGAAGGCGTCCAAGTATCTGGCAGCGGAGGACAGCCTGCGGCTGTATCCGCTCTGCCGGGAATGCGTGGTGGGTGTTCGAATGATCGGCTGCACATCGCCCGCCCCGCCGCCGAGTGCTCGGATCGTTTGAGGTGCTGCGCTGCTGGCTGCCGTGCGCTAACCTCGGAAATGGCAAAAAAGGCGGGAGATTAGCGCAAGGAGCCGGTTCGGGATGAAGAAGCAAAATTGGCGAACAGAAGGAGAACATTGCCCATGAGGCGGCCAGTCCGCTTTGGATTAGCGCCACGCTCGATTCGTGGCGAACCGGAACCGTTCGAACGAGGGGTAATGCCAGTTAGGCATTGAAACTTGATTCGGCAAGGCAATCAGCGACAAGCGATCTGGTTCGAACGAGGGGTAATGCCAGTTAGGCATTGAAACGGACTATACAGTAGAGTTACTTTATCTGTTCGATCCGGTCGTTCCGAACGAGGGGTAATGCCGTTAGGCACAAACGCAGAAGAGTGGCGGCAGTAAACTTCATCTAAGTTCCTCCTGTTCGAACGAGGGGTAATGCCAGTTAGGCATTGAAACCCAGAATCGCACATCATTAAATGGGAGTACGGCCAAGTTCGAACGAGGGGTAATGCCAGTTAGGCATTGAAACCTCACAGGAGCGACGAGCGCCGTTACGACGAAGAGAGTTCGAACGAGGGGGTAATGCAGTTAGGCATTGAAACGGCAATGGCGGGTAGAAGTTCTTCATCAACTACGCCGGTTCGAACGAGGGTAATGCCAGTTAGGCATTGAAACGAAGCTCACCACTTATAAGCAGGTGACGGCTCCTCGTTCGAACGAGGGGTAATGCCAGTTAGGCATTGAAACATCGTTCACCTCCCTCACCAGAGAATTTGAGAGAGGGTTCGAACGAGGGTAATGCCAGTTAGGCATTGAAACGCCCTGACCGTAGTCAGTGAAAACGGCGGATTTTAAGGAGGTTCGAACGAGGGGTAATGCCAGTTAGGCATTGAAACTGGGCTTGGCGAAGGCGATGCCTACCACTTTCGGGTTCGAACGAGGGGTAATGCCAGTTAGGCATTGAAACGAGATAGAAGGTAATTCGCGTCTTCATTTTCTTTCTCCTAAGTTCGAACGAGGGGTAATGCCAGTTAGGCATTGAAACCTGTTATGTTTCTCCAGAGGTCAATTTCGCGGGGTTGTTCGAACGAGGGTACGCCAGTTGGGCATTAAAACGCAACCAAGAGATCGTTACTATTTATGCTGCCGTTCGAACGAGGGGTAATGCCAGTTAGGCATTGAAACCTGAGAAGCTTTTGCAACTCCACGACGAAAGGTCGACGTTCGAACGAGGGGTAATGCCAGTTAGGCATTGAAACCACTCATTGCCGGACAGCATGTAGAAAGGCCGGTTTGCGTTCGAACGAGGGTAATGCCAGTTAGGCATTGAAACGGCAACCAGATTGTCGGCCCGATCAGCAAAACCCGTTCGAACGAGGGGTAATGCCAGTTAGGCATTGAAACAACTCCGTAAGACATGGTCCGCAGGTATTCGCCGAAAGTTCGAACGAGGGGTAATGCCAGTTAGGCATTGAAACCCCTAGAAGCCAACTTAGATTTTGCCTACATAGGCGCTGTGTTCGAACGAGGGGGTAATGCCAGTTAGGCATTGAAACTCAACCTAAAAACAACCATCCTTGCTCCTGAACAATACGGTTCGAACGAGGGGTAATGCCAGTTAGGCATTGAAACGTAACCTTCATGGTTGAATGCCTTTATAAGTGCTAAACGGTTCGAACGCAATGCCAGTTAGGCATTGAAACGGGACTAAACAGCAAATAGCTATTTATGAAAGGAACATCCAGTTCGAACGAGGGGTAATGCCAGTTAGGCATTGAAACGGGATGTAGTCCAGGAACTCCGGTCCGGCTTCAGTTCCGTTCGAACGAGGGGTAATGCCAGTTAGGCATTGAAACTGCCTATACCTCACGGCAAAGGCACATAATACGCTGTTCGAACGAGGGGTAATGCCAGGTAGGCATTGAAACGTGGGCACAGCATTAATCATGGTGTGATGGCGGTTCGTTCGAACGAGGGGTAATGCCAGTTAGGCATTGAAACATATCCGGGTGGAGACTGGCCGGCGAGGTTAGAGGGGTTGTTCGAACGAGGGGTAATGCCAGTTAGGCATTGAAACGTGACCTGATGAGCTTTGACAATCTCAATGAGCCTCAGGGTTCGAACGAGGGGTAATGCCAGTTAGGCATTGAAACGACACAAAGGCAAGCGAGCAGCACCATGGCGAAGGCGTTCGAACGAGGGGTAATGCCAGTTAGGCATTGAAACGAACTCTTAGTCGCCACCCTACCGAGTTGGAAATTACCGAGATCGGAAGTCAGACGTATGCCCGGCGCTGGGTCCGGTACGAAATCGTCCGGAGCATACGACGGGGCAACCGAATTATCGGTATCCACATCAACAGCATCCCGGATCGGAAAAAGGCGGTGAAACCGCTTGGGCGCAACCCTTTTATGTATCTCGGCCTTCGGTATAGTCTCGACGGCACGCAAGTGGCGGTTCGGGAATGGAACGGCACGAAATGGGTTGTTTACGCTGATTCACCGGGATGGACGTTGGAGACTCGCTGTTCAGAGGAGCGTCGGGGCAAGACCGTTCAGTTGTCCAAGAAGTATAAGGTGTATAACTGGACAGCAGATGACGGCTACGCGAACTTCGCCAAATGGGTAGGCGTGTAAAGGATCAGAAATGGCTTTTTTCACTCCACAGAGTGTACGCCGATACAGGATCATCTCTGGAATTGAGAAGTGGTGAGATGAGTGGGCTGTCGGGAACGCGAAAGGGAGTGGTGATTGCGAAGACTCGGTTCATAGTGGACTCCTTCCGTTGGGAGGGAACAAATGCGCCGGTGGCTCAAGTGTGCCCTTTACCCAGATCGTTTCAATTTGAGGAGTTCAAGATCGAGGCGATAATTCCTTTCTCGAAACGGCTCTGAAGCCTCATTATACAGAGCAGCCGCTTCCCAACTGAACGGCGTCTGGTGGATCAGTTCGAAGAAGCGGTCGTAGGGCGTCTTGCCATCCAGAGCGGAATGAGGTCGCTCCCAGTTGTAATAGTGCTGCCATAAGGCCAGCTCTTCGTCCTTCTGGGCAAAGGAGGCGGAGCGTTCAATGGTCGGCCAGAACTCTACTTTGTCCGTTCGCTGCGAACGTTCCACCTTTCCGTTGAGGTGCGGCGCGGCGGGGCGGTTGGGCCGGAACTTGATGTTGTGCTCCCGGAGGGCCTGCTGGAAGGGCATACCGAAGAACTCGGCTCCCCGGTCTGTCTGGACGCGCTGGATCGGGAACGGGAACTCCTCGATGACGCGCTCGGCAAGGAAGTCAACCGCGTTTTCAACAGTGCGAGCCTGGTAGAGACCCAGCACGCGCATCCTGTGATTTTGTCAACCTGACTTGGGTTCTGCCGGTCTTTCGATGAAGCTTGCCTGCTAACGCAAAGATAATCCGTGGGTAAAGTGGCGGCATGTCCACCCATCCCTTACTGCCCGACCCGGCGTGCCTGACTCTGGAGGGCATCCGCATTGAGAACGGCGTCATTGTCTTCGCCGCCCGAACTGTTGCTGCGAGCGCCACCTGCCCCTGCTGCGCACATATGTCGGAGCGTGTCCACAGCCGCTATCGACGAACCTTTCTCGACCTGCCCTGGCAAGGCAATCCGGTGCGCATTGTTCTGACAGTGCGCCGCTTCTTCTGTGACAACCATGCCTGCGAGCGGCGCATCTTCGCCGAGCGGTTTTTCAAAGTGGCGGAGCATTATTCCCGCAAGACCTGCCGATTGGCAGAGGCTCTCCGGGAACTGGCCTTCTTGGCGGGAGGAGAGGCGGCGGCGCGCATCGCCCGCACCTTCGGCCTGCTCGTCAGCCCGGATGCCCTGCTGCACAACCTGCGCCGCTCGCCACCGACGGTGGCTCTGCCGACGCGCGTGCTCGGAGTCGATGATTTTGCCTTCCGGAAGGGGCAACATTACGGCACCCTCTTGGTGGATATGCAGAAGCATCGTCCGGTGGACTTGCTACCCGACAGAAACTCCGACACGCTGGCGACGTGGCTGAAGGCACATCCCGGCATAGAGATTATCAGCCGAGACCGAGCCGGTGCCTATGCCGACGGCGCCCGGCAAGGAGCGCCGCAAGCTCAGCAGGTCGCGGACCGCTGGCATCTGTTGCACAACGCCGTGGAAGCCCTGGAGCGGCTGCTCGGGCGTCACTACCGCCACTTGCGGGAGGCGGCGGCCCAAGCGGCCCAAGCGGCTCAAGGCGCCGCGGCGCAAATCACGCCGCAAGGGAAGGATTCACCGATGGGCGCTCGAGAGGGTGCCGCTCAGACGCGGGCACAGCGCCTCCGCCAGGAGCGGCACGCGCGGCGCCTTGCCCACTACGCACGCGTAGCGGAACTTCAGGAGCAGGGCGCAAGCATCCGGGCTATTGCCGAGACGCTTTGCATGTCACGGCACACCGTGCGCCGCATCGTGCGCGCCGACACCCTCGCCGATGCGGTCCCGGATTACTCAGCACGAAGTCCGCGCCCCAACCAGCTCGATACGTTCACGCCCTACCTGAGGAAGCGCTGGGACGAAGGTTGCCACAACGCCGCCCAGCTCTTTCGCGAGATCAAGGAACAAGGTTTTAACGGATGCCCGTCGGCGCTGCGCCCCTACCTGGCGCGTTGGCGCTTCCCGCCGCCGGCAGAGTTGGGGCGCGCGCGGGGAAAGCTTCCCCACCGTCCGCCGAATCGAGCCGCTCCCTCTGCGCGCACGGCCGCCTGGCTTTTGCTGGGCTATAAAGGTGCGAAGGGTGCGGGCAAAACCACCGGAAACGCCGAGCAGCAGAAGGAGCAACAGGCGTTTGACGGCGCCTTCGTGGAACGCCTCTGCGGGTTGAGCGATGAGGTGAAGGCGGCGCAGACGCTGACGGTGGAGTTCTTCCGGATCGTGCGCGAGCGCCGTGCTGACGCACTCGATGCGTGGATTGCGACGGCTGCAGAGAGCCAGATTGCGGAGTTCTCGGGCTTCTCGGCGGGGCTGAGCCGGGACCGGGCAGCGGTGCACGCCGGACTGTCCCTCTCGTGGTCCAACGGCCAGACGGAGGGGCAGGTCAATCGGCTGAAGTTCCTCAAACGCCAGATGTACGGACGAGCGAGTTTCGATCTGCTGCGGGCGCGCGTTCTGTACCAGGCAGCCTGAAGCCGCTGCCGGAGCGAAGCAGCCGGGGGCACTTTCGCTTCACCGAAAGATCGGCAGAGCCCAAGTCAGAATAGCAAACTCAATCCTGGTGCAGTCGTCAATGGCGGTGAATACGTTCATGCCTGCATGAACTGGTACAGGCCTTTGCCGACCTTGCAGGTGTCCATCTGCACGCGCTCACCTGGCAACGGACGGCTGTAGCGGATCGGCTCCTTTGGGCGGCGGGGGTTGTGGAGTGGCTTGACCAAATGGCGGCGCAGCACCTTCCACACCGTTACCGTCGAAAGATGGACATCGGCGGTTCGGCGCAACTCGCTCTGGATGCGTTCCGGGCCAAGCCGCCGCTTGGCGCGTAGGGCCAGGATGATCTGTTCTTGCTGTGGCGTGACTTTGCGTTCGGGAAGGGTATGGCGGCGACGGCTGCGGGAGCGTAAGCCTTCTTGGCCCTGTTCTTGGAATCTGCGCCACCACTTCCTGAGCGTGGGGCGCGAGATGCCGCAGCGGCGGCAGGTCAAGCCAGCGTCACGGGTCTGCTGATACAGCCGGACCCAGTTCTGGCGCGCTTTGAGAGTAGCAGGCGAATCGGTCGGTGAGAGGTTCATCAGCCATCCTTTCCAGAGCCGTTATGACACAACAGCGTTGAAACGATGACTGTTAAGGGCACAGCTCAAGCTCGCCTGACAGGTTGTGGTGCTCGTGCTATAAGGTGCTATCACACCATGCGATCGTCTGCTCGATAACTACGTTACTTGCGCCGGCAGAAGGGGATAGTACACCAAATATATGGTCAGCCCCTTCGATGAGAAATGTTTCGCGGCGTGCTTCGCCAACTGCCGTTCCATATTGATCCAAATATGCTGCTTGCGGGTCAGCGCTACCGGCTATGGCTAATAGAGGCCCGCGATAGTGCTTAACCTCCTCCCGCAGATCGTACTTTTCCAGGCTCCTAAAAAAGCTGTCCTTCAGAGTAACCGCCGAACGCCATTCAAAATTGATGTCTACCTTACCCTGTCGATAGGCTGGGTGGAATAGGTTCGGGGGGAGCGACCGCAGGAAGTCTTCCTGAAATTCCCGTCGGCTGACCAGAGCACAATGGACTTTATCCGCTCTGAGCACCGTGCCGCGGTCAGGACGCTATACCGCCGCCCGTGCTGAATCCGACAAGCCCGATGCGTTCCGCGTCGGCTACGCCGGAACCCATCAGGTACGCGTGGGCTGCCAGGGCATCATCGAGCATACCGTCGATGGTAGTGCCTGCCGTTTCCCCGGCGCTCTCCCCACCCACGAAAGTCGATCCGAAGGGACGCAATACCACGCGCCGCAAGTCCCCCGGCAAGCCGCTGGAACATACCTCCGACCTCGTCCCTTTGGCTGGCGGCCGTGCAGCAGGAGCACGGCCGGTCCTGGCCGTCCTCTGGTACCGGGTTCGGTCAGCGTCCCCGCGATGCCATCGCCTAACGTAACTCGATGCTCCATCTGTTTCTCCTGTGTGCATAAGGTGGTTACTTCCCTCGTCAGGGACGCGTGGTCCGTACGATGTCACACGTGTGTATCGTAAATCCTCAAAGAACCGGGATCGGCCAAGCGCCCGCGCTTCCTTGTGCTCCAGTGCTCACGCCAGGCCGCGACGTGCTCCAGACTTTGGAACTCAATGATGGACACGCTTTCGCCGTCCTCCGCAGCGAAATCCTTGTAGAGGAGAGAACCCTGGCATGGAGCAGGACAGCTCGTACATCCGCGCGCCAACCGCCTCAATTTCCCCCTCGACCCCGGGCAAAGACGCGCCCGAACCAGACTGCTTTTGATACCGCCAGTATAGCAGAGGAATCACTGCGAGAGTAGATGGTGGATGTCGGCGGTGCGCTCCTGCTCGTCATACTCACAGACGATGAGCTTGCGCTGGGCCGGGTCGTGGATGACCAGCACCAACCGCCTGACGTACTGCTGAGGAAACCGTGCAATTGTGAAACAGCCGCACCGTGCTCAGCTGAGTAAAGTCACTGTGAGCGATACCACCTAATGGATGTTCCGTCCAGCGCATGCGTCAAGACCTGCTCGTCGTGAATCGTTATAGAACAGCTTACCATCCCGCGCCGTTAACCGGCTCATTTGTGTCCTCATCTGCCGCACGGGATGCTGCCAGCCACTGCTGCCCGCCGGAAAGCGGGCAGAGGTTTCCACGCAGTTCTTAAAGTTCTTCTTTATGTTGGGGTGGTGTCTGTTGTCGTTTTCGTTTTTGCCGGATGGAAAGAGCTGTCAGTTATGCCAGGATATCCCCAGGCCGGTAGTAGAGCCGACCGAGTGTGACGATTTGGCGCTCAGCGGGCGTATTTAATGGCTTGCTGGCCGTGTTTTCGACAATGATCGGGCCGCGCTGTACCAGCGCATCCACGGCCTTCGATACCGCTTCACTCCTCTGCCCGTTCGCCTGACCATCTGGGAGTGGCTGATCCAGTCCCGCCGCTTGTAACGCCAGCGAGCGCGGGTATCGCTGCCTTCGCGCCAGCCGAGCGTCTGCCGCAGGACGATAAGGAGCACCCGCAACTCCGTGTCCTTCAGCGTGGGTAAAACCTCATCCACCAACCGGTTAGGCACCGGAATAACCCCGCCCTCAAAGAGCAGACTACCTTTAGCGGTCATGCTCCGTGTCCTTTCTGTCCTCTACCGGCACCCCCTTCTGTTCACTCCCTTCAAGCACGACTTGATGATCTTCCCCGGCAGTCGCCGTCACCGTCTCATGTGCGGCCAGCGCCTGCTCCAGGCGAACCGTCGCGGGCGGCTCGTAACTGCCCTCTATCGCGGCGATCAGAAACCGCACCGGCGATTTGGCATGGCGATACGGCAGCCAATCGAGTTGTCGCTGAATGTCTTCCAGCGAGTGCCGGGCAAGGAGCGCATCTATCTGCTCCCGCGTCACGCCCATCGCTATTAGGCGTCGCCTTACCTCGCCCTCCGGGCCTTCCACGGCCTTTTCCGTCCAGCCCATCTGCTCGGCAATCTGGCGCTCCACCTCGGCGCGCGGCCTCGTGTAATGCTGGCGGGAATAAGCAATTACGGCTTCCCTGCCCGCCGTCGGGGGAAGGGGCGGAGCGGCGGTTTCCATCGGGGGTTGTGCTGCCTCCTCGACGGCTACCGCCTCACGAGACAGCGTGTAGCCATCCATTCCCGTCTCGCGCGTGATCTCGCTCGCCAGCGGCTGCCCCTGCCACTCGAACTGGCACAGGCGCTGCATCCGCATCCGCACCTTCGCCTCCGAGACGTGCATGGCCGCAGCAAGCTCCTGCACGGAAGGCAGGACATGGCCGTTGGGCGTGACGAAGCTGAGCAGAAAGAGCAGGTTCTTGATGTCCTCGGCAGGAAGCGCGAGCAGCAGCCCGGAGGTTCGGAGCGCGCTGGTCAGAACCACCTGCGCGCCGGGGGTGAAGTAGCCGCTTTTCGTCTGGTCGCGGCGCAGGTGTTCAATGATAAAGGGTTTGGCGGGCGTCTCCTCCAAAAAAGCGGACACTTTGTCCTGGGGATTGAAGTCATGATCCATCTTGAGGTGATTACGGTTTTATACTTTGGAAATCGAGGGCGCAACCGGATTCGGTGTGCTCGTGGCAAGGCAGGTATTATCCGGGTGTGCATCGGTCTGGGGGCACGGCAGCTTCGGCTCTCCTGTTCCTGGACGGCGGATGGCCGGGGAAGGCTGCCTGACGGCGGCTTTCGCTGTTTTTGTGGCTGCGGCGACGCTTCGACGAGGGGGACAGGTTCCGGATTCCCCCACTGCCCGCGCGCTCGAAGCGCTGTATCCAGTCCTGGCGCTCGACCTGAGTCTCCTTCAACCGCTTCCTTGCCAGCCTCAGGAACTCCGGCTGCATCTCGTAGCCGACATAGTTCCTGCCGGTCAGCTTCGCCACTTTGGCCGTGGTGCCGCTGCCCAGGAACGGGTCGAGCACGGTCTCACCGGCGTAGGAGTAGAGGGTGATGAGGCGGTACGCCAGTTCCTCAGGGAAGGGGCAGGGATGCTTTGACATTCCCGGCATCACCGGCGCGATGTGCCACAGGTTCTGGGCGATTTCCTTGGTCAGCAGGTCATCGACAACGACACGGCTTCTCTCTCGCTCCTCATCGCTGCGCCCCGCAAAGATTCTCTTTCCGCCCGGTTTTACAAACACGAGCACGTACTCGATCACCCGGTTAGGCAGGTAGTAGCCCGGAAAGGGGTGCTTGATGATGTTGCCGCCGCGCTTGTCCCAGCCTCGCCACCGGTGCCACAGGATGTCCTGGTGGAACGTGAAGCCGACTTCCTCCAGCTTTGCCACCAGGTGAAAGGGCAGTGGGTACATCACTCCCTTCACCAGAGTGGTTGCGACAATGACGCAGCAGAAGCCGCCGGGCTTGAGGACATGGAAGCACTCGGCAAAGCAGCCCTGCAGCCAGGTGAGAAACTCCTCATAGCCGGTGATCGGCTCGTAGTCGGTCTTTGCCAGTGCCGCTGCAAAGAAATCATTCTGCGCGTCCACCCAGTAGGGCGGGCTGGTGACGATGAGGTCGATGGAGTTCTCGTTCAGCTCCTGCATCCGCTGGCAGCTTTTCTGGTAGAGGCGTCCGCTCATAGACCTCCTTTGTCAAGGATCAGGGAAGATAGCGCCCGCAGCAGGAGCAAAAAGACAGGGATTGACAGTATTGCGAAGAACACCTCCTCAGCGAGTGAGCCGGTGGTAAGCCGGGCAGGTAACGGCAAGAGGTGATAGCGCTTCTTCTTCGGGTAGAGCAGCGGGATGCCGCTTTTGGTGCAGGCGTCCAGCAGCAGGTGGCTGGCGTAGCCCAGCACCAGCGCCGCCGACAGAGGCCATTCCCACCAGAGGACAAGGGCGCAAGCGCCAAGAGCGACGATGCCCAGGCCGAGGGCGGAATGCAGCGGGCCGCGATGGCCCCAGGCTCGGTAGAACGCCTGGGAGATCGGCGCGAAGGGCTGCACGCCGCTGACGCTCAGCGACTGAATCTTCGAACGCTCCGCGTCCAGGTCGGGCAGCAACGCGCCGAAGGCGGCTGCCAGGGCAAGCGGAGCCAGGGAGTCGGCTGAGAGGGTGCCGGGGATCATTTCCAGCAGCCACAGCGAGCTGAGGCCGGCAAGGGCGTGGGTTCGCCAGAGCATGGAATCTCCTTCCTGCGGGTTGCCGGGGGTGGAGCAGCCGCAGCGGTTAGGGATAGGATCGTGGGGAGGCGTGTCTGCATCGGTCGCCGCTGTTCTCTGTCTTTTGTCGGGAAATCGCTCGTTAAGGGCGGCGAAATAGGCGAGATCCACATGCCACTTCCCCTCGGCATTGTGGCTGACGCCAACGGAGTGGGATAGCAGCAGGTTCAGGAGTTCGTCGCCGTCTACCAGCCGGATAGGGGCGACTCTCTCGCGGGCGGCGGTGATGCGGGCAATGGTCGGGAAGTCACTGGTGGTGATCAGCAGGCCCTGCGTCGCGCCAGTGCGCAGCATCGTGCCGCGCAGCTCATCCACGAAGCGCCGCTGCACCGGTCGCTGGTACTGCTTGACCTGCAAAATGATGCGCGATGTCGTTACGCCGGTCTGGGAGCATGCCTGCAAGTCGATGCCGCCGTCGTTGTTCCTGCCCTTCCAGTGGGTGCGGCCCATGAGCTGCACGTCTATGTAGCCCATCTGCACCAGCAGGTGACGGAGACACTCCTCGAAGGCATGGAAGGAGAGGCAGAGCAGATGCTCGCGCAGTTCCTGCCGCAGAATCGCTTCTTCCCGAGCCGTTCCGGCAGAGGGAGTGACTCTCATTATCGAGCCCTGCCGTACAAGGGTGTCTTTGCCTCCGCGGCCTCCTCGGCAACGGTTGATGGTGCGGAAATGCCCCCACTCCGCCGGACTTGATGTGCGCGAACTCAGGCTTGATGCTGCCGTCTTCGTTGTAGAAGGCGTCCGGCAGGCAGCCGGGCAGCCCGTGAGCGTGCAGACGGAAGGCGTGGGATAGGTGCCGTCGAGGGTGAGCAGGTCGCGTGGCTCCAGATGTTTCCCAGCCTCTTCTCCAGGGCTTTGGTGACTTTCCAGACCAGGGAAAAGGAGGGGCTGGACTGACCGGCGATCAGGCGGCAAGGCGCGGATTTGGAAACGCCGGCATCTTCGGCAAGGCGGGTGATGCCGTCGATGGAGTACCAGGGGATGTGGATCAGTACATCGGCTATCCGGTTTTGGACGGGGCTTTCCTGGGATGGAATCTGGCGGGTAGCTGGGGTGGTGCGGCATGTGCCTCCTTTCTTGAAGTTAGTGCTTTGTTTTCCTTTCCAGTGTAAGCCGTGGGCGAGGAGATCGCCGTTCCGGTTGCGCCGGCGCAACGCTCGTGGCGTCTGTCGTCGTTTTGCGTCAGGCTGAAAGGCATGAGCCACACGCCCTACCTTTCCCAACCCACGCCCGAAGGTATTGAAGTTCAAGGACTTGTATTTGGCCCGATTCGGCGTAGGTGGGCGCAGCAAGCCTCGAGCTTGCCACCCCGAACCCTTCATTTCGTTTTCCTATGCACCACCCCGTGCCCGGCGCACCGGGCGACAACTCACGCTCCTGCGCTACGCCCTCTACACCCGAAAGTCCACCGAAGAGGACGAGCGCCAGACCCAATCCATTCAGAGCCAGTTAGAGCGCTGTCAGGAACTGGCACAGAACAAAGGCAAGCACATTGCCGTTGTTTTTGAAAGAGTCCAAGTCTGCCGAGGAACCCGGTAGGCCCGAGTTCGACCGCATGATCGCGCTCATCGACAAGGGGCAGATCGACGGCATTGTCGGGTGGCACCCCGACCGGCTGTCGCGCAACGAGATGGACGCAGCGGCCATCACCATGCGCCTGAGAAAAGGCATCCTCAAAGACCTGGACTTCGCCCAGTACTTCTTCCACAACTCGCCCGAGGGCATCATGATGCTGCAGATGGCCCTGTCCCAGAGCCAGTACCAGGTCTCCAAACTCTCCATCGACGTCAAGCGCGGCATTGACGACAAACTCAAGAAGGGCTGGTATCCCCATCGCGCGCCGCTGGGATACGTCAACGACAAGCATCTGGACAAAGGGCAGAAGACGATCAGCCCGGACCCGGAGCGCTTTGACGTGCTGAAGAAAGCGTGGGATCTGCTGCTGACGGGTTCCTACTCCGTGCCCAGGGTTTTAGACATCCTCAACAATGACTGGGGCCTGCGCACGCCCGTCACCCGCAGCGGCCGGGGCGGAGAAGCTATTGCCCGCACCACGCTTTACCGCTTGTTCGCCAATGTCTTCTACGCGGGCTACTTCGTCCATGACGGCACGATCTACAAAGGAGCGCATACGGCCATGGTCAGCCTGGAGGAGTTCGACCGGGCGCAGAAGATCATCGGCAACGACAATCCGCTGCCGCGCCGTTCGCATGAGCTGCCCTTCACCGGCCTGATTCGCTGCGCCCGTTGCACAGGACAGGTGACGGCGGATGTAGTGCGAAAGCCCTCGGGCCGCACTTATACCTACTACCACTGCCAGGGCGCGAACGGCTGCACAAAGCGCGGTGTCCCTCAAGACAAGCTGGAGGCGATGATTGATGCGGAGCTTGCCCAGATGGACCTGTTGCCGGAGTTCTATGCGTGGGCCATCGAAGACATCGAGCAAAGCATCCAGCAGGAGCGGGCGCAGCAGAAGGCGCTCTACGATCAGCGGTTGCGGGTGCTGCATTCGACAGACCAGATGCTGGACGAGCTGCTGGGGATGCGCATGCGCAATCTGGTGACCGATGAGGAGTACCTGGCAAAGAGAAACCAGCTGACGCTGGAGCGGGCACGCCTGCACGAGGAGGCGCAGCAAAGCGAGCTGGGGGCAGACCGGGCGCGGGAATCCTGCCTGAATGCCGCTGAGTTCATGAAGAACGCGCGGGAGTGGCTGCGTCATGGCGACGCGGCGATGAAACGGATTGTAGCGATGAACCTTGGCTCGAACTATCTGCTCAAAGAGGGAAAGATCGTTCTGGAGTCGCATCCGATGCTGGTTAAAATAAAAGAAGAATACAAAACATTAGAGGCGGAATACGAGGCAATCAAACTCGATGAAACGCTGTCCCAGAGCCAGAAAAAACAGCGTCTTGACGCTGTTCGTTCCACTTGGAGCGGGATATGGGACGTTAATCGAACCCGTGTTCTGCTCCAGGACCTGAGATTCCCCGACGTAGCTGTTCAAATCGAGACAGCCGCGAGTCTTGGTATCTCGCTCTGCCCAAGATAGCAGAAAAAGGGGAGTCCGAGAAGTGCCCGGACGGGGTCCCGTCATTGCGTCGAATCCTGAACAGGCGCTGGCGGGGACAGTGCGCCCGGCGAGACCGTCCCGAGCGACGCGTGCTGCACGCTCGGCGACACCGGTGCGGCTTGAATAACGGCGCCGCTCCTTTATCGGCTCAGGAAATCGCCGGTTTTCCAGAAGCGCAAATGGCTGTGGCTTTGCCCTTTATTCCTCCTCCATCGGCGGAGGAGACGGCGTGCCTTGCGCCTCCTGCGGGAGTGCCGTTTCCATACCCTGTGCTTCTTGAGGCGTGACGTGTCCGGTGCCCTGGCAGACGGGGCAGGTCACTGCCTTCCAGCCACCCGGATCGCCTGCTGCCCGATCCGGCGGGGCAAAGCCCAGCACCTTCTTGTTGCCCAGGCAGTTGGGATAAATAGATAAACTCTCTGTCACACTCCTATTGTACAGCCTGGGGACGCTGGCCGTACGTTAGCAGCCTGTGCCCTAATACCTGAGTTTTCGGGAACATGGCTGTCTAGTTGCAGCAGACCACCACCAGCGCTGGGACAAAATCTACTACACTTCAAGCCGACCGTAAGGACAATCAATAGGCGGCATTTTACCGCGTTTTCTCGCCCGTGCCGCCGGGATGTTCTTCACGCCAGGCGCTTTGGCCGGGTTCGACGCGCCAGTCGTTTCCGAAGTAGCCTGCACCGACAATGCCGCGCGCGGTGTCGGTTAGCACGGTAGGGTCGGCCACGACCCAGTCGGGAAAGACAACGCCGGAAATGAAGTAGGGCAGGCGGTCGGTAAGACGCAGGCCAGGCATCCCG
>JAUJOK010000102.1 GCA_030447685.1 Armatimonadaceae bacterium
TCCACATCAGTGACGGTGCATACATACCGTGCCGAGTGTACTACCTGTATTCCTTCCGCAGGGCAGGCGGCAATTCTGCCCTCAAATAGGAAGCCTTTGAAGTCTTCTATGCTGGTAAAGCAAGTGGCATCCTTCCCTGCCACAATAAGTCCATCCTTATACACGGTCAATTGCCCCAAGCCATACGTGGCTCCGCTACGACTGGAATGAATATCAAATATGAGGCTAAAGACGCCCTGGACGGTAATTCCGTTCTCGGTCCGATACGTTCTGTACCAACCTATATTGGCGT
Organism: Armatimonadaceae bacterium; assembly: GCA_030447685.1. Lineage (GTDB taxonomy): Bacteria > Armatimonadota > Armatimonadia > Armatimonadales > Armatimonadaceae > JAUJOK01. The sequence goes on from JAUJOK010000102.1 coordinate 293, forward strand.
TATCTGCTTGTGGACTGAACGTGAAGTTGCAGAAGCCATCAGGAGCCATTGACTTTGTCTTATAACGCCTAAACAGGTGAGAGAATATCTTCATATTAATCGGTCAGGCGGCAACACTCCGCACTTCGCGCCAGCGGCGGCACAGGTCGCGGGCTGCTTCCGGCCAGGTGGGGAACTGAAAGGTGAAGCCTTCTGCCAGAAGTCGCCCCGGAACCACGCGGCGGCTTTAGAGTATCAGTTCCGTCTCCGTTTTCAGAAAGAACGCGCCGATCTCCAGCATCCATTCGGTAGCGGGAAGGCCCACGGGAGCGCCCCAGGCTTCCCGCAAAACACGCATAAACTCCGCATTCGGCAGCGGGTTCGGTGCGGCGAGATTCACGGCCCCTTCAAACATTTCCCGCTCAATCAGCCAGTAGACGGCGCGCACAAAGTCCTGGTCGTGAATCCACGACACATACTGCCGACCGCTCCCGGAATGCCCGCCCAGGCCGCGCCGCACGAGGCCCAGCAGCGTGTCGAAGATGCCTTCGGGGTCGGGACTCATCGTCATCGCCGAGCGCAGGGCAACTTTTCGGGTTTGCGGCACTTTCGCCTCCTCGAAGGCTTGCTCCCATGCCCTGGCAACATCAATACTGAAACGCCAGGTGTCGGGCGCGTCCGGCTCCGCGCCGCCCAGGATGCCCGTAGTTTCATCATTGGGCGCGTCAAAACGGTGTGCATAGATGGTCGCCGTGCTTGCCTGAAGCCAGACACGCGGCGGATGGCTCGCCTGGCTGGTCGCTTCCCCGAGCACCCGTGTGGAATCCACGCGCGACTCGGTGATGACCCGGCGGTTCTCCGGGGTGTAGCGGCAGTTTACGCTGCGACCGGTCAGGTTGATAACCACATCCGCCCCGTCAAGCTCTCCCGCCCACTCCCCCAGCGTCCGGGCATCCCACGGCACCACGCGCCACGGGGCGTTGCCCGGCTGACGACTGAGGACGACGACCTCGTGCCCATCGCCGTGAAAGGCACGCGCCAGAACCGCCCCTACCTGTCCGCTTCCGCCAGGAATGACGACCTTCATCGCTCGTTCTCTGTGGCCCTTGTGCAGTTGTTACCCGGTGCTTTCATTCTGCTCGCCTGGTATGACTTGCGGTGAAAGTATCACTATCGGGCCACCATTGTACTGAACGTCGAGGTTCCATACTGTACCAAGGTCAGGATGTGAGCGAAAACCGGGTGGCAGGTGGAGTCCGACAACCGTGTTGTCGTGGGCACCTTCGATAATCCGGCGCAGTTTACCTACCGTAAGCTGATTCGGCAATGGTTCGTTCATTGTCATCCTCGTGTGGTCAGCGGCATAATGGCCCCACTTCACCGGCGCGGCCCAGCAAGGGCGGTAGTCAACCTCGATGCATTACTGCCACGTTCGGTGCAAGCGATTGTTACACCGCTCGGGTTTGCCCTCTGCTACGGCTCGCTCTGAATGCTGTCCTCAATCGGAAAATCCGTGTCAGGCAGAGCAGATTGTATGGCGACTATATCCTCGGCAATCTTTGCCAATGCCACAGCCACTGCGTGACACCTATAATCGAGCCTTCTGAAATCCGTGCGATCTGCCAAGACTTCCTCCAGGAACTCGCATTTCTGCTTAGCCCTGAGAACATCCAGAACCGATTGCCGAGCGTAGTCTTTCAGGTTCATGTCGTTTAGTGTCTGTTCTTCGAAGCCTCGACAGCACTCTCGCCACTGGTCAAGCCAATGTGAAGCAGCGCGGTCTAACGTGTATTGTGAGTCAAGACCGTTGTTTGGTGCAAAAGTCCCGGCTGCTTTTAAGAAGTACGGCCCTATAGCACTCCGTACTTCGCGTAGACGTCGGCGAGGAGGCTGCCCTGCTCCAGTTCTTCGCGGGTGTGGTTCTCGGCGGTGGCTTTCTGCCCGGCCAGTTCCAGCACGTCGCGTTCGATGGCGCGCGGGATGACGACCACGCCGTCCAGGTCGCCGACGACCAGATCGCCGGGTTCGATGCGGACGCCGCTGATCTCGACGGGCACATCGAACGCGACGACCTGGCCGCGCCCCCGGCTGTCCACCGGCTTGTAGCCCGCCGCGTAGACCGGCAGGCCGAGCGACCGGATACGGCGCACGTCGCGAATCAAGCCGTCCGTTACCGCGCCGCGCCCGCCGCGCTTGACACAGGCCGTGCTCATCAGTTCGCCCCACGGTGCGTTGCGGGTCGATGCCCCGGTCGCCATGACCACGATGTCGCCGGGCTGGATCGAGTCCACCGCCTTGATCTCGCCCTCATACGGGTTTTCGGGCACATGGTACATATCGCTCCACAGCACGGTCTTAGCCCGCCCCACCAGAATCATGTGCTCGTCGGTGGGGCGTATCTCCGGCCCCATCGCCTGCTGTCGATACCCAAGCTGGTCGCAGCTATCGCTCAGGACGGCGGTATACAGCGTGTTGGCTATCCATTCGAACAGATCGTGGTCGTTGTCAGGAATCAAGTTAAGCTTCTCCTTGTAGAGCGCATAAAAAATATGCCCCCCTGCCCCCCCAATAATGGGGGGTTCTGAACGTCGGCGGAGGGTGCTGCTTGCTGCGCCCTTACTTCTTCCTCCCCTCTCCCCCAGCGTGGGGGAGGGGCGGGGGTGGGGGCTATCTCAGAACCCCCCATTATTGGGGG
>JAUJOK010000046.1:0-8433 GCA_030447685.1 Armatimonadaceae bacterium
TTAAAGGCAGCGGCTCCTCGTGCTTTTCACGTTCGCGCTTTGGGGGGAGAAACCTGGCCGATCTTCATAATGAAGATCGGCCAGGTTCTTCGGATACATTGATTAGGCAAGCCGCGACTATCGCCCATTTCTGGTTCAGGTTTGTCGGACGCCAAGTGTTTATTTGGATCAGAGCGCATACTGGATGCGGCTTCTGGCCGTTGCAGTACGAAAAAGCGTGGGGACTTCCTGTGCTGCCGCTGGGACCGGGACAAGTCAACCGGTACTCACTTGCCTACACCCGTAATTGTCGGAGGGAGGCTGCGCCTTCTTTAGATCGACTTTTACATTTCTTTTCCAGCTTTACCGATGGATAGACGAATTCGGGAGCTGGTGCCGGTGCGCCATGGGGATTAGCTGCCACGGGTTCAGGGGTATGAAAGCCCTGAGAACGCACGTAAGGAAGTACCCTTCCCATGCCCGATGACTTCGGCTTTGACATAGTCCGCTTCGATCTGCCCGTAGATGATGATTTTAATGAAAAGGACGCCCACTGCGACTGGTGCGGCGATACGCGTGGCAGCGATTATTTTGTTGTAGCCCGTGGTAAGCACCACCTTCTGTGTTCCCTGTGCTGGGGCCGCTCCCCGGCCTATCAGGAGATGCTGCAGGAGGGGACGACACACGAGAGCGCCCTGAGGCGGCTGGGTATACAGGCAGCCTTGTAGCTGCTGAACCATGTTACGGGATCGGGGGCAGGAGGGCTGGCAGGTAGCGGATAAGCTGCGAAGATACAAAGCCTTCCATAGCCGCCGAGGATGCACGCGTCGCACCCTCTTCAGCCTCCATGGGGGCGCGGCGGCGAGAGCGACATCACCAGCGTTATCATTGGCAATACGGCCTTCTGCCTCTTCATGACGGAGGAGCAGCAGGCCAACATATTTCTGCGTGCTGCTGGAGATAAATCTCTTTTTCACTGACGGCGCACTAACAGAAGGCAAGCATCATCCTGAAGGCTTCCACCTGCATGGGCAATGGCACCCTCTAAGATCGCCCGCCCCGTCTCTTCCAGGGAAGATTGGGACCGGGCTGCTTCCCGCGCCAAACTCATCAACCCCTCATAACCGAGAAAATCCGTGCGATCTTTCCGGGCTTCCGTGATACCGTCGGTAGTCAGGACTACCAGATCACTGGCGGCGAGCGGCACCACAGCAACCGGATACTCGGCTTGCGGAATCGCCCCTAACGGAGGCCCACCTACCGCTATCGCTTCCGGCTCTCCGGTATGGCGAAGAATAAGCGGCGGCTCCATCGCTGCCACTGCCACGGCCAGCACCACGTCACCGCCTGCCGTTCCTGTTTCCACCACCGCCAGCGACAGGGTAACAAGGGCCGCGTTTTCCCCGTCCTCGTCCAGGCGCTGCGCGTCGAGCAGGAAATTGTTCAGGCGTTCCAGAGCACGCCCCGGATGGGGATGCTCGCGCAGGAAGGCCCGCAGGACTGATTTCACTTCCGAAGTGCGGGCTGCCGCCGCCAGACCCTTGCCGGATACATCTCCCACAAGTAGCGCTACCTTCCCTTCCTCCAGAGCGAACACATCAAAGAAGTCCCCACCCACCTGAGCCTCGTCCCAGGCGGGCGCATACAGCGTCTTCACAAGAATGCCGGGGAAAGCGTCTTCGCGTGGCGTTTGCAGAAGCGACTGCTGAAGGGAGGAGGCAATGCGCCGCTCGCGCTGGTACGCTGCCTCCAAAGCCGCTTCCGCCCGCTTTCGCTCGGTAATATCGCGCAAATATGCCGTGAACAGACGCCGTCCCTGCGCCAGGGCTATGGCGGTAATGGCCAGTTCCACCGGAAACTCGGTGCCGTCCTTACGCATCGCCACCACCTCAATGCGCCGTCCCAGCAGCGGCCCCTCACCCGTGGAAAGATAACGCCCCAGCCCCGTGTAGTGCGCCTGGCGCAGCGCGGGCGGGATAATCAGCTCAGCCATGCTCCGATCCAGGACTTCATCCCGCCGGTAGCCAAACGTCGCCTCTGCCGCCGGATTAAAGTCAACGATCCGGCTCTCTTCATCGATCCTGATAATGCAGTCAAGCGGTGGTTCGAGTGTGGCCGATTGGCGCGCCTCGGGTTCCTGCACCGCCGCAAGCGCCTGCGCGCGCTCTTCCGCTATCTGCTTCTGCTCGCTTATGTCCTCGTGCAGGAGAACCACTTCACCGATCTGTCCGGCCCCCTCCGTCACCGGATAGCTGAAGGCGCGCCCCCCGCGGCGCGCGTCATTGTCGCTAGACAGGCCGGGAATGCTCTCCTGGGGGTCGTAGAAGACCGCCGGAATAACGGTCGGCTCACCCGCAAAGCCACGGCGGATATAGGACATGATGCCCTTTTCCACAAGCTGCTGATCCTGGAGCATGTTGTAACCGGTTATCTGTTCCAGTGTCACTCCCCAGAGCCGTTCCCAGGCCTGGTTCACCTGAATCGTCCGGCCCTCCGGAGACAGAATCTGAACGGAAAGCGGCGCCTGCTCCACCAGGGCGCGGAAGCGGGCCTCGGATACCTGCAGCGCCCGGTGCGTCTGCTCACGCTCTTGCTCTGCCTGCTTCTGCTCCGTGATGTCGATGGACATACCCACCCACTCACGGATGCTGCCGCCCGGCTCCAGCAAGGGAGTGCCGCGAACGCCCATATGACGGTAGGTGCCGTCGTGGCGGCGAAGCCGGTGCTCCACTTGATAAAGCGTCCGATTTCGCACCGCCTCAGACCACACCTGAGCGGTATTATCCCGGTCCTCCGGGTGAAGAGCCTGAAGCCATCCCCATCCCCGCAGTTGCTCGAAATCCTGTCCGGTAAAGGCGCTCCAGGCGGGCTGCGGGGTCACGAATTCCCCCGAGGGGGAGCGAACCCAGACGATCTGGGCAGTCGCTTCTATCAGCGAGCGGAACCGTTCTTCGCTTTCTGTAAGCGCCTGCACGAGACGCACCTGTTCGGTGGCATCACGGACAAGTTTGCCGAAGCCGCGCAAAACTCCCTGTTCATCGCGCAGGCTCATAAGCATGCCGTCGGCAAAGAAGCGAGAGCGGTCCTTCCTTACCTGCCAGCGCGTATCCGGGGCGCGGCCCTGCGCCCCGGCCTGCGCCATCTCCTGCTCAGGTACACCCGCCGCCTGGTCTTCGGGAGTGAAGAGAAGGGAGACGGGCTGGCCCACCACCTCGGCTTCCTGCCAGCCGAAAATGCGCTCCGCACCGGAGTTCCAACGGATGATGCGCCCAGCGTTGTCGAGCAGCAAGACGGCATAGTCCTGCGCGCTCTCCACGAGAAGGCGCAGACGCTGCTCTTCCGAGAGCCAGTCAGGTTCTGCGGAAGACATGAGGCTCCTTTGTAAAATCAGCAGGGCGACTTTGGCGCATGAAGAGACTATTCCGAGGAGGGGTGTCTGGAAAGGGCCTGGTTGCTATCACTGCTTCAGTATACAGCCTGTTTACCTATTTGCCGCTGTCAAGGACTGCGCTGGCCGCCTGGTTTCTCCTGGGTATGTGGCGCGGAGCCTGCACCGGGGAAAGGATGACGCGGCGAAGCTTTACCTGTGCAAAAGCCGCTATGGGGATGATCCGAACGTTTCGCAGCCCCGGAAGGGCAGATGCTTTCCTTCCTGATAGCGCGGCCACGGGTGGTATTGATTGACGCCGGGCACAGCCTGACCCCGCAGCAGGAAAGCACTCGGCCACTGCTTCTTTGAAACGATGCGCGTGGTGGCGGGGATGTAGCGAATAGTGAGGCCGCGCCGCCAGCGGGAGGAGGTGTTGGCATTGGAGCCGTGGATGATGTTGGGATGGTGTATAGAAACGTCCCCCGGAGCGAGCACCACATCCACGGCCTCGGCCTCGTCCACCAGCGATGCGTCCATGCCCGAGCCAAGCACGTTTTCCACATCCGAGCGCCGCTGCATTGTTTGCAGGTCCAGGTTCTGGCTGCGGGGGATGACGCGCATGCAGCCGTTTTCCGGAGTCACATCGTCCAGGGAAAGCCAGAAGGTGACTACTTCCATCGGCTCCAGCGGCCAATAGCTCCCGTCCTGGTGCCACAGCACGGGCTGCCCGCTGTGCGGCGGCTTGGCGATATAGTGTGACGCGAACAGAGCGATGTCCGGCCCCAAAAACGGCTCGGCGACATCTAAAAGCCGGTCATCCGCCACAAGGCGCACCCAGAACGGGTCATCCGTCATGAGAGTATGGCCTAATTGTTCGGGGCGCAGGCCGGGATTTTTCTCCATCAGCCACGCGATATGGGCGCGCGCCTCCTCGACCAGAGCGCCATCAATTACGCTGCGAGCGATAGCGTAGCCGTCCCGCTCATAATCGCTTCGCAGACGCGCCCCCGTTTCCGTTGCTGCCGCTATCACTTCTGTCTCCTCTCGTTCTTCCCCGCCCGCACCGTGGTATACGGTGCGGGCGGGGAGCATGATTTGGTTACAGCGCCGGGGTGAAGGCTTGCGCGGCAAGAGCCGCCACGGGTTCCTCGGCGGAAACTTCAGCGGCGAACAGATCGCCCGACGGGTTGACCAGAAGCCCGCCCAATGTCGGGTCCGGGTAGCTCGACGGGGTGGTGAACGCGCCGGAAGCGTTCGTGGAATAGGTGGGCAGGATCGAGCGCAGGTCGGCGGGCGGGTTCGTGAACCAGGCGCTCAGGTTTACCGTAATGGCAGGGTCATTTCCAAGAGTCACCGGCTGGGTGAGCGCGTTCTTGAACAGAGCGATCCCGGCACGGACTTCCGTGAAGTTGACGCCGGTGCTGTCAATAAGGTGCCCCGTCTGATTCTGCCGGGCCTGCAGGGTGTTCGCGGCGGCGTTGGCCACATCCGCACCCTGGGAAAGATAGCCCTGCGCCGCCTGCATCTGCGCCCGGCCCTCATTGGTCAGCAGGCCAAAGGGAGCGGGAGGCAGATAGTTGGCGGGTGCAAGCGGCGTGCCGTTGGCAAGCTGCGCGCCGAACCGACTTTCTATCGTCTGACTGAAGTCGAACGAGCCGTAGTTGAAATCATAGGCCAGTGTCATTGCGACGATAGCGCGTAAAGTATGCATGCCGGCCAGATAGACTGAACATCCGCCTGATCCACGGTCAATGTCGCGTTCGCAGGCACGCCCGGATGGTAATCAGCGATGACATAGGAGAATCCGACGGTATTTGCTGGCAATTGCAGCGCAACAATACTATCCTCCAGCGCGCCGTCCAGGTTCAGCAGGGCGGTGCGGAGCTGGTCATATTGTGGCGGCGGGGAAAGGCGACTCAGAGCCAGCGGCGCGTTAACGGCAAGCCGCAGCGTCTCCAGCGCGCTGGCTTTTGTCGGTGCCGACAAGCCCCATGGTGTCACCAGCCGCGCCCCCCAGTAGAGGGTTCTGCAAGGCCCTGCGGCGATCTCCGGCGGCATCATATCCGCAACGATGCGCGCCCGATGGGCGACCGCGCTGACGCCGACGCCGAAGGCGGCCTGTGGATTGAAACGATCCGCCGTATAGGCCTGCGAATACTTCGCAGCGAGGTTTTGCAGATTTTGTGAGGTCGGATCGGCCTGGCGGCGCAGCATCGCGTTCAGCGAAGCCGTCGCCTCCTGAAGCAGCCTCTCCGACGAATCCAGGTCTCGGCCACTGCCGCCGCCGCCGCCGCACCCGGCAAGCGCCATGAACACTATGATAGTAACGCTCCAGCGCGCCGGTAAAGATACCTTCATATGATGAACCTCCTTGTCTCAGAGCAATCTACAGCGTGACCAGCCGGGCCGATTCCATGCCCTCCATCGCGGCTATTTCGCCCATCACGTCCTCCGGGGCCGATTCGTCCAGCGACAGCGCCATTACCGCGCGTCCCTGCTTTTCGGCCCGTCCCACATACATCCCCGCAATATTGACGCCCCGCGTACCCAGCAGAGTCCCAACACTGCCGATGATGCCGGGCTTGTCCGTATGGCGGGTGACGATCATCCAGCCCTCCGGCTTGAAGTCCACGTTGTAGCCGTCGATATGGACGATGCGCGTCCGAGCGGCCAAAAACCGTGCCGCAGATGGAGCGCTCGCCCGCATCCGAGTTCGCCACCACGGTCAGCAGGTGCGCGTACTCGTCGCTGCGCGGAGCCTGGCTTTCGATAATGCGGATGCCGCGCGATGCCGCCAGCGCGGGCGCATTGACATAGTTCACGGACTCCGTAAGGATCGGTGACAGCAGCCCCTTCATCAGCGCGCGTGATGTGGACGCGCTGCCCCGGTTCCCATTCGCCCGCGTACAGCACCTCCACCGAGGTAATCGACCCGGACGCAAGCTGGGTATGCAGGCTGCCGATCTTTTCCGCCAGCCGCAGGTACGGTTGAATCACCGCCATCACATCGGACGCGAGCGACGGCATGTTGACGGCGGCGCGAGCGGGCTGACCCGCCAGGACGTCCACGATCTGCTCGGCGATGTCCACCGCCACGCCCACCTGCGCCTCTTCGGTGGAAGCGCCCAGGTGCGGCGTCCCGACCAATTGGGGAATCTTGATGGGGGTTGTCGGGGCGGCGTCGGCTCCTGCTCCACACATCCACCGCCGCGCCCGCCACCTTGCCCGACTCGATGCCCTCGCGCAGGGCTTCTTCCTGGATAATGCCCCCGCGCGCGACGTTGATCAAGCCGCACCCGTCCTTCATCTGGGCTATCTGCTCCGGCCCGATCATGCCCGCCGTTTCTTTGGTTTTGGGCACATGGACGGTGATATAGTCGCTTTGCCGGTACAGCGTCTCCAGGTCTACAAGCCGGACGCCCAGCGCCTCGGCCTGCTCTTTGGACAGAAATGGGTCATAGGCCAGCACGTTCATCTCCATACCCAGCAGCCGTTTCGCCACCTCGCGCCCGATCTTGCCCAGGCCGACCACGCCCGCCGTCTTGCCGTACACCTCGACACCGACGTACTTGCTCCGCTTCCACTCGCCCGCGCGCAGGGACGCATTCGCCTGCGCGATATTGCGCGACAGCGACAGCAGCAGCGCGACGGTGAGTTCAGCGGCGGCAATCGTGTTCCCCTCCGGGGAGTTGACGACCAGGATACCCCGCTGTGTCGCCCGCTCCACATCGATATTGTCCACGCCGACCCCGGCGCGCCCAATGATCTTGAGCTTCGCCGCCGCCTCCAGCACGTCCGCCGTCACCTTCGTCTCCGAGCGCACCGCCAGCGCATCGTAATCCCCGATGATCTGGATTAATTCCTCTTTCGTCAGCCCCGTGCGGACATCCACTTCCAGCCCCGCGCGCCGCAAAATCGCCACGCCCTCCGCCGCCACCGGGTCGCTTACCAGTACCTTCGCCATATTATTAAAGTCAAGCTCCTTAATCTAAGTGCGCCTCCATTATCCCCCTGCCCACAGGAGGTTGTCAACGCGGGGAAGGGTTTACGGGGGTGTCAGGCGGAGTCGCGCAGCAGAGCGACAAATCCCGCCTGCTGGAAATGATGGTCGTGCGTCAGCACGTCGGTAATGCCTTCCCGCCCGCAGATCACCATTGAAGCGCAGTCGGTCAGGCTCCAGCTTTTGTCGGGGCGCTGGCTGTAGAGGGAAAGCGCGGCGGCAAACAGTTCCGAGGTTTGTGGAACGATATGCACCGCTTGCTGCGTTGTTAGATCTGTTATCAAACTTACTGCGGCTGCACGATAGTTCCGCCCCCACTCCGCAAAGTAGTTCAGCACTTCCGTCAGCACCATCTCACTCGTGATTATCCTGCGCGCAAGGACACGTTTTGTAACAGCGGCAGCCACATCATGCAGGTGGTCAGATTCTACCAGCAACCCAATGAAGTACCCGGTATCGGCGAAAACGGATGTCATTCTTCGATCTTAGGAGAACCGTACAGGTAGTGTTTATAGTTTTTTGCCGCGTCCGGGGGCAACGCACCGCGCTCTTCTGGTGGAATGAGGGTGCGCGCTTTCTCAGCCAGCCGCAGTACGGGATGAGCTTGTTCCTCTTCCGGCGTCGCGTCCTCGGTGGTTGCCTGGCTTTCGAGGACATTCAACACGTATTGCGGCAGGGCAATCCCGCGCCTTGCCGCCTCCGCCTGGAATTTGGCCTCCAAATGTGGGGGTAGGTCTAAAGTCAATGTCATCGTTGTTTTGCTTTCCCGTTCGTCTTTGGTTCATCGTACCGCCGGGCGCAGGAGGTTGTCAACGCAGCGGCGGCGTACCTAATCGGCATGGAAACAGACAAGGCGAGAGTCGGGTTCATCGGGCTGGGATTGATGGGCAAGGGAATGGCGCGCAACGTTGCTAAAGCCGGTTTTCCGCTGACGGTGTTCAACCGGACGCGGGAAAAGGCGGACGCATTGGCGCAGGAGGTCGGCTGTGCCGTTGCGGAGACGCCGCGCGCGGTGGCGGACGCGTCGGACATTGTGATTACGATGGTTTCCGATGTGCCGGATGTGGAGCAGGTGTATCTTCAG
>JAUJOK010000046.1:8533-39166 GCA_030447685.1 Armatimonadaceae bacterium
ATGGGCAAGAAGATCGTCCACTGCGGCCCCGTGGGCCAGGGGCAGACGACGAAGCTGGTCAATCAGGTGGTGGTCGCCCTGAACCTGGAAGCGGTCTGCGAGGGGCTGCTGTTCGCGGCCAAATCCGGCGCGGATTTGGCCTCGGTGCTGGATGCCGTGGGCGCGGGGGCGGCGGGTTCGTGGGCATGGTCGAACCTGGGGCCGCGCATTGCCGGGCGCGACTTCGCTCCGGGCTTCAAAATAGATCATCAGATAAAGGATTTGCGGCTGGCGCTGGAGGCGGCGGAGGCGATGGGAATGTCGCTGCCGGGGACGCGGCTGGTGCTGGAAAACCTGCGCGCGGTGCAGGCGGCGGGCGGCGGTGAGCAGGGCACTCAGGCGCTTGTCACCGCACTGGAGAAGACGGCAGGAATTGAAATAGGAAGCAGCAATGGCTCCTGATGCTCCCATTCGCTGGGGCGTGCTGGGATGCGCCCGTATCTTCGAGCGGCGGATGATGCCCGCTTACCGCATGGCCGCGAACGCTGAGGTGACGGCGCTGGCGTCGCGGGATGGGGCGAAGGCCCAGGAGTGCGCGGCGCGGCACGGTATCGCCCGCGCCTATGGCTCCTACGAAGCCCTGCTGGCCGACCCGGAGATCGAGGCGGTTTACATTCCGCTGCCCAATCATCTGCATGCGGAGTGGACGCTTCGCGCGCTCGATGCGGGCAAGCACGTTCTCTGCGATAAGCCTGCCGCCCTGACCTATGCGGACGCGAAACGCATGGCGGATGCCGCCCGCGTTGCTCATCTGCGGCTGATGGAGGGCTTTATGTATCGCCATCATCCGCAGCACGCCCGCATCGCCGAGATAATACGCAGCGGCGAGATAGGCCCGGTCGTCCATTTTCGTGGGACGTTTACCTTTTGGGGCCAGGGGCATACCGGCCACCGCTGGGATGCGGCGCAGGGCGGGGGGGCGCTGTATGACGTGGGGGTCTATCCGCTGAATGCGGCTCGGCTTCACTTCGGCGTGGAGCCGGTGTCGGTTACTGCTATCGCGTGTTGGGACGCCCCCGGCGGCGTGGATCGGCACATTGCCGCCGTTCTGGAGTTTCCCGACGGACGCACGGCCAGCATCGAAGGCGGCTTCGACCAGGCCTTCACCACACGTTATGAGCTTGCCGGGCCGGAGGGCGTCCTCACCACGGAGCGCGCCTTTCAGCCGGGCGACGGGCCGGTGACGCTGACAGTTCGTAAGGGCGACGATATTCGTACCGAGACCATTCCCGGCGCGAACCATTATGTGCACGAGATAGAGCACTTCGGCGGCTGTGTGCGTGACCCGTCCCGCCCGCTCCGGCCCGGCGAGGACGGAGCGGCGCAGATGCGCGTGGTGGAGGCGCTCCAGAGAAGCCTGCGGGAAAAACGGCATGTGGAAGTGGCCGAGGTGGAGGCATGAGCGTCCCCGTCCCTAAAGGAACGGGCTGTTCGTTGCGCGGGCACCGGGTTTATTCCGGGCATCCCCTTTCAGGGGGTTCAGCCGCATTTATGCCGGCTTCTCCCTACGAAACAGCCCGTTCCTACACCCGTCGCTGCGTTAACCGCGAAACGATGAGCCTGTTTGACCACATACGCGAAGATATACAGACGGTGCTGCGGAAGGACCCGGCGGCGCGCAACGCCCTGGAGGTGTGGACCTACGCCGGGCTGTGGGCGCTGCTGTCACACCGTCTGGCGCATGGTCTGTGGCGGCGGGGCGTCAAGTTCCCGGCTCGCCTCCTTTCCCAAATGGCGCGCGGCCTCACCGGCATCGAGATACACCCCGGCGCGACTATCGGGCGGCGGTTTTTCATCGACCACGGCATGGGGGTGGTCATCGGAGAGACGGCCCAGGTCGGCGACGATGTGCTGATGTACCATCAGGTGACGCTCGGCGGCGTCAGTCTGGAGCGGGTGAAGCGCCATCCCACGGTCGGTAACAACGTCGTTATCGGCATGGGCGCAAAGATCATGGGGCCGATCACCATCGGCGATAACGTCAAGATCGGCGCGAACGCCGTGGTGACCAAGGACGTGCCCGCCAATGCCACGGCGGTCGGCGTCCCCGCCAAAGTCGTGAAGCGGGATGGGGAATGGGTCAGCAATATCAGGGGCGTCGGCCATGGGCACGCGCACCACAGGCCCGCGCCGCTGCCGCCGCCACCCGCCGTCATGGATTCCAGCTTGAACGCCATCGATCCGCAGGACGAAGTGATTCAGCGCCTGCTGCATGAGATCGAGAATCTGCGGGATCGTGTGGCGCACCTGGAGGCAGCGCACGGCGGCGGCCCTTCCGGCGTCGCGTCGCTTCCATCGGAATGGGACCCGCACGACATCGAGGCCGTGGTATAGCTCTTCTACCAGGAATTCCGGGCTGTTCTTAAACGAAACATTTTAGCCCGGTCGTGTATCTAAAGGAAGGCAATTCCTCCCTCTCGCTCGCCAGGGGCATAGAAAGCATTAATGAGTAAAGCGCACAAGAAAAAGATTGTTATTATTGCGGCGGTTGCCGCCACGGTTATTATCGCGGCGGGCGCGATGACGGCGGGGGTCGCTGCCTCGTCCGGGGGATGGAGCCTGCGCGAAACCGATACTATCGCCCATGGGGTGCGCATAGGCGATGTTGCCGTCGGCGAGCTGACCCCGGCGCAGGCGAACGAACGGCTGCGCGCCTGGGCGCATGAACAGCTTGCCGCGCCGGTGACACTGACCGCGCCGGTGACGGGACGCCGCTGGAACCTGACCGTGTATGAGGCGGGCGGACGCTACGATATTGATGGGGCGATCAAGAAGGCCTATCAGATCGGGCGCGACGGTAACTGGCTGGAGCGGCTGATGGCGCGCTCCCGCGCCGCTGCACGCTCGCACGTACAGATCGAGCCGGAGTTTCTTTTCAGCGAGAGCAAGCTCAAAAAGCGCCTGGCCGCCATCGGTGAAACCATCCGTGTTCGGCCCCGCAGCGCGCGGGCGCAGATGGAAGGCAATGTGCTGGTCGTCACCCGCCCGGAACGCAAAGGTATCCGCCTGGATGTGGATGCTACCGCCGAAGCGCTTCTAAAGGATGGGGAAGACGCCCTGAAGGATGGCAGCAAGGCGAAGCTGGTAATCAACGAGGAGAAGCCCGCCGTCACCGCCGATGAACTGGGCGAGGTGAGCCATATGCTGGCCTCCTACGCCACGTACTACGGCTCGTCGTCTTCGAATCGCCGCCATAATGTGGAGCTGGCCGCGCGTAATATCAACGGCACGCTGCTCGGCCCCGGCGAGACCTTCTCCTACAACGACGTGGTCGGGCCGCGCACCCGGCGTCTGGGATGGCGCAGCGCGCCGGAATATCGGGACGGCGAAGTTGTGCAGGGCATCGGCGGCGGCGTCTGCCAGGTTTCGACCACGCTGTACAATGCCCTCCTGTTCGCCAATCTGAAGGTCGTGCGGCGTCAGAACCACTCCATGCCGGTCACCTATGTCCGGGCGGGCCGCGACGCCGTGGTCTCCTACGGCTCGCTCGATCTTCAGTTCGAGAACAATACCGGCGGCCCGATCTATATCGCCGCGCGGGGCCGCGGCGGGCGGCTGAGCATGTCGATCTTTGGTACGCCGCCAGCGGAAAAGCAGGAGGTTCGTGTGGTTTCCGGCTCGCGGCGCGGCACCCGCAGCGGCGGCTTCACGGTTTCCACCTGGCGCGTCGTCACCGGCGAGGACGGCGAAAGCAAGCGCGAGTTCCTTCACACGGACTACTACCGCCCGCACACTCCCGCTCCCTCCCCCACGCGCGTCGCCCGCCGGTAAGGTGAAAGGCAGGCGCGCTGTAAGACGCGCGCCTGCCCATATACGATAGCCGGGGGCTATTCGGAAGATGCCTGCGTGCCGCCGCCGCCGCCACCGCTGCTGCCCCGCAGGGCGAACGACACAAAAGCACCGACCAGCGCAACGACCGCGATAATGGTGATGATCCGGCCCGCGTGATGTTCCGTCTCCGACTCGGATATGCTCTGTAATGCCGCCCCGGCAGCCTTCTTGTTAACGCCCTCGGTCGCCAGGTCCCCCAGGGACACGATGCCGACCAGGTTCTTGGCCCGGTCCAGCACAACCAGGCGGCGAATCTGCTTCTTTTTCATGATGCGGACGGCTTCTCGCACGTCATCATCGGCAAAGCAATACTCGACGCCTCCGGTCATCACGTCACGCACGGGGGTCGTGTTCGGGTCTTTCCCCTCCGCCGTGGCGCGCAGGGTAAGGTCACGGTCGGTGACCATCCCGAGCAGGCGCGTGCCGTCGCAGACCGGCATCGGCCCGACATCCAGTGATTTCATCTTCTGGGCCGCTTCCCGAAGCATTGTCTCCGGGCCGACTACCTCGACATCCCCGGTCATTACCTCGCTGACTTTCATGGTTTGGTTTCCTTTCCCGGCGCAGGCCGTGTCTTCTTCGCGCCGTCGCCGCCGCCGCTGGACACGGCCTGTTCCGGATTAAATTCTCTTTAATCTTTTTACCGGGTACGGTTATCCACCAAACCGCAGGAGGTACGTGAAGCGAGGGAAGACCTACAGAAACGATTCAGCCCTCCCGGAGTGGGGAGGGCTGAATCGGAGACAGCGTTGACGATCAGCAGTTAGCGTCGGATCTCGCTGCGAATACGAGAAATACGGTCGCTGCTGTAGGGGTGGGTGCGGAAAAAACTGCCGACTTTATTGCCCCGGCCTTCCTTCTGCTGCAGCTTCTGGAAGAATTCAATCATGCCGTTGGGATTGAAGCCGGTGCGCTTCATATAGCGAACCGCCAGCCGGTCGGCCTCGTACTCGTCGTTGCGGCTGTAGTTCAGCATAACGAGACCCGCACCCAGGTTGAACCAGCCGCCTTTGCGGTTGTTGCCTCGGGAAATCAGCGAGCCGAGAATGCCCGCAACCGCGCCCTTTTCCATCTGCTCTTTGGAATGGCGCGCATCCGTATGGGCGACCTCATGCGCAATTACCCCGGCCAGTTCGTCCACATCGCCGCCGGTGGCGCGGATCAGGCCGGTGTGGATATACACATAGCCGGGCACGGAAAAGGCGTTCACGGACGGCTCCTCGATGACCCGGAAGCGCCAGGGGATACGGGGCCTGCCGCTGACCGAGGCCATGTCGCGGCCAATATCCTCGACCATCCGCGCCTCGTGCGTGCCGGTGACGACCCGGTACTTGCTTTCTACCTGCCGCGCGGCCTGATGACCCGCTTCCAGCTCCTGCCGCTCACTGACCAGATCGATGGCCTGCGCCGGGGCCGGATCAAAGGTGCGGACCCCAACAATGCCGGTTCCCACGGCCAGTGCGGCGGCGAGAAGCGCAATCGGACGATGGTTTTTTCGTAACTTCATTGTCTACTCCCTATTCTTACGCGACCATTTATAGTTATCAATACGGTGCTATTGCGGGTTTTGTGCCCGCTGACCTGTTTTTACCCGAATTCGCCTAAAGATGCACCCAGGCCCTTCCCATAATGGCTATGTCTGCTTTGTGGCACACATCGTGCGCTGACGGGTGGATAGACTATTGGGGCAAAGTCCCCGCTTCGGCAGCGCCGGTGAGGCGCTAAAGTCATGCAACAAGCGTGACGGCGGTCATTGAAATGACCGTGCCGACGGCCTCTATGGATGGAGGCCGTGGTTTGCTCAGGGAGGAATTATCATGGGAGTCCGTATCAACACCAACGTTCTGGCAATGTCCGCCGCCCGCTATGCCGGCGTCAACGACCGCAACGTTTCTTCGTCCATCGAAAAGCTGTCTTCGGGTCTTCGCATCAACCGCGCGGCGGACGACGCCGCCGGTCTGGTCATCTCCGAAGGAATGCGCGCCCAGATTTCCGGTCTGGATCAGGCGATCCGCAACTCCAACGAGGCCATCAACATGGTCAAGACGGTGGAAGGCTCGCTCAACGAAGTCCATGAGCTGCTGCGCTCCATGCGCTCGCTGGCAGTGCATGCGGCCAACACCGGCGTCAACAACGCCGGTTCCATCGCCGCCGATCAGGCGCAGTTCGATTCCGCCGCCGCCTCGATCAATCGCATCGGCAGCAACAGCGAGTTCAACGGCAAGCTGCTGTTTACCGGCGCGCTGGGAATCACCGGCACGTCCAGCAACGCCACCAACGCCAGCTTCCTGTCCGCCGGTACGGATGTCGCGGCGGGCACCTACGCCGTCACCGTCGGAACGGCGGCGACGCGGGCCAGCCTGGCCACAACCGGCCTGGCGGGCGTTTCCGCCTCCACGTCGGTGACGATCAACGGCGTGGAGATCAAGAACAGCAGCACGGGCACCGCGGCCAGCCTGGTCGCCGAGATCAATGCCGCCTCCGCCCGCACCGGCGTCACCGCCACGCTTGCCGGTGGCGAGATCACCTTCACCAACGTCAACTATGGCAACCTCACGGCTCCTAACGTGGGCTTCACGGGAGCGACCGTGACCTCCACGGCGGCGACGGCGGGCGTGGACGCGGTCGTTACCGTAACGGGGCCGGAAACGGCGACCCAGGTGGCTGTGGCCGGTTCGGGCCGCACCGTGACGCTGAGCAACGGCCTGAAGCTGAACGTGGGCGGCGCGGCGGCCTCCACCGCCAGCGTCACCGTGGTCAACAACGCACCGCAGTTCCAGGTCGGCGCGAACTCGGGCCAGACGGAGAACGTGGCGATCAACGCCATGAACGCCACCGTCC
The DNA here is from genome assembly GCA_030447685.1 of Armatimonadaceae bacterium. Lineage (GTDB taxonomy): Bacteria > Armatimonadota > Armatimonadia > Armatimonadales > Armatimonadaceae > JAUJOK01. The sequence continues at coordinate 15,245 of JAUJOK010000046.1, forward strand.
TGGGAGTGGGCAGCCTGAACCTGGGGACGGCGGCAGGGGCGAATGCGGCGCTTGCGGCCATCGACGCGGCCATCACCGACATCTCGACGCGGCGCGGCGCGCTCGGCGCGTTCCAGAAGAACGTGCTGGAGTCCAACGTCAACTCGCTCTCGGTTGCCAAGGAAACCTGGCGGCGTCGGAATCGACGATCCGTGACACGGACATGGCCGAAGAGATGGTGTCCTTCACCAAGAACAGCATCCTGTCCCAGGCCTGCCAGGCCATGCTCGCGCAGGCCAACAACTCCTCGCAGGGCATCCTGCAGCTTCTTCGCGGTTAATCGCGGAGGCGCTAACCAGCCGCCCTCCGGGCGCGTAAAAAGCGTTCGGAGGGCAGTTCTTTAGAATTAAGGACGGCCAAAATGAAAATAGAATTTGGCGGTACCAGCAGCGCGGCGGTCTTGCTCGCCGCGCCCGCGCGTCCGGACGTGCCCGCTTCCCCGGCTCCGGGGCAGACGCCGCGTGCGGCAGCGCCGGAACCGGCTCCCGTGCCGCAGGCCCAGGACGTTTCCGAAGCGGTGGAAAAACTCAATGCGCGCTTCGCGCCGCACCGCATGGAAGCGCAATACTCGATTGATGAGCACACCAAGGACATCATCATCAAGATCGTGAACGCCGATTCCGGCGAGGTCGTGCGGCAGATTCCCACCGAATCGGCTTTGCGTCTCGTAGCGGCGCTCCGAACAGCCTCACCACACCTTCTGGACGAAAAGGCGTAGTATTCGACAATGCCGGCAAACCTGTTTCAAATCAACGGGCTTAGCTCCGGGGTGGACACTGCCTCCCTCCTGGATGCGCTCCGGCAGTACAAGATGCGGCCCGTTGCGCTTGAGCAAAGGAAGCAGGACACGTATACCATCCGCCAGAGGGTGTGGCAGGACATCAACAGCCGCCTTCTGGCGGTCAAAACCGCTTCGGACGGCCTCACCAAAGCAGGCGCGTTCGGAGGCGTTAAAGCTGTTTCGGCGGATGCCGCTATCGCTTCGCTCACGGCGGACGCCACCGCCGCTGTCGGGACGGTAAATCTCCAGATAGAGAAGCTGGCGAAAGCGCGCAAAGTCGCCACGAACACGTTCGGTGACGCTTCCGAGGCGCTGGGCCTTTCCGGCGACTTCACGGTGAACGGCAAAGCTGTCCGTATTACGTCGGACGACACGCTGGCGTCACTGGCAGGGAAGATCACTGCGCTGGGCGCGGGCGCGTCGGCGGCGGTGGTTCAGGTGGCCCCCGGTCAGTTTCGGCTTACCGTTTCCAGCACGTCCACCGGCTTGCAGGATTCGCTCTCGCTGGCCCAGGTAAGCGGCGATTCACTCTCCATGCTTGGACTGATTGACAGCAGCGGGGACTCTATCCGCTACAGTGTGATCGGCCCGGACGGCACCAGCGCCCAGAGCAGTGGCTTCACCTCGGCAGTTACCGACCTGGACAAACTGATGGGCCTGGCCGCCAGTGTCTCCGGTACGTTCGCGGTAAACGGCGTTTCTATTACCTACGACACCGCCACTGATACGCTTAACTCGCTGGCAAGCCGCATCAACAGCGCGGGTGCGTCCGGCGTGACCGCCTCGGTGGTCAGCGTGACCGAGGCCGGGGGGAAGGTAACACAGCGCCTTCAGATCACCGACGACTCCGGCGCGCCAACCTTTAGCAAGGACGCGAACGGTTTGCTTGGCATGCTCGGCATCACGCAGGCTGCGACGCCCTCCGGGAACGTCCTTTCCGATGCCCAGGACGCTCAGTTCAAGCTGGACGGCCTTTTGCTGACGCGCCCCTCGAACACGGTGACGGATGCGCTAACCGGCGTCACGCTGAACCTGCTGGCGGAAAACAAGTCCACCACGCTTACCTTCAGCCGCGACACCGAAGCGGCGGCCAAATCCGTGAACGGGTTCGTTACCGCCTATAACGACGCCGTCAAGGCGATCCGGGCGCAGTTCACCTACACCGCCGGTTCCGCAACCCCGGCCCTGTTCGGCGATTCCACCCTTCAGCAGGTGCAGGACGAGCTTATCTCTACGGTGACGAATGCTATGCAGGGGCTTCCCGAAGGTTTCCGCACGCTCGCCGACATCGGCATCACACTGGGCGCGGATAACACCCTGTCCGTGAACGACGCCACTCTGAACGCCGCGCTGGCGAAAAGCCCGGACAGCGTCGCCAAAATGTTCACGGAGTTCGGCTCCGCCAGCCACCCGGACATCTCCTTCGTCCATGCACCCCCAACCGTAGTGCCGTCGCCGGAAGGGTACGCGGTTCGTATCACCACGCCCGCCCAGCGCGCGCAGGTCGTCGGCAATACGCCCGGCCCGGCTATCGGAGCGGAGACGCTGACGTTTTCGGGGGCATTATTTCCCTCGGGAGCCTCGGTCACACTCGCTGCGGGTAATACGCTTGACCAGACTATCGCCCAGATCAACGACAGCGCCATCGGCAAGTCCGTCGAAGCTTACGATGCGGGGGGGCGGCTCGGCCTGCGCTCCCGCGACTACGGCGCGGCGCAAAGCTTTACCGTCGTTTCCGACAAATCGGTCGGCTATTCGGGAATCGGCAGCGTTCCCCTCAGCGGAACCGGCGTGGATGTGGCGGGAACTATCGGCGGGGAAAGCGCAACCGGCAAGGGTCGTATTCTTACCGGCAGTCAGAACGGCGGTAGCGTGAACGGACTGGCCCTTCAGGTCTCCGCGACCGCCCCCGGCGAGTATGGCACGGTATCGTTTGAGCGCGGGGCCGCCGCTTCTGCCGCCCGATTAGTGGGGCAGCTTACCGATTTCAGCACCGGGGCCATCAAACAGGAGCAGAAAACGCTTCAGCAGCGGATCGATTCGTCGCGACAAACGGTGGAAAGCGCGACGGCGCGTGTGGATGCCGAGATCGCGCGTTTGCAGGCGCAGTTCACGCGCATGGAAAGCCAGCTTTCCCGCCTGCGCGCGCAAAGCGCCCAGCTCGGTCAGACAATCTCCGGCTTATCCGGTTCCAGCGGCGGCACGAAAAACGGTTAACCGCCCTATCCCGGCATCTCGTGAAAGGCAGATTATGACGACGCCCAACCCTTACAGGCAATACAAAACGACCCAGGTTCAGACGGCAGGTCCGGCGCAGCTTACGCTGATGTGCTACGACGGCGCGGCGCGCTTCCTGGCGCAGGGGCGCGAGGCGATGGAAAACCGCCGCTACGACGCGCAGAATGCGGCGCTTGGAAAGGCGCAGGCGCTGCTGGCCGAGCTTATAAAGGGGCTGGATTTCGAGCACGGCGGCGACATCGCGCACAACCTGGACGCACTGTATCGCTACCTGTACGACCGGCTCACCCACGCCAACATCCGTGACGACCGGGCGGCGCTCGACGAGGTGCGGGGGCATCTGAGCGAACTGCGGGACGCCTGGGCGCAGGCGCTGGAGCAGACCCCGGAAGCGGCGGGGACGGGTGAGAGCGCGCGCCGGGAACTCGCGCTCTCGGCATGATGGCAACCGACGCGAGCATCTTATCCGGCAGCAGCCCTGCGGATTTGTGGCGGGCGCTCGCGGCGGTGGCGGCGGCGAAGGCGGCGGCCATCCGCGCCGGCGACGCGGACGGTGTAGATACATTGATCGCGGAAAAAGAGAGGTTAGATCCATGGCTTGCGTGGCTGTCCGTGCTGTCCCAGCGGGACATCACCCGTGACGTAGCGGCGGATGCTACGCTGCCCAAGATCATAGCGGCGGCGCAGGCGAGCGAGCAGGCTGCCGAAGCCGCGCTCACGGCGGCGCAGGAGCAGGCCCGCATCGAACTCGCGGCGCTGCGCGCCCGCCGCACGGCACAAGACGCCTTTCGCCCCGGCACCGCCGCCAGCGCCCCTGCTCCACGCTTCTTCGACCGGCAGAGTTAGAAGCCCGCCCGATTTTACCGGCAGCAAAGAGTTGCCGGTTGAAATTTTAATCAACGGGCAAATTGGTAATCAGCCAGGCCCGAAGATCGGCGATAAGCTCCTCGCGGCATTCGTCCAGGCCGTGCCGCGCCCCCGGATACAGCTTGATCGTCTTCGGCTCCCCTGCCCGCGCATGAAGAGAGGTCGAGCACGAGAAAGGCAGAACTTCATCGTCCATGCCGTGCAGAAGCAGCAGGGGTTTGGGCGCGAGGCGGGTTATCAGATCGGTGCCGTAGGTTTGCGAGGATAGCGCGGCGACCGCTGTGATCGCTTCTCCCAGTGCGCCCGCCGTGATGACGACCGCTCCGCCGAAAGAGTGACCGACCAGGGCGCTGTGTTCGATTCCCTCCGCCGTTTGCAGCCAGGCCGCACCCAGGAGCGTATCCAGCACGCACTCTTCCAGGTGATTGGGATGGCGGTAATGCAGGCGCAGGGAGGTGATACCGGCGCTTTCGGCGAGGCTCTGGGCCATCGCCGGGTACAGGCCCCGCGCCGGGCCGTCCAGGCCCCCGCCCGCTCCGCCGACCCAGATCACCGCCCGTTTCGCGCCGGGAGCGTTGTGATAGCGGCAGGTAATGTCGCCCTCTGAAGTGCGAAGCGTGAGCGGTACAGCGCCGGCCTCGTCCCGCTCCGTGCCCTGCTCTGCGGCGAGCAGGGCAATCTCTACGCCTTGGGCCTCTTCTTGTCGTCTTCCTCCGGAACGCGGTCTTCTCATACGCTGCTGTTACCCACCCGCGCCGGGAAGCACGCGCAGCGGCTTATCCGGTTTCCAGCTTGCCCTTGAAGTAGGCTATAGTCTCCTTCAGGCCGTCTTCCAGCGCGACCTTCGGCTCCCACCCCAGCAATGCCTTCGCCTTGGTAATGTCCGGGCGGCGCTGCTTGGGATCGTCGGCGGTGGGCAGCGGCTCGAAGACTATCTCCGACGCCGATCCGGTAAGTCGCTTGATCTCCTGGGCGAACTCCAGCATGGTGCGCTCGGTCGGGTTGCCGATATTGATGGGGCCGCTCTGGTCGGACTGCGAAAGCCGGTAGATACCCGCGAGCAGATCGGAGACGAAGCAGAACGAGCGCGTCTGCTGGCCCGTGCCGTAGACAGTGATCGGGTCGCCGCGCAGGGCCTGGCCGACGAAGTTGGGCACGACACGCCCATCGGAAAGGCGCATCCGGGGGCCGTAGGTGTTGAAGATGCGCACGATCTTGGTGTCCACGCGGTGGAAGCGCCGGTACGCCATCGTCATCGCTTCGGCGTACCGCTTGGCCTCGTCGTAGACGCCGCGCGTGCCGATGGGGTTGACATTGCCCCAGTATTCCTCGGTCTGCGGGTGAACCAGCGGGTCGCCGTACACCTCGGACGTGGACGCCACCAGATAGCGTGCGTTCTTCGCCTTCGCCAGTTCCAGCGCATGATACGCCCCAAAGCCGTTGACCTTCAAAATCTCGATAGGCTTGGTCGGAAAGTCAATCGGCGAGGCGGGCGAGGCGAAGTGGAATACGATGTCGAGCGGCCCCTCATACTTCAGGCTTTCGGACACATCGACATTTTCATAGTGAAAGCGTGGCTCGCTGCTCAGATGGGCGATATTATCCAGCGAACCGGTGAGCAGGTTATCGTAGCAGACCACCTCATATCCTTCCGCAAGCAGCAGGTCGCACAGATGCGATCCCAGAAACCCGGCCCCTCCCGTGACAAGCGCACGCGGCATAGTGTTGTCCTTTCGTCCTCTTCCCGCGCGGCGGCTTCGGCGCAGGGAATGCGACGCCATTATAGCCGCGCGTGGGGAACGGTGTCAACGCCGCCGCTTCGCCGCGGCGCGCTGGCCAGAAACGCCTCCACCTCGGCGCGGGTGGGCAGCCCGGCGCGATTGCCGAGGCGGGTGATGCGGACGGCGACGGCGGCCTGGGCAAAGTCGGCGGCGGCGGCAGGCCCCCAGCCTTGCAGATAAGCCCACAGCAATGCGCCGTGAAACGTATCACCCGCGCCGCAGGTATCGACGATACCGGACACGGCAAACGCCGGAAGGCGCATCGTCTCGCTATCGCGCGCGCCAATGACGACACCCTCCTGCGCCAGGGTAACGCCCGCCACGCTCGCCCCCAAGTCCAGAAACCGCCGTGCCTGCTCCTCCGGCGTTGCCGCTTCGGGGAATGCGCCGCGCGCGCCTTTGCGCGACGCCAGAACGATGTCGCACAGCGACAAAAGACGCTCGCGGCCTGGACGCCAGGTGCCCAGGTCCAGCGACACCGTTCCACCCGACGCCTTGACGATCTCAGCGGCGCGCTCGGCGGCGGGAAGATCCCGACCATCTAAGTGCAGCAGGCGAGCGCGGGTCAGAAGCGCCTCCTGCTCCGGCGTAAAGGTCATCGGCGGCAGGTGCGCGGCATAGTTGGCGAGGGTGCGCGAGCCGTCGCGCTCGTCCAGAAGCACCAGTGACTTGCTCGACATCATGCCCGTCGCCCGCGTCAAATGCGACGTATCCACGCCGTCCTCCGCGAGCCAGCGGGCAATGTCGCCGCCGTCATTGTCGTCGCCGAGCAGGCCCACAAAGGAGACGGGTTGCGCCATTCCAAGCCGGGCGATGGCGGTCAGTGCAACGGGTACGGGACCGCCCGCCTGCTCGAAGTAGGCGGTGGCGCTGGTTTTCTGGTCGCGCTCCCAGGCGGGCACGCTCGCCACAAAGTCTTTATTTACCAGCCCGAACCCGACAACAGGGCGGCTGTCGTTCTCCTGATTCACAGTCGTTTCCTCACAGCGACGATACCAATCCCGCATTATTTAGCCGTCAGGCTGTTCGCGCAGGCGTATGAGCAGCCGTACCGGGGTAGAAACATTATGAGCCTATCCCGGTATAAAGGTACCACCCTCCGCATGATACACTCCTTCCTTCGCCGCCGAATCCTTGCGCGCGTCACCGTCTGGCTGGCAGTTACCGGCGTTTGCGGGCTGGCTTGCGCCCGCGCGCAGACGGAGAGCGCCGAGACACCGGGCTACAACACGCCGCTGGGAATCGCATTAGAGACCTATGCTTACCCCTATGCAGTGCAGTTTTTGCCGCTCACTATCGAAGGCCAGGCCGTGCGTATGGCCTATATGGACGTGCCGCCGACAAATGGCGATGGCAATGGCCGCACTGTGGTTCTGCTGCACGGCAAAAACTTTTACGGCGCGTACTGGCAGGAAACCATCGCAGTCCTGGCCCATGCGGGCTATCGTGTCGTCGTCCCTGACCAGATCGGCTTCGGGAAATCCAGCAAACCCGACATCGCTTACAGCTTCGACCTGCTTGCCGCGAACACCGCTCAACTGCTCGACCATCTCAAGGTGGACAGAGCCGCTGTCGTCGGCCATTCCATGGGCGGCATGCTGGCCGTTCGGTTCGCCCGCAGCTATCCGCAGCGCACGACGCATCTGGTGCTGGAGAACCCTATCGGCCTGGAAGACTATCGCCAGAAAGTGCCGCCGCAAACTACGGAGAAACTGCTGGAAAATGAAATGAACGAGACGGTCGAGCAGATTCGCCGGTACCGGCAGAGTTACTTCGTCCGCTGGCTGCCCGCCTATGAGCGGTTTGTCGAGGTACCCGCGCGCGTGCGTTTGAGCGGCGAGTTTCCCCGCTGGGCGCGCGCCTCCGCGCTTACCTATCAGATGATCTACCAGCAGCCCGTCCGCCATGAGTTTCGCCTGATTCAGCCGCAAACCCTGCTGATAATCGGCCAGGAAGACCGCACCGCGGTCGGCAAAAACCTGGTGCCCGCCGAAGTGGCCCGCACGCTCGGTCAATACCCGGCGCTGGGACGGGCGGCAGCGCGCGACATTCCGAAAGCCCGGTTGGTCGAACTGCCAAACGTGGGGCATATCCCGCACATTGAAGCGCAGCAGCCGTTCCACGAGGCGCTGCTTGCCTTTCTTAAGTCTGATATGAAGGGAAAATAAGATGGAACGACGCGCATTGGGCAAGACCGGCATGGAGGTAAGCGTCCTCGGCTTCGGCGGGGCGGAAATAGGATTTGAAAAGGCCACGCCGGAGACGGTAGAACGCCTGCTCGGCAGCGCGCTGGACGCCGGTTTGAACGTTATCGACACCGGGGAGTGTTACGGCAGCAGTGAGGAGCTGATCGGGCAGGCGGTGAGCCATCGGCGCGGCGATTTCTTTTTGTTCACCAAATGCGGCCATGCCTCCGGCTTCGACCTGCCGGATTGGGACCTGACAATGCTGGAGCAGAGCATCAACCGGAGTCTGGAGCGGCTGCGGGTCGATTGCCTGGATCTGGTGCAGCTTCATACATGCAGTGAAGAGATGCTGCGGCAGGGGGATGTGATCGGAGTACTCGAAAGGGCGCGTGCTGCGGGCAAAACGCGCTTCATCGGTTACAGCGGCGACAACAACGCTGCGCTTTATGCGGTCGAGTGCGGCGCGTTCGACACGCTGCAAACCTCGATAAACATTACAGTTTGACCCGGTAGCTGACGCGGCGCGGGCAGCCGCAGCCGATACCCGTCCTCCGTGGGGTAAATCTCCTTCACCACCCGCGCCAGCGCCGCGTTCTTCTCCGCCGTGGTGATTTCCGGGGCCGCCATCACCTCCCGCAGCGCCGCCAGCGCCTGCTCCAGCAGCGCCCCCATATCCGCCGGTAAATCCCATTCCACGCTCCGCCGCCGCGCCGCCGCCTCCGCCCGCCGGGCCTCCAGCCGCCCCCGCCGCTCCGCCAGTTCCGCGAACCGCGCCGCGTACAGGGCAGGGGAAGCGCCCGCCTGGACGCCCGCTATCTGCGCCGTGACCGTGGCGGCCTCCTCCTTGCCCAGCGCGGCCAGTTCCCGCTCCACGGCGGCCAGGGCGGCCTCCCCGTCATCGTTCTGCCGCTCCCGCTTAAAGGCGGCGAAGGCGGCGTCCACGGTGTCCGCAGCGACGTCGTAGAAGCCGCGCAGGGCGTACTCCTCGGCCTGCGCGCCCTTGTAATGCGTGTTGGCGCAGACGATGCCGCGCGGGTTCGAGGAGGGGTTGGCAAAGCGGCATTTGTAGTAGAGGTGCCCGCCGTTGACGGTGCCGTTCAGGGTGCGGCGGCAGCGGGGGCAGCGCAGCAGGCCGGTGAGCAGCTTGCGGCGGCCAGGGTTCCCGCTGAACTGCTCCTGGTTGGCGCGCAGGCGCTCCTGGCAGCGGTTCCAGGTCGCCTCGTCCACGACGGCGGGGCAGGGGATGTAGACGACGCTGCTGGCGTCCTTGCGGGGGCGATTGAAGTCCACGCGCTTGTACCCGCGCTCCAGGCGGCTCTCGTCCGTGACGTGCTCCCGGCGGCCATATGCGGCCTGCCCCTTGTAGACGGGGTTGGTGAGGATGCCCCGGACCACGTTGGGATACCAGACGGGCTTGCCCGCGCCGGTGAGAACGCCGCTGTCCTGGAGCCACTGGGCAATCTGGCGCAGGGAATGGCCGTTGTCGCAGCGGGCGAACATCTCCCCCGCCCACTTCAGCGACTCAAGCGGCTGGTATGTCCCCACGGTGCCGGGAGGGTACGCGCCCGTCAGCACGTCCGCTTTGGTGACGAGGTGGTACCCGAAGGGGCTGAACCGGCGGCAGGGCTGGATGCCCTCCTCGGCGCGGCGGCGGCAGCCGCTCATGGTGCGCTCCCGGATGGTCTCCTTTTCCAGTTCCGCGATGGCGGCCATCTGCGTGAAGGTGAAGTTGCCCACGGCGTTGCTGCCGTAGTCCATGCCGTCCGCGAAGACCAGCCGCCCCCCGGCCCGCTCGACCCGGCGCTTGATGGCGTGAATCACGTCCACGGTGCGCCCCACGCGGTCCACCTTCGGGAAGATGAGCAGGTTCGCCTCGCCGGATTCTATTTTCTGGAGCGCGGCCTGTATGTCGGGGCGCGCCAGGTACAACCCGCCGGATATGCCCTCCTCGCGATAAATGGCGACGACCTGCGCGTTCTCCGCAGCGGCTTTGCGGAGGCAACTGGCCTCCTGGCTTTCCAGGCTCGTCCCCTCGACCGCCTGCCCCGGCGTGCTGACGCGGGCAAACAAAATGGCTTTCGGCGGCTGGCTCGTTTTCATTGTCTGGTTCCTTTCCGTAAGTGAATTAGAGGGCAGAGTAGAACTGCCCTCCCTGTTTTTCAGTAAGCGGCGGGGCAGTCCACCAGGGGCAGCCACACCGTCCGCACGCGCCGGTCGGAGCGGGCCAACCGAACCGCCTCCGCCAGCGTCCGCGTCCCCAAATCAAAGCGCCCCGATCCTATCCTCACCGTGAAGCCCACGGGCCACGCCTCAATCAGCGCCTGTATATTCATCCTGCTGCCTCCTCGAAGGGGGAGGGAAAACCCTCCCCCGCTGTTTTCAGAACTTGCCCGCCATGAGGAGGAAGCGCCCGAACTCCTCGTACTCCGCACGGGCTTCGAACGCCGCGCAGGCCGCCGCTTCCTCCGCCAACTGGTCTTTCAGCCACACCAAATGCTTGCAGGTGCAGAACGCGATGTTGGCGGTGAAGAACTGGCAAAAGCAGTGCTCCTCCAGGCCCGGTCCCGCAAGCTGCACGAAGTAGAAGCCGCCCTCCGGCTTGGTGACGCGGTACACGCAGGGGTTGCCCGCGCTCCGCTGGAAGGTGTATCCCCTCCGCGCTCATCTTCTTCGCGCCCGCCGCTGCTACCCGCTCCGCCTGATTTTTCGATGTAGCTATCAACTGAATGCTTCCTCCTGTGGTATACTGAATTATATACTATCGTTAGTTTGTTGTCAAGATAAAAAGGGGCAGAAACCCGAAGAAGCTTGACATTTTTCTAACGATAATTTAGAATCATCAGAACAACACGGAGGAAACGGATATGCTGAGCACATCGGAAGCGGCGCGGGCGCTGGGGAGCGTTCGCACGGAGCGAAAGGCGAAGTCGTCGGCGATGAACGGGCGGCTGTACGGGGGCGTCCCGCTCCTGCCGCTGCACGCCATCCCCTGCAATTGCGGCGGGGAAGGCTTAGACCACAGGTCAACCTGCCGCCGGGGGCGCACCATCCGGCGACGGCAGCGCCTGGGGCAGCGCGCCCTGTGACGCCCACGCAGGACGATCTTGACAAGCTGGCCCGGCTGACCGTGCAGGCCGCCGAGGGCGTGGCGGTGGCGATGTTCCGGGCGCGGGAGGGCAAGCCGCTCCAGGCCGAGGAGCAGCTACGCGCGGCGAACGATGCGCTGCAAAGCCTTCATGCCCTGCTGCTGACTGCCGGGGCAAGGGACGGGAGGGAGCCGCCGCCCCGGCGGCGGCTGTGCCGCTGCACCCTGCTCGATACGCCGCCCACACGCCGCCTGCTCACGCTGCTGCGGAGGCGCAGGAAGCTGCCGAAGCCGTGGACGCGGAGCGCGGGCACGTCCTGCCTGCGTCCGTGCCGTTGCTGCCGGGGGAGAGCCGGGGAACCGGATGGGCGGAGACGCTATCGGACTTGACCGAGCGCCTGCGCGGGGAGGTCGAGGGAGCGCGGGGTGGAGGCAGGGAGTAGCCGCAGGTGCGGCCTTAAAGCCAGTGGGGGCGCTTCTGGGCTTAATTACGCAGGACATAGGAGGAGAAGAGAGTGACGCAACGAGGTAAGGAAGGGGAGGATGCCGCCAGGTCGGAAAGCGCGGGTTACTCTTTCTCAGTGACAGAGTACGAGGACGGCACACCGTGGATTTTGCTGGAACCAGCGGGCACAAGCACAAGCGGCGGTCAACTGAGCGTTCTCGGTGAGGGCGTCCTGGGACTGGACATGCACGAAGGCGTTTCCTTCGAGGAGGCGAAGCAGCTTGCTGAGCAGTTGCGTGGAATGGTAGCCGGAGTGCGCTTCACCCGCTTCCCTGACGGGCGATAAAGAAAGGAACCTTTCCATGTCCACCGTGACACGAGAAGTAACAGCGGCTCTCTTGATTCGGGCCGCGACGAAGGAAGAAGCCGAGCAAAAGGCCAGCGGGTGGGCAGGGGCGGTATCCGTGCCGGACGCGGAAAGCGGCATTGTGAGCCTATCCCTGAAGGTGCCGCCGGTAGGCGCGAACGCCGCAGGCAGCGCCTTTGCCGTCCCCATCGTAGGGGAACTCACCTATGAGAACAGCCCCGGCGTCAAGGAGCGGATGGACAGGTGGAGGAGCCGTCTGTTGCTGGAAGCAGCACGCCGAGGCGTGCAGGTGACGAGCTTCAACTAATGCTACCGCTGACCAGTGCCCCCGCACGAAAGGCCGACTCATGCAAACGAAACTACTGCTCATCGCTCCGCTCCTGCTCTTATCCGGGGCCGTGGGTTGCTCCCCATCTGACAATGGAGGCCAGACAATGAACGAGCCGTCATCATCAGCTTCATCTCAACCAGCCTCAGATATAGATGCTATTCTCGCTGTTCCCGCTGACTTCAAACCGGTCTACCAAGTCACGAAAGTTGAAGACGTGAGTTTTGCCGCCGCGTCACGCAAAGCCATCAAAGTATCGTTGCCGGAGGGACTTGACCGGGCAACGCTCGACCTGAACTTAAAACAGGCCGCCAAAGAGGCGTATCTGAAAGACAAGCCGGATGCACTCATCATCCACGGCTACCGACAAGGTGAACTTAATGACGCGCCGTACACAGTGGGGATGCTCACCTTCGCCCCCTATGGCGATTGGTCACGCGCAAAAGAGAAACCCGGTCTTGATAAGTACCAGGCGGTTATTGAAGTGCGTGATGATTATTTCCAGCCGAAGAAAGCGAAAGCTGCCCAACACGATAAGTCTCTTGAAAAGCAGGCTCTGGCAGGAGATTATCAGGCTCAACGGAATCTTGCCTTTTCGCTATCGTCGGGATTTGAAGGTTATCAACAAGACCCGGTGGAGGCTTGCGCCTGGCGCATCGTGATTCTGAAGTCCGAGCACTCGGAGGCAGACGCAAGTGACACCAACAACAAAGACTCTGACTGTGAGCGGAAACTCAGTCCGGAACAACTGAGTGAGGCGGAAGCGCGCGCCGATGCCCTGCTGAAAAAGATAAAGAGGCGCTGAGGTCAGTCCACGTAAGGATTCCGGACTGACACTACATTACCGGAGGTGAGAGCATGGAAAACGAGAAACAGGACGAATCGAAGCAGCCAGAGGCGGTATCCAAAACGGGCAAGAAGGTGTACTCTGTGAAGGGCCGAACCGAGGAAAAGAAGCAACCAGGCAACCTTAAGATGACTGTCACGGCCCATGAAAATGTCAAGCAAGGGGAAATGGCGAAGACCATCAAGATAGCTACGACCGTCCGTGAAGAAGCCAACAAAGAGCTGCCAACAAAGACGACATACATGGTAAAAGTGGCAGAAGAAGGAACTGAGGAAGAAGAACCCTCTGCATCATGAGCGTTACGTAAAGAGAAACAGCCCTGGCCGACACCGGGACAAGTCAACCGGAACGCAGCCAGGGCCTTCCACGAGCATGTGGAGAGAAAAGGAGATCACACAGGAGGAGTATAGCAACCGGCGCGCCTGCCGTCAAGACCTGTTTACTATGAACCCGCGCCGTCGCTGAAAGTATCGGCCCTTCCACAGCCCGGACGGTATCAAAACTAGTCCCGCACCGTCACCTGGTCCCAGCCAGTCCCTCCCAGGTTCAAGGCGCTCACCTCTTTATCGCCCGGTGCCCCAGAGAACCGCGCCAGAATTTGGAGATGGGCGTGCTCGAATTAGGACGCTTACCCGACACGTTAATTCCCACCAGCGCCACTGCCTTTTCCGCACTCGCGGCGGGCGCAGCCGAGGCGAACGACAAAGGCAACCGCCTTACCGCGCTTGAAGCGCACGCTCACTTTGGCACCTTGCCGCTGATACTCGCGGTACTCACCGGGCCTGTCCATCGGGCTGACCGCAGTGACAGCACGGGGCCTGCCCAGAGCCTTGTCCACCTGAGCCGCTCCCCCATGAAACACGGCAGGTGCTGAAAATAGCCGCCCTGCCCGCTGCGCGAAAACAGCCGAACCCAGGAACAGTGCGGCAGCTATCGCCGCGAACGATACTACGCGTCGTTGCATCAGCTTTCTCCTTTCCTTTATCCTATTCACCCCAGACCTTCCTACGGCCTTCTTCGCCATCATCTTCATAGACCGTTACCACGCGCCCGCCTTCTGTGTAGAACAGCAGGTTCCTCCCGGAGTCGAAGGTGACGCGCTGGCGGCTGCCCCTGGCCCAATCATCCACGGACTGCGTGGCGGTGGGTGTACCGAACTCTGAATGCTCCGCCAGAAAGGTGCTGACCTCGGAGAGCAGCGGTGGGGATAGCTCCGCCCCGGCGCTCTGCACCGTCGCTGCGGGCGGAGTGTCGCTGCCAAAGAGGAGCGCCTTCCCGCCACCGAAGAACAGCCACCAGCCGCCGAGCAGCAAAAGGAAAACGGACACGGGGCCGCTAATGTCCGTTTTCTTCGCATCGAAGCGTTGGGGTTGCGACGCCCCCTGCGGCGCGTTGAGCGGAGCGGCTTGGGTGAGTTCCTGGCCACAGTAACGGCAAACGGTAGCGGCTACCTGTATGTTCTCCGCGCAGTAAGCGCACTTTTTCATCGCGTCCATGTTCGGCCTCCCCGGTATTGTCCCCACCGCAGAAAGTGGATTTTGGACTTATTCTCTTTTCGACTTTACTATGCCTCCTGGAGCGCATGGAAAAGTCCGTTTTCACCGAAGAATATTCTCTGTTTCTGCGTCACCTGCGCGCTGCCAGAAAGGCGGCGGGGCTGTCGCAGGAACAAGTGGGTGCGCGGCTGGAGCAGACCCAGAGCTTCGTCAGCAAATGCGAACGGGCCGAGCGCCGGTTGGATGTGGTAGAGACACGGGAGTTTTGCCGCGCTCTTGGAATCAACTTTATTGAGTTCATGGTAGAACTCGAACGGGCGATAGAAGCGAACGGGGCATGAGCCGGAACGGGGCGGCACGACCAATACCGCCCGTTCCTGGTCACGTCAGTCCGGCAGCCGCGCGCCGGTTTGCCTGTTGTCCGGCAGCAGCGCGCCCCGGCCCGCCACCGCACGAGCCTGGCGATGCTCTGCGAAACGGGCGACCGCTGCGGACACAATGTCCGGGTCCGGCGTCGGCTCCTGCGCTGGCTCTGAAGCCGGGGGAGCCGCAGCCGTGCCGGTATAACCCGGCACGGTGGAACCAGCCGTAGGGGGAAATACCGGCACGGCTTCAGAGCCAGCGCCACCGCTGGCGCTGCTGGCTTTACCGCGCTGGCGCTGCTCGAACCATCGCTGAATCTCGGTGGTCACGACCTGGCGTGCTTCCTCCGTCCTCTGCGTCCCCTGATCCTCCACAGAGGCGGAAGAAACGGCAGCAGAGCGGGCAGGAACGTCTTTAGAGACAGTGGTCGAAGCCTGCGCCGCTTGGGCGGGAGCCGAGGGGCGCAGCAAGCGGGTGAATAGGAGTTTTTCCATAAGATTTCCTTTCGTCTCGTCAGTTCTCAACCGCAGGTCGTGCGGTCAAGGCGCGTAGGCGGTCGCCGACGCGGTTCAAAACGGTTGGGTCGGCGATTTCCTGGGCGCAGGCAGAGTAAACACTGCGAACGAGCGCCACCGCCTGCTCGGTGGAAAGCATCGCCTCCATCGCCACGAGACGCTGAGACTCGCCAGCCACCAGCTTTCGCCGAGCGTCCACCAGGCGTTCAATCTCACGCCAGACTTCCGCGCTCTCCGCGCCCGCTTTTACCAGGACGTCGATTTCCGTTAGACCGGCAGCCAGGCGTTGTGCGTCTTCGGAAAGGTACGCGCTGTGGACTTCGGCGGCTGTCTCCCGCAGCCGCTTCCAGAGCGAGGCGGACTCCAGCGAGTCCAGCTTTCCGACGAGTTCCGCCAGGCGGCTGTCCAGCACGGCAACTTCGTCGCGTAGCGACAACAAATTCGGGTCATTCCGCGACCGTTCGTAAGCCTGCGACAGTCCGCCCGGCAGGAGCCGCGAATAACGGCCATCGCGGAAGGCGGGGGAAGCCGCGCCCTTCAGAGACCGGGAGCCATGCATCCGGCACACGGCAGAACCCGGCGTGGCCGCCCTCTTGCACCTTTCGCCGCTCCTTTTACTCTTAGCACTACATCGCATTATCGTTTCCTTTCTTTGTGTCCAAGGGGTGTGCCCGTGTCCAAGGGGTGTGCCCGCGTCATCGGCTGCTGCCGCTTGCCAAACGCTCCGCCTGTCCCCGCATCGCCTCAGCGGCCCGCGCCCGGCCAACGGCAGATTCCTCCCGCAATGCCGCCGCCTCCGCCTCCAATGCGGCAGCCCTGTCCTCGGCTTCGACAAATCGCGCCTGCTCCGCTTCCGCCTCCCGCTGCCGCCGTTCCCACCGCTCCTGCTGGAACTCAAGCCCCCGCGCCAGTCGTGCCGCTAAGTTACACGCTTCACCGACGCACCACGGCACCGTCGGCACGACGTTCGTGTTCGGCAACACCGGGGGCGAAAATAGCGATTTGTGGGCTTCGGCGAGGGCAGCAGCGCACCGGGTTAAACGGTCGCTGAACAGGTATCCCTGCTGCGGCGGGGCATCCTCCGCCGCAGCTATAGCTGAAGCCAATTCACCGGCTGCCGCCTCGAAGCGAGGCCATTGGTTAATCGAATAGTTGAAACTCTTCCGCGCCGTCGCAAGCAGGTGTTCTAATTCGGCCACGGGGCCGGGGGGCAGGGAATCCGCCTGTTCCTCCGCCTCTAAGTGCGCGCCCCGTTCCGGTGAGATAACGTCCATGAAAATGCCTTTCCTCTTTGGGGTAGATCGTCCATGCACTGCACAGTCAGACCCCGACCTGACCGCGCAGTAAGTTCTGTCGTTTTCGTCGTTTCGGTCGTCATCCTGTTTATGCTGGCTCTGCCGGCAGCAACTCGCCTCCGAACACGGCCTTCGCCTCTAAGAGCAGCCGCAACCCGTTCGCGTCCATGCCCTGCTGAACGAGGTCCAGCAGCCGCCGCCACTCCCGTGCCCGGAACACGGGTCGTCCCTGATGACGACCACGTTCGTCTAAACTTAACGTGGCATCGTCAGAAGCCAGGTATACTGGCTCGTCAAGCAAGGGGAAACGTACCGCCACAACAAGTCCCGCCTGGGCAAACTCCGAGAGCGGCATTCGCAGCACATCTTCCGGTGTCAGAGACGCCTTTCGCTCGCGCGCCCGTGCGGCTGCGCGCCGCGCGATATCCATCAAGGTACTCATGCTCCGCCCCTCCTTACTACGTCTGAACGACCAAAACGACGGAAGCCCCCCTTTTCGTCGTTTCGGTCGTTCGGTCGTCCTGTTATTGCGCCCACCAGACTTCGGCGGAGCGCCCCTCGGTTTCCCGCTTGCCCACTCGTGCCAATCCAGCCGCGCGAAGCGTTTCCAGCGCGTCCGATATACGGCGGGCGCTCTGGTTCCGCTTGAAGAGGTCACGCAGGTCGGTGCGCGTCAGGCCGTCCTCGCCAGCAGCGCGCAATGTGGTCAGAATCTCATCTGCCACCACATCGCCCGAAGCGTCGCCGAAAATGTATCGTGCCGAGGCGCTGCAGTAATCCCAGACAGCGAGCGCGGCCAGGAGGTGCTCGCTGCGAATCACCGGCGAGCAATCAAGGAGCGCATAAAGCAGCGAGAGGCGCACCACCTGCGCCTCCGCTCGCGAAGTGATGGCCCCCAGAAGACCGGGCACGTCGTCGGAAAGCTTTGCATACGCCTCACGCCAGATTTCCCGCGCCTCATCGTCGCGGCGAACCTGGTCCGTCTTGCGAGCAAATGTCACTGCCTCGCGCAACTGTTCCACCAAAGGATTCAAGTCATTTGCCGTCAGGTTTCCGCCTTCCGGCAGCAGCTGCGAGCGCCGCACGCAAGTCCACAGAATCCGATTGCCGAAGCCCGACGCCTTTTCGCTGTCGCGGAGGTAGCGGCGCACCTCGTCGCGGACGACGTGCCCGATGACGCTGACGTGCGCTCCGGTCGCCTTCAGAGGGTCTTTACGGGTCAGCGTGCCCAAGTTGCCCGAATCCCATGCCTCACGCAGGCGACCCGAGACGGTGCAGCCTTCTCGCTCCGCCGCGCGCAGCACGGTCGCGAACTCCGGCTCCAAAGCGAGCAGCCGCCGGTCCTCCTCGCCGTCGTCACGCACGGCAAAGATAAGCCCTTCACCGGAACTCAGTCCCGACCGGACGCGCTCCGCCGTCCACCCCTGTTCCACGCGCTCTAAGAGGCTGCGGACGTGCCCCCAGGACGTTCCTTTGCGTCCTTTGGAGGTTGAGCCGACCAGGCAGCAAAACAAGTTGCTAAAGTGTTTGCTCGCTTCAACCTCGAAATAAGGGCGACGCCCGATGAGGTTGCCAAAGCCAGTCAAGAACTGAAGGAGGATCGCGGCGGGGTCAGCTTCGGTGTGCGGCGAGATGGCTCGCAGCACGGCTCCGGCCAGACCATGATAAGCCTCCTCTGCCAGCGAGGACGGCCAGGACTCGCTGGCAGGGGGGACGGCTTTACGAGAAGGCTCCGACGTTTGTGCGTGTCCCGTGCGCCCGCCGGGTGCTATCCCCGATGCTTCCTGTCGGTCGCGCCAGCCAGGCTCCACGATGTCGCGCAGGGCGTGCCAGCTCTTGTCCCGGCAGCCGTTGTGGAGGCAACCGGCGGCGATGGCTCCGCTTGCGTGCTGCACGATATAAGCGGCCCGATTCGTATGGTCAGGGTTCCAGGGGCAGGGGTTCAAAATCAACCTGCGCCCGCCCTGCCACGGCCCAGAGGATACGACAACCAGGCCGGTGGCGGCTATCCAGCGGTCAAGGTCGAAGCCCTCGGTGCGGCTTGCGCCTGGCCTGCTGGGGGGCTTCGGCTCCGGTCGAGGCAGGGATGCGGCCAGGCTTTCCAGCAATTCCAGCGACACAGGCACGGGCTTTTCCGGTACGGAAAGGAGCCGGGAGAAGCGGTGCGGGCGCTCTGGAAGGTCGCTCCCCTTGCAGCTTTTTGTTCCGTAGAGTTTGACGAGGCGAGCCGGGTTGTAGGTCGCCTTGTCTACTTGTACAACATCGTCATCCTGTTGGAAGCCAATGGCCTCCAGCACGCGCCGCAGGAGGTCGGACGTCGCTTTATCGTTCGGCAGGTCCAGCCGGTAGAGCAAGTGCGCGCCGTTGCCGGAATCGGCGACTATCGGTTCCGGCCAACCTTGCGCGCTCAGGTACTCACGGATGTGTTCCGCGCGCTCCAGAGCCGCCGTGTGCTCTGAGTCCGTCGAGCTTATGCCGCTGGGCCTCACCGGGTCTACATCAACGAGCAGCCAACGGCGGCGCACAATATCAGCGTCAGACGTGGTGTGCTTGGCGAATGGCTTCAAGCGATTGGCGCTGCGGCCCAGCAAGGCAGGGTTGACCTCGTTCAGGCTCAGGAGAACGCTTTCAGCCTTGCCGGAGAACGTGACTGCATCCCAGGCAAGCGTGACGTAATCGGTGAAATAGCCGGAGATGACGCCTTTTCCTGGTACGCCCAGCGCGCGCACTTCCACGACGGAGCCGGGGTCGAGCAAAGCTTCGGTCGTAGCCAGAATGTCTAAAACCGGTTGGTCTTTGCGTTGTGTTGCAATAGGCGCAATTGGTGCTATTCGTGGTACAATTGAGTCAGTCGAACTGGTCATGCTATTCCCTTTCTGTCTTTTGCGGCTTGGGGGTAGCGGACGGGGGGTGGTTCCTTACAGGGGCCGCCCCCGTTTTTTCCTCTTTTTCCTCAGCAGCCCGCCGCCGCTGCCACATCAAGCGGTGGAGCCGAAACACGTCAAGCCAAAAGCTGAGCCAGGCGTCAGCGGGCACCGTCTTCCGGGGGGCGCTCAGGCAGTGGCGGAGTCAGCATCGCGAACCTCCGCTTCTACCGCCGCAGGGTTGCTCTGCTCCTCCGCCGCCTGCTGCTCTTGAATCCAGTTGACAAGCTGGTCGAGCCTAACCCTCCGGCTCCGACCAATTCGGAGGCTGGGCAACACGCCGCGCCGCAACAAGCCTTCGACGGTGCTGCGGCTGACGCGGAGCCGGAGACACAATTCGGGTATGTCGAGCAATCGAACTTCCACGCTGTACTCCCTTTCCTGGCCTTCCCGGCCTTTTCAAGCAGTATAGCAGGGGGCACGAAACATCGCAAGAGGGGGATAAATGAACTGCCATACAGCCATTGAATATGGTATACCGTATTCAATGGTCAAGAGGTCTGACTTTTTCAAGTGTTTTGGCTTCTTTTCTGATTAAATCATTTGACGGGGGAGCCGGCTTACCTTGTCGCAGCATTTTGTGAACGGTGAAAAATTGCGAAAAATAAGAAACTTTTTTTGCAGGGCCGGGGCTGCTAAGGCCGGGGTTCCTCCGGGGCGGCTGCCGGGTAAAATGAGGGTGCGCGTGCAACCTTTCCGCACGTGCGCGACCATTCTGGTTGCGCCCTGCTGTGCTTTTCGGCACGGCAGGGCGCTCTTTTTCCTCTGCCGGGTCACAACTCTGTGACCGCCCCCGTGAACCTCCTCCCGCCGCCGGAGCGCGTCGTGGCAAAGCCGTGACAGGGCAGGCCGCCGGGAGTGGCTGGAAAGTGTATCTCAGAGAGCAGTAAAAACCCCGGCTCCGAAAGGAACCGGGGTGGGAAGGGGCAAGTGGGGCACGCGGGGCTTTGTCGAGCCGTGGCTACTGCACGGCCTACACTTTGGAACCGAAGTCGAATGAAACGGGTTTTCGGCTACTGCCCACGCCTGGATGCTGCCTTCCCTGGTGGCGGGGCCAGCGCGTCCAGCAAATGTATCGCCTTCTTCACCGACACCTGGCTCATGTCCAGGACAATGCCGTCCCAGGCCTTACTTGTTCCGTTCGTCTGCTCCATTTTCTCGAAGCCCAGGAACAGGGAAAGCAGAAAGGCGAACGCTTCGGGCGTACCCGGCTTGAAGTCCATGGCGAATCCACTGCTGGCCGGCATCATCCCCGGCTCTATCGTGAAGTAGCTGATATTGAGAAAAACGCGCTTCGCCTGCGAACGCGCCGACAACAGAGCGGACCCGCCGGAGCCGAACGTTTGGCGCGGCAGCACGTCCGCCTTGTCCCAACTGCCGTACCAGCCGCCAGGGTCGAAGCCAGGCATCGTACGGTTGCGCATCAGCAGCGGCAGGTTCGGCTGCACCGCGCGCACCGCCGTATACAAGTCCACAAGCAGCGGTGCATTCTTCTGGTAGCGAAAAGCATTCCACCGCTGCCCCGGCGACACGAAGCTCTTATCTTCCCGGTACTGTCCGTCCACCTGAATGAGACGCGGCCCCACATCCTCGAAAAACGGCAGCTCCAGTTCGACGCCGCTCACTCTATTGCTGCTGCCAACGAAGTCAATCGGGTCATACCCTTCCTGCCTGAGGAACGCCAACCGCGCCTCCAGTGTATAGCCGAAGTCGGTGCCCGCAAAGAAATGATTGCCGCCATCGGGTGCCGTATAGCCCGGAGCGCCGGTGTCGCTCAGCACCAGCCCCGCGAGGCCCGGTAGCGCCGCAATCTTCTGGAGCCATTGCTTCAGGGCTGTCGCGACCACCGACACGTCCGGGCGGAGCCAGTCTCCCGCTCGTGCAAAGAACTCCCTCGGGATACCCGTTCCCTGTGTTGTCATGGAAGCGGCGCGCCGCGCCCCCCAGGCAGCGCCAGTTTCACCGAGGATATTGAGGTCCAGATGCTCGCCTGCCGTGCCCTGCGCCGCGCGGGGCCGCCGCTGGAGCAGGCGTACGACGGCGAAGACGGGAAGCTTGGCCTCCTTCCCTGCCTGAATGGCTGAAGCAAGAAGCTCCACTGCGGACTCTTCCTCTCCCACCTCCACCCAGAGCTGCGTCAGACCCCGCCTCTGCGCCTCCTGCGCAGCCAGCGCCGCCTCATCACCATTGGTTGGGGCTACGTACAGAGCGCGCTGCGCCAGAGCCGGCGGCAAGACCACCGGTGCCGTGGACGGCACCGGCAGGTTGGAGGACGGAGCCAGGGGCGGCAGGGGCGGCATGAGGGTCGTGGGCGAAACGGTATGCCCTGAATCAACAGCGCCTATACCCGGTACCAGGTAGGACAGGCTGAACCGAACTGATACCCCAACCCGGTCGCCCGTCACCGTTTTGTTGCCGCTCAGGCGCTCATTCAAGCCCGCCACGGTCTGACTCACCAACTCCTGCTGCGCCGGCGGCAGGCTGGAGACCGGTACCTCCTCCGACCCGTAGCGCCCCCTACGCGTGTCCCAGCCCTTTTCTATCTTTTGAATCACCTCGCTCGGTGGGAGTGGCTGGTCAGGGCTATAGGAAAGGTACTGAAGCGGCTGCTGCTCCTGAATGCGCTTATCGAGCGCCTCCCGCTGTGCCTGCTCCTGGGCTTGGGCGTCCTGCCCCCACTCAGCAAGAAGCTGGCGGCGCGCGCCCCAACCGGCCACATCATCGGTGAGAACAAAGGCCGGACCCACCTTGCGGAACGCGCCGGTGAGAGCGTAGCACAGGGCCTTCAAAACATCGCCTGCTCGCGCCGACTCCCCCAGCGTCCATAGAGGCAGCTTCGCCATGCGCCCATCGGCATAGAGTTCCACACGGGCCGCCTGTGCCACCCGCTTCACCATTTCACCCACTGTCTTTGCGTCCGCCAGCGGCACCGCCATCGCCAGCGCCGGGGCAGTAAAGTCGATGTGGCCGAGCTTCAGGCGGTTGGGCACCTCCTGGCGCAGGGTGACGCCATAGGCATTCGACTGCCTTGAGGACTCATGGCCGGAAACCACCGTAAAAAAATCAGTCCCTACCGGGTGAGGTATGACTCCATAAACGATATCTTGCTCCACGCCTCGTGCCAGGTTAAGGCTGACGGAGCGGTTCAGCCGCAGGCGCAGAGCGGCTCGCTGCGCGGCAGACAGGGTGACCTGGCTTCCTTTTTTATTGTCGAACGTGCCCCGGCCCACGTTCTCCTGGACGAGTTTGTGCAGCGTGAACGGCTCGGGCAGGAGCGAGAGAAACAGGGTCTTCTGCTCGCCGGTGAGGTCGGATAGCCCCAGTCCCTGCGGAGCGCCGAGGAGTCGCCACTGGGCGGGGCTGAGCGCCGCCTGGAGCAGGCGTATCTTCTCCGGGCGGCGCAGCCCGGTAAAGAGGTCGGGTTTTCCGGGCCGGGTATTGAAGACAACCATCTGTGTGGGGGCGAGCACGCTCAGTGAGCCAAGGCGCACGAGCTTGCGACCGAAGTAGGGAGCGAGGGTGTTCAAACGGTAGCCATCATAGGCAGGCGGGGGCAAGGACTGGGGCGGCGGGTCAGGGTACAACTCACCCGGTAGTGCCTTAGGTCTCGAAAGCCGGGTATTCTGGGGGGACACCACGAGCAGCGGCCCACGGAGCGCCGGGTCCCACGATGCTTTCTCCAGGGCTTTATCCAGCGTGGCGATGCGTGCCGGGGTACTCGGTGCCGGTGCAGTTGGTGACGGGACAGGGGGTGGGGTTGCCTGCTGCGCAGTGACTGGCAGTGCGGCGGCAAGCACCGCCAGAGTGACCGCTGCCAGTAGAGGTGTCGTGCTGCGGGTCATCATAGTCTCCTTCGTCGGCTGCCAGCAACCCCACTGCGGGACTACGCGGCAGTTCCTTGCTGCCGCCTGGTCTGCCGCTTGGCTTGGTATTACACGATGATGTAACTGATTATCGTATTGTTTGGATACGCCGCTTGCTTCTTCCTGTCTCAAACGACGCTTTGACCGGATGGGGGAGCGTCAAAAAGTGTCTGAAACAATACATTTAAGCTGTACCGAATGATACATTTTCCGGCTCATGCTTTGGCACCGCCTGAGGGAAGGGTAAGACCGCAAAACCCGGAATCCGTAAGGGAAGCCGGGGCGGGGAAGGGGCGTCCAGAGGTATACTGCTGTAGGGGCCGTTCCTCACGAAGAGCGCCCTGCTGGGCGTTTCCCGCACGGCGGGGCGCTCTTAATGTCTCAGGCGGCTCAGGCGGCGGGGGCGTCGCTAACGGAAACAATGGTGCCCGTAACTGTAATGTTTAGCTCCATCAATATCGCCGATCAGGGGCCAATAGACCTGACTCTGCCCGGAGCGCGC
>JAUJOK010000103.1 GCA_030447685.1 Armatimonadaceae bacterium
CTTCCCTGTGGGGGCTCCACCCCTACCCGCAGTGGTTTTTCAAACACGCTCTATGTTCTTTATCGGGTTAGGAGGCGAAGGAATCCGCGTCCGGCAGGTGCAAACTTTAAAGTATGCTCACTGACAGAAACAACGCCGCAGATTACCCGGTCCTCACCGCCGCCGACCACGCCCACTTCGAGGCGCAGGGCTACGTCATCGTCAAAGACGCCGTGCCCCCCGAAAACATCGAAGCCGCCAAACAGGCCATCTACGACTTCCTCGGCGTCAGCCCCGACGATCCGGAAAGCTGGTACCGCGACCCCGTGCAGCCCGGCGGCAACGTGGAGATGCACCAGCACCCCGCCTTCTGGGACAACCGGCAGCACCCACGCCTGTACCGGGCGTTCGCCGAGGCGCTGGGCAACGAAAAGCTGTGGGTCAGTCTCGACAGAGGCGCGTTCCGGCCCCCGCAGCGCGAGGATCAGCCCCGGTATCGCTCCAGTCTGGTGGCGCACTGGGACCTGCCCATCGAGAAGATAGACACGCTCCCCTTCGGCGTGCAGGGGGTCCTCGCGCTGGTGGACACGCCGACCGAAGTGGGCGGGTTCATGTGCGTGCCCGGCTTCCACAAGATTGCTGTAGAGTGGGTAAAGAGCCGCCCCGGCCAGAAGAGCAGTGTACCCGACTTATCGGTGCTGCCGGAGGGCTATAAGATGGTTTCCGTACCGATGGCCGCCGGTGACCTGCTCATCTGGAACCGGCGGCTGCTGCACGGCAACGGCTACAACGTTTCTGACATGCCCCGGATGGCGCAGTACATTACCATGTCCCCGGCTCCCGAGGGCGACGAGTGGGAGCAACGCCGCCACGAGCGGATCGCGCTGTGGCAGGAGCGCCGCGCCCCAAAGAGCTTCCCCGGCGACGCGCGCGGCTGGGAGCAGACCCATAGCCGCACCGCCGAGCTAACCCCACTGGGCCGCCGACTGCTGGGAATCGACGCTTGGGAGTAGGCCCGCTCAATCGTTGGATGCAGCGCGCCCGACAGTTGAAGCTGGATCGCGGGGAGCATCATTATCGCGGTCTGGCTGGCGACGGCGGCGCTGCTGGGCTTTTGGGCACTGCGCTTCTACCGCAGCATCGCTTAAACCGGCGGAACCCTATCCCTATCCACGAAACGAGCTATCTCGTCGGCGATAACCTCCAGGGCCTCGTTATTGTGGGATTCGTCCAGCGCCACCTCGCTGCCGTCACCGTAAACGATGAGCAGACGGTATACCGGACGGACATCCGTGTCCGTGAAGGCGGAAAGGCGGCGCACGCACACCTGTTCAATGCGGCGCAGCGGCGTTATCATCCGCCGGTTGCGCGTAAACAGGCCGCTCGAAAGGTCGAACGAGAAGACGGGGTTGGCGCGATAAAGCGCGACGACATACACCGGCACCAGGACCATCGCCGCCGCCAGGGCCAGAAGCCAGAGGATGCCGAAGTGGTTGCTCTCCGCCGAGACCGCGCCGTTCGCGCCGACGGCAGGCGAGGGCGTGGCGAGCTGAACATCTCGCACCAGCGTCAGCGCCCCCAGGGCGAGTATGCACACAAAGGCGACGCCGATTAGCCCGCAGCCGGTAAAGAGTTCCCGCTCCCCCATCACCGTCGTCAGCGTCAGCCGCTCATCGCTCCGGGTAATATCAAACG
Source organism: Armatimonadaceae bacterium (assembly GCA_030447685.1). Lineage (GTDB taxonomy): Bacteria > Armatimonadota > Armatimonadia > Armatimonadales > Armatimonadaceae > JAUJOK01. The sequence goes on from JAUJOK010000103.1 coordinate 1,675, forward strand.
CCCCGACTCGCATTGTTGCTTACTGGCACAGTGATCTGCTGCCCTTCAAATCCGGGAATGTTCACGCTTTGTATCATGTCGCTGTTCTTGCCAGGGATATAGGGTATAGTCGGCGTTGGTGCAGTCCGGCCCCTGCCGCGCCGCGCAAAACCATTATACTCGTTTCCCGATGATGAGGTCTTTTTCATGGTCAACCCGAAGCTGCCCGCCTTTTTCCACGGCGGCGATTATAACCCGGAGCAGTGGCCCCCGGAGGTCTGGCGCGAGGATATGCGCCTGATGAAGCGCGCCGGGGTCAACGTCGCCACCGTCGGCGTCTTCTCCTGGGTCTCGCTTCAGCCCGCCGAAGACACCTTTACATTTGGATGGCTGGACGAGGTGATGGACCTGCTGGCCGAAAATAACATCTTCGCCTGCCTCGCCACCGCCACCGCTGCGCAGCCCGCGTGGCTGTCGCAAAAATACCCGGAAGTGCTTCCCGTAAACCGCCAGAGGCGACAACGCAAGCACGGGCAGCGGCAGAACTTCTGCCCGAACTCCGTGTTTCGCGAAAAGTCGGCGGAGATGGCGCGGCGGCTGGCCGAGCGTTACCGCAACCATCCGGCGCTGCTGTTCTGGCATATCTCGAACGAATACGGGAACCACTGCTACTGCGGCAAATGCGCGGCGGCTTTTCGCGAATGGCTGCGGGCGCGGTACGGGACGCTGGATGCGCTGAACGCCGCCTGGTACACGACCTTCTGGGGCCATACGTTCACGGACTGGCAGCAGATTGAGACGCCCACAGACACCGGTGAACGTTCGATGCAGGCGCTTTTGATCGATTACGACCGGTTCCAGAACGATTCGATCCTCGCCTGCTATCTGGCGGAGCGGGCCGCGCTGCGCGCGGTGACGCCGGACGTTCCGATCACGACGAACCTGATGGGAACATTCAAGCCGCTGGATTACCACACGTGGGGGCCGCATCTGGACGTGGTTTCCTGGGATTCGTATCCGTCCCGCACCTCCTCCCCCGCCGGTGTCGCCCTCAGTCATGCGGTAATGCGCGGCCTGAAGGACGGTCAGCCGTTTCTGCTGCTTGAACAGACGCCCAGCCAGACGAACTGGCAGAACCATAACGCGCTGAAGCGCCCAGGCGTCATGCGCCTGTGGAGATACCAGGCTATCGCGCACGGCTCGGACAGCGTGATGTATTTCAAGTGGCGTCGCTCGCCCGGCGCGTTCGAGAAGTTCCACGGCGCGGTCGTCGCGCACGCG
>JAUJOK010000104.1 GCA_030447685.1 Armatimonadaceae bacterium
GAACGGGCCACGAGGTAGTTCTCGTGGCAGCCGTAGCTGTTGCCCTTGCGGTCGATGTTGTTCTTGTATAACAAGATCTCCTGGGCGGCTGGCAGGGTGGCCTCGGCCGCCCGCATGTACAGGACCAGGATGCACTAGGGATCTTTGTCCCATACCACCACCACGGGGGCGGGGGCGCCCTCCTCCTCTTCGTTCACTGCGCGAGGTGCTCCTCGATCCTCTGCCGGTTCTGGACGGCGGAGTCGAGCGGGTTACGGTCTTCCGGTTCATCTTCCCAGGAGTACCAGCCTTCGTAGCCCATATCGCGCAGCGCCTGGAGGCAGCCCCCCACATCCACAATGCCGGAACCGAGCAGACAGGTCTCGTGGCCGCCGTGCGCCTTGACATCCTTGATATGGACATGCCGGACCAGGAGGCCGAGGGTGCGGATAGCGTCCGGCGCGGAAATGGCCTGTGTCCCCAGCCAGCCCGTGTCGATACAGACGCCCACCCATTCGCTGCCGCCGTCTATCTTCGCCAAAATCTCCTCGGCGCTCTTTTCCGGGTGGTTCTCGAAATGGAAGCGCACGCCGGACGACTGGCACAGCGTGTCCGCATCGGCAAGGCTCAGGCTGCCCAGGCCACCGTTGATACAGGGAATACCCAGCCACCGGCAGATCTGTACGGTTCGGGAACTTAGTTTCCCGGCGTAGCCGACCGGGGTCAGTCCTGCCTCGTCCAGGATTCGTTTCCAGGCGGCGGCCTTTTCTTCGTTTAACGCTTCCGGGGCGGCGTGCGCTTCCCACACCTCCACGGCCCAAGACCCGGCCCCGGCGATGTCATGGCAGATAGCGCGCCAGGCGGCCTCGTCCGTTTCCCGCACGGTGCGCGCGTGCTGCTCGCCCCAGTGCTTTAACTCAAAGTGGTAGCCGCTGACCCGCGCCACAAGGTTAGCGGTGTTGAACGCGATCTTCATACGCTTGCCTTTCCCATATCGGTGGCCGTGGGCGCGGAGCCTTTAGGCAGTTGGCGCACCTCGCCGGGGGTTTTAGGCGCGCCGTCCGTGGCGCTGGCGATAGCGGCGAAGCACAGCGCGAGGCTTTGCAGGTTTTCACGCGCGCTGTTGATCGGCTCGCGGTCTTCCTCGATGGCGCACAGCAATTCAGCCATCGTGCCGTGGAAGCCGTCCGGGAACCAGATTCCTTCCAGCGCCGGGCTGCCGTAGCCACTCGCCGTATACAGCGTGACCGCCTGCTCGGTCAGACCGGGGCCGCTGCTGGTAATGGTGCCGTCCGTCCCAGCGACATAGGTCCGATCCTGCGGGCCGTACTTGACATGGGCATCGAAGACGAGCGAGGCCTGCGCGCCGTCGAACTCGATCATTACCTCGGCCAGCATCGGCGGGCGGGCTGTCTGGTCTATGGCGCGGGTGCGGGAAGCGTAGACACGGCGCGCGGCGCGGCCCTCGAACAGGTGGCTGACCAGATCGAACCAGTGGATGCCGAAGTCGTACAACACCAGATCGTGAATGTCTTCGAAAGGTGTACCGACTGTCCAGGTGTGGTCCCAGTGGACGGAAAGATGCGCGCTCATCAGCTTCCCCAGCAGACCCGCGCGAACCGCCTGCCGGATATAGCTGAAATGGGGTGCCCAGCGCCCGTTCTGGTTTACCGCCAGCTTCACGCCGTTTTCTTCGGCGAGCACGACAAAGCGTTCACCGACCGCCAGATCGAGCACGAACGGCTTCTGGCTGAGGACATGCTTGCGTGCCCCAAGCGAAGCTTCGATTAGCGGGACACGCTCCGGCGGATGTGTTGCGATGTCCACGACCTCGATGTCGTCACGGCGCAGCAGGTCGCGGTAATCCGTGTAGATGTCGGCGGCGGGGAAATAGGTCGCCTGCCGCTCGCGCGCCCGCTCCTCGATCAGGTCGCACAGAGCGACGACGTTATAGCCCGCCTTCCGGTACGCCGTCAGGTGCTGCGCCGAGATACCGCCACAGCCGATCAGGCCGATAGCCGGGCGGTACGTCTTTGGGTCGCGCGGCGAATACGGCAGGTCGGGCGCGTCAATGGGCGTTGTGGGCGTGGCCTTGCTCAGACCGTAATCGTCATCGATTGTTTCAGACATAGTTCGTTGTTCTCAATTATCTTGCATTGCCGGCGACGGCAGCCGCGCCTCATTCACCGGTTAAAGAGACTGCTCCTCCGCGCCGTCATTCGGGTCGCCGCTATTTTGACTTGTCCGCCGCGCGCCATGATAGACGTGCAGAACGCGCACAATGCCTTCCGCTTCACCCACCGCCGGATCGATAATACGATAGATGATATGGTGCGCGGTTGATCCTCTGCCGTAAAGCATCCGCCGAACATCCCCCTCATATTGGTCACTATGGGGAACCGGTTGCCAGCGGCGCGGCATTGTCACAAGTGTCTGCGCCGCCGTAAAGATTCCGGCATAGCATTCCGATGCCTCTTCCGGTGAAGTGCGTTGCGAGCGCCGCAGGTAGGCGGCGTCCGCTTCCGCCTGAGCAACGTCCGTAAACTCGACCCGATACGAGGTCACTTATTGTTCGGCCAGGAGTCCGGGAATCCATGCCGCCTTCGCGCTTCGTCAATCACCTGCGCGAGCGGTTTCACCCGGCCTGCGGCTTCATCGGCCAAACCGCGCTGTATGCCCACCTGCATTTGGGCTATGTCCTCTGTGGTGAGACTGCTTTCGGTGTCTTCGGCGCGCTCCAACGCCTCGGTCAGCACAGCGGTGGCATAGTGGTTGGGGTCTTCCCCGCGCGCGGCGGCTACGGCGCGCAGGCGAGCTTCGAGTTCCGGGTCAAGAGTGATAATCATAGTTCATGCTCCCTTTAAGGCAGCAGCGGGACGGTGCGCTTTTCACGCGCGCTGACGACGGCGGTGTCCACGATCTGCTGGCCGATGCGCGAAAGCTGCG
>JAUJOK010000047.1:0-20063 GCA_030447685.1 Armatimonadaceae bacterium
GATCCGCCTTACGGGCCAGGATGCCCAGCGTGGCACGTTTAGCCAGCGACACCTCGTGCTACATGACGCAAAGACGGGCGATGTCTACGCGCCGCTCGAACACATCCCCGGAGCTACAGCATCCTTCGCTGTCTATAACAGCCCGCTCTCCGAGAACGCCTGCGTGGGCTTCGAGTATGGCTACAGCGTGAATGCGCCCGAAGCGCTTGTGATCTGGGAAGCACAGTTCGGCGAGATCGTGAACGGTGCTCAGATCATAGACGACCAAATCCTCTCCGCCGCTCACTCAACTCTCGCCGCCCACGCGCTGCCTTCTGGCAACGTACAGGTGTCCTTCTTCCTCGCGCGGCGTAGTCGGTAGTGAGTTGAGGTGGTTCCCGTTCCCGTAGAGGAGCGTCCCGTGTATCGAGACTTAGAGCGGGTTAGTGCCCGCTATGGTGCCGTTACCGCACCGGAGATACTCCCTCATAATCCGCTCTGTCCGGATATCGTTACCGGTCGAGTGAATCTGCCCGGGCTGGAGCTGATTTTCCTGCTTCCGCTCACCTATCCGGCCACGCCGCCTGTCGTTTTGGTGACGGCAGATGGACACGACACCGAACAGATTGCTACCGGTGTTTGGCGGCTCGACCTACCCCCGGACGAGCGCCTACTCCACGCCCTGGAGCCTTTTCTGGAGGCCGGGGCGGAGCCTTACCACAAAGCGTTCGGTCCTATGGGCGGTCCGGCCCTCACCTCCGACTCGAATCGAGCGGAGATTGCGGGCTGGCAGCCGATTTACACGGGACGCGATCCTGCCGTCGCCGCAGAGACAATCCGGCAGGGTTTGTTCGCGCGGAGCACAGGCATCCTGGCCAACTCGCTGACAGATCGCCGGGTCCTCGTCGTCGGAGCAGGCTCTGGCGGTGGACACACGGCGGAGCAGTTGGTCCGAAGCGGTGTCGGGGGCATAGTACTTATCGACCCGGACGAAGTGGAGCCGGCAAACCTATCCCGGACCGTCTATAACGCGGCAGACACCGGTAGGACCAAGGTTCGAGCACTTGCGCGACGCCTCCTAAGCATCAACCCGCTGCTGGACTTAACGCTGTATCCAGCCGATGTTCGGGATCTGAATACGAACACGCTGCTGGAGCTTATCTCCCGCACTGACCTGGTAATGGCCGCGACAGACGACCTGCAGGCACAGCGCCTCCTCGGCCACGCTTCGTATGCCCAAGGCAAGCCCATGATCGCTGGCGGGCTGTACGCAGGGGCGCGAGGGGGCGAGATCATCCTGAGTGTCCCAGAGCGGACCGCCTGCTACCATTGCGCGACGCGTGCCCGTAGCCAAGCGGAAACGACAGTCGGGGAGGTGAGCCGCACTACCGACTACGGCACCGGACGGCTGGTCGGTGAGATGGCCCTCGGCGTCGACATCCAGCATGTAGCTGGCGCGTCTGTAAAGATGGCCCTCGCATTACTGTTGGCGGGTCGAAGCGAAGCGCGGCTGGCGACGTTTCTGGAGTCGCAAATTGCCGCCGGAGCAACCTATGCGGTCTTTTCTATGTCGGAGGACTTTTGGTTCTTCCCCCGCATCTTCGACCACGTTCCCGGCCAGTATGCCTGGCAGTGCGTGTGGATGCACGTTGAGAGACAGGCCGACTGCCCGGTGTGTGGCGATCCCGCCGGTCGGATGGATCCCCGCCAGGTCGTTCCACGCCCTCCAAAGATCGAGGACATCCTTTCGGCGATGGGAGGATCCGACAGCACAGCCTCGGTTAACCAAAGCATGGAGGCCACTTTTTGATCCATTAACTCCAAGTTAATCCCGGAGCAATACCCCGAGCAGGCACCGAGCGTCCCTGCTCGGGGTTCGACGGTTTTCCACGCTCGTTTTGTGCGAATATCCTGCTGACATTCTTATGCTCACTCAGTTTCTTGAGTTACTCATAATAACGTTTATCAACGGGGTGGCCCGACTCCGGCAAGGGGGAAGAAAGCCTCCAACCATAGACACCAAACCGCCCGCCGACCAAATCCCGGAAGGGCACGTCTTCCTCGGAACAACAATCCCGCTGACTCTGGTTTCAGCACGCGTAGAACCGGATGAAGACGATGACGAGGAGGAAGACGAAGACGCTTCCTCCGACACCCCGACGATAGGAGCACCCTGCACTCGACTCGGCCAAACGGTCACCCTCTCCCCAGACGACACCTTCCGCCACGTCCTCACGCTCGGCGCGACGGGTTCAGGAAAAAGCGTATTTTGCACCCTGATCCTCCGCCAGTTGATTGCTGCCAGCCGGGGGATATGCATCATCGACCCTTTCGGCGACTACGTCGACGCCATTCTGAACCACCTCGCCGTGCGCTACCCGTTGCAGGCCATTACAGGACGGCTGGCCCTCCTTGACTTCCGATACACGGACCAGGAGCACATCTCCTGTCTCAACCCCCTAGCCGGTCAGGGCGACGCCTTTTCCCGGGCGCTTCGCCTGTTGGAGGCGATCCGCCGCCAGCACGAGGATGGGTTGGGCGTCACTATTGATGAGACGCTACGCAACAGCTTTATTGCCCTGGCTGAAGCTGGCGATGGGACCTTGCTTGATTTGGAGCCGCTCCTGACGGTGTCTGCGTACCGCGCGAAGGTGCTGTCACGGGTTATGGACAGTCAGGTCCGCGCCTTCTTCCGGCGCTATGACGCGCTGTCAGATGAACGGCAGGCGGCTACGGCAGCAGCGGTATTGAATAAAACCACTGCCATCACATCTAACCCTGCGCTCCGTCTGATTTTCTCCCAACCGAAACCGGCCTTCGACCTCCACCAACTGCTCGATGAGACGCCGGGAGCGATTGTACTGGTCGCGCTGGCCGCCGATCAGCTTCCGGGCCGGGCTTCGTACCTGATCGGCAGCATGTTCTTGGCGCTCATTGAAGGAGTGGTTCTGGGGCGTGCCCACCGAAAGCCCGAAGAGCGGCTTCCCGTGGAAGTGCTCTGTGACGAGTTTGGCGCGGTCGTGACGCCGCAGTTTGAAATGCTGGCCGCGCAGGGACGCCGGCTCAAGTGCGGTTTGATCCTGGCGTTGCAGAACCTCGCCCAGATGCCGCCCTCACTCCGGGCGGGTTTGCGGAATAACACCGGTACCAAAGCCCTCTTTGCCACGGGCAGCGTGGATGCCGCCGAGCTAATCGCCGACATTGCTACCGGCGAGACACGGGAAGCGGTGCGGCAGACGCTGCTGCGTCAGGCCCCAGGCCAAGCCTTCATCGTCCGGCGTGGGAAATCCGCCTGCCGCATCCAGGTGCCCTTTGACGAGGACCCGCCCGCCGATCCGGCGGCGGTAGCTGCCCTGCGTGCCCAGGCGCTTCGCACCTACGGCTGCCCGCGCACCGACGTCGAGCAGGAACTTGCTGCCCGCGAAGCCCTGCTCTATCCCACACCTGAAGGAGACACCCTCGACGAGGCGCCGGGCACACCGGCGGCCCTACCTGGGGGTGAGCCGTCCTTAGAAATCCGTGAGGTGACACCTGATGCCCCGAAAAAAGCAGCCGGAAAGACTGGAAAACGAACGCGGCGTACCAAGACTGACGACGCCAACAGCTAACCGTATCGTTCTCGGCCTCCGTGACGAAGAACTCCTGGTGGATGTCTGGGCGCACACACTCTTAAGCCGAGACCAGATCCTTTCGCAGTACTTCGGGAGCGTGCCGCGCTGCAACGTCCGCCTCCTCCAGCTCGTGCGTGCCGGGCTGCTTCGCCAACACGCGGCGGTGCAGCCGGGGTCGGTCGCGCTCCACGGTGTACGTACTGCCCTCTACGCGCTCGCTCCCGCCGCCGCCCCGCTCGTTGCCGCGCGCGTCGGGTGGGAAGTTTCGGCCGTTCGGCAGCGGTGTAAGGAGGATCTGTCGGCAGCGAGCATCGGGCATCTGCTCCAGGTGAAAAACGTTCACTTAGCAGCACGCCGCGCTGCCGCCGCAGGCGAAGTTGCCATCGATGATTGGCTCCCGGAGCCGTTCTGTACCCACCGGGTCGAATACCGGGAACCAGGCGGCACCTGGCAGGAGGACGTAGTCCGACCGGACGCGGTACTCCTCGTCACCCGCCGCCCCGGCCCAAGCATACCCCAGGAACGGTTCGGGTTCCTGATCGAGGTTGACCTGAACACGGTCGGCCAGCAGCGGTTTGCCTCCCGCATCGCCGTTTGGGAGCGATACATGGAGCGGATTGCGGTCAAGCGATACGGTGAGCGAACCTTCAAAGCTCTCGTCGTTTCTATTTCTCCAAGCCGACGCGACCGACTGGTGGCGCTTGTAGCAGCGAAGGGCAGACGCCGATTTATTTTTTGGTCCAATTCCGCACTAGAAACGGAAGGGGTAATCAACAGGGTCGGGGGCATGTAAGGCCGTGATATACCGGTAACGCCCCTGGCAGCCACGGCGGAAGAATCCAGGAGGGCGCAATGAGGCTCTGCCTATCCTGCGGGCGTGTGTGGCCGGGGGAGCCGCTGATTTGCGGGCACTGCGGCCGCTCTTTCCGTGGGCGGCTCTGCAGCGCGAAATCGCGCCACCTGAACCCGCCCAACGCAACGGTCTGCACTGACCTGCGGCAACCAGCAGCTTACCGATTTTACCCCCGTCGCTGGGAGCTCTCGTGGCTGAACCGGGTATTAGCGTGGCTGCTCGTTCTCGGGATTGTGCGGTGGATACACAGACACGCTTTTCTCCCTCAGCCAGGCCGGGAAGGCAGCCGTCGCTGCCTCAGGCATGTCGCCGCAGCAGGTCATGTGTACGCTGTTCTGCGCGTCTTGGTGGGGGCTTACGGCCGCCGTGGTTCTCTACCTGATACCGGGGGCCTCTGGGAAAGCAGTTGCGCAGCATAGCCTCCCGTTTGCTGCGCACGTTTTTCGGTCTGCTTCGAGCGGCATTCAAGATCGTGTGGTGGACCGTGGGCAGCCTTGCCAGGATCGTCCGGCTGCTCGTCGAAGGAAAGGCGAACGATCCAAGAAGGCAACTAGAAGTGAAGTATAGGGAACGCCTGCCCATGGCAATCCGCGCACGATCACTTTCGGTATATTGCTACACCAGGCTCTTTCGCCGCTTATCTGGGCGCTTGTGCTGCAGGACGGTTTTCAGCACCCCGACCGAGTCGTGGACTTGGCGCATGTCGTCGGGGGTCAGCTTGTATAGATGAGTGTCGTTTTGGCATCTTGGTGTCCGGCGAAGTCGCGGGCGGCCAATAGGTTCGTGCGGGCGAGCTTGTTGAGGCTATACCGTCGCAAGGAGTGGAGGCACACCCTTTCGGTAACCCCAGCGTAGGCGAGGTAGCCCTTGAGTGAGCGCAAGAAGTTTCGCTCGCTGAGGCGGCGGCCGGTCTCCGAGATGAATATCCAGCCTTCATCTTCTTCCGGGGGCACGGCTTCCATGACCCGTGACCTCAGTTTCAGCCACACCGAAAGCGCCTCTGCCCAATCATCGGATACAGGCAGGGTGCGGCTGGTTCGCCCCTTGCTCTGCCGAATGGTGATTCCACGCTCGCTCGGGCTGTAGTCCGTCACCTTAAGGGAAAGCATTTCCCCTATCCGGCAGGCGCTATCGAGGAGTCCCAAGATAATGGCGTAGTCCTTGTCCCGGTGAAACAGGCGCTTCATCTGGGGGCGATAGCGGGCAGCGGGGTTGGTGGCCGGGTTCCAGTGGTCGTGGATGCCTCGGACAAGCTTCTGGATTTCTTCGTCAGTCGGCATGTGCCGGTAGGGGTCCGGCGCGCGGCGAATCTCGTACTCGGCAAGCTTCGAACGCTCGATCAACTTTTCCTTTGGCACCACCGGAAGAACGCCTTGGCAGAGACCGCATCGTGCCGAAGGGTCATGGGAGCTATTCCCGCGCCGCGCCGGTCGATCAGGTAGCGGTCTAGGTGGCGCTTGCCGAAGTCGGCGAAAGAAACGCGGTTCGCATCCGCCCACTGCACAAGTTGTCGGAGTCGAACGTCGTAGAACCGGAGCGTGGCGTCGGCGCGGCTTGCTTTGACGTGGAAGAGGAATTCCCGCAGGGCTTCATTCCAGTTTACGGAGGGGAAATCTGTGACCATATGACACACCTTTACATATAGCAGGTCTCAGATGGAGCGCCATCTGACAACAACGATATGTAGTGGCAATGTCTGGCGGGGGTAAGGAGAAAGCCGACGACAGGATTCGAACCCGTGACCCGCTGTTTACAAATCAAAGCGGTAAAGAATGGCTCTGTTCAACCTGATTATACCATAGAACGCTCAAATTACCGTGCTGTTGAGTGCTGTACCTGAAAATTCTCCCGAACGCTCCTGAAAATGCATTTTTCCAAACGTTTATACCTATGCGCCACCTGCGCGAGGTTAGGCGGGGTCATTGTACCAGGGGCCCGCCCGCCACGCCGCCTCGAACTCCTCGGCACCGATGACCTCCTGCTCGGAGAGGTCGATCTCATCGAGGTGAACGAAGCCCAGGCCGCCGAACTCGTCCTCGGGATGGGCTTCGCTATACCGGAGGCGAGGACCGCCGTCGTAAAGCTCGACCTGCCGGGTGGGATGCCCGTCGGGGCCGAACTCGGTGAGCCACCACGAACAACCCCAATCGGAATGCTCGTCGCCGCGGTCCTCGCCCCAACGGTACTTCAGGTAACGCACGCCCGACGCCGCCTAACGTTTCCGCATAAGTGGCGAACCCGCTGCGCCGTGACCAGATGAATGCGGAGGACACCGATGCGGGTTCGTCCACTTCATGCGATGGTTAGCGCGCATACGCAACCGCGAGTTGTACCTGACGGAAGGCGGATAGCCTCACCGGCACTCCTCCGCCGATACGTCCGCGCCTTTCCAATCCCGTCTGCTTTCAGTCGCCTCACGAGGACCCGGGCCGCGCTCCCGCATCGCACGGCGTGAGTCTCGCGATCGAGCGCGAAATGTGGAAGTAAGTGGTTCCCTGCAGAGAGGTTATTTGGTGTCTATCTGAACATCCCTGAACATGAATGGGTTATCGCTCACCCTCAGAGGTTTGCCGCTGGCGGTAGTTACATTCCTGAGGATGACCTTGCTGGTTCTGACATAGGGGAATTTTTCCCGGTAGGACTCGTCGGTCATCTCCGGATTGAAATCTGCAAAAATAGCGGGACCCTGGTAATCGCCGGGATGATTGGAATCATCGATACGAAGGGATTCGATGGTGATCCGTTCCGGCAGATAGGCGGTATAGCCGAAATCATGGTTCCCCGAGTTGCGACCGCCGATCAGGCTCGCACTCACGGGTCTACCTCCGGCTGGCACGAACACGCTGTTACGGATAACGACCTCTCCCTGCCACGTACTGCCATAATCGCTACGCAGATTGATGAGGTTCGTGCCGTAGATCTTAGATTTCTCTACGGTCAGAACCCCGGTGCCGATGGCATTGATGCCCATGTATCCAAGGGTCGAGTTGCGGATGGTGGCATTGGCAACCCCCATATGCGCGTCGAAGCGCGACAACTTACAGTTGTCGTACAGAAGGTTCTTGCTGTAGTTGGATGCCATGATCCCCCAATACCTGCGGTCGTTGATGTCATTCGTCTGGCTGCAACCGACCAACGACACATTAAGGGCACGGTTGACCAGAATGTCATACGAGCCCATGGAGACCGGCTGTCCGGCTGAGCCGATGGTACTGTATGTTTTGCGTCCGGTCAGAACGGTGTTCCGGACCGTCACGTTGGCGCAGTCACCGATATGGATGAAGCCGCTATAGGGCGCGCCGTGGTCTCCCTCGCCGATGACCCGATGCTCGAGTCCATCGACAACAACGTTGGAACGCCTGATCGCGATGTTTCGGTTGTAATAGGTGTACCTCGATTCAGCTTGATTGGCGGTCGTGGTGAAGCGTCCTCCCGTGATACGCAGCGTCGTCTTGTCTATGGGTAAGGTAGTGATATCCGTTATCTGGTCAAAGTCCCAGATGATCGGAGTATCCTTATCCACATTGCCATCTTTATCCACCAGGAAAATGTCTGTTTGCGGAGACCCATTGTTTTGGTTCGCACCGAAGCGGATGTAGCGCCTAACGTGGGAGTTAGTAGCAGTGATCAGGCTGGGTCCAGGCAGAGCGACGTCTAGTTTTTTCTGATTTTTCTTGAGCGAGGATATTCCCTTAAGCTTTAACGGCTGCAGGCTGGAAGTAACCCTAAAGACAGATGCATTCCGGTTTTGGACGTTTCTGTCGTCGATGATGAAGGCCGCCGTGGCGAAATCGGTGTCGGTCTGGATGACTGCTGTGCGCTCCTTTCCTCCGATATAGTACTTGGCCCCGTCGTCGGCTTTAACGGAAAGGTCGTGCTGATTAGCGAATGCATGTGCCGCAGCGATAGCGTCGATATCATCGGTCGTGCCATTCCCCCTGGCACCGAATTCACTATAGCGGACGGATCCTCTCGCCTTGAACTTGAGGGCATCGTCCGGGGACACATTTACATGCAATACTCCATTGTCATCGGTGCGCATCTCAGTCCTCGTCCTTTCTACTGTGATTACGACCTTTTCAGACGGGTTCTTAACTTGCCCGTGCACTACAGTCACACCAAAAAGCAAATGGACAAATAATAATACGTACTTCATCGCGAGATTCTCCTAATCATGGGTTACTTCTCTGCAACTCGCAGCATCCTATAGAGTATGTTGATCCGCTGCCCTTCTTGCAGACGTTCCCCTGTACGCGGCGTATTAGGTTCCGCAGTTTGTCTGCACCTAATAGCCGAGGATGAACCAATGGTGCTCAAATCGCAGTACCAGTTTAGCAACATCATCCAGAGCCGAGGTTTGAGCAGCTGCGCTGTCGCTGAAGTCCGCCCTCGCGAGTACGAGCGCAAGCACTAGATCAATCCGCATATAGCGTCAGGTTTGGTCGGGTATCTCCGGTATGGAGAGGGGTCTCCCCTTGGAGCCATTATAGAAGAAGAACTCGTCCTTGTTATCCACCCGCCCTTGAAGAATGGGGCCGTCAGTGTCGAGGCTGATGCCTTTACGGCTCGCCTCCTGCTGAAGAAAGAGCCGCAGCCGCTCCAGCTTGACGTCCTCGGGCAAATCTCAGCGTATCGTCCAGGTGGCTGCCGGGGATGATCCAGAAGTTGCCGCGCCCCGGCTCCGAGATGTCGGACAGGAAGTAGGCGACTTTGAGGGACAGGCGCGGGCGCGGGTGGCTCTCGACCTCGACGTTTATCCTGCCGCTGTCCTGGTGCCAGCCAAAGGTTTTATCATCCTTTGCCTGCCCCGACGGCGGCGTCACGATCAGGTGGGCATGGTATAGGTAGATGTTCCAGCCCAGCATGCCCCAGACCTTGGGCAGCACCTTCTCATAGTCCACCAGATCGGCAAACAGCGCGTTGTCGGGGATGAAGTTGGGGTAGAAAAGCGCCTTCTTCGGGTCGAAACCCTCCGCCACCCTTTTCTGGTGCATATCATCCACGACTTCGGTGAGAGCGGACACCTGTCCGGGCGAAAGGGCATCCTCCAGGATCAGGTAGCCCTGCTCGTTGAAGAATCGGCGCTCGTCGTCGGTGAGCCGGTATTGCAGGCACGATGCGTTCATAATCGTAACTCCTTATCGCCGGAAAGAAAAGTGGCGTGGAGAAGGTGGGCATACAGCGCCTTCAATGCTGTCCTCATTCTACCCGCCCCCGACCGTCATCGATCAGGCAAGCCTGTCGACAAGGTTTTTTCTTAAGGGGTAGAGAAAGCAGGGACGGGAAGCGCAGAGGAGACAAAGTATGCAGTATGGGCGCTCAGGCCGTTTTATGTACGAGCAGTTTCTGCCGATGTGGACGGGCGTGTACGCCTATGGGGACGCGCGCGGGCTGGGCGTCTTAACGGGCAGCTTCGCTTTCTCCTGCTTTCTGATGTTTTTGCGCGCGCGCATCCTGGGCTTTCCGCTGCACCCGATAGGGCTGGCTGTCGCCAACAGCAACCACGACATCACCGACGTCGTGTTCCCGGTCTTCGTCGCCAGCCTGCTGAAGGGGCTTTTCCTTCACTATGGCGGCCTGCGCGCCTACGCTCAGGCAGTCCCCTTCTTCCTGGGCTTGATTCTGGGTGACTTAGTGATGGGCATGGTCTGGATCGCGGGCGGGTTTCTTTTAGAAACGACGACGTACCAGTTCTTCTTTGATCGACTGCGATAATGCTGGGGGCGGTGCTCTTTCCTAAGAACCGTTTTGGTGACTGGGCGAAACAGACGACGGTGACGCAATGGGCTGAGCCGGACCGGTTGTAGAGTAAAGGAATTGAAAGGAGCGAAGGAAATGCGTTCAGGGAGTACCGTATCGATCATCCGGGACGCGGTGGACCCGGTCGCCGCCGCCCCACCGGCGCACTGGGCCGTGGGACAGGTGCAGGCGGCGCTGGAGGCGCGCGGCATTTCGGTCCGCTTGCAGGAACGTTTCGGCGAGGCGCCGGCCACCGAGCCCTGCCTATGGGCGTCGGGCCCGACGGATACGGCACGCGAGGTATTAGCGGCGACAGGGCTGGCAATGCCGGCGGACGCCGAATCGTTGGTTCTCGCACCGGGTGATGTATCGGGGCGATCCGTTCTTCTCGCCTGTAGCGGCGGCGTTCGCGGCCTCGTCTACGCGCTCCTGGAGGTGGCGGACCGAGCGGTGCATGCCCGTGACCCGCTGGTCGCCCTGGATATCCGGGAGCCTCTGGTCGAGTGCCCGGCCAACCGCGTTCGGAGCGTGGCCCGCGTCTTCGCGAGCGATGTGGAGGATAGGCCGTGGTTTGCTGACCGCTCCTTTTGGACCCGTTACCTGTCGATGCTGACGGCGCAGCGTTTTAACCGCTTCAGCCTGACGCTTGGGCTTGGTTACGACTTCCTGAGGGAGGTGAGCGACTCCTATTTTCACTTCGCGTACCCCTTCCTGGTAACCGTTCCCGGCTACAACGTCCGTGCGACTGGTCTATCCGAGGCGGAGCGGGAGCACAACCTGGAGATGCTCCGTTTCATCAGTGATGCGGCCGCGGAGCGTGGACTGCATTTCCAATTGGGTCTCTGGACACACGGCTACGCCTGGGCCGATAATCCCGGCGTCAACTACGTTATCGAAGGGCTGACCCCGGAAAACCACGCCGCCTACTGCCGGGACGCCCTGCGGATGCTGCTCCAAGCCTGCCCGGCGATCCAGGGGGTGACCTTTCGCATCCACGGTGAAAGCGGGGTCCCCGAAGGAACCTATGCCTTCTGGAAGACCGTCTTTGAGGGAATCGTCCAGTGCGGCCGCCGCGTCGAGATCGACCTGCACCCGAAGGGAATCGACCAGGCGATGATCGCTATCGCGCTGGAGACGGGGATGCCGGTAAACCTGTCGCCTAAATACTGGGCAGAGCACATGGGCCTCCCCTATCATCAGGCCGCTATCCGCGCGCAGGAACTGCCCCCGCCCGGCAAGCCGGACGAAGGCTTTTTCGGCAAGAGCGGCGGCTCCCGCCGCTTTCTGCGCTACGGCTACGGTGATCTGCTTGCGGAAGACCGGCGCTATGGAGTGCTCCATCGTCTCTGGCCGGGAACGCAACGCCTGCTCCTGTGGGGCGATCCCGCTTGGGCGGCCGCCTATAGCCGCGCCTCCGCCTTCTGCGGGAGCGCGGGCATGGAGATCTGCGAGCCGCTCTCTTTCAAAGGGCGCAAAGGGTCAGGGCTGCCCGGCGGACGTGACGCCTACGCCGATAGCGCGATGCGCGTCCCGGGCGACGACTGGGAGAAATACCGGTACACGTACCGTCTGTGGGGTCGCCTCCTCTACAATCCGGAGGCAGACTCGCACGTGTGGCGTCGCGCCCTGGACCACGAATTCGGGTCGGGTGGGACGGAAGCCGGGGCGGCGTTGGCCCATGCCAGCCGGATCCTGCCGCTCGTAACCACGGCGCACTTACCCTCCGCCGCCAATAACGGCTTCTGGCCGGAAGTCTATACTAACATGCCGATTGTCGACCCGGAGCGCCCCCACCCCTATAGTGACACACCGATTCCGAAGCGTTTTGGCACGGTCAGCCCCCTTGATCCGGAACTGTTCTCTCCGGTGGAAGACTTCGTGGAGGAACTGCTAAGCGGGGAACCCAGCGGCCGTTATAACCCGCTGGAGGTGGCGCAGTGGCTCGAAGATTTGGCAACCCAGGCGGGACGCCATCTCGCTGCGGCGCAACGGCAGGTCGATGACCCCGATGAACCTTCCTTTCGGCGTCTGGCGGTGGACGTGGCGATCCAGAGCGGTCTGGGCCACTTCTTTGCCGGGAAGCTGCGTGCCGCCGTTCTGTACGCGCTTTACGAGCGCACCAGCAACCCCACTGCTCTGCAGGAGGCTCTGCAGGCGTATCAGGCGGCGCGCGCCGCCTGGGCGGGTCTATCCGCCGTGGCTAAAGGCGTATACGTCGAGGATATCACCTTCGGGCGGGTGGCACACCTGCGGGGACATTGGGCGGACCGTTTAGCGGCGCTTGATCAGGACATCGCTGATATGGAGGAGAAGCAGACAGTGGGGAGCGAGGCAGATAAGGCGGCGAGGGCCGTGCTGACCCGCCCGCCGCGCCCCCCTCTGCGCGGCGACCATACGCCGCCCGCTCCTTTCCGGCGCGGCGCGCCCGTGGACATCGAAGTGACATTCGACGATCCCGGGCACCCACTCACGGTCTATCTGCGCTACCGGCCGGTGAACCAGGTGGAGTCGTACCGGGTGGTGCGGATGGAGGCGCACCAGGGCCGCTTCCGGGCGACTGTTCCGGGGGAAGATACGGACTCGCCCTATCCCCTGCAGTACCACTTCGAAGTTAAACATGCTGCGGGCGCAGCCTGGCTTTACCCCGGATTCAATGCGGAGTGGACGAATCAGCCATACTTTATCGTACGCCAAGCGTGTGAGATAAAGGAAGCAGAATCCTAAACTGGGGTTTATCCACTTGAGGCGATAGACAGGGTAAGCAAGATCATCTCCTGACAAGGAAGGTACTTAATGCTTCGCCTGCCCAGCCCAATTGTCGCGGTTCTGGCAGCTTTCGCGCCTATGTTTTCACCGCGCGTGTTCCGACAAGTTCAGGTTCGGAAGTAAACGGCGGCTTGCAGCTTCATAACTGCGCTGGTGTGCACGTCGGCTCCGCGGGCGGGGCATTAACCGCGCCCTTAGCCAGAGGGCATCCCTCTGGACTCCCCGATAAAGGGTTCTCACGCCGCAAGCGGTGGGGCATAGGCTTGGTCGTAGATAACGTGCCTCTAAGTCGCAGGCAAACCATAAAGCCACGCCCCGCTCAGCGGCCTCTGTCTCGGGAATCAGCCTGGCTGTCCAGGGGCCGCAGGGATGGAAACAGGAGAAGAAGGACGGCGTTGTCACCTTCTTCGCGCCCGACGCGCCGCAAGGGGAAACTATCTCCATCAGCGTGTGACGCGCGCCACATGGGGACGGCGATGTTCGCGACTGGTTCGAGTCGTTCATCAAGGTGCCGCGCAAATGGGAACGCCTTCAGCTGCGTTAATGTCCAACAGCAAGGGTTCACTTCAGGAGCACACCAGGAAGGCGTCTGCTCTTCGGTGAAAGAATAACCCATGAAGAACGGGTTCCTGCATAGATCAGTATTAGCTTGGTGCGGCACTGCCCCAGCCAGGAGCCCATCTGAGTTATCACAACGCATAAGAGCTGTACGTCCACTGGTTGGCGCTATTCGCTGGGACGCCTGGTCCGGTGGGGAAGTCACCCGCCACGTGGAACGCACGCTTGGCCCGAAGAAGTACCACTTTCGCCTGCCCTGGTTTACCCGGGTCGTGAGCCAGAACGCCGTGACAATCCACGGGGCACGTCCGCAGATCATGGACCAGGAGATCGAGTATGCGGCAGAGGCCGGACTGGACTACTGGGCCTTCGTGCTCTACCCGGAAACCAGCGACATGTCACGCCAACTGAATCTGTACCTTGCCAGCCCCCTGAGGAAGCGGATTCGGTTCTGCATCATCCTTCACGGTGACATCCTCTGCTCGGAGGAACAATGGCCCGCTGTGCTGCTGCGCTACATCCGGCTGATGCGTCAACCCACCTATCAGAACGTGCTCGGGGAACGTCCCCTGGTCTACCTGTTTCGCACGGAAGCCGCTGCCCCACTGCTGCGTACGCGGATAGAGGCTCTACGCAAGGCAGCCCGAGCCGCCGCTCTACAGGAACCCTATCTCGTGTTCATGGGGTGGAATCCGGTAACGGACTGGCGTCGTGCCCAACCGCTGGGCTTTGATGCGGTATCGGCGTACGCCTTTGGCGGCCAGGAAGGGGGAAGCTATGCGGACCTGGTCCGTGTGGTGGAAACGCAGCAATGGGCGCTCGCCGCCCGGGAAGCAATTCCGCTGATCCCGCTGGTGCATACCGGGTGGGACAAACGCCCGCGCATGGACAACCCGGTTCCGTGGGAGAAGGATGCCGCCTATCTGCAGCACCGCAAGTACCACCAGAACCCACGACCCGAGCAGATTGCGGCGCATCTGCAGCGCGGTCTCCAATGGGTTCGTGCGAACAAGACGGCCTGCCCCCCACAGGCCCTGATCGTCTACGCCTGGAACGAGAACGATGAAGGCGGCTGGCTGATACCGACGCGCAATCCGGATGGGTCGGTGAACAATCAGCGCCTGAGGGCCGTGCAACGCGTTCTGAGCGACAAGGGTGCCGAATAAGTTGCTGCACGGCAGCGGCTGGTGCCGTTGGGTGCCCCCCTCTGCGGAAGCACCGGTCATTGCTATGAAGGCATAGCAAAAGTCCGTCGGGATTCCTGCTTTTGCTATGTTTGCTTGCTTAGTCTTCTTGTTCCCGCCCAGTGGCCAACCAGGAAGGGTACGCCATTTTCGGCCCTTGCTCTGCCGGATGGCGATTCCGCGTTCAACAGGGCTGTAGTCCGTGACCTTGAGAGACAGCATCTCCCCTATCCGACAGGCGCTGTCCAGGAGTCCTAGGATAGTGGCGTAATCCTTGTCGCGGTGGAACTGGCGCCGCATCTGGGGCTGGAACCGGGTAGTCGGGTTTTGGGCGATATTCCAGCGGTCGTGAATGCCTCGGACAAGCTTCTGAATCTCCTCGTCGGTGGGCATGTGCCGGTAAGCGGTTTTGGTTATACCCTAGGCGCTGACTGCCCTGTTATGGCCGGTGTCGGAGATGGTCGGTAGTTCCACGCTTCCCACTGAAATCTGGAACGACCGCGAGGTTTTCCTAGAACTCGGCAACGTCCGTGAGGAATGCCTCCCGATGGAGCCACACACTGCTTCGGTCCGTGACAATGACCCCGTTCCGGGGCAGATCCGAAGATGGATATTGGGGTAAACCGAATAGAAGAAACCCTATTGCCGAATCTCTCAGAAGCGGAAAGCGATCCAATTCATGGAATTTCGAGAGCAGACTCAACCCTGGCCGGTCCTGCGGCGTTATGATGCGCTCCATCTTACCCGCGTGGCACTGCCGCTTGGCGGCATCGGTACGGGCACCGTCAGTCTGGGCGGGCGGGGCGATCTGCGTGACTGGGAGATCGTCAACCGACCTGCCAAAGGCTTCACACCGGAGAACTGTTTCTTCGTCCTGCGCATCGGGAACCCGGATGGTACGGAGCGAGTGACACGCGTACTGGAAGGGCCGCTTGATGTTGCCCTCTATGAAGGCGGTTTCGGTTCCCCAGCCCGAAACCACGGCCTGCCGCGCTTCCGCGAGTGCGCGTTCGAGGCGGCATATCCGCTGGGACAGGTCGTGCTGTCCGATCCGGATGTACCGGCAACCGTGCGTCTCCAGGCGTTCAACCCTTTGATTCCTGGAGACGTCGACTGCAGCAGTCTGCCCGTAGCCGTATTACGGTACGTTGTGACCAACCCGACCGATGACCCGTTTACCGCGACCCTCTGTGGCTGTTTGAAGAACTTCATCGGTGGCGATGGCAAGACCAATAGCGCAAAGGCAAACCGTAACCAATTCCGCGCAGGCGGCGCGATTCAGGGCGTCTTCTGCACCTCCGACGGTGTTGCCCCCGATGCGGAAACTTTCGGCACTATGGCGCTGAGCGTTCTTGGTGCGGAGACAGTAACACACCGCACCGCCTGGGCAAACCTGTCCTGGGGCGATTCGCTGCTGGACTTCTGGGACGACCTGACCAATGACGGGTACTTAGAGGAGCGGGATGGCGACGGCGTGGCCGCCCCGGTCGCTTCGCTGGCGAAGACAGTCACGGTACCACCAGGGCAGAGCGTACCGGTCACCTTCCTCCTAAGCTGGCATTTCCCGAACCGGCTCACCTGGACGCCTGATAAGCACGGGCTTACCTCGCCGGTCATTGGAAACTACTACGCCACCCGCTTTGCGGATGCTTGGGATGTCGCCGAAAAGGCTGCCGTTGAACTGCCCTTGCTGGAAGCCGACACGGTGAACTTCGTCCGTGCTTTTCTGGCAAGCGATCTGCCCGACGCTGTCAAGGAAGCGGCACTCTTCAACGCCTCCACACTACGGACTCAGACCTGCTTCCGCACGCCCGACGGGCGGTTCTTTGGCTGGGAGGGGTGCGGAGAACAAGGACGGATGCTGCCTGGGCACGTGCACGCATGTGTGGAATTACGAAACGACCACCGCCTCCCTGTTCGGTGAATTGTCACGCACGATGCGCGAGGTAGAGCTCGCCCATGCGACGGTGCCGGAGACGGGGCACATGTCGTTTCGCGTTCACCTTCCGCTTTCCTACGCCACGGAAGGCGGCCTTGCCGCCGCCGACGGGCAGATGGGCTGCTTAATGAAGCTGTACCGGGATTGGAAGCTTTGCGGCGACGACACCTTTCTGCGCCGCCTCTGGCCTCGCGCGCGGAAGGCTTTGGAGTTCTGCTGGATACCGGGCGGCTGGGATGCGGACAAAGACGGGGTGATGGAAGGCTGCCAGCACAACACGATGGACGTGGAATACTACGGTCCGAACCCCCAGATGGGCACCTGGTATCTGGGCGCGCTGCGCGCCTGCGAGGACATGGCCCGCTACCTGGGCGAGACAGGCTTCGCCGACGATTGCCGCCGCCTTTTCGAGTCCGGCAGCCACTATCTCGATAGCGAACTCTTCAACGGCGAGTATTACGAGCATAAGATCATCCCGCCCGGCAGTGACAGCAATATCGCATCCGGCTTGCGGCATGAGAGCATGGGCGCGAAGGATCTGACCGAGCCGGAACTTCAGCTCGGCGCGGGCTGCCTGATCGACCAGCTTGTTGGACAGTACATGGCGCATGTGTGCGGGCTTGGCTACCTGCTGAAACCCGAGAATATAAAATTGACCCTTAACAGCCTGATGCGCTACAACTTCCGTGAAAGCCTCTGGGGACATTTCAACCATTTGCGAACGTTTGCGCTTCAAGACGAAGCGGCCATGCTGATGGCGTCCTACCCGCGCGGCGAACGGCCCGCTCGCCCGTTTCCTTACTATAATGAGGTAATGACTGGCTTCGAGCACACCGCAGCGGCGCTTATGCTCTACGAAGGGCAACGGGAAAACGGCCTCAAACTAGTATCGGCGATACGCTCCCGCTACGACGGCAGGAGGCGCAACCCCTTTGACGAGGCGGAGTGCGGCCATCATTATGCGCGGGCGATGGCAGCCTGGACGCATCTCCTTGCCCTGACCGGCTTTCATTATGATGCGGTGACGGAGACAATGACCTTCGCACGTATGCAGAAAGCGGGCGTCTGGTTCTGGTCAAATGGCTCAGCCTGGGGCACCTGTGAGCAGAGCCCGGACGGCGGAGGCCGTGTGCAGGTGCGGCTATCTGCCTTACATGGGATCGTATTGGTCCGCAGGTTCGGACTCCTCAACTATGGCTCGGTAGCCTTCCACGAGGGGCGCAGGGTGACACCGGAACAGCCTCTGGTCGTTCGAGTAGTTGCATAGCCGTAATAGGTTAGAGTCTCCTCATTTTCCAGAATTATGAACGAGTGCGGTGAAGCCATGCCGTTGGACACTAACGGGTCGGTAATATGCAGCAGCCGACCTTCTTTGACTTTGCCAGATATATCACGCGTGTCGAAATGGCGGTGAAGTAGCCCAGGATCACGCTCTCCTGGCCGAGGTCCTGCCGTGGCGACAAATCCCCATGCGGAATCAAGTTTTACGCCGGCCTGACCGCATTGTGAGACTGAGGCCGGTTCGTCACTACAGAACGCGTTACGCGGCTACAAGTTAGAAAGCTGGTGCGAAGCGATGCCCATAAGGTAAAATTGGGCCGAGGCTTACGGCTGCGCCGTACACCTCCAGAAGAGTCAGTATCCGGGGTGTCATCCTCCCAACAGTGCTGAGGTCATTGCCTACGTCGAAGCGGTGCGGGTTGAGCAGCGGTGGTTGCTCTGCCCTTCCCCAATACGGCTTTCTGGTGGCTCGACCACTGTGTCCTATTCAGAAAACATAGGGACGCCCCGTAATGACGGTAATTCCCCTTGCAGATGGGTATAACCACACACGAGGAGGCACGTGACGTGGAGATAGCGACTTACTACTTTCCCCAATACCACTCGGACCCGCGCAACGATGCTTGGCACGGCAAAGGGTGGACCGAGTGGGACCTGGTCCGGACAGCACGTCCCCGGTATCCGGGGCACCGGCAGCCCATCGTCCCGGCGTGGGGTTATTTCGATGAGTCGGACCCGGCGTGGGCAGCGCGGGAGAGCGATCTGGCCGCCGACCACGGCGTCACCTGCTTTCTGTACGACTGGTACTGGTACGAAGACGGTCCGTTTCTTCAGGGCGGCCTGGAGAAGGGGTTTCTGCGTGCACGAACATTTAGGCGGCTGACGTTTGCGCTTATGTGGGCGAACCAAGTCCGCAACAACATCCACCCCGCGACCTTCCGCAACAGACCGGAAACGCTCGCCGCAGGAGCCGTTTCCCGCGCCGCTTTCGAGCGTCTGACGGAGCACGCTATCACGACGTATTTCTCACGGCCAAACTACCTGAAGGTAGCGGGCGCGCCTTTCTTCTCCCTTTATGAACTGGGTACTTTTGTGCGCGGGCTTGGCGGATTGAAGGAGGCCCGCGAGGCGCTGGAAAGCTTTCGCGCCCGGACACGCGCCGCAGGCTTCCCCGACCTGCACCTGAACGCGATTGTCTGGGGCGTCAGCGTGCTTCCCGCCGAGGTGGGCGTGAAAGACCCGGCGGAGGTCGTGGCGCGGCTCGGTTTCGCCAGTGTCGGCACCTATGCCTGGGTGCATCACTACGGCCCGAACAGCGACGGCTTCCCCCGAGGCAGCTACGCGAAGGCGGCGGAGCGGAACCAGGCGTACTGGGAGGAGGCGCGCCGCAAGTTTTCGGTCCCCTACCACCCGAAGGTCTCGATGGGCTGGGACCCCACTCCGCGCACGATCCAGAGCGACGTCTACGAGTCGCGCGGCTACCCGTGGACGGCGGTTTTGGAGGGGAACACGCCGGCGGCATTCGAGGCGTCCCTGCGCAAGGCGAAGGCATTCGCCCTCGCGGCCCGGACACCGCACCCGATGATCACCCTGAACGCCTGGAACGAGTGGACGGAGGGGAGTTACCTGCTGCCCGACAACGTCCACGGCAATGCCTATTTGGAAGCGGTGGGGCGGGTTTTCGGGGAGGGAAGGTGATCGGGCAATGGTATCCCACTTACCTCAGAATCGACGCAGGCCGACCCACTGGAGAGCGTCAATCCCGTAACGAAGTAGCGGGACGGGCCGCTAAGAGCTTTGGGTTATTGACTTAGCAGAAGCAGCGAGCGCATTGGCTTTAGCCGTCAGCGCCGCATCCGATGCTGGTCATGTGTTGAAGGCAGTGCGAAGGCGATAAACATGCCTCCCTTCGGGTCGCCGGGGCGGCCCTTGCCTCCCTCTGCACAAACCACTACGAATTGGCGTCCGCGGACCGAATAGACGGCGGGGGTAGCGTTCGCTGCAAACGGCAGCGTGGTCTCCCAGAGGAGCTTGCCGGTTCGCTTATCGAATGCGCGGAACTTGCGGTCATAGTTCGTGGCCGCAATAAAGACCAACCCGCCCGCCGTGACAACGGGACCGCCATAGTTCTCGCTGCCCGTATCCTTCATCCC
>JAUJOK010000047.1:20163-36696 GCA_030447685.1 Armatimonadaceae bacterium
CGCCCGCCGTGACAACGGGACCGCCATAGTTCTCGCTGCCCGTATCCTTCATCCCTTTCGCCGCAAGCTCCGGGTATTCCCCCAGCGGTATCTTCCACGCGTATTCACCCGTGTTCAGGTTAATGGCGTTCAGCGTGCCCCACGGCGGCGCGATGGCCGGGTAGCCGTCGGGGTCGAGGAACTTGTGGTAGCCGGTGAAGCGATACGCCAGAGTCGGGGCAGCAGCCTTCGTGTCATCATCCGCCTGCAGTTCCTTGTTCTGCCCGCTCCGGACGTATTGCGCGATGGCGGTCACCTCCCGCGCGGACAGATTCGGAAAGCCGGGCATGCGCCCCGCTCCCTGGCGAATGATTCGCGATACTGCAGCCATGTCCTGCTTCTGGTCGATCCCGAGCAGCGACGGGTACTGCGGTGGGGACCCCGCCAGATTGTCGCCGTGGCAGTTGGCGCAGTGCTGCCGGTAGAGCTGCCGCCCCGATTTCACGGTCTCGTTCTTTGCCAGGCTGGAGGTCCAGGCCATCTCGTTGGCGTTGACGTAGAGAAGCTGTGTTTCGGGATCAAAGGCGCTGCCGCCCCACTCCGCGCCGCCGTCGAAGCCGGGGAAGATGATGGTTTCCTGCCCGACCCGGAACGGCACGAACGGCGTCCCTCCGTGGAATGATTTGAACCGCTCCGCCGCCCATTGGTTGGCTTCAGGAGTACGCTTCGTCAGCATATCCTGCGTCAGTACCTGCCGGGCGAACGGCGCAGGCTTGGTGGGCAGAGGCTGGGTACGTGCTGCTACTTCACCGGGCACGTTGCTTGGCGGGTACTCTCGATACACAATAGGAAACAGAGATTTACCGGTGGCGCGCTCGAACAGGTAAACATGACCCGTTTTCGTTGTCTGAGCCACGGCATCGACCCACTTGCCGCCCCGTCTGACGCGAACAAGGCTGGGCGGTGACGGGAAGTCGCGGTCCCAGATGTCGTGCTTGACTGCCTGAAAATGCCATACTCGCTTCCCGGTGTTCGCATCCAGCGCCAGCAGCGTGTCAGCAAAGAGATTGTCCCCAACCCGGTCGGCTCCGTAGAAGTCGTCCGCCGCAGAACCGGTCGGCACGAACACCAGTCCCCGCTTAACGTCCACCGCCATTCCGACCCAGTTGTTGGCGGAACCGGAAGTCTTCCAGGCGTCTTTGGGCCAGGTCTCATATCCTGCCTCACCCGGATGGGGAATCGTGTGGAATGACCAGCGCAGCTTTCCCGTGCGTACGTCATAGGCGCGGATATCGCCGGGAGTTGCGGGCAGAGATTCGGAGGTGCGGCCTCCGACAATCAGCAGGTCCTTGTAAACGACTCCCGGGCTTGTCAGCGTAATGGACTGCTTGCTCGGGTCCCGCCCCAGGCCTTCCCGCAGGTCGATTCTCCCGTTGGTGCCAAATGTGGAAATCGGCTTGCCGGTCAAGCCATCGAGGGCATAAACCCAGTGCCGGACCGCCGCGAAGACGCGCCGCTGCTCGCCGCTGCCGGAGGTCCAGCAGGCAAGCCCACGGTTCGCACCGCTGCCTTTTGCCTCCGGCTCGAACTTCCAGATCAGCTTGCCCGTGGCAGCGTCCAGCGCGACCACGTTGTGGCGCGGAGTCACCGTATAAAGGATGCCACCGGCGACGATAGGCTGTGTCTGGGTACCTCCCGGTCCTTCCCCCGCGTCATACGTCCACGCGACCTGCAGCTGACCGACATTCCCACGGTTGATCTGAGTAAGGGGGGAATACCGGCTTCCTTCCGGGCCGCCTCCGTAACCAGGCCATTCGATATCGCTCGTTGAGCGCTGCTGCTGCTGCCGCGTCGCTGCCGCAGCGGCGTTCGGTAATAGGAACCACGGACGCGACGACAGCAGCAGCAGTCCTCCGCAAAAGACCGCTCCGCCCAGAACCGCCGCCATCCCTTTTGCTGCTATCATTGATAGTTCCTCTGCATGATGCCAGATGAAATCCTCCAAGCACCTGCTGATGACATGGAGAAGAGCACCAGATTATGCGGCTCCGCATGCAGGCCTGCTGCGGGATGACGCTGCAGTAAACGGCCTTACCGGCGCAAAACGAAGCCTTTCTTCTAACAATCTATTACAAAACGGGTTTCCTGTCCCAGCGCCTCGCCGCGCCCTTCACCAATGGGCTGCGCGCGCCCGCAGTCCGTAATCGAGTCCCCGATGAACAGCAGCTTACTGTTTGCCGCGATCTTCATAGCCGACGTTCCTGTTCCTTTGCTTAATCGCTGCACCCGGCCAATGCCGCGTCACTGCAGGCGCATCAGGCTCTCGGTGCCGGGCGGCGGGTTTTGTTCAAAAGCGGGCGATATCCAGCGGGCGGCCGACGGCGGCGCACCGGGGTTGCGGTAAGCATACACAACGCTCCAGCGCGTCGGGCTGTCCGGCCTGCGCGGGGTGACGGCATGGGCGGCGTGCGTCCACATCAGCACGATACTGCCTTCCGGAGCGTCCAGCGTCTCGATAGCAAGCGGGGCATTCGTGTCGGGGTGGGACTTACCCCGGAGCCAGCCGGAGGCGAGCTCCTCATCAGTGGCGGCCCGAATCGCCGGGTCGCGGAAGCGATGGCTGCCGGGCACGACCTTGAGGCCGCCGTCATCCGCCGTAAAGCCGTTGACATAGAAGAAGATACGCAGGAAGCCCAGGTCGGGGCGGTCCTCGGCATAGTCATGGCTGTGCCACCCGATGCCCTGGTCGCCCCCACCCCGGTTCAGGGCGACGCAGTGGTCAAAGCGGATGTCGGAGCCGAGCGCGCTTCGAGCGAGCGTGAGCAATTGCGGATGGGCGATGAGACCGGCGAGGTAGGCGTTGTGCTCGGCAGAATAGCGCTGGGGCCGGTTGCTGCCCGTAGCCGCGACCTGCGCGTCGATATCCGACAACGCCTCGGTTAAGCACATACGCGCATCGGGAGCCAGCCAGCCCGGCAGGAGCACATGGCCGTCTCTGTCCAGGCGATCTTTCTGCTCCCTGTTCAGGACAGGCTCCTCAGGCACGAAGAGCGGAGCAGCACGGGA
This sequence comes from Armatimonadaceae bacterium, assembly GCA_030447685.1. Classification (GTDB taxonomy): domain Bacteria; phylum Armatimonadota; class Armatimonadia; order Armatimonadales; family Armatimonadaceae; genus JAUJOK01. The sequence goes on from JAUJOK010000047.1 coordinate 23,209, forward strand.
AATCGGTGAAAGGTTTGTCGCTTGCTGTGTCATTATAACCTCCTCAACGCCCCGCCATCCCCGGTCCCTTGTAAGCGCGCCCGAAGGGAAGCGTGAACGGCTCCTCGAACGGACGGAACGGAACCAGAGCAGCGACTTCGTCCAGACGCGCCAGCAGGTCAAGAGGGAGCGGTCCTTTCCCGGCGGCACGAACGTTCTGTTCGGCTTCCTCGGGTGAACGGGCGCCCATCAGCACACAGGAGATGTCCGGGTTGGACAGAACGAAGCGGATACCTGCTTCAGCGATGGGCAGGCCCGCCTCATCAAGCAGGGCGTAAAGGGCCTGAAACTGGCGGCGGCGCGGCCCGCTCAGCCACGGCGCGCCGCTTTTGATCTCGTCCTCCCAGCGGCGGGCGAGCGCGCCCTGCTGCAAAGGCGAGCCGACGAGGACACCCATATTCTGCGCGCGGGCTGCGGGCAGCACCTCAAGCGCCGCTTCGCGCCACAGCAGGCTGTAGTTGAAGGCGGTCAGCAGCACGTCGAATCTGCCGGTGTTGATCAGGGGCACGATTTCGTAGGCCGTGGTGCCGCCCAGGCCGATGTGACCGATAGTTCCGTCCTGCTTCAAGACTTCGAATACGTCCATGACCGGCCCCACCGCGTTCTCGTAGTCGTCCCACCAATCGTACTGGCGCGGGCGGTCCGGCTCGTGGATGAGCAGCAGATCGATGTGGTCGCGCCGGAGCAGACGTAAGCTCTCCTCAACCGAGCGCAGGAGCCCGTCTTTGTCCCTGGCATCGAAGGGCTGCGGGCGTCCCCTAATTTCGTGGACAGAAGGACGGGCGGGGAACCCAGGTCCGACAGAGCGTGGCCGAGCACCTCCTCGCTGTCGGCGTAGCCAGGCGCCGTGTCGATGAGATTGACGCCGAGCGCCAGGGCGCGCTCAATAGTAGCTCGCGCCTGCTCGTAGTCGCCGCCCGTACCATGACGGGACACGAACAGACCGCCCAGAGCTACTTCGCTGACCTGAAGGCCAGTCCGTCCTAAGGTTCGTTGCTGCACCCCCTGCTACGTTCACCTTTCCCGTTCTACATTGTTCGATGACGCGGCGTAAACCTTTTTAATGGGAGAAACGTCCGCTGTTACCTGCCAATAACATGCCGCCCCATAAAGCAGTGACGTTCCCCTTGCCATTTCAGGGAGGTTACAGGCCAGGTGAAGGCGAATAGGGCGGCGTGTCCCATCCAGCTCACAGGGAGACTACCCTGATAACAAACGGTGATGTGCATGGATTGGCGATGACGGAATGAGTCCGGCGGTAATCGTTCTTGTCATGGCTTCGTGTGTTTTACGTGCCGGATGGAACCTTCAGGTCAAGCGCTGGAGCGTCTCGCCCGCGTTCTTTCTTCGGGCGACGGGTCTGGTGACACTGGTCACCGCGCCGGTGGCGGCGCTTGTCGGTGCACCGGCAGCAATGCGCCATGCTTCGCTGACCTTGTGGCTGTGTTTACTGATAACGGGCGTGTGTATGGCCGGGTATTATATTTGCCTGGCGCTGGCCTACCGATCCGGTGATGTTTCGGTGGTCTATCCGCTGGCGCGGATCTCCCCTCTGTTCGTCGTGCCCCTGGCGGCGTGATCCAGGGGCAGTGGCCGACCGGGTGGGGCTTTTCCGGCATCCTGATTGTCGTCGCCGGTTGCTTCCTGTTGTCGCGAAAGAGCTTCGACCGGAAGGAACGCGGCCTGTCCTTGCGTGACTACGCCGGGCCGGGCAGCCTGTGGGCGCTTTTGACGGCCCTCTGTTCCAGTGGATACACAGTAGCGGATGCGACAGGCATGGCCGAGATGAAGACCGTTCTGCCGGGAATACGGGGGGCACTGGTCTACGGGGTTCTGGAAGGAATCTTTACCCTGCCGTGGATGACCCTGCCAGCTCTGCTCCTGACGGGTAGGCAGGAAGCCATCAACACCGAGAAAAGAGAATGGGGACGGGCGCTTGTGGTCGGCTGCGCTATTTTCGTCACGTACATGATGGTGTTGTTGGCCTATTCGCTGACGGATAAGGTTGCCTATGTGGCGGGTTTGCGGCAGCTTTCCATTGTGTTGGGCGTTATTGGCGGCATGCGTTTTTTGCAGGAACCGCGCAGTACGCCGCGCATTGCCGGGGCGCTTGTGATTGTCGGTGGGCTGATGGTGTTAGCCCTGGCACCTTAACACAGGTAAGGGCCTGCCACACCGCGATATTTCGCGCAGGCTGAAAATCTGATGGGAAGATGAGATCATGGGCCTTACTCAGCAACAAATTCACGCCTACCGCACCGAGGGCTTCCTATCCGGTATACGTGTCGTGGACCCGGCGGAGGCGGCAAGGTACCGGCGGCTCTTTGACGAACTGGAAGCTCAGGAAGGGCGAGAGACGGCGCGCATCGGGCTTCTGGACCGCCATTTCGACCAGTCATTCCTCTGGGAACTGGCGACGCACCCACAGATACTGGACACGGTAGAAAGCCTGATCGGGCCGAACATCCTGCTGCTGGCGACGCACTTCTTCTGCAAGTACGGCGAGGAAGAAAAGTTTGTGGCCTGGCACCAGGATGTCACGTATTGGGGCCTGGAACCGCCACTGGCGATTACCACCTGGTATGCCATTGACGATAGTGACCGGGAGAACGGCTGCATGCGCGTCCTTCCCGGTACGCACCGAGGCGGCATACGTCGGCACGGAAAAGCGGATGTGCCCGGCAACCTGCTGAGCATCAATCAAGAAGTTCCGGTCACGGCAGAGGAGGAGAGCCGGGCGGTAGACGTGCCCCTGCGGGCGGGAGAAATGTCGCTGCACGACGGGGCGCTGATCCATGGCAGCCTGCCCAACCGCTCCCAGCGGCGACGTTGCGGGCTGACGCTTCGTTACGTGCCCACGTCTGTGCGTCCGGTGGGCGTGAATTCGATGGGCAAGACATGGAACGCGGTTCTGGTGCGTGGTGAGGATCGGGAGCAACACTTTGCACGCCCCTGACCTACGGCTCGTTTCCGATGGGTACGTGTGTATGCCTTGAAAACCAATACCAATCCGTCGGCAGACTCCATGCCTGGATTTCACACGCGCTGCGTCGTTCTGACTCCCCAGGACCTGACTCTGGCGGACTGGCCGGAACGGGCCGCGCAGGCGGGGCTGACGACTATTACGCTGCATCCGACGCCACAAAAGGTCAAGGCGTTCGTCCAGCCGGAAGCGGGCGAGGCATTTTTGGCGGACTGCCGGTTGGTATTTCCTGATCACCGCACGCTTCGACGGCTAAATTGGCGAAGAAGGTAAGGATATCTATGGCTTTTCGTTATTCGGAGCGACACCGGGAAGAATACTACTCGATTGGTTTAACCGTCCTGCGCGGGGTTATCCCGGCGTCCCTGCTTTCCGACCTGCGGCGCGAGGCCGATACGGCGCGTGAGATAGCCCGGCGGGAGCACGGCCCCCAAGCCCAACGCCTTCAGCCAGTCTACAAATACCCGGAGCTGAACCATCAGCCGTTCCGTGACTTCCTCGCGCTCCCGCAGATGCGGGCGACGGTGGAAGGGATTCTGGGAACGGAGCACACGCAGTCCGAAATCATGGGCATCCTCTTCGAGCCGCAGGAGGCGGCTTGGGCGACTCCCTGGCACCGGGACTGGGGCTATAACGTGCCTGGCATTGATCTGGATGCCTTCTTTGCGGCAGCGCTGCACAAGCCGCAGATGTTCAACCAGCTTAATGCCGCGCTCTATGACGATCATTCGCTGTGGGTGGTGCCGGGCAGCCATAACCGGGAGGATACGGCGGCGGAGCGAGACACCTTCGGGGGCCGCATCCCGCCGCCCGGACCGGAGCTGCCGCCGGAAATGTCGCCCGAGGAAAAAGAGCTTACCTGCCTTTCCTACACGCGGCGAATGCCGGGGGCCGTGCAGGTAGCCCTCGGCGCGAGTGATGTGGCTTTTTACCGCGCGGTGGGCTGGCACATCGGCAATTATGTTCCCTCTACCCGGCGGGCTACTCTGCATGATGGCTTTTACGGCCCCGACGACCATGCCTGGCAGGCGAATGTTCCGATGACCGTCTGAGCGGCTTCCATCAGAAGGCCAGTGCCTGCCCGTAAGTGCCTGATCCGTCTTGTTGCGGAGAGGGCGAGGAGACACAGCGAGCAAGCATTGAGTCGCCTGCTGATCGCTCCCTGTAGAGGCAGTATAATGACCCAGGACATTATTGACTTTGGCCGCTCTGTGGGGCATGGGCTGTGTGCGGGCCGCCCGTAGAACTGCGGCGCTGACGCGGGCGCGGGCACGGGCGCAGACAGTCTTTCCCAATGCTCCGGCGTTTATGGTCGCACGATTTCGCCGAGGACCAGAACTGCGCCGACGCGCAAAACCGTGCCGTCATACTTGGCCGGGTCGAAGCCGGGCTTGTTTTTTTCCTGCTCCGTCACTATGCTGCGGTCGGGCTGCTCCGGGTGAACCTCGACAGTTACGGTGTGGAGGGCGTCTTCGAGTCCGCCGCCGATAGATAGCGCCGCCAGACGGTGGTAACTGCTGAATTTGTCGAACCGCGAACGTGGCGCGCCGGTTTTTCCATCCAGAGTAATCAGCGCCTGGCCCGCGTCCGGTCCCATCAGATCGTATAACTGCGCTGCCCTGCCCCGGAACCGGAAGGTGATCTTCTCCCCCGGGTTCGCCGCTTCCCAGATTTCCGGGAGGCGGTTATGGAACTGCTTGCCCAGGCCCGCCCCGGCGCTCAGCTTCTTCCATCCCCGGCTGAGCATCCACGGTTCCAGCGGCGCGATCTTCGCCTGCTCCCAGTTATCGGCCATTAAGGGCGGCTTCAGCACATGCGGGCCGGGTTTGGGTGTCGCCATTTGCGCGAGCGCACTGGTAATGACGTCGGCATACACCTGATGGCCCCCCTCAAGGGGATGAACACCGTCGTCGGAGAAATGAATGACCTCTTCCGGCACCGGCAGGTTTTTACCATCGGCGTCCTTTTTCGGGGTGAAGAAAAGCTTGCCTTCCCGCGCCAGTTCCGCCGTGCGCAGAGCCATGTTGATGGAAGGAATGCCGTAATGCTCCGCGAGCATCTCGTCCGCGGAAGCGGCACGCGGAGCCAGACCTTTATCCAGGTCCTGCTCGTACCCGACACGAAAGGTGTAGACATAGCAGATATCGATGGTCGGGTCGGCCTTCCATGCCTGCCGCACTATGCCCTCCATCCCGCGCCAGATATCCTGTGGCGATGCGCCGCCGTCGTTGACGGAAAACTCGACGAATATCAGGTCCGGCCTGTGGCGGAGCACGTCCTGGCGGAAGCGATAGACTCCCAGGTCCGAACCCGTCCCGCCAATGGCCGCGTTGATCTCCGTTACCGGGGAGGCAGGATAGGTCTTGCGGAACCAGTCCAGCGTCTTGACGCGCCACCCGTCCTGCGCGGTGATGCTGCCCCCGAAGTAGGCGATGCGTACCGCACGCCCGGCTTTCAGCTTCGCGAAAACATTCCCCAGCCCGTCGCGCCGCTGCACGACCCGAGCGGGAACCGGTTTATACTCGGGCCCGAGTTTGGCCGCCTTTACCACCGCGCACCCGATCATCGTCAGGACGCTTGTGGCAATAAAAATCCAGGGTCTCATCGTTTTTACCTTTGTCTATATCGATAGGGAAGCCGGCAGCCGGGGCGAAAACAGGGAGGAGAAAGTCTATGCGAGGCACAGCAGTTATCGGCCCGCCGGGTGCTTTCGGGAGATAAGGATACGCTTCTCCACGCGCGCGCCGCGCCCGGCATCGTCCCATACCACAAGTGTCACACGATAGCTTCCCGGCACTTTATAGGTGTGCGTCACCGATTCCTCGGTAGAGGGAATTCCCTCGCTGAAGTCCCAGAGGGCGCGGGCTATCTTGCCGTTCCCGGCGGCCCGTGCGACGCTTCGCAAGCGCACCGGCTCACCGGCGTATGCTTTGGCCGGGGCATCGAAGGAGGCGACGGGGGCGGCACGGGGGAAGGGCTTGGCGGCGGGGAGCGTATTGCTGCCATTGTTCGTTACCCGGCAGTCCACCCATTCAAGAGCGGTGTAGTGGCGCGGGCCGGACACAGCGGGGCCTCGGTTACCGGAGATCGTACAGCGAACGAAGCTCAGGAAATCGACGTCCTGCCCCCCAAGTTGCAGGCCCAGGCGCTCGTTGTCTCTGACCTCGCACTCTTCGAGTGTCAGGTGGTGGACGCCGCCATTGGTGCGGAAGCCGTGGCCTTCGTCACCGGGATAGGCGACCTTGCCCCGCGCCACCGGCGTCTGCCGGAACGTGCACCGGTAGAAGTAGTGGTAACCGGCTCCGCCGCTCTCTCCCTGAATCTGCGCGCCCCACTGGTTACAATTAGAAACACGGTTGTAGCCCCAGTAGATGTAGTCCTTGGCGGGCCGATTGGAAACGGAGATGCCGATACGCTGACCACCGTCTATGATATTGTCCGTAAAGACGCAGTAGCGAGAGGCCACCAGTTCCAGCCCCGCCAGCTTATACTCGCCGGAGCGGTCACTGATACGGTTGCGGCGAACCGCGCTGTAGCTTGAGCTGTCGATGCTGATCCAGTGATCGACACGGTTGTCCTCGACGATAGCCCGGTCGCAGCCCCCCCACATCTCGATGCCCAATCCTTCCCCCTGGGAGCCGCCCACCGTGTTTTTTTGGACAACCAGGTCCGTGGCCCCGCTGTCGCCGAAGATTCCGCCGCGTCCGGTGTTGCGGATGGTGTTGCGCAGCACGCGGTTACGGGCCGACCCCCAGGCAATTCGGATACCGCCGCCGTACGTCGCCCCGACACCGATGTTTTCCAGCGTGCAGTCAGCGATTTCGCTGTCGGTGACGGCTTTCTGTTTGGTAGGATTGACCCCGGTGAAGTAGATGCCGTGGGGACCGAAACCCTTTACCATTACAAAGTTACGGATGATGAGATGGTGCAGGCGGAGACGGCCGGAATCGTGCGCGTATACTACCTGCAGGGCCTTCGCGTTGTCCAGCGTGCTTTCTGGGTTTTCGCTGTGGGTGACGGATTTCTGTTGGGTAGTTTTGACCCGGGGGATGTCGATGCCTTGGGGGCCGAAACCTTTTCCCTTTACAAGATTACGGATGAGCAGATGGTGCAGGCGGAGACGGCGGGAATCGTGCGCGAAGACTCCCTGCTGGGCATTCGCGTTGTTCGCCCCATCCAGCGTCATCCCGGCTACCTCCACGTCTTCACAGCCTTCCAGGTTAATCAGAGTCGAAGGCTTATCTCCGGTAAAACGCAGCACGGTCCGGTCGGTTCCCGCGCCCAGAAGCCGGGTGCGCGGCTTCGGGCGGATCGCTTCGGTGAGGGTGTACGTACCGGCGGGAAGTCGTACCGTGTCCCCCGGAGCGGAGCGCGCGATGGCGGCGGCGATAGCGGCTGAATCCGTTCCGGCAACGGTAAGGGTGTTATCACCCGCAAAAAGCGGCCCGGCGGTGCGGATAAGGGGCGCGGCGGAAACGGCGGCAAGAAACAGGAGGGTGAGCAGACGCTTCTTCATGAAAGGTTTATTCACCATACCACCGAAGAATTCCGGATGAAGCGCGCCCTCTTACTTGTACCAAGCCTTAAAAGGCGGCACCAGGACTAAGGAGATATTCTGTACCGCTTTTTGCCGATTACGGACCGCAGGCGTGTTTATGTTTGATGCAGGCACACCTGGGGAACGCAGATAGGGTGTGCTTGTCACGACAGGCAGACAAAAGGAATCCAAGGAGGCCGAAACCAATTGACCGCTGCCATTTTCGACGCGCCGGTTCCCCCCGCATTGGATGACCAGTCGTTCGCCGCGCTGCGCGATCATATCCTTCCCCGACCCGATGAGGTGCGCTGGCAACAAGTGGATTGGCGCACTGTGTTCTGGGATGCGGTCCAGGAAGCGCAGGCGACTGACAGGCCCCTCCTTCTCTGGGCTATGAACGGCCATCCGCTCGCCTGCACCTGAAACAACGGTGTCAAGGGCCGACAGTCTGTCTGGTCCGATCCGGATGTTATCGCGCTGCTTTCAAACTTCGTGCCCGTTGCCGACGAGGTGGGTCGGCTGCAAAGGGAGACCGACCCGGAAGCACGCTTGTTCCAAAAGATCGCCGAGCAAGGGCACTATGCCGGATACGGCCCGCCTAAGCACACCGGCACGCGCCAGGGAACCTATGCCGCCGCGCCCTCGGGTGTGCTGCTGGCCTCCGTCAACACCAATGACCCGGCGGTGATGGCTGCCATGCTCCAGCGTGCGCTTGTCACATGGGCGACACTGCCGCAGGCGGAGCGACTGCTCGCAGAAGAACCGAAGTCTGTCATCGAAGAGGCACGAAACGCCCGCGCGGAGCGCCTTTATCCGGAAGGGGGTCTCGTGCTTCGCGTTCACACCCGTGACCTGCCCCGCCCTCACGGCGGGCAATCGGCCCCACCCGAGGACTGGCGGGCCAATGCCTGGAACCTGGACTTCGCCTGGTTCACCCAGGACGAGGCGCGGCAGTTCGTCCCGGAGAACCCTGCGGTCGGTCAGGTTCACGTGGTCCCCGATCCGCTGATCCGCCGCCTGGCCCGCCTTCACTTCGTGGACAATGTGCGGGGCCAAACGCCGGTCTACCGGGAACACGAGGTAGAAGCGGCGCGGCTGACCAGCACCGTCACCGGCCTGGAGGGCGGGCAACGCATGTCGCTGCGCCTGGAAGGTCAGGTGCGCCTTTGCGCCGAGGGCGTCTGGCCCGTCAATGACCGCTACGACGCCGACAACCCACAGCCGAACCGGCGCGGTTTCGATGCTCGTCTGCTCGGCTATGCCACCTGGGACGGGGAGCAGCAGCGCTTCATCGCCTTTGAGATGGTCGCCGTCGGGACACGCTGGGGAGGTACGCAGTACAACCGCCGCCACGACGACCTGACCCCGTCCCCCTTAGGCATCGCGCTTACGCTGGCCGGCGACACTCCCGCCGAGCGTGTCGCCCCGGCCGCTTTTGGCGGCTACGGCTGGGGGTAAATCTTAGGGGGTTGAAACCTCGGCCCGAGGCGGATCTTCAAGCCTGTCCGCGTGGCAATGACCAACCGGAAGGAGCATGGCCTTAACCCCGAGGCGAACGAGCAGATAGGCCTCTTCTTCGAGCACTTTCTCAAGTCGTCTGCCGGGCCGTTACATTGAGGACGGGACCACAGCGGGCAAGGGAGACCGAATGATGGAGTCTATTGAAGGGTGGCATGAGGTATGCCCCGGGATCCTTCGCTTTGAAGATAGCTGCAACGTCTACGCCGTAAGCGGCCCGCAAGGCAGCCTTATCATCAACGCGGGGACCGGGCGCTGGCTCGACTTTCTGGATGAACTGCCGAATCCGCCGCGCGCGCTGGCCTGTACGCACTATTTCCGCGACCACTCCGCCGGGGCCGCGCGCGCGGCGCGGCTGGGCATCCCCATCTACGTGCCGGAAGGGGAAGAAGCCTACTTCGCCGACCCGGCGCAGCACTTCCGCGAGCGGCAGACCTATATCATCTACGACAACCTCTGGAATCTGTTCTCCCCTATCGAACCGATTCCGGTAGCGGGTGTGCTGCGGGACTATGAGACACTCACAGTCGCCGATCTGGATGTCACAGTTGTGCCGTTGCCGGGTGTCACACTGACGCAGTGCGGGCTGGAACTGCGCCTGCCGACGACCGGAGAGAAAGTCATCTTCTGCGGCGAGGCAATCCACTCTCCGGGGCGGCTGGCGCGCATCGCGCCGTTGCAGTACAACTACAATGATCTGTCCGGTGCGATTAACGCTTATGTGTCCGCGCAAACACTGCGCGAGCGGCAGCCCGACGCGCTTCTGCCCAGCCTCGGACCGCCCCTCCTGCGCGAACCGGATGCGGCGCTGGCGCAGCTACAGGAGTCGCTGGCCGTCCTCTGCAAAGGGCGACCGGGCGAGTCAGCGGCAATCGCCAATCTCGCGGAGACGCCGCTTGAAAAGGTCACCGATCACGTCTGGATGACCACGCAATCCGTCAGCATCAACTGGTTCGTCCTCAGCGAGGCGGGCAAGGCCCTGGTGATTGACTACGGCTACAGCACGCGGGGCGCGCTGCTCCCGGGTTATCCCACGCCGCAGCGTCGGCGCGCGCTGCTGCACAGCCTCGGCGCACTCAAGAAGCAGTTCGGCATCGACCGCATAGACGTAGCGTTGGTCAGCCACTTCCATGATGACCATGTGTGTGGCATACCGGTGCTGCAGCGCGTCTTCGGCACCCAGTGCTGGGCTTCCGAAGCGTTTGCCGACCTGCTGGCAATGCCCGAAGCACACTGCTTCCCCTGCGACTGGCCGGTTGCCTGTCGTGTTGACCGTCGCCTGCCGATCAGTGGAACCACGCAATGGGAGGAGTACACCTTCCACTTTGGGCCGATGAGCGGGCACACACGTTTTGCCAGCCTTATCGGTTTCGAGGCGGACGGGAAACGCTTTGCGCATACCGGCGATCAATACTTCTTTCAGAAGGGCATCGGCGACTGGGCGAACAATCCCATCATGCAGAATCATGTGTATCGCAACGGCGCGCTGCTCGATGGCTACCGACAGAGCGGCGATTGGATGCTCTCCTGGCAGCCCGATATCGTACTGACCGGGCATCAGCCCGCCTTCTTCACCGACGAGGCATTTTTCCAGCGTATCGGCGACTGGTCAGTTGGTCGGTCCGCGGGGTTGGGAGGGAACGCGCACCACGCTTCAGGCGGAAGGGCGTGCGGAAGTGTCCTGCGAACTCGTTATCACGCCCGACGGCCCCTGCCGCCGCCAGCCCTTCGCCGTGGAACTGACTGCCGCGGGACGGCCTTTCGGGCAGGTCGCGGAGGCGCTGCTGACGGTCGGCGGCGAGCGATTCTAACGATGAATAAGCACAGCCATGTGTACCCCGAGCTGTGGATACTGCTCGTTGTGGCGCTAATCCTGCTGGCAATAGCCGTGCCGTACTTGGCACGCGGGCAGTGGATAACCGGCGGACTCTGGTTGCTGCCCCTGGTTCTACTCATCGGGTATGTCCTTCGAGGCTGGATGCGACAGCGATGAAACGCAGAGGGGCAGAAGCGGCGTCGTGACTGCTCTGAAAGACTTTGCTCCCCTTCTTGGTTACCGTGTGCATTCATCCGAGTTGGACAAACCACTTTCTCCGGAAGATGTGTTGTTGGAGAAACGGAATTGGGTGGTGACCGAATGGCAAGACAAGATGGTTTACTTGCCTTACGAAACCGGAATCAAGACGCACCTGGCAGTATTTGGGAAATCAGGAACAGGCAAGACGCGGTTCAACATGCACTTACTTCGAATCTGGTTGCGGGCCGGGTTCCCCGCAATTGTCCTTGACCCGAAAGACGAGACGCACTTACAGGCAATGGCGGTGGCGGAAAGCGTGAAGGTGCCGCCCGACGCAGTAATCCTTACCAGTCCCATTAAAGAAATGTCCGGCGGTTCCGTTGTCTCGTTTAACCCCTTTACAGTCCACCCCGGCGAAGAAGCCTATGACGTTGGTGAAGCCTTTGCAAAGACCATGCACGATCTCTACAAGGACTCCTGGGGGCCGAACATGGGGCAAATCCTAATGGACGCGACAAACGCCGTTGTCGCTCATGGACTTTCCCCCTATGAGCTGCGTGATTTTCTGCTGAACGACGCGTACCGGGAAGCGCTCTTAGCCCGCGACCCGTTTTATCCTGGACCGGCCTACACCGAGGCGCGAAACTATTTCCAGAAGGATTTTCGGCGGCAAGGCGACGCGAAGCGCCTGGAATCGGTGCGCCCGATCATCAATAAGCTCGGGGAGTTTCGCCGCAATCCCTACTACCTGGGCACGTTTGGTTCGCGGGGCGACCAGCTCGATTTGCGGGACTTAGGAGACACCACCCGATTGCTGCTGGTTCATCTAAATGCGGCCACCGGCGACCCGAAAGCACCGACCTTGCTGGCGGCCCTGATCACCGGCCAGCTCTTCCGAACTGCCTCCAACAAAAAGATGAACCTGCCGGTGCTCCTGATCGTGGATGAGATTGGCAACCAGGGCAAAGAGATCGGCGAGCTATTCACGAACATAATGCGTATCGGTCGGTCGCGGAACATTCACTTGCTCGTCTCAACGCAGGTGACGGAAGATTTGCCGGAGACACTTCGAAACGCCGCCTTCAACACCATCTCTACGCGGGTTTTCTTCCGAGCGGGGAAGGATATTGCAGCTCCAGTAGCCGATGACTTGGCCGGTGAATGGCAGGAGGGCCTGACCAAGAAGCAGTGGTACGAGGTGCTGCGAACACTACCGAGGCGTCACGCCGTGCTTCAGTTGGACGGCCGCAAACCAGCCATCTTCCGGGCTGCCCGATTGGAGTTGGAAACACCGAGCGATTCCTCCCACCGGACGGTCCTGGAGAAGAACCGTTCCAGAAGCCGCCAAGACGCGGATATTGCCTGGCGTATCGAGCAAATCGAGCGACTTGCTGAGGAAGCCCCACCGACACCTTCCCCTACCAAGCCGCCGAAGCCGTCTCCCAAGGTCGTGCAGGAGGAGCCGGTAGTCTCGGATGATGGGTTTCTTACGTAGTGCGGCAGCGGCGGTTCGAGCGAGACGCTGAGCGGCCATACCGGCTGACGGTTATTGACGGGGAGCTATTGCGCCTGATGGCTCCCTCGAAATACCTCACGACGCACCACCTGGCCGACATAACCGGCTGGACGGAGAAGAAGGTGCGAAACCACGCCCGCAAGCTCTTTAATGCTGGGTTAGTAACGGTGCTGCCGGTGGATTCGGTGCTCTTTCATGACAGCCCCTATGGGACGGCTCCCAACGTCTATGCCATTACCCAACGAGGGGCAAGCTGGCTTTTAGGAAACGGACTGCTGCCAGAGCTTCCCCGTGTTCCTGAGGCAAGCCGGCAGAGCTACGTCTTTCTTCGTCACGAGCTGCTGGTGAGCGATGTACGGGCGTGGGTGTACCGTAATGCAGAGAGCGTTGAGGTATGGCGTGAGGGGCCTGACGCGTGGATGGAAGTTGTTAAACCGGACGCCTGGTTTGTGGCACCCGTGCTGTACGGAGAAAAAGAGGCTCGCCTGAAAGGTATCGTTGAGGCGGACCGGGGTACCGAGGTGGAAGCGGTATGGCAGAAAAAGGTGAGTGAGTATGAGCGGTTATACAGTGATACTACTCTTCTCACGCGCTGGACTGGCTCTGCCAGTCCAGGCAGGCTTTTGGTGGTCACCTTGACGGCGGAGCGGCGGGACCGCATTGCCTCGTGGCTTGCAGGCTCCCGTATTTCCTCCAAAATATGGCTTTCCGCACAGGAGGCGCTTTCTGGACAATTCACTGAAGGTGTCTGGCGGCGGCCCGGTCAGGCAACGCTACAACCTATGGTAGGATAACGGAAAAAAGGAGACTGGCTTGGCAACCACGCTTGATGAGTATATGCAGCTTTTCCGGGGTACCCCGCATACCGAGTTACTGAA
>JAUJOK010000048.1 GCA_030447685.1 Armatimonadaceae bacterium
GGCCGAACTCGATATCGTGGCACTGGATCAGGTCTACATGCTCCACGCCCAGCCGCCGGAGGCTTTCGTCCACGCTGCGGGTGACGCGCTGGGCGGAAAAGTCGAAGTCTTCCTGCCCGTAGCGCCCGACCTTGGTGGCGAGGTAATAGCGGTCGCGAGGGATGGCGGCAAGGGCCTTTCCCAGAACGGTTTCCGCCTTGGTCAGCCCGTAGTAGGGAGAGACATCGAAGAAGTTGGCACCGAGGTTTATGGCCTCGTGAACGGCGCGAACGGCGTCCGCCTCATCCACCGCGCCGAAGACACCTCCGAACGGCGACGCGCCGAAGCCGAGAATGGAAACGCGCAGGTCGGTTTTGCCCAGAATGCGGTAGCGCATGAAGAATCCTCCGCGTCCACGTTAGATGGAAGGGCTTCGGGTTCCTGCGTTCTCGCTTACCCCGCGTAGATGACGCGCAGGGACTCTTCCAGCGTGGTGACGCCTAAGAGAATCTTCTCCATGGCGTCCTCTTTCAGCGACTTCATGCCCGCCTCGATGGCCGCCTCGCGGATGGCGTAGGCGGAGCCGTGGGCCAGGATAAGCTCGCGCACCTTGTCCGTGACCGGCATCAGCTCGTAGCAGCCGATACGGCCCTTATAACCGGTGCCGTTGCAGGTGTCGCAGCCCTTGCCCCGGAAGAACGTCACCTTGCTCCGCTCCATGTCGTCCAGGTTCATGCCCAGCCGCCGGATAGCATCCTTGGGCGGCTCGTAGGGCTGCTTGCACTTCTCGCACACTTTTCGCAGCAGGCGCTGAGCCAGCACGCCCACGGTCGCGGACGCGATCAGGAACGGCTCGACGCCCATATCCATCAGACGGGCGATAGCGCCGGGCGCGTCGTTGGTGTGCAGCGTGGAGAGAACAAGGTGGCCGGTCAGCGCCGCCTCGATGGCGATCATCGACGTCTCCTGGTCGCGCATCTCGCCGACCATGATAATGTCGGGGTCCTGGCGCAGCATCGTCCGCAGGCCCGCCGCGAAGGTCATGCCCGCCTTGACATTGACGCCGACCTGGGTGATACCCCCCAACTCGTATTCCACGGGGTCCTCAATCGTCAGGATATTCTTGTCGCCGGAGTTAACCTTGGAAAGCACCGAATACAGCGTGGTACTTTTTCCCGAACCGGTCGGCCCCGTGACCAGGATGATGCCGTAGGTACGCATGATCATCGACTCGAACATCTCGAACGTGTGCGGCAGCAGGCCCAGCTTGTGCAGGCCGACCGAGATGTTCGATTTGTCCAGCACGCGCATAACGATCTTTTCGCCATACACGGCGGGCAGCGTGGAGACGCGGAAGTCGTAAGGGCGGCCCTCGATGACGGCGGAGATACGACCGTCCTGGGGCGCGCGCTTTTCGGCAATGTCCATCTCGGCCATGATCTTGATGCGCGAAACGAGCGATGCCTGCACCTTGCGGGGCACCACCAGCCCGTCCTGCAGGATGCCGTCGATGCGGTAGCGCACCTTGATCTCGTCCTTGGCCGGTTCGATATGAATATCGGAGCACTTTTCGGCGATGCCGCGCGAGACGATCATGTTCGCCAGGCGGACGACCGGAGCCTCTTCGGAAAGCTCCTTCAGCTCCTCGATGGACATCTCCTCGTCGCCGCGATTGTTTTCGATGGTGACGCCGTCTTCGAAGTCCCGGAGCACGCCTTCCACGGCCTCGCCGCCCGCTTTGTAGGCGTTGCCGATGGCCGCGATAATCTCTTCCTCGGTGGCGATGACCGGCTCCACATCCTTGCCGGTGATCAGGCGAATCTCATCGATGGCGAAGATGTCCAGCGGGTTCTTCATCGCCAGCGTCAGCTTCTTGCCGTCGAGGGCGACGGGGATGACTTTATAGCGGCGCGCTAACTGCTGTGAAACGCAGTTGACGACGTGCGGTTCGATAAGCCGGTCTGCGAGATCGACATAGGGAACGCCCCACTGCTCGCCCAGAGCGCGCGCGCGGCCCTGCTCGGTGATCAGGCCCATGGAAACCAGAACATCACCGATCTGTTCCTGTCCCCCGAGCTGGCGCTGCTTGTCCAGCGCGCTTTGAAGCTGCTCCTGGGTCACAAACCCGGAGCGCACGAATATATCGCCGATTTGTTGCCCTTGCATGCGTAGATCAAAGTCCTGGTGGAAAAATAGGTAGTGCCGGGTTTGGACGCTTGCCGCGCCGACCCGTTAATATTGTCGGTAAGCGCGGCGAAATCTATACGGGAAAAACAAAAAAGGTCATCCCGCCCTCACTTTGAGAACGGGATGACCTTTTATGGGACGGCCCCGGTGGGGCGCAGGCTAATCCTTCAGGACACGCGAGGTGAGGAAGACCACGACCTCGGAGCGCGACTTGTTCTTTTCCGTGCGCCGGAAAAGCTGGCCCAGGAAGGGCAGGTCGCCCAGGAAGGGAACCTTCTGGATATTGGTGATATCCGACTCGCGGATCAGGCCGCCGATGGCGATGGTTTCGCCGTCGCGAACACGGATCGTGGTATCCACGAAGCGGGTCGCGATTTGCGGCAGCGAGATACCGTTACCCACCGTCAGGAAGCCCGAGATCACCGATACCTCAGGATGGACATACAGCGTGATCGTCCCATCGGGGCTGGCCTTGCCCGTCACCTTCAGGGTGATACCGACCGTCGCCGTTTCCGTCTGGATGTTGGTGCCCGTGGGCGTCACTTCCTGGCGGATGACGTACTTGATCTGGTCGCCGATGAACACCACGGCAGGCTGGCCGTCCAGCGCCGAGATATTCGGGTTCGCCAGGAGCCGCGCCTGGCCGTTCTGCGCCAGAAGGTCCAGGTTGACCCCAATGCTGTACGGGGTTCGCAGAATCGCCCCAAAGTTCGGGCGTCGCGCACCGATGCCCTCGATAGTAGGTGTTTCCCGGTCAGTTTCTCCTATATTCACCCCACGGCTGAAGTCATAGCTCAGGCCGATCCGGGAAAAGTCGGTCGAACCGATATCCATGACTCTGGCCTCGAACACCATCTGCGGCGCGCGCACGTCGATGCTTTCCAGCACCTCGCGGGCACGGACAATGTCCGAGGTCGCGCCCGTCAGCAGCAGCGTGTTCGGAGCGCCGCCGGAGTTCACCGCGCCCGCCGGGTTGGATGTACCAGCGCCACCGCCCGTGGATGCCGCACCGCCGCCGGCACCGGCGGAAGCGCCCGAACCTTCGGCGGGAGAAGACGCAAAGGCAGCCGATGCGCCGGAGGAGCCGGACTGGAAGCCCTGCGCCGGGCCGAGCGTCACCTGAACGGTCGGCACCAGGCGGGCGAGAATGCTGATAAGATCGGTCGGGGAGGTGTACCTGACCCGATAGACCTCCGTGGCTGCGCCCACGGTCGGCAGCGAGATCGCCTGCTCCAGCCGCTCGACGAACGTGCGGGCCGCCGCGACCCGCTCCGGCGTGTCGGTCAGAACCAGCATGCGCTGCTTGGACGCCGATTTCTCATCGTTGCCGTTCGAGAGCTTCATGCCGGGGAACCGCTCGGCCAGCGCCTTGCCCAGCTCCGCCGTCTGCATAAAGCGATAAGGAATAACTTCCGTCACCGGCTCTGCCGCCGGTTCCGCCGCGTTGGCGCCCAGCGCTGCCACGGACTTGTCCGTGCCGACCACATACGCGGGGCCGACTTTAGCGTACTGATAGCCGGACAGGCGGGCCACCATGTCCAGGGCTTCCGGCACGGTGACGCGATTCAGCGATACGGTGATATTGCCCTTAACATCGGCGGCGGTGACGATATTGACATCGGCCTGCATCGCGAGCGCCTTGAGAACGTCGTTGATGTCCGCCCCGACGAAGTCGAGCGAGATGCGCCGCTCGCCGTCCGCCGACACCAGCGGGGCGGCGGAAAGACGCCGGGTCGCGGACGCTATCCTTTGCGGCGCGACGGCGACCGATACCGCTCTGGCGCGGCGTCCGGTGGACGGGGCTTTGCGCCACAGCTTTATCTCCCAGCGCTTGCCGCCCTCCGAAGCCCTGGTCGAGTAGGGACGATAGCCGCGCGTGTTGGCGACGATGGATACGCCGTCGGCATCGACTTCGTCGAGCGCGCCGTAACGCACACCGCCGACACCGTTGCGGCCCACCCGCACATAACCGTTGTTATCGCGTCCCCACACGCCGGGAATGTTGATCAGCGTCCCCGGTCGGTTTCCCAGCGACCGCAGCGCGGGACGGAAGGCTTCTGTCCCGGTAACGATAATGCGCGTGAAGTCACCTTCCGAGTTCACCTTCACGCCGGTAACGACATTTGTAGTACCCGCTGCGGATGCCGGCAGTTCAATCAATCCCGGAAGAAGGGCGAGCAGCCCGACAGCACCAACTAAAGACTTATTTCGCACGAGAACAGTCCCCCCCTAAATTCAAAATCAAGCGGCGGCTGCCGCTCCCAATCTCTACACCGTCTTCAAGGACGGCAGTTACTTTGAATCCGTTGCCGACAGGATCGCCCACACGGACGAACCGGCGCTCATCACCATCGCGCAGGATAACGATATCTTCCTGCTCGCCGCGCACCACTCCGGTCACCACGAACGTGGGAGGCGGCGGGGGCGGCAGCGCCACCGCGACTACCGGCGCGGGTCGCCGCTGCTGCGGCTCCGCTTCGGGCAGCCTATTGAAGCGGGGCGGCGTGCCGGGACGTCCGCCGCCGCCGCCGCCGCTGATGGGCAGAGTGCCCGGCGACGGGATGCCCAGGGACGGTTCGCGCTGGGCGACCTTGACCGGCTTACTCGCCGGTTGTGTCTGCTGCGGCGCGGACACCTGCCCCGGAAGCGCCGGCGCAGCGGGGCCGTTGGGTACGAACGGATCTTTGCCCCCGGTCAATATCTGCACGTTCCCCACATCGAAGGGCTGAGGCGCTTCCGGCTGGCTTGCCGTGGTTTCGCTCCCGGCGGGAACCGCTGCGGTCGTGCCCGTCGTCGCCACGCTGGGTGTGCTGCCGGCAGCTGGGCTGCTGCCCGCGCTGGTTTTCGGCATGAATTGCCATACGGCAAAACCGAAGACCAGCACCGCCACGACTACCAGAGCGATGAGCTTGGGCATATCCTTTTTGTCTAACTTCTTCATGATGGCTCCTTACGCTCCCTTGGCAGTGGGCCGGGCGGCGGCCTGCGTATTACCGGGCGCGGCAGTTCCCGTAGCGGGCGCTGCTGTGCCTGCGGGCGTCGGCTTTTCCTCGACGGCGTCATTTTTGAAGATAAAGCCTGTCAGTTTCAGGTTGGCCGTAAGCTGCGGAGCCTTGCCCGGCAGCACTGCGCCTCCGGGCTGTACCTGCACCGACTCCACCGACATGATCTTGGGGAACTCGGTCAGCCGGTACAGCAGCTTGGCGACGCTCCAATAGTTGCCGCGCACTTCCATCTCGATATGAATTTTGTCGTATGGCCATGCAACGAACTTCTTGCGGGCCTCTTTATCCTTGGGCGGCTCGGGCGCAGGCTCCAGGGTGGGCCGTATCGAACCAACCTTCAGGTTCACCGACTTGGCCTGTCCCTCCATCTGCCGCAGCAGGGAGGGAACATACTCGCCCGCCGTTACCGACGTTTCCAGGTAGCGAAGCTGCTTCTGCATGCCCGCGTACTCGTTTTCCGCCGCCAGAAGGTTGCGCGCCGTCTTCTCGTTGGAGACAAGCTGCGCCTGTCTTTCCAGCACCTGGGCCTGCAGCTTGTCCTGTTCGCCCTTCTGCCAGACATACAGACCCACGCCTCCGGCGAACAGAAGGCCGATCACGCAGCCCAGGATAATGCAGCTTTGCCGCGATGGCCGGAGGGCGATGCCGGACGGGCGCGCGGCGCTGCTCGCCGCGTTGTTACGCGCTGGTTTTTTCATCTTTATTTCCCTCCGCTTTTTTCTGCTCGGTATTGGCCGCCGCTCCCGTAGCTCCCGGCGCTCCGGCCTGGACCTCGGGCGAGCTGGATTTCAATTGCGCGCCGATCTCGAAGGTGATGCGCTGCACGGGGTCGTCCGGCTGCGACGCAAGCTGCGTAAATCGCAGATCGACCTTGCCGAAGACCGGGAACGACTGCAGGCGCGTCATCGTTTCGCCCACCAGGGTCTGCGACCCGGCGACGCCCGCAATCGTGATCATCGTTTCGTCGCCCGTTCCAGTCGCCGAAATAGCCGACAGCCAGGCGTTGCTGGGAACGGACTGGGAAACGATCTGAAGCATGGCCCGCCAGCGCAGCGTGTCGGCCTTGGCGGACACCAGCGTGTCCAGCTTGGGCTTCAGCACTGCCGTGTCTTTTTCGATAGCCTTGATACGGTCCAGCGTCGGCTGAAGCTGAAGCAGCTTCGTGGTGGCATCGGAAAGCTCTCCCTGAAGCCGCATCTGCTGAACGCCCAGCATGGAGCCGAGGGCGACGAGCGCCGCGACTTCCGTGGTCAGCCCCAGGAACAAGCGCCGGGTATTGCGCTCCACACGCTTCTTTTCGGCGCGGCGTGTGGCGATAAGGTTAACATTAGGCATGGTTTTCTTTCCTTTCTTTCGCCGTTACGCCCGCACCAACGGAGCGGAGGGCATCATCTCTTTGACAGCCAGCCCCAGGCCGACCTGGAGGCGCGGATGCTGCTCCTGAAGGAAGCCCGTAGATTCGGGGTGCGTCTCGAAGACCGGGTTATTGAAGGCATTGCCCAGCCGCACTTCGGTGCCCAGCCGCGCCCGCATATACGGGGCCAGGCCCGGAAGCTGCGCCGCGCCGCCCGAAAGCACGATCTCCTGAAGCGTCCCCGTCTCCGACCCCTCGGCCAACTGAGACTGATAATAATGGATGGAGCGGCGCACCTCGCGCAGCAGCTCATCCAGCATCGGCTGCAGCAGGCGCGGGTCTTCCAGAGTCTCCGGTTCGGCCTCCGGCTCCAGAAGCAGCGCCATATCGCACTCGGCTTTGCGCTGTTCGGCCTCGTCGCTCTCGCAGCGATAATGGCTTTTGAAGACGCCCGTGAAGTTCTCGCCGGCGATAGGAATGCTGCGGGTGAGCGCGAACGCGGTGCCGTTGAGGATCGTCACCTCGGTGTGGGCCGCGCCCATGTCCACCAGGGCGCGCATCCCGCCGTCGCGGTACCGGTTGACATCGCAATCCACCAGAGCGCGCTGCAAGGCGAACGCCTCGACATCCACGGCAACGGCTTCCAGACCGGCCCCTTCGACCGCCGTGATGCGCGACTCGACCATCTCGCGGGGCGCGGCGACCAGCATCACGTTCATCTGGTCGTCCGCTCCCTCCACCGGGCCGAGAATCTCGAACTCGATAGCCGAATCCTCGACATTGGCGGAGATGTACTTGGCGGCCTCGTAGCGCACCGACTTGCGGAGCGCGGCCTCGGTCATCTTGGGGAGCTTGATGTGGCGTACCACGACGGTGGGGCCGGAAACAGCCATCACTGCGCCCGTCGCGGGGATACCCGCCGTTCGCAGCAGCTGCCGCAGCGCATCGGAAACGGCCTCTTTATTAACAACGATGCCATCGCGCACCGCGCCCTCCGGGGTCAGGGTCTGGGCGGCACGGGAAACGCGAAAGCCTTGCTTATGGGCGTCTACCTGAACCGCCTTAAGATAGGCGCTGCCGATGTCCAGCCCGATAAGCGATTCTTTTCCTAATAGGGATGTGAAGGCGGACACAAGAATTCCCTCCTAAAGTCCATGGCGCGTGCCCGGAACCGCCCTTCCCGCCGTATTTGTCCCGGTCGGGGGCGGCACGCAGGATATGCTTCTAAACGCGCACAGACTCATTATCGGAGGAGAGCGGAGAAACTGGAGACAGTCGCAGAAAAACTGAGGACGTTACAATAGCGCCTGTGAAAAACCCGGTATTTGCATCAGGGTGCATGATGCCCGCGAAGTTGCCGATAAGGAGAAGGTGACTGCCCGCGACGGGCAGGGCGCAGAAAACGGTTATCATGCCTGAAGAAATAGCCTACCGATTTCCTTATGGCCGCGCGGCGGTCGAGATGGTCAGCGACTTTAAGAACACCTTTCGCCTGCGGCTCGCCTGGCAGCGCGGCAAAGCCGTCATCGATCTGTTCGAGAGCACGCCGCTACGCCCGCTGGGTGAGATTTCCTGCGGCGGGCAGACCTTTTCCCTGAACCTGAATAAGCACAAGCGCGAGCGGCGCGAGCGCATACGTATATCGGGAGACCGCCCGGTCGGTGAGTCGGGGAAAGTGCAGTGCCAGCTTTCGATTGAGGGACGCAATGACCGGCTTAGCTGGGAGTGGCGGCTCGCAGCCAAAGGCAAGGACGCTCCGGCGGGCGGCGATGTCACCTTCCAGCTTCCCTTTTGCGCGGGCAAGGTGGAGGTGCTTACTCTTTCCTCGACGCTGTCCGGGCTTGCCGTCTGGCGCGACGGCGTGGTCATCAGCCTGGTCGTTCCAGGTGAGTTCAGGAACCGCGCCCGCCTGGAGTTTACCGCCGATGCCCGCGCGGTGCGGCTTTTCGTGCCTGACGCCGCGTTCAGCGGCGCAGAACAGCAGCCGACGCGTCTGGAAACGTGGCTGGCTCCCGCCGC
This sequence comes from Armatimonadaceae bacterium, assembly GCA_030447685.1. Taxonomy (GTDB): domain Bacteria; phylum Armatimonadota; class Armatimonadia; order Armatimonadales; family Armatimonadaceae; genus JAUJOK01. Next base: position 8,545 of record JAUJOK010000048.1, read on the forward strand.
CACCCGCCGCGAAGCCGAAGACGCGCTGCTGCGCCACCTTGCCGATGCCGCCGACCGGGCGCAGCAGAATCCCACCGGCGATTTTCTTTCCCTCCTGTCTCTGGGCGATGCCGCTTCGGCGGCGCTGATGGCCCCGGAGGCCGCCGACAAGCGCGGCCTGGACCGGCTTTTACTGCGCGCCCGGCCCGATTTCCCCGGCCTGAACCTGGGCGGCGAAGGGGCCGACGCCGCCCAGGCTGCCTTTGCGCTTCTCCAGCGGTACCGCTTCACCGGGGACGATGCCGAAAAGCGACGAGCACTGCTTCTGGCGCGCGGCATGTGCGAATTCCAGATCGTGCAGGAAGAAAGCCCGCAGCGGGGGGCGTTCTGGGATGCCCTGCGCGCCAACACGCAGTGGATGGATGCCTCCGGCGGGCGCACCCAGAGCATCACGACCGCCGCGCGCGCCGCCTACGGTCTGTTGTGGCTGCACGCGCAGTTCAGTCAGGACATTTTGACGCGGACGGCTTTAGGCGCGGCGCAGTGGCTGATGCTGAAGATGGACGAGGACGGGCGCTATGCCGGGGAGCGCTACCAGGAGAACGGCACGCCCGTTTCCGGCGGCAGTCCCTGGGTGATGGCCGAAGCGCTGCGCCCGCTGGTGGAAACCTTCCGGCGCACCGGCAACGAAGTATTTCTGAATGCCGCTCTGCGCGGCGTGCGCGGCCTGCGCGAAGGACTGGCTGACGGTTCGCTGACACTTGCGGACGCCCCGGCGCAGTATCTGGCCTCCGCCGTGGAAGGACTTCTGTTCGTGTCGCGCGAAGCGGAGAACGCGGACATGATCGCGCTTGCCACGCTGCTGGGCCACGCGCTGCGCGCCCGCCGCGCCCCGGACGGCGCGATTACAGAGGACGACAAGCCTTCCCTGCCTGCGACGCTTGCCGCCGCCCGCGCCGCGCTCGCCCTGACCCGTGTGGATACGGATCCGGCCTGGGCGCTCGTGGCGCTGCGCGCCCTGCGCGCCGCCTCCCGTATGGTGGACGCGGGTGTCGCGCCGCGCCCCGCCGACCTGGGGGCGTTCTCGATGCTGCCCACGCATCTGCTCTTATCGCTTTCCACGCTTGCCCCGCAGTGCGCCGCCGACAGGGACGCACTTACGGTCATGCGCAGCTGGCAGGTCTTCCAGCCGGAAACCAGCACCCGCGAGTTCATCCGTGTCCGCGCCAAAAACAGCGACGCGCCGGTAGACCATCTCGCCCTCGTCTGCCCGTCCAACTTGCAGGTGCTGATCATCGTGCTTGCCGGGCCGGACACCACGGAAATCGAGGTCGTCAAAACGGGCCGTACGCCCTTCCTGAAAAACCTGCTCACCGGCGACTACGGCCAGGAACCCTGCCTCGTCCCCCTCGGCGACGGCGCAGACGCCCGGTTCGCCGTCTTCCTCGCCGATACGTAAATCGGGTGTGGCAGCAGCGGCTACAAGGTTAAGAGCGGAGACCAGCGATGGCGAGGCCATCCCGCAGCCGGGGGTGGCTGCCGGTCAGCCGCCAGATCAGGCCGTTGCGCTGGTTTTCCAGGCACAGCAGGGCCATGCCTAAATCTATCCCGATAACATCCGGGTCGAACCACTCCTTGCCGACGTTGAGCGCATTGCAGAACCCGTAGCGGCCCCATGCGCGCTCACCGAACTTTGTTTGTAACTTCGCCAGCGCCTGATCGGCGTCTTCCGGGACGAACAGCACGCCCGCCGCCATCGCCGTCGGAGCCACCGTGCCGTCGCTGGAGCCTTCGCGCGGTTCGTGCGCGCCGTAGCCCTTCGGCTGATCACTGGCCGTGACACCCCACAAGCCTTCGCGGAAGGTGAGAAAGCGCGGCGCGGCGCGGCGGCAGAACGCGATGTCGGCGCGATGCGCGTTCACAAAGTTGGTCCACCAGTCACGCCCGTGGGAGTCGCGGCGGTTCCTCAGGTCGAAGTAGGCGGGCGTCATCTGGGCGAAGAAAAGCGGGTAGGGGCCGCCGAAGACACGCTGCCCCTCGACCACGGCTTCGGCAAAAGTCCACGCCTCCCACACGGCGCGCGGCAGCGGCGGCGGCGCGCCGAGCGCCAGGAGATACAGGTAAAGCGCCTCGGTGTAGCCGCTCCACCTGGCTCCGAGAAACCCGCTTTCCGGTTTCCAGCCCATGCTCGGCGCGATGCCCGCCGGATCGGTCGCGCCCCGGTTCTGCATCCATGGCCAGTCCAAACGGGCCAGAATCGCGTCCGCGTCGCGCGCTATCGAGCCGCCGAAGAATTGTCCCGCCGTCAGCGCCCCCAGAACGAGCAGGCTGGTGTCGATGGAGGAGAGTTCGGAGTTCCAAACACGCTTGCCGTCGCGCCAGTCCACAAAATGGTAAAAGAAGCCGTGCTCCTGGGGCATCGTCGTCAGAAAGCGCAGCGCGGTTTGCGCCCGCTTCTCGGCTTCCCCGCGTGTCACCCAGCCGCGCGTCACCCCGATAGGCAGCGCCGCGAGCGCGTAACCTGTCGATGCAATGGAGGCGACGGTATAGGTATCCGGGTCGCCGGGGCGATTGCGAGCGCGGTCTTTGGTCAGGCCGGTTCGCGGATGCGTCTCCTGCCAGAAAAAGCGAAAGGCTGCCCGCGCGATATTGTCCCGCAATATCAGATTGTTCATCGGCCCGGCCTCGAAGATGCGGTTTTCTGTGTTCATTTACTCTTAATCATACCGCTGATCCAGGAGAAATGACCGGGGCGTGATGACCGAATCGGTGGACGCCGGTTTCTGGCAGCCAGGGCCGGAGGCAGGATCAGCAACGAATAAAATACTGCTTGCAATCGCCTGTTCCGGTGGTTATAATACAAACAGATTTTCGCTTCACGTGGAAGGGGTCACGGCGTGGTCGCTGAGGTGGTTTCCATCGGGACGGAACTGCTGCTGGGGCAGATCGTGGATACGGATGCCGCCTATCTCGCGCAGCAGTTGTCCGCGCTCGGCATCAATGTCTACCACCGCGCCACGGTCGGGGACAATCTTCAGCGCGCCGCCTCGACCGTCCGGCAGGCCGTTTCCCGCGCCGACCTGGTGATTCTTGTCGGCGGACTGGGGCCGACGATGGACGATCTGACGCGCGACGTTATCGCCGAGGTGATGGACGCTCCGCTGGTGCGCGATCCCGATATCGCCGCACACTTGGGCCGATGGTTCGCGGCGCGCAGGGCGACGATGGTGGAAACGATTCTGCGCCAGGCGGATGTTCCCGCCGGGGCGACGGCGCTGCCCAATGCCAACGGCACCGCGCCGGGCCTGTTGCTGGAAAAAAACGGCAAGATTGTCGTTGCCCTGCCTGGCCCGCCCAACGAACTTATCCCGCTGTTCGAGACCAGTGTCTACCCCGTTCTGCGCGAGCGGACGGCGGGGGAGAGACAGGTAATTCGCTCGCGCGTGCTGCGTATTGTCGGCAGCGGCGAATCACTGGTGGAAGAGGCGGTCAAAGATTTGATGCAGGACGCCAATCCGAGCGTCGCCCCTTACGCCAAGACCGGCGAGGTGCATCTGCGCGTGACGGCGCGGGCAAAGACCGAAGAAGAGGCGGATGCGCTGACGGGGGAGCGCGTGGCGCGGCTGAAAGAGCGCCTGGGCGATGTGGTGTACGGTGAGGACGAAACGACGCTGGAGGCGGCGGTCGTGGCGCTGCTTGCCGAAAAGAAACGCACTGTCGCTACGGCGGAATCCTGCACGGGCGGGCTGCTGGCCGGGCGAATCACCAATGTTCCCGGCTCGTCCGCCGTCTTTCATACCGGCGTCGTCACCTACGCGAACGAGTCCAAAGTTCACCTGCTGAAGGTGCCGCAGGCGCTGATCGGCTCCGTGGGCGCGGTCTCGCCGGAGGTCGCCCGTGCCATGGCCGAGCGCGTGCGCGATCTGGCCGGAACCGACTTCGGCATCTCGATTACCGGGATCGCCGGGCCGGGCGGCGGCACGGAAGAGAAACCGGTCGGCCTCGTCTACATCGGGTTTGCCGATGGCGGCAAAGTCACCGCCGAAAAGCATCTGTTCAGCGGCCTGCGCGCCGACATCCGCCTTCGCACCACCCAGGCGGCTTTGAATACGCTGCGGCGAACGCTGCTGAAGGCGGCAGCGTGAAAGCCGGGCCGATAAACGACCCGGCTGATGAAAGCAGTCGTCCTCGCGGACGGAAAAGTGTCGGCCTGTGTGCGTCCGGCAGGACGCTTGCTGTAGGGAGGCGGGTCGTTTATCGGCCCGGCAAGCGGCGGCGCGTATGAGGCTTTTCCTCGCCATAGAACTGGCAGACGATGTTCGAGAGGCGCTCACGGCTTTGCAGGCACGGCTGAAGGCGACCGAGGCGGACGTGCGCTGGGTGGAACCCGGTAACTTTCATCTAACCGTGAAGTTTATCGGCGACCAGCCCGACACGCTGCTGCCGGAGATTGAGGCAGCCTGCGCCGAGGTCGCCGCCGTGACGCCGGATTTTCGATTTCCGGTGCGCGGCGCGGGCGCGTTTCCGAAGCGCGGGCCGCTCAAAACGCTCTGGGTGGGTGTCGGCGGCGAGGGGGCGGATGCCTGGAAGGCGCTGGCGGTGCGGGCGCAGGAGGCGCTTGCGCCATTCGGCGTGGCGCGCGAAGGCGGGCTGGTGCCGCACATCACGCTGGGCCGGGTGAAGTCATCGGCGGGAATGGATTCCCTGCGCGCCGCGCTTGCCGCCGAAGCCACTGCGGACTGCGGCGCGCAGGCCGCCGCGCAAATTACACTGATGAAAAGCACGCTGGACCCGCGCGGAGCGGTTCATACTCCGCTGCGCCACTTCACATTGGGTACTACATAGCACACAAGGAGCAACAACGTGGAAAAAGACCGCGCCCTGGAATTGGCGCTTTCGCAGATTGAAAAACAGTTCGGTAAAGGCTCGGTCATGCGCCTGGGTGAGCACGCCAAGAGCAATAATGTCGAAGTCATTCCGACCGGCTCGCTGGCGCTTGATCTGGCGCTGGGCGTCAACGGCATCCCCAAGGGGCGCATTACCGAGATTTACGGCGCGGAATCGTCGGGCAAGACCACGGTGGCGCTTCAGATTGTCGCGCAGGCGCAGAAGCTGGGCGGCGTCGCCGCGTATGTGGACGCCGAGCACGCGGTGGATCCCGTCTATGCCAAGAACCTGGGCGTAGACATTGACAACCTGCTGATCTCGCAGCCGTCCACGGGGGAAGAGGCGCTGGAGGTCATTGATGCCCTGGTTCGCTCCAATGCCGTCTCGGTCGTCGTGCTGGACTCGGTGGCGGCGCTGGTCCCCAAAGCGGAGATCGAGGGCGAGATGGGCGACAGTCACATGGGCCTGCAGGCCCGCTTGATGAGCCAGGCCCTGCGTAAGATTACCGGCTCCTTGAACAAGACCGGAACGGCGGCTATTTTTATCAACCAGCTCCGGGAAAAGATCGGCGTCATGTTCGGAAACCCGGAAACGCAGCCGGGCGGACGCGCGCTGAAATTCTATTCGTCGGTGCGCCTGGACGTGCGCCGCGTGGAGACACTGAAAAACGGCACCGACATGGTCGGTATCCGCACGCGGGTCAAGGTGGTCAAGAACAAAGTCGCGCCGCCCTTCAAGCAGGCGGAGTTCGACATCATGTTCGGCAGTGGTATCTCCCGGTCAGGTTCCATCATCGATATCGGCACCGACCTGGGCCTTATCAACAAGGCGGGCGCGTTCTATTCCTACAAGGGCGAGCGCATCGGCCAGGGCCGCGAGAACGCCAAGGGCTACCTGGAAGACCATGTGGAAATGATGGAAGCCATCGAGAACGAGATCAAGAATGGTCCCGAGGCGAAAGAGGCGCTGACATTGGGAGCCGCCGATTAGTTCCTGCGCTATCCTGTAAATAAAAACGCCGGGAGCTTTCGCTCCCGGCGTTTTTATTTTGCGCTACTTCCAGCCGTAGGCCCTATAAAAGGCGGGCGCGACCCGCTCCGTGGGCGTATTGCCGGCCAGTGTAAAGGCGATTCCCAACGGTGCGGGGCCGAGGTCGTCCTTGCGGACGTTGTACTGCGTGCCGCCCCACCGCTCCCCGGCGGCAACCATCTCGAAGGCGACAAACCGGTTCTGGTTCAGGTCGTACTGCGCGGTTCCCATTAGCTTGGCCTCGAAGCCGCGCGTACGGCTGTGGGGATTGTCGGCATCCCACCGGTCATTGATCGCCCAGCGGCCCGCCGCCTCGGTTCGCGTCTCCCCCTCCAGACGCAGCGACACGACCCCGTCCCGTATTGCCGTCACCGTGCTGGTCAGCCGCGCCCGCTGAATATCCTCTTCGCCGTATGCCACCGTCTGACCGCGCACATTGTCCACCAGATGGGCGCGCGCGATGCGGCGAATAAGGGGCGCAGGAACATCGTGCGCTTGCCCCACTTCCGGCGTTCCTTCGGGAAGGAACTGGCGGGCCTCTTCCTTCGCGAACCAGGCGTAGTCCAGATTCCAGGCGCGCGCTCGCCAGTCGGAAAGCGGCGTTTCGCGCGGCAAATCGCGCGAGTTGACGCGCAGCACCAGGCCGCCTTCGGGATAAAAACGCTCCGGGCGCAGAATCTCCGGCGCGTCGCTCAGAATCTCGTCCGGCAGCAGGCGCTCCTCACGGGGCAGCCGATTCCAGACTTCCAGCGCCCGTTCCAGCATAGCCGCCATCGCAGCGGGATCGTTGGAGTTTATCGAGGCAAGCAGAACGCCGCTGGGCGCGGTGGCATAGATTCCCTGCCGCGTACCGGTGTGTTTGGGCGGGCCGTATCCGGCGTAGTGCCCCTGCTCAGCGATCTTCTGAAAAAGAAGCCCTTCCGGGTCATTCACCGTTTGCAGGCGATGCACCTCGTCCGCAACCGGCACGAAGCTTTTCGAAAGTTCCACCACACGAGGATCGGCCCAGACAGACTGCCTGGCAATCACGCCGTTATTTCATGTACACGCGAAGGGGTGGCCGTTCATCATCCAGGCCAGTATCGGCTTGTCCTGCTTCTGCGCTTCCGTCACGGCGCTCCAAAACGAGGCCCGCCACGGAATTTCCTGCCACTTTAGCTCTGCTTCGGTCGGTAATATGTGGGCGCGGATCGCCGCGTAGTCGTTATCGTCCATAATTCGTCGCAAAGTCCTTTACGGGGTCTGCCTGCCGCCGTTCCTGCCATCAAAGCGGCGGAAACGGCGGCTAAGAAGTCACGGTAGTTATGCCCGGTTCGGCTTTGCGATACACCCGCTCGCTCAGGCGGCGGCTTTTCCCATGCGCTGCTCGTAGGCGGTGATGTCGGCGGCGTGCTGGAGCGTCAGGCCGATGTCATCCAGACCTTTCAGCAGGCACTCGCGGCGGAACGGGTCTACGTCAAAAGATGCCTCGAAGCCGCCGGGGCCGAAGACGCGGCACGCTTCCAGATCGACCGTCACCTGCGCGCCCGGTTCGGTCTGAAGGCGGGCCATCAGGTCAGCCACCTGCTCTTCGGGCAGCACGACCGGCAGAATGCCGTTTTTGAAGCAGTTGTTATAGAAAATATCGGCAAAGGAAGGCGCAATCAAGGCGCGGAACCCATAGTCCAGCAATGCCCACGGCGCGTGCTCGCGCGACGAACCGCAGCCGAAGTTCTTGCCCGTCACCAGGATAGTTGCGTCTTGCAGGGCGGGCGCGTTCAGCTCAAACTCCGGGTTGGGGGTTTTGCCGTCATCGAAAAAACGCCAGTCAAAAAATAGGAACTGGCCGAAACCCGTGCGCTCGATACGCTTCAAAAACTGCTTGGGGATGATCTGGTCGGTGTCCGCGTTCACGCGGTCCAGCGGCGCAGCGATTCCGGTCAATTTGACGAATGGTTCCATGAGGAGTAGTGTCCTTATTCAGCGAAGATGTCGTCCACAGGGACGTTAAGTTCAGAAAACGTAACCGAGGCGACGGTCTGACCAATCTTGTAGACGGAGAGGGTTTCCGCCCCCTCCGGCGACAGGCGCAGCACCTCAACCGTCGCGTCCGCAATGCTTATCAGCCAGCACTCCAGCACGCCCACCGCGCAGTAATCGGCGATCTTCTCCTGCTGAACGCGGCGCGTATCGGACGGCGACAGGATTTCCACGACGAGTTCCGGCGCGGGCGACAGCGGCGCGGGGTCATCCAGGCTTCGTCCTGATAGGCGCGCGTGCGAGATGAATAGGACATCCGGCTGCCTTGTGCGTATAGGATGGTGTATAACCAGAACATCACATGGGGACAAAACCGCCAGGCCGGCTTTACTGATCTCCTCGTACCGCTCCAACGCGCGAGCAACGCGACTCTGGATACGCTGGTGCCGGATCGTCGGGTTTGTCACCTGCTTATCTCCGTAAAGGCGGTATACCTTCCAGCCGTCGATGATGTCATAGCGGGCCATCTCTTCCGGGGAGGCAAGGTACTCCTCATAGGTCATCGGGCGCGTGATGCCGGGGATGTCCTGCGGCGGCGGCTCTTCCGACATGACCGGATTCGTTTCCGTCGTGGTTGCCATTGGTTCTTCTCCTGCTTAACCCTCTCGCCGCTCCGCCCGCAGCACGACGCGCTGCCAGGCGAAGCGCGTCTCGCCATCGTCCTCGGAAACTATGTGAAACTGCTGCCGGGCGGAAGCGGGAGCCTCGATGAACATTCGCCGCACACGCTCAGCGCAATCGCCGGTGCAGCCCGCCGTTTCCAGCCACGCCGATAGCGGAATGGCAATGCGCCCCGAGGTGTGGTCGAGGGCGGTGACACTGAGGCCCGCCGCCGCGCACAGCGCACGCCACGTTTCCGGGGACAGGTTCGCGCCATGCGACGGGTCGCGCTCGCGCTCCACGGCGTTCTGCCAATCCGCCGCCTCGGCATCGTCGTCGGGAACGGTAGTGTCGCACAGCGCCAGCGCGCCGCCGGGACGCAGCACCCGCCGGGTTTCGCGCAAAAAGGCGGGTACGTCGCGAAAATGGTGCGGCGCGATACGCACCGTCACCAGATCGAACGAACCGTCGGTAAACGGCAGCGCCTCGGCAGGGGCCTCCTGCCAGGTGACATTAGCGATGCCTGCCTCCTCAGCCCGCTTGCGCGCCTGCGCCAGCATTCCGGGAGTATTATCCGCGCCGACCACGTCACTGTCCGGCGGCGCGAAAGCAAGCGCCGTAAAGCCGGTTCCCGTCGCCACGTCCAGCACACGCTGATGCGTCTGCGGATCGGCCACTTCCAGCATTCGCCGCAGCGATTCGTCCGACCAGGCGGCCCAGCGGTCGTTATACTGGGCCGCCTGCCGGTCGAACTGCTCCCGCGCCAGGCTCATTTCTGTCATGTGTCCATTTCTCTCGTTTCAGGTGCGGGTAAGGGCGTCGGCGTCTTCAAAAAGGTCGCGGCGGTGGCGGTTGGCAGATGCAGATCAAGCGTATGTTCGCTGTTGCCATCCCCGGCCACATACGCCTGCGCCAGTGGCTCGCCGCCGGGGCCTCCCAGAGTCCTTACCTCGACGTTGTAAAAAGTACCCGTGCGAAAAACGACATTAACTGACCGGACCGCAAGCGACGGCTCCCGTTCCGTCACGACCGCCGCAAGGGCGGGCCAGAAGTCATAGGCCCAATCGCCTGGCGCGGACTTTCGCACCAGGCGTGAATGCATGTTCCCACAGATAGCAACCACTTTATCGCCGGGACAGTGCTTCCGCCGCTGGTCCGCCAGATTGTTCGCCATTCCGGCGTCACGAGCCGTCCAGCCATCCCACTTTTGATCGGGTGCCGCATCGAAACAGAACAGTTCCCAGAGTGAGGCATCGCTTTGAAGCGCGGCACGCACCAGCGCCAGGGCTTGTGCGTTGCCGCGCCCGTCATAGCTGGGTGTTGCGAAGAACGCAGGGACGGGCTGCGCCGTGTCCGCGCCCCACGCCGCCAGCGGTTCGCGCGTGTCCGCAGGCATTTCCAGAGCCAACCCCCGGTAGCCGAGCAAGGCCAGGTCCGGCAGCAGTGTCGCGATGAGACGCGGCACCTCCTGCGTCCCGTGCATCTCTCCGAAAAACAGCACATCGCTTTCGGCGGCAAGAGACAGTAATACCTGGCGAACGTCCGGCGGCAGCGGATAGGGTGGCAATGCCGGGATAGTGTTCGTTATCGCAGCAGGCGGCATGGCGCGTTGCCCCGCTTACTTCGCCACTTCGCGCACGTCCACCAGATGACCGGCGATGGCCGCCGCTGCCGCCATTTCGGGGCTGACCAGATGCGTCCGTCCGCCTTTGCCCTGGCGACCTTCGAAGTTGCGGTTCGACGTGGATGCGCAGCGCTCGCCCGGCTGCAAAATATCCGGGTTCATGCCCAGGCACATAGAGCAGCCTGCCTCGCGCCACTCGAAGCCCGCCGACTTGAACACCACGTCCAGTCCCTCGGATTCGGCCTGCTTCTTGACCTGGTAAGAGCCGGGAACGCAGAGCGCGCGCAGACCGGATTTGACCTTTTTGCCCGCCAAAATTTTCGCCGCCGCCCGCAGGTCCTCGATACGCCCGTTGGTGCAGGAACCGATAAAGACGGTGTCCAGCGGAATGTCACGTATCGGCGTGTTCGGCTGGAGGGCCATGTACTCCAGGGCGCGCTCCGCCGCGCGGCGGTCGGCGGGATCGGTTATTAGAGTGGGATCGGGCACACGGTCCGTCACGGGGATAACCATGCCGGGCGACGTTCCCCAGGAGACATAGGGCGCGAGCGCGGAACCGTCAATCTCCACGAGCGTATCGAAGGTTGCGCCGGGGTCGGTGGCAAGATGCTTCCAGGCCGCGACTGCGTCATCCCAGGCTGCGTCCTGCGGCGCGTGTGGGCGACCCTTCAGGTAGGCGAAGGTGGTTTCGTCGGGGGCGATCATGCCCGCCCGCGCGCCCGCCTCGATGCTCATGTTGCAGATGGTCATGCGGCCTTCCATGGAAAGCGCGCGGATGGCATCGCCGGTGTACTCGACCACGTAGCCGGTCGCGCCGTCCGTGCCGATCTTACCGATGATTGCCAGAATAATGTCCTTGGCGGTGACGCCGGGACCGAGTGCGCCGTTGACGCGAATCTCCATCGTCTTCGGGCGGCTTTGCGGCAAACACTGGGTAGCCAGCACATGCTCGACCTCGGAGGTGCCGATGCCGAAGGCCAGCGCGCCGAACGCGCCGTGTGTGGACGTGTGCGAATCGCCGCAGACAATGGTCATCCCCGGCTGGGTCAGCCCCAACTCCGGCCCGATAACATGGACGATACCCTGGCGCGTCGAATGCAGATCGTACAGCGTAACGCCGAACTCTTCACAGTTCTTTGCCAGCGTCTCCATCTGGCGGCGCGAAATGTCGTCGGCAATCGGCAGCGAGCGGTCGGTGGTAGGCACGTTGTGGTCCATCGTCGCTACCGTCCGCTCCGGGCGGCGCACCGTTCGGCCCGTCAGGCGCAGCCCCTCGAAGGCCTGCGGCGAGGTAACTTCGTGGACCAGGTGCAGGTCCACATACAGCAGCGCCGGTTCGCCCGGCTCTTCGCGGACGACATGCGCGTCCCAAATCTTTTCAAATAATGTGCGCGGCGCGCTCATAACGGTCTCCTTTAGAGGAACTATGGCATTATTATATCTTGACGCCGAAGCTTCGTCCAACACATAATTCCGATGTAAGCCATAGACAGCGGCTATAATGAAACTATGGAACTGTTTCAGCTTCGTTATTTCACGGCGGCGGCGCGACACCTGAACTTTTCCCGCGCCGCCGAGGAGGCGTGCGTGTCGCAGCCGTCGCTGTCGCTTCAGATAGCCAACCTGGAAAGAGAGGTCGGGGCGGCACTGTTCACGCGGCACGGGCGCTCGGTGCGGCTGACGGATGCGGGCGCGGCGCTCCACGAGCATGCGGAGCGAATTCTGGAGCAGGAGCGGGAGGCGCGCCGGGCGGTGCGGGCCGTGGTGGGGCTGGAGCGCGGGCGGCTGAGTTTGTGGACACTGCCGACGCTGGGGCAGCATCTGCTGCCGCCGCTTCTGGCAGGCTTCCGGCAGACGTATCCGGGCGTCGAGATCAGTGTGCGCGAGGCGGTTCCCGCGCGGGCCGTGGGCGAGGCGGTGGCGGCGGGCCGCGCCGACCTGGGCTTTGTCCACCTGCCGTGCGACGTGCGGGGCCTGGCCCAGCGGGTGCTGCTTACCGAGGAGCTGGCGCTGGTGGTTCCGCAGACGCACCCGCTGGCCGCGCGCGGATCGGTCGCGCTGGCCGCTCTGTCGGATGAGGACTTCGTCTGGGCACCGGAGGCGGCGACACCGGAGCATCCCTTGTACGCCGCCTGTGTCGCCGCCGGGTTCGCGCCGCGCATCGCCTGCGTGTCCGGCTCGGCGCAGGGAATGCAGGCGCTGGTGGCGGCGGGGCTGGGAATCGCGCTGCTGCCCCGGCTCGCCATTCACCCGCCGGAAGGAGCACGCGTGATCGAGCTTTCGCCGCCCCGCCCGACGCGAACTCTGGCCGTGGTCTGGCGCGAAAAAGCACTAAGCCATGCCGCCACCGCTTTCCAAACGATGCTGACGGAACCCAAACGCGAGAACAACAATGGATAATCAGGAACGCGACGATCCCGCACTGCCGCCGGGCATCATCCGGGCGAGAAACACAAGCGCAGACAACAAACGAGAGGACGCGTCCCTGCCGCCGTCCGACACTGCGCCGGAGCCGCGTTCGGCGGGCGCAGGGCGGGGGACGGGCCGAATCACAGCTATCGAGCCGCAGGCGCGGCGGCAGGGACGCGTGAACATCTTTATAGATGGCAAATTCGCGCTGGGCCTGTTTGAAGAAGTGGTACTCGCGCTGGGTCTGCATGTGGGACAGCAGATTTCGCCGGAGCGGCTGACGGAGATCGGGCAGGCCGAGACATTACGCCGGGCGAAGGAGGATGCGTTTCGCCTGCTCAGCTTTCGGGGGCGCTCGGAAAAAGAGATTGAGGACCGGCTGCGCCGCAAGGGCTACGAGGACGCGATTATAACCGCCGTTATCGCCTCGCTGCGCGGGCACGGCTATGTAGACGATACTCAGTTCGCGCAAAGCTGGGTGGCGGCGCGGGGCCGCACACGGGGGCGGCGCGCGCTTGCTCACGAACTGCGGCAAAAGGGAATCGCGGGCGATCTGGCCGCCGAAACGCTTCAGGAGGCGCGTGACGACGCGGGAGAACTGGCTGCCGCGCGGGCGGCGGCGGTGAAAAAAGCGGGCGAGCAGCCCGCCGACCGAAGCCGCGAAGCGCAGGCGCGGCTGGCCGCCTTTCTCCAGCGGCGCGGCTTCGGCTGGGATGTGGTGCGCCCTGTTCTTGCAGAGCTGTACGCGGGAACCACGGAAGAAGACGAAGACGCGCAGGAATTTGAGACATAGTCGCGTATAATAGTAACAGGCCCGTTGCCACGCGGTACGGACCACCCAGTCATAGAATAAACGCTCCACCTGCCGAACAGACGTTTCACCCATGTCTGGAGGTGAGGGGAAGCTGGATAATACGACGCTAATCTGGTGGATTGTGGTCGATATAGCGGCGGTCATCGCCCTGATGGGGCTGGTCGTCCTGTTCTACCATAAGACGCATTTGCAGCCCCTTCGACAGGAGGTGCTGCGACAACGAGAAGACCTTTCAAAGCAAAAAGAAGAAGCCGAACGAGAGATTGAGGCCCGACGTAAGGAAGCGCTGGTCGCGGCGAAGGAGGAGGTTTACCGCCTTCGCGCCGAGATGGAGCGTGAAAACCGCGAGAAACGCGTGGAAATCGGAAGGCTGGAGCGACGACTGGCACAGAAGGAAGAGACGCTGGAACGCCGAGTGGAAGGGCTGGAGCGCCGTGATGAAGTTCTGGCCGAGAAGGAAGTGGAGGCGGACCGGCTTCGTGAAGAGCTGAAAAACCTGGTGACCCGGCAGCGCGCGGATCTGGAGCGGGTGGCAGGATTGGCAAGTGAGGAAGCCCGCGCGCAGGTATTGAAGGCGGTGGAAGACGAGAGCAGGCTTGACGCCGCTCGTCTGATCCGCGAGATTGAGGAGAAGGCAAAGGAGGAAGGGGAGCGCCGAGCGCGCAATATCGTGACGCTGGCTATCCAGCGTTGCGCCGTAGAGCAGACCACGGAAACGACGGTGTCGGTCGTTCCACTGCCGTCAGACGACCTGAAGGGGCGTATTATCGGGCGCGAAGGGCGCAACATCCGCACGTTCGAAACGATGACCGGTGTCGACGTTATCATCGACGACACGCCCGAGGCGGTGGTGGTCTCATCATTCGACCCGGTGCGGCGCGAGATCGCGCGCATGGCGCTGATGAATCTGGTAGCCGACGGGCGTATCCATCCGGGGCGCATCGAGGAGATGGTCGAAAAGGCCAAATCCGAGGTTGAGGCGCGTATGCGCGAGGCGGGCGAGCGAGCGGTGCTGGATTCCGGGGTCGCCGGACTGCACCCGGAACTTATCCGCCTGCTGGGGCGGATGAAATACCGCATGAGCTACGGGCAGAACATTCTGGACCATTCGGTTCAGGTGTCGCATCTGTGCGCGTCTATCGCCGCCGAACTGGGGGCGAACGTGGAGATAGCCCGGCGCGCGGGCCTTCTGCACGATCTGGGCAAGGTGGATTTCGAGTCCGAACAGCCGCACGCGCTGATCTCACGCGACCTGATGCTGCGCTACGGCGAGCATGAGGAGGCCGCGCACGCCGCCGGGGCGCACCATGCCGATATCGAGCCGGAAACTGTCGAGGCGATAATCGTCACGACCGCCGACGCGATTTCCGCCGCCCGGCCCGGCGCGCGGCGCGAAATGCTGGAAAACTACGTGCGGCGGGTACAAAAGCTGGAAAATATCGCCGATTCGTTTCCCGGCGTAGATAAAGCGTATGCAGTACAGGCGGGACGTGAGATACGCCTGATGGTGCGGCCCGGCGAGATAGACGACCTGGCCGCTATCGAATTGGCGCGCGCCGCCGCTAAGCGAATCGAGGAAGAGATGGCGTCTCAGTATCCCGGACAGATAAAGGTGACGGTTATTCGGGAAACGCGGGCGGTCGATTACGCGGCATCAATTAGGGATCAGAGGTGAGGGACGAGGGATGAGGGGCATCGGGATCTCTTACGCTCATTCCCCCTCCCTCATCCCTCATCCCTATCATGAGAATTGTTTTTATCGGTGATATCATCGGAAAGCCGGGACGCGACGCGGCGCTTGCGATGACGCCTATCCTGCGGGCGGAGTTTTCGCCCGACCTGGTGATTGCGAACGCCGAGAATGCCGCCGGAGGATGGGGCATAACCCCGGACACGGCTCGCGTGCTGTTGGGTGGCGGCATGGACGTTCTGACCCTGGGAAATCATACCTGGAGCAAGGCGGACGCCTTCGATTTTCTGCGCGGCGAGGCGCGTGTGCTGCGCCCGGCGAACTACCCGCCCGGTGCCCCCGGCAGAGGACACGGTCTGTATAAGACGGCGAAAGGAACGCTGGTCGGAGTCGCCAACCTGAACGGGCGCACCTTTATGGAGCCGCTGGACGACCCGTTCCGAGCCGCTGATGAAATAATCGCCGCGCTGCGCCCGCAGACGCCGATACTGTTCTTCGACTTTCACGCCGAGACGACCTCGGAGAAGATGGCTTTCGGGTGGCACTGCGACGGGCGCGTGTCCGCCGTGGTCGGTACCCATACGCATGTTCAAACGGCGGACGAGCGGTTGCTGCCCGGCGGCTGCGCCTATATCACCGATGTGGGAATGTGTGGACCCGAAAACTCCGTAATCGGAATGGATGTCGATGTGGTGCTGGCGCGGTTCCGCACGCAGTTGCCGCACCGGTTCGTAGTGGCCGAAGGGGCGGTTCGGCTGTGCGGCGTGATGGTGGACGTGGACGAAAGCACCGGCCACGCTACCCACATCGAGAGAATCTCCCGCCCTGTTTAAATGTCAGTCTACGAAAGGATACTATAAGCCGGTATGGACCGCTATTTCAAAAAACGCCCGCTGCGCGCACGTCGGCGCGGCCTGCCCCTGCTCGCGCTCCTGGGGACGGTTTTCGCCGCTGCAACCGTTCTGTACGCGCAAGCGCCGGTCAGCATCCCGTTGTACGCGGGAGACGTGAGCCGTGTTGATCTGAGTTCCTGGGGCAGTGGCCGCGCCGAGGCCAGCCAGGAAAACGTCCTGATCGGTTCGCGCTCTATCAGGGTTACCACGCAGGGGCTTTACCAGGGCGCGCGCATCGACTTCAAAACGCCCGTTGATCTGAGCCGGGCATTTGCCAACCCGCAGACTTACCTCCGGTTCCAGGTGCGCTTCGGCGGTGTGGGAGCGACTGGCGGCGGCGGTTTTCCGGGCGGAGGTGGAGGTTATCCCGGCGGAGGAGGAGGATTCCCCGGCGGAGGAGGATTCCCCGGCGGAGATTTGCCGGGCGGTGGGGGCGGCTATCCTGGCGGCGGGGGCGGCTATCCTGGCGGTGGCGGCTTTTCCGGCGACGGAAGCGGCACGGCCACGCAGTCGCCTTTCCAACGGATGCGTTTCCTGCTGATCATGGCCGACGGTTCGCGCCATGAGCTGACCCGTCCCATCAGTAACCTGCCGCCTTCGGATGATCCCAATGCCTACGTGCCCATTTCGTTTCCTGTCGCGGCGATTGGAAAACGGCCCGGCGCGGAGCGAGCAGCGCCCGCGCTCACCGGGGACGCGGCCCGCCTGGCGCAGATTGCCATTTTCGGCGATAGATACCATCAATTTTACATCGGTGAGATCAACGTGATTACCGACGACACGGAGATCACGGTGGACCCGCTGGATGAGCCGGTGGCCTTTATCAATGACCGTCTCACCTTTGCCGGGTCGGCCCAGGGCGGCACCGCCACCCTGCGCTATTCCTGGGACTTCGACGGCGACGGTCAGGAAGATAAAGAGGGCCGCGTCGTGCAGCATGTCTGGCGTAAGGCGGGGCAGTACAAGGTGACGCTCACGGTTTCGGATGTGGACGGCCTGAAGAGACCCGCATCCACCTCCGCCACGCTTGATGTCAGCCAGTAATACGCCGCTCGATCAAAGCGCGTCACGAGCGCCGCAGGGGATCGTCTCGATCTTCGCGGCGCTCGTTGTGTCTCTGCGCCCCAAGCAGTGGACCAAGAACACGCTTCTGTTCGCCGGCCTGCTTTTCACGCTCGACCAGCAGCATCCGCCCGCCGTCTTTGTGCGCGCCGGTGTCGCCTTCATGCTGTTTTGCCTGCTGGCAAGCTGCGAGTACCTGATCAACGATATCCTGGATCGGGAGGCGGATCGGCAGCACCCGCGCAAGCGGCTTCGGCCCATCGCCTCTGGGCGTCTGCCGGTTCCCGTCGCCGTTGCCGCCGCCATTCTTCTGGCAGTGGTCGGTTTCGCGGGAGCCTGGGCGATCAACCTGCGGTTCTTTGGCGCGGCGCTGGTGTATTTCGTGGTCGCCCTGGCCTATTCGCTCCGGCTCAAACATCTGGTGCTGGTGGATGTGATGGCGCTGGCATCCGGCTTCGTGGTGCGGGCGGCGGCGGGGTCGTTTGCCGTGGGAGTGAAAAACTCCGAATGGCTGCTGCTGTGCACCACGCTGCTGGCGCTGTTCCTGGGGCTTGCCAAGCGGCGCGGGGAGTTGGCGGCTCTGGGAGACAAAACGCCCTCACGGCGCATTCTGGCCGACTATTCCCTGCCGCTGCTGGACCAGATGATTACCATTGTGGCGTCAACCTGTCTGATCGCCTATTCGCTTTATACGTTTTTCGCCGAAACCAATCACTCGCGCCCGTGGATGATGCTTACCATTCCCTATGTCATCTACGGCCTGTTCCGGTATCTGTATCTGGTGCATCGCCGGGGGGAGGGCGAAGCGCCTGAGGCGGTGCTGCTGAAAGACAAGCCACTGCTGGTCAACATCGGCCTGTGGGTGGTCACGACCATCCTCGTGATCCTGCTGGGGCAATAAAACCCCTTACTTTCCCGTCGCCAGCTTCAAAAACTCCCGCGCCTCCTGCACGCGGGTCTTCAGCTCCTCCTGCACCTCCTGGAGCATCTTGGCGTCCGCCTGAAGCCAGCTCACGACCTCCGGTGAAAGGGTCGGCGGCAGCGGATCGCCGACAAAGCCGATCTTGGTCGCCCGCGTCAATGCGTCGGCGGCATTCACCACAGCCACCATCTCGAAGTTGCTTTGCGCCTGAGCGACGTTATGATGCAGAGAGATCGTCATGACGAGGGCGGGCGGCAGATTCCACCGCTCGGCGATCCGGCGGCCCACCAGGGTATGCGCCGCGCCGCAGTGGCGCTCTTCCGTCACGCTGATCGGAACCTTTTCCGCCCAGGCATCTTCCAGCGCCGCCCGATAGTTTTCCGGAAAGTGCTGGCACAGGAACATCTTCCCGATATCGTGGAGCAGACCGGCCAGGAACGCTTCCTCGACCACTTTCACCGGAAGCCGCTTGCGCCGCGCCATGATCTGCGCGCAGACAGCTACCCCGATGGAGTGTTCCCAGAAATGGTTCAGGTCGATGGGGGCCTGCTTGCTTATCGGGAAGTTTTCCAGGGTCGCGACAGCCAGCGCCAGATTACGCACCGTATTGAAGCCCAGAATCACGATAGCGTGACCGAGTGTCGTTACCTGCCGCGCAAACCCGTAATACGAAGAGTTCACCAGGCGCAGCACCTTGGCGGCAATACCCTGATCCATGCCGATAAGACGCGAAAGGTCTGAGACCGCCGTTTCCGTATCGCCCAGCGCTTCGACCAGGCGAGACGCCACCAGGGGCAAGGGCGGCA
The DNA here is from genome assembly GCA_030447685.1 of Armatimonadaceae bacterium. GTDB lineage: Bacteria > Armatimonadota > Armatimonadia > Armatimonadales > Armatimonadaceae > JAUJOK01. The sequence goes on from JAUJOK010000048.1 coordinate 27,279, forward strand.
GGTCCATTAGCTCGCGCTCCAGAACTATCTGCAGTTCATCCGGGATAGCTTCCGTTGATATCGCTGAACTCATCGCTGACGCTGTTACCTTTACTTTTCCATGCACTTTGCCTCCTGAGACACTGGCACAAGCGCATGGCTTTATTGTCGGCAACGCGGCGTTCGCTCTTCAGACCCCGGTGAAACCCTTTAAGCGCGCGCTTCTTCGGCGGTAACGCGGCGCTGACCGCTGGGGCGCACAGGAGCGGCTTCGATAATCGGTTCAGCTTCGCCCGCCTCAACCATGCGGCGAATAAGGCGCTCGCGCAGCACGGCGGCAGCTTCCCGGTGCGATTCGAGACCGATAAGGTTGGTCAGCTCATAGGGGTCGGCCTGAAGGTCGTACAGGAACTCTTCCACATACTTTTCGGAAGCGGAATCCTTGCCGCCCTGCTTACCGGGCGCGGAGACGCTGTATTTCCAGCGCTGCGTGCGTACGGCGCGTCCCACCTGCGACTCGCTGATCTGGACCAAGACTTCGCCCGGCCACGCATCCCTTCCGCCGCTCTGCGTCCGTGACAGCAGCGAACGGCCCTGCATCTGCGGCGGCACCGGCAGACCGGCGGCATGAAGCAGCGTCGGGGGCAGGTCGATCAGGCTGACCAGGTCCGGCACGCGCCCGCCGCCATCGAAGCCGGGGCCGCACAGCGCGGTCGGAACCCGTATCGAGCTTTCGTGACACGAGCGTTTATATTCGCCATTGCGTGTCTTGAAATGGCAGGCATGATCGGAGGTGAAAAGTACAATCGTGTTTTCCCTGAGGCCCAGGCTTTTCAGCGTGTCGAAAAGCCGTCCCAGCGCCTCGTCCAGCCGCTTGACCATGCCCCAATACCCCTCCAGGTGCTGGTGCGCCGACCCGCCCAGCGCGGCCAGATCGGGCGGAATCCAGCGTCCCCGGTAACGCTCCGCGTAACCGTCGGGCGCGGGGTAATCGTCACGGTGGTTCTGGTGGTGCGGCTCCAGAAAAGACAGGAACAGGTAGAACGGGTTCTCCTGCCGCGCCTCGATAAAGCGGATCGCCGCATCCGTCAGCGCGTCCACGCGGTAGCCGGGCAGCTTGACCGCCCGATTCTCGTTGTCATAGACCACCGTATCGTAGGCGTCCGAGGTCATTTCCAGCGCGTTCGCGGCCAGCCAGTAATCGTAGCCGCCGCGCTGCTCCTCCGTAACCGGCCCACTCTCCCCGGAAGCCAGATGCCACTTGCCGATATATCCGGTGGCGTAGCCCGCCTCACGGAAGTAATGGGCGAGCGTTCTGTGCTCCGGGGAGAGCGGGATGCCGTTCTTCCAGCAGCCGGTCGTCGTTGCGTACAGCCCGGTTTGGAGGCACGAGCGGGCCGGGCCGCAAACCGGCTGGCAGGTGAACGACTGCGCGGCGTGCGTGCCGCGTTGCGCCATCCGGTCGAAGTTCGGTGTCAAATCCAGCGGATTGCCGTTTATTCCCGTGGAATCCCACCGCTGCTGGTCGGTGAAAAAGACGATAACATTCGGCGCAGGGGGCATCTTATGTCTCCTTCAGTTGGCGTGGTTTCGTCAGGGCAGGCGGACGGTCAGCTTTGCGCCGCCGCTCGTGGTCAGTTTTGCAGGCACCGTTTTCGTTTTCCCATTCGCCGTGACGGTGATTTCGTAGTCACCCAAAAACCCGCGCGTTTGGTAGATGCCTTTATCGTTCGTTTTGCCGTTCGCCTCGGTCCACCATTGGTTGAACACCAGGTCAAGGAACGCCTGGCCGTTAGGCTTGATGGTCCAGTCTCTGCGCCACAGGGCGGCATCGGGCAGCCAGTGGCGGCCCTCCCAGAAGCCCCACATAATGAACTGATTGGCTGCCGGATGCGAGAAAACGGCGGTCATAAAGTCGCGCAGATAATCGGCCTGCAACTGCTCATCGGTGGTATTGACATCGAACTCCGTGATGGCGATGGGCAGACCGAGCTTAGCGAAGCGATCCAGACCGGAAATCACTCGCTCCGGCGGAATGACGTTGCCGCCGAAGTGGCCCTGAAAGCCGATGCCTCCGAGCGGAGCGCCCCGGTTCTGGAGGAACCGCAGGTTCTTTTCGAATCTGTTCAGATGCGCATTATTTGTCGCCGCACCGTCCAGCGGCGGGTAGTCGTTCAGGAACAGCCGCGCCGTCGGGTCGGCGGCATGGGCCAGCCGGAACCATTCCACCATCACGTCATTACCCAGGACGTCCATAATATCGTGGTTGTCGAACGGCTCGTTAATCACATCCCAATCCACCAGCAGGCCGCGCATCGCGCCCGCCTCGTCCCGGATATGCTCGCGGACACGCCGGGCGAGCGCGTTCGGGTCGCTTTTCAGCGATTCCAGCCCCTGCGGCGAATAGCGCCACGACGGCCAGACCAGGTTATGCCCCCGCACCTCGATATTCCGAGCGCGCAGCCAGGCCACCCCCTGCCGGGCGCGGCGGCGATTCCGTTCCCATTCCGGCCACTTCAGGTCGTTCTCCATGACCACGCGGTTGAAGCGCTTCGTGATAATCTCCCGATACTTCACGTTGTCCGGGCCAGTGCCCAGAAGCATCTCAGCGGCAACCGCCGAGCCGAAGGGGAAGGCGTGCCGCTGCATCTGAACCGAAACCTGAGCATCGGGAACCGCCTTACCGTTTTCGTCCACGACACGCACGGTCAGGTCGCCCCGGCGAATCTTCTCGATGCGCGCCTGCGCCGCTTTGCGCCACGGCGCACCGGGTTCACGGCCCGCATAGGTGCTTGGGGTGCGCGGCAGATCGTTCAGGGCGACCCGGTTCTGGTAGTTGACGACGGAGATACCGCCGATCTCGATTACCTGCGGCGGGTAGCCGAGGCGGAAGTTGATGTGATTGCCCGCCGCCTCCCGGTCTTCGGCGGCGCGGAACGGCACGTCGATTCGCCGCCACTCGCCGCGCGGTATCTGAATAGTCTTTTCCACCGACTTGGTGTACGGCTCCCCGGCACGCTCGAAAACAAACTGCGTCTCGGCCTCGCCGGTTTCGGGCTGCCCGCCCTCGACCGACCGGACATAGAAGGTCGCCAGCAGCACATCATCCTTCTTCACCGGCGCGGTCGGTGTCGCCTGAATCTGAACCGCGTAGACATTGGCAAGCCGCCCCCGTCTGGTACGCAGACGCAGCGCTTGGGTGAACGGCTGCCCCGCGACCGGCACCGTGGTCATCTCGACGCTGCCCGTCGCGCCGACGACTTTGAAGGCAGTCAGCGCGTCCGCCGGAAGCAGCGATACGCCGCCCTCCGGCAAAGGCTTCACCGGCATCGGGGCGGTCTGTGGCGGCGGCTGCGCGTGCGTCACCATTGCCAGCGCGGCGCTCCAAAAGCACAGCAGAAATGCCGCGCAGAAGAAGCCGCGCGTGTGGGAGACGAATCTCATATTTGCCTTTCCTGAAAGCCCTCATCGGCTTCTTCACGCCTGCTCACTGTTATTTGCGCGAAAAGGAACCCGCGCATATCGGGAATCGTGGCCGTGAGGCGTCCGTTCTCAGGCAGCGAAAGCGAGCCGTCGCCCGCCAATATCTCCACCTCTCGTTCGCCGGCATCGGACAGCAAGGGCATATCCAGAAACCCGTGCGCCCGGTCGTTCCGCTCCCGGAACAGGAGCGCATACGCACTGGCGCGGTCAGCGGCGACGGAAACGAAGCCGGTCCAGGCGGTTCCGTCGGGGGGTTCTCCGATGGGGAAAATACACCCGCTAAAGATCTCCTGGCGATGCGCTTTCCAAACGCGCACCAGCGACGCTGCCTCATTCTTATACGTGTCCGGCAGGTGGGATGCTTCAAACCAGCCCAGAGGGGACGCGAACATCACGGTCGCGAACAGATACGCCGGAGAGTACGCGGCGGGCGCGAGCGCATCGCCCGCGTATAAAGGAACATTACGGGTATGGTTCAGAAACTCCATGCGAAGCCGCAGCGGCTCGATGTAGCGCGCCAGCTTCCACAGGTTACGCAGCGTCGCGTGCGGCCAGTAGCGGTGCCAATCCGTATACCGATTCTCGACGAAAATCGGGCCGACATCGATGCAGCCGAAATAGCCGGGCCGCACCTCCGCCGTAACGTCATGATCGAACACCACGCGCCCCGCCGATTCGGCAAGGACACGATCATAAAAGCGGCGCAGATTCCGCTCGCCGCGCTTTGTTCGCAGCTTCACGCCGTCTATCTTGAAATAATCGATGCTCAGGCTCCGGTGCAGATGCAGGATCGTGGCGGCGTCCTGCTCCCAGCGGGCGAAGTCGTCGGTTGAATCGGGCGCGAACCAGAGTCCGAAGCGCAGTCCCTGTTCTTTCGCGTCCTCAACCAGCGGCGCAAGCCCCTGCGGGAATCGCTGCGGGTGCGGCGTCCAGAAATCGGGGTCCGCCTGATAAAACCCTTCCCAGACCCCCCCTTTGTTTACCGAGTTAGCGGTGCGCCCGCGCTGCCAGCCATCGTCAATCTGCACGACATCCACACCCAGCTTTGCCGCCGCCGCGACTTCCTGCCGCAGAAAAGCATGATTGACACGCCCATCCTGCGAACGGTCGCCCCAGGTATTGCTGAGCAGCATCCCGTCCCTGTCCGGGGCGTAGGCGCGCAGCGCGCGCTGATACGTGTGCCGCGCCGCCGGGCATCCGAGCCCCCCGCCCGGGTACGCGCGCCCCGCGCGGGGGGGACGGGGCGGGGCCGGGGCGGGTGGGCCGGGGCGGGGCGGGCGGCGGGCG
>JAUJOK010000105.1 GCA_030447685.1 Armatimonadaceae bacterium
CATAGATGCGATGTGTATGGCAGATGCGCTCGTTGACAAACACCTCGACGACGGAGCGGTCTACAAACACACGCAGGGTCAGTTCCTCCTGGCTGGTGGGCGGCTGCGCTAAATCCAGCCGCTCGCGCTGCTCCCCGAAGTCCAGAAGCAGCCCGGCATTGCCGGTGGCCTGCTCCAAGCGCGCCTCGATTTCCAGCATGTCGGGGAACGTGCCCAGCGTCATCGTGTCACGGGTCAGGCTGAGATTTTCAAATGCGTGATGCGTGCCGCGCAGTGCAGCCAGTTCCGGCGCGGGTGTGAAGCGGGGCAGGCCGTCCCCGCCGAGTGTGACGACGCGCGGCAGCGACAAAGCGCCGCTCCATCCCGCCGCGATCTGCGCCTCCGAGGGCCGCGTTTCCTGAATCCAGCCGAACAGCAGACGCTGCCCGTGGCCGTCAAGCAGCGTTTTAGCCGCGTAAAAGCTGCCATTGTCGCAGGCCCCCCAGGCGTCACGCGTAAAGCGGTGAAGCTCGCTATCGTACGTGCCGGCATGCCACCAGGTCTTGTTGCGTGAGGAGAGAAGAACTTGCCGATTATCCCCCAGTGGGAAGAAGTCGGGGCACTCGAAGTCATGGCCGGTTTCGGAAGAATTGCCGCCGAACAGCGGGTGCAGGTATTCCCATCGGCGCAGGTCGTCTCCATCCGAGCGATACAGCAGGGCTACGCCGCCTTTGCGCTCTATCTGCTCCGAGCCGATCACCTGATACCAGTTACCGTCATCCTCTTTCCACGCCTGCGGGTCGCGGAAGCACTCGCCAAAGCCGGGCGGCGGCGCATCGATCACCGGCTCCGGCGTCTTTTCCCAGGTAATCAGGTCGTCGCTCACGGCATGGCACTGCACCTGAGTCAGCGGGTGCAGGCGCGGGATGCCGGTGTATAGAATATGAAAGCGCTTGTCATCTCCGCGAACCACGCAGCCGGTAAAGCAGCCATCCCCATCGGGGCCGCCGGGTGTGGGCGCAAGCGCGATGGGCAGCTCTTCCCAATGAACCAGATCACGGCTGCGGGCGTGGCCCCAGTGCATAGTGCCCCAGAACGCGCCGTTGGGGTTGTGCTGGAAAAAGACGTGGTATTCGCCGTTCCAGAAAAAGGGCTTCGGGTCGTTCATCCAGCCCTGGCGCGGCGTAAAGTGGTAGCGCGGGCGGTAAGGGTCATCATTGAATGGTGTCATGGTGGCTTTAGTTTCATTCCACACCTCCTCGTCCCCTTTGTTATTTGCCCGAGGCGAGAACGCAATCGCAGGGAAAAGAGCGTCCGATGCGGAAATGGAAGAACGATAACCGCGAAGCAAGGAAACATGATGCCGGAAAACGACCCTTCCCCCACGCACTGGCTGCTCGTCTCTTCTCCCCAGAACTTTGAAACGTCGCGGCGGCGCGGCTTCGACATTGCGGGCATGAAAAGCCGCCACCGCAAGAAGGCGGAAACGGTTAAGCCCGGCGATACGGTGCTGTTTTATGTCACCGGCAAAAAAGCCATCGGCGGCCTGGCCGAGGTGACCGGGCCGGTCTATGAGGATGACGCGCATATCTGGGACTCGACAAAAGCGGGGGAGGAGTATCCGTTTCGTTTTCCCATTCGGCCCATAGCCATCATCGCGCACCCGGACGATTTTGTCGGCGTGGAGGAGTTCGTGGATGCGCTGGAATACCCGAAGCGCTGGCCCCGTGCCAACTGGACACTCGCCTTTCAAGGCAATGTCCACAAGTTGCCCGCGCATGACCAGGAACTGCTGGCATCGGCGGTTCAGGAAGCGGCGAAATCGGTAAAATAGCCGCATGGAAACGACAACGGAACGCAAGCGAGGCGTGCCCTACGCCCGTATCTGGACGACGCAGCGGGAAACGCTGCCTCTTGCCGAAATCGCCGACGCCCTGACCGCGCGTGGTTTCGTGCCCGGCTTCACGGATCCCGAAGGAACCACGGCGCCGCTTTCGGAAGTGGGCCTGGCGGAAGCGCAGTTTACGGCGGGCGAACCCGGCTACCGGGCCATCAACCTGGCATCCACCAAGGGCGGCGGGTGCCGCATCTTCGTGCGCGAGGCGACCCCGGAAGACGGGCCGGAAGACTATCTGGCGAAGCGCGCCGTTCCCAGGCCACGCCTGGTCTATTTTATCGAAGCCGAAGGCCCCAGCAATTCCGACCGCAATCTGTCGGAGAATCTGGCCGAAGCATTGATGGCGCTGACGAACGGCGCGGTGGAGATCGGCGGCCTGGGCACCAAGGGCAACAGGCCTGTCATCCACACCAACCGCTGGCTGGGCACCATCCGTGCATAGGGGGTGCGCGCCGTTATGCGGCATAATCACATATTTAGGCGCGGTGTGAACTATAGCCAGTGAGCCAGGCAATACCCAATATAGAAGAGAGTTTAGCTACAGCACAGGAACGGCTAAACAAAGCCACTCAAGCCCTGGCTTCCAAGCACAAAGGCGGTGAGTGGGAAGAGTTCGGGGCCGCTATCACTGCCGTCCTTGATCTGGAGCGCCAACTCGCTTCGACCAAAGGTGAACAGCACGCGGTTCCTCTTGATTTCCCTGTCAGATGGGATGTAGGCGCTCCACTGCCACATCTTGTAATGAGTGACCATAAAACGTTCCTGACGTTCTACGTCCGTGAGCCAGACCAGGATTGGGATGGCACCTATGTTACCGTCAAGTCGCCTGGTGACGGCTCGGTCGAACGGTTGGCGCTGGTTGAGTTCAAGAACTGT
>JAUJOK010000106.1 GCA_030447685.1 Armatimonadaceae bacterium
CAGACCTCGGCGGTCTCGCTCCCCGCTGCCTGAAAGGAGTACCGGCGCACCGTGTCTTCGACCACGATGCGGCCCCGCGTGCCGCTCACTTCCAGCAGGTGCGTGCCCGCGTAGGCATACGACGAGTCGTAGGTCCCCACCAGACTGCCGACCGCGCCGCTTTCGAAGCGAAGCGCCAGCGCCAGGGTACGAAAGCCCCCGCCGGTCTTGTCAGTCATCTCGGCGGATACGGACGCGATAGGGCCGCAGAGGAACTCCAGCATGTCGAAGCCGTGACACTGCGTTTCTATCAGGTTCGCATGGGGGTGATCGCTGCGGCCCTCCCCGCCGAAGCGCCAGGTCGCGAACACGGCATCGCCGACGCGGCCATTCGCTATCGCTTCACGTGCCATCTGAACGGGCCGCGCGTAGCGATGATTGAAGTTGATAGCAAAAAAGAGGTCCCGCTTCTGCGCTTCCTGGAGAAGCCGGTCCGCCTCCTCCAGCTCGAACACCAGCGGCTTTTCCACCAGCAGCGGGAAACCGGCCTGGATCACCTGTAGCGTAACATCGAAATGCCCTTGGTTCGGCAGGCAGATGCTGACGAGGTCGGGACGCTCGCGCTCCAGCATCTCGGCAATATCGAAATAAGGGCGCGCTCCGAACTGCTCCGCCCGGCGCCTTGTCTTCTCCGGGGTCCGCCCCACGACAGCGCACAGATGAACGTCGGGACGCTGAGAAAAGACGCGGGCATGCTGCAATCCCCAGCCCCCTGCGCCGACGAGAGCGACTTTTATGGTTCCGCTGCTGCGCCCCGCTGTACTCATTGCTCGATCACCACCTTGCCGGTCTCGCCCTTCCAGAATGTCTCGAACGCCCCCTGAATCTCATCCACCCCAAAGCGGTGCGTGATGATCTGGTTCAGGTAGGCGCGATGGACGCGCAGGCGCTCCAGATTGGCGGGCAGCTCATCATAGCGGAAGTATTCGCTGCCCAGCACCGCGCGCTCCGGGGCGATCACGTCGCGGCTAACATTCAGCGTCAGTTCGCCACCGTGACCGACGCAGACGAGTGAACCGTCCCGGTCAATGGCTGGTAGGGCGGCCTGCCGAGCCAGGGCGTTGCCGCTCGTGTCAATTGCCACGTCCACGCGCTCCTGCCCGTGCGCGCGCAGCCCGTCCTGGGGGCTCTGCTCGCGCACGTCCAGGGGCTGACCGCCAAGGTCTCTGGCCAGGTTGAGGCGGTACGGCACCACATCGGTGACAAAAACAGGCAGACCCTCACCGAGCAGGAGCCGCGCCATGGCGAGGACGCCCAGGCCGATAGGACCCGCGCCGACCACGAGCAGGGATCCTATCGCCAGCTCCATCTTCAGTGCCCGCTCGATGGCGTGGCCGCCGGTGCCCATGATGTCGAGCAGCATCGTCGCCTCGGCGGGCGAAATGTCCTCCCCCACGGGGAAAAATATGGTTTCGTTGACCAATTCATAGGCACCGTAGCCGCCATCGCGGTTGAAACCCATATCGCCGCGCTTTGCCAGGCACTGGTTGGTGCGCCCGCGCAAGCAGCTCCGGCACTCCCCGCAGAAGTCCATCAGGAAGACGACGCCAGCGGCGCCTACAGGGGTGGTGGTTCCTGGCCCCGCCGCCGCGACGACTCCCGCTGCTTCATGCCCCGGCGTCACCTCCGTACCGTTGAAGAACTGACCCCGCTCGGACCCACACAGCGCATTCGCCTTCACCTGTATAAGGAGCTGTCCAGGCCCCGGCTCCGGCACGAGTTTTTCAATAGGGCCGATCCTGCCCTCGCCCAGGAAGCGCGGGACGTACATCGTATCGGGGATGATGTTGTTCATTAGCTGTCCTATTCTGGTAACGATGTGTCTCCGTGCCGGAGGGTGTGATCTGCTTTCGAGCAAATCACAAGAGCAGGGTAAGCTGTTGCCTGGTTTCGCGCAGGAAGCGACTGATAATCAACAGAACACTACAACAGCTAATGCCCTTGCGCACCGCGGAACGTGAAGACGACTAGGGAGTGCGGCGGTGTGTAACCTGAGACCGTAGAGTAGCTTAGTATGAGTCACAAGGGACGAGGTCTGTTGTGGCGACGACTTTATGGGGGGGTTCTGGCGGTCTCGGTGGCTGTGGGGCTTGCGGTCGCGGGCCTCGTTCTGGTGCGTCGGCGGGTGCCGCTGGCGCTGCGAGAGGAGCACAATGGGACAACGGCCGTTGTCTTTGGGGCGCTGTACGTCACGTATGCCTTGATGGTGGGATTTGCCTTGGAGTACCCCTTCGACAACATCGTGCACAGGTGGGGCCGGAGGTGTTCGAGGCCGTGCTGGACAATACAGGAACCGGTAACGGGAAGTAGAGGCGTTGGGATGCGCGGGGACGCCATCGTTGCTAGGATTGCGGGCATGAATGTGGATCACACAAGGTTCGGCGGCGCAGTTCTCCTCGGCGGACGGCTCTCTCGACCGTCCCCGCCCCGACTGCTGTCCCTGTAGGGGCGCATCCGGGGCATCCGCACTTCCGCAGGACGCGGAAGAGCCGAATTACGATCCACTGTTCAGAAGTCGAGGATATCTTGTCGTTTTCAGAGGTTACGCCAGGCACCGAAAGTTACTCCGGCGCACGCATCCGGCCGATGTCCGCGACGGACCAGCGCCGCAACCAGCCGGTTAGGACGGGTGTGCCGTTGTCGGGGGACCCGCGCTCGGTAGATCGGCAGTGCCCACGT
>JAUJOK010000049.1 GCA_030447685.1 Armatimonadaceae bacterium
ACCCCGAGGCAATCAAAGGGTTCTATGAGGGGCAGAGACATCTTTCCGACCCCGCTGTCTGGCGCGCATGGACCGTGCCGATTCTCGCTTGGTCGGGATTCCTGCTCACCCTGCTCTTCTGGGGCTACTGCCTGAATACGCTCCTGCGCCGACCGTGGATGGACTACGAGAAGCTCCCGTTTCCTGTCGCCCAGATTCCGCTGGAGATGACCGGCGGCGGGGCCGTGGGACCGGATAGGGAAGGCGCGGTCCCTTTCTGGCGAAACCGGCTCCTTTGGCTGGGAATTCTGATCCCCGCCGTGCTCCAATCCATCAATAGCGCGAGCCAAACGTTCGCGCCATCTATCCCGTACCTGCATCTCAAGCCGGACGATTCGCTGAACCTGGGCCGGATGCTCGAAAACGTCCATCCCTGGAGGGCGGTGGGTTACTTTACGCTTGCCTTTTACCCGATCGCTATCGGACTGTCGTTTCTGCTGCCCGTCGACGTGAGCCTGTCCTGCTGGCTCTTTTATCTGGTGGGCAAGGGAGAACTCATACTCAGCGCCGCGTTCGGCTTCAACGATGCGGGACGGTCGCAGTCGAGCGCCCGGATGCCGTATATTATGGAACAGGGAACCGGCGCATTTCTCGCCATCGCGCTGCTGTCGCTGTACGCCACCCGGCATCATCTTGTTGACTGCTGGGAGAAAGCGCGCACCGGCAGAGGACCCGACGATTCTGACGAGGCTATGTCTTACCGAATGGCTATCTTCGGCGGGTTGGCGGCAATTATAATGATGGGCGTGTTCGCCATTGCGATCGGCATGACCTGGTACGTCGCTCTGCTCTTTTTTTTGCTGTACGGGCTGTTCATGGTCACCTACACGCGCATCCGGGCCGAGGTCGGGCTGCCCTGGGTAATGGCGGCGCTCTTTAACCCACATGGAATTCTGCTCGACATCGGTGGGCAGGGCCGCTACATGCCTCAGGACCTGACGGCGCTGGCTCGCTTCGAGTGGTTCGAGCTGGATTACCGCTCACATATGATGCCCAACCAGTTAGACGGCATGAAGATCGCGCGCACTGCGGGGGTAAGCCTGCGCGGGCTTTCCCTTGCTCTTGCGCTGGCTACGGTTTCCGCTCTTGTCGGTTCGTGGCTTTCGTGCCTGTACATCTTCTATACGTATGGAGCGACCACGGCGAACGTGAACACCTGGTACGCAACAATGGGCAAGGTGCCCTACGACCTGCTCCAGAACCGCATTAATAACCCGGCCATGACCGATGTGCCGCGGGTGCTGGCGGTCCTGTTCGGCGGGGGCGTCACCACTGCGCTAACAGTTCTTCGCGCTCGTTTCGTGTGGTGGCCGTTCCACCCCATCGGCTACGTTGTCGCCAACACCTTTACGATGGACTGGCTGTGGTTCCCGACGCTACTCGGCTGGATATTTAAAGCGTCCCTGTTGCGCTACGGCGGCGTGCACCTGTTCCGCGCCGCGCTTCCGTTTTTCATCGGGCTGGTCATCGGCGACATCCTGATGGCGGCGCTTTGGACGCTCCTGTTTCTCGTTCTTAACATTCCGGGGTTCCGCACCTTCCCGATTTAGCCGCCTGCAAATACAGCTGAGGGGGGCAGTGTCTACCGGGATGCGGCGGCTTGGCGGATGTCGTACACCCAGAGTGAGCCCAGGTCACGAATGTAAAGGCGCCCGTTCGCAACCGCCGGATGCGGCCAGGCTTTGGCCCCGCCCCGCTCGGGTTGGCCGGGCGGCGTGAAGCGGCCCAGTTCCCGGTAGCCTGCGGCAGTTGCCTCGACCAGCGCGACGTCCCCGTTCTCGCCCCGGACGTAGAGGCGACCGTCGGCATAGCAGACGGACGCGGGCCCCACCGAGCGCTCTTCCCACCGCACCTTGCCGTTCGAATATTCCGTGCAGAGCAGGACGGCGTTCGTCGTTCCGTACAGGTAGTCGCCCACCTTGACCGCACCGCCGAGCGCATTGGGCGCTTTGCGCTCGACGTAGACCGATTCTGCCGTAATCGCACCGCCCGTCGCCTGGAGCCGGGCTAATCCTCCCCCTGCTGCGGAAGCGGAGTAAATGGTACTGCCTACGCCCACGGGCGTGGCTGCGTGCACTCCGAAGCGCGTGTCCTGCGTCTTATCGAACCGCCACAGGAACTTGCCTGTTTGCGCGTCCACCCCCACCAACCCCTTGCTGAAGTACTGGACGTACTAGCCACTTTGGCCCAGTTGGCACGCCAGGAGCGGGCGATCAGCGGGTAGAGTTGCTGCCACTTCTAGTCAAAAAGCGCCAGCTGCCGCTCGGCTTCTTCCAGGGTGGCTGCCTGGTAGATGCTCTTCAAGTCGCTGGCCACGTCTTTGCGGTCTTTGTGAGCGACATAGCTGAGCGAGTAGCGCACCAGGTGTACCAGACAGATCTGTACCTGCGTGCGGGGATAAACAGCCTCAATGGCTTCGGAGAAGCCGCGCAGCCCGTCCACGCAGGCGATGTAGATGTCCTGCACGCCGCGGTTCTTCAGTTCCGTGATCACCTGCAGCCAGAACTTGGCACCTTCCGTTTCGGCGGCCCAGATGCCCAGCACTTCCTTGCGGCCAAAGAGGTTGACGCCAAAGGCGAAGTAGATGGCTTTGTTGACGACGCGCCCCTGGGACTTGACCTTGACCTGCAGTGCGTCCAGATACAGAATCGGGTAGATTGGGTCGAGCAGGCGGTTCTGCCACTCGCGCACTTCCTCCAGAACGGAATCGGTGACGGTGGAGATAAGACTGGGCGAGACGTCAACACCGTAGATCTCGTGCAGGTGCCCCTGGATCTCGCGCGTGGTCATGCCGCGCGCATACAAGGAGATGATCTTCTCGTCCATGACGTCGAAGCGCGTCTGCCCCTTCTTGATGAGCTGGGGCTCGAACTCGCTGTTGCGGTCGCGGGGCACCTCGATCTGCATTTGGCCGCGCTTGCCCTGGACGGTCTTGGCGGAGGTGCCGTTGCGGGAGTTGCCGCTGTTCTTGCCTTCAGGCGCGTGTTTGTCGTAGCCCAGATGGTGGGTCAGTTCCCCTTGCAGGGCACGCTCTCACCCCACCCCAGGCGGGACTCACGCCTGCGCGTCCGCACCGCAGCACCGCAGCATCAGGTTCCGACCGACCGCCTCGCTGACGGGGAACACGCTAGCGTGGCGCGGGCCGGACGGGAAGTGCACCTGATCGGTGATGTCCCCCCAGTGGACACCGTCGGGGCTGGCGAGCGCGCCGAACGCCCCTTCATGAAGAAATCAAAGAATAGCGTCCACCCGTCGCCGCTCGCGCGCCGAAAGAGGGTCGGACCTTCCGTGAGCGAGGGCGTGATGAACTCGCTGATCTCCGTGAAGGGGCCGGTGGCGCGGGGCGCGGCGCAGATACAGATTGCTTTCCATGTCTCGCCAGGGTGTAGTGGCTGCTCGTTGTTGCCGCGCTCGTCCTTGAAAGCCATCAGGTACAGGCCCTCATGGTAGGCCACCGTGGCGTCGATCACGCTGTAGCCGGGGTCAAAGAAGAGACGCGGCGCCGAATAGGACGCGAAATCCTTCGTCGTCGCCTCCCAGATAAGGTGGTTCCCGTCCGACGCGCCGCTCGGCTCCGTGACCGAGGACGACCAGATGATTCGATACAGTCCTTCCTCGTAATCGAAGAAGCACTCGGGAGCCCAGCAGTTGCGCACGCCAGGCACGTCGCCCATGATGGGCAGAAGCTGCTGCTCCGACCAGTCCAGCAGATCGTCGGAGACGGCGTGGACGATGCTGTCGCTGTGCCAGCCGACCGTCGCCAAAAGGTGGAACAGGCCGCCCTGGTCGGCAAACACGAACGGGTCGCGCAGCCTCCCCGCGCCGTGAGTGCCGTGAAGGAGGGGCCGGTTCCCGTTCAACGGCTCCCAGCGCAGGCCGTCCTCGCTGACGGCCAGGTGCAGCGCCTCGGACTCGGTGCGGAAGTAGGACATCGCGAACATGCGCGTCTATTCCCCGGCCTCGCGCTCGATGGCGGCGATCCGCTCCTGGATCGCCCGAATGCGGTCGATGTCGAACTTGGGCTTCCGGTGGAAGTCGTAGATGCCGTTCTCCTCGGGGTAGATGTCTGTCAGCTGCGTGTAGCAGTAGCCGAACATGAAGAGGTTGTCGAGCAGGACATTGCAGACGGCCTCGAAGCGGGCGTAGAAGTCCTCCAAGTCCACCGGGTCGGAGCCGTAGCCCCAGCTGGTCTTGCGCTCGGTCTGGTTCTCCTGCGCGCTCTTGATCGGGGCGTCGGGGTTCCACTTGAAGCCGCCGAACTCGCTGACGAAATACGGCTGACCGCGCCAGGGGAGCGACCAGGCGGTGCGCGGCGTCGTGCTGGTCCCGGTCGGCGGCTCGGTGTGCGGGTTGGCGAAGGCCCGCCCTTCGGGAAAGCCGGAGTGCCGCCAGGTGAACTTGCGCAGGCCCTCGGCGAAGTCTTTTTCGTAGATGTAGTCGTGCGAGTCGTAGATGTCGGATTCCGCGACACGGTGCGCATAGCCGGAAGTGTCCAGCACAGGGCGGGTGGTGTCCATCGCCTTGGTGGCGAGGAACAGGGCGCGCGTGGCATCGTCGAGCATGGTGATCCGGTCGTGCAGGTTCTGGGCCGTTTCGTTGAGCGGGCACCAGCCGATGATCGACGGGTGCGAGTAGTCGCGCTCCAGCGCCTCCAGCCACTGGGCGGCATAGGTGATGCCGGGCTGCTGGTGGTCATGGGACGGTCCCTGCCCGCTGCACCCCCAGTCGGCGAACTCCCCCCAGATGAGGTACCCCAGCCGGTCGGCGTGGTACAGGAACCGCTCCTCGAAGACCTTCTGGTGCAGGCGCGCGCCGTTGAACCCGGCGGCAAGCGAAAACTCGATGTCTTTTACCAGGGCGTCGTCCGTCGGGGCGGTCATCATGCCGTCCGGGTAATAGCCCTGATCCAGCACCAGTCGCTGAAAGACGCTCTCGCCGTTGATCCTCACCTTTATGCCGTCCAGGGCGACACCGCGAAGGCCTGCGTAACTCTGCGCCCGGTCCACGACCCGGCCCGCGCCATTGAGCAGTTCGATCTCCAGGCCGTAGAGGTGCGGATCGCGAGGCGACCACAGACGCAGGCGGTCATCGGGAATCTTCAGGTCAAGGCGGGGCGACAGGTCGAGGTCGGCGCGGCAGTCGGCTTCGACGACAACACCGCTGGCGTCCCGTACCCTGGCCCGCAGGCGGTACCCTTTGCGGTTCCCGGAAAGCGGCTGCTCCAGCCGGATGCAGGAGTTTGCTACATCCGGCGTGAGGCGGGGGCGGCGCAGATGAATATCCGGCGCTGGCTCCATCCAGACACTCTGCCAGATGCCGGTGGTCCGGGTGTAGAAGCAGGAGTAGGGCGCGTACTGGGTGGATTGCTTGCCGCGCGGCTGGGAAGTGCGGTTCTCGTCCCGGGCACGCAGGATAATCGTGATCGTCTCCCCCGCCTCCGCCAGTCCGCGCAGGTCGCACGTGACCGGCGTAAAGCCGCCCCGGTGACGCCCGACCTCCTTCGCCTTCCCGCCGGTCGCGTTCGAGACTACCCAGATCGTCGCGTCATAGTCCACTGCCTGAAAGTGGAGCAGGACGCTCCTGCCGCGCCACGCCTCCGGGATCGCCACCGCGCGCCGGTACCAGACCGCGTGCAGGAAGTCCGTATCGCCGACGCCGGAAAGCTCCGATTCCGGGCAGAAGGGAACGAGGATGCTTCCCCTTAGCTCGCGCTCCAGCAGGCCGCGCTCCTTGCCGCTGTCACCGGCATCGATCTCGAACTGCCACTCACCATTCAGGCACAGCCACTCAGGGCGTCCGCTGCTTTCGTCCAGGCGGACGAACTGCGGGCGCGGGTATTCCGGTCGGGGTATCTGCACAGATATATCTTCTCCCAGGATTTGTTTTCTATTGGATGATTCCAGCGGCGGTTTGGATTCAGGTGCCGTAAGAGGATAGGGATTGGCAGTTTGGACTCGGGAACCGTTGGCTTATCGCAGGGACACGTGCCTGCTGGATTGGAAAGATTCAATAGCGGCATAGGCCAGAGCCAGCGCGCGCCGCCCGGCCGCGGCGGGCGCCGGCGGCGGCGCGCCCTGCCGGAACGCGCTCAGCATCGCCTCCATGTACGAATCGAAGGTGCGCTGGAACTCGCGGTCGCGGTCGTTGAAGTACCCGGCCTGCCAGACCTCGGCGGTCTAGCTCCCCCCAGCCTGAAAGGAGTACCGGCGCACCCTGTCTTAGACCACCATGCGGCCCCGCGTGCCGCTCACTTCCCGCACGTGCGTGCCCGCGTAGGCAAACCACGAGTCGTAGGTCCCCACCAGACTGCCGACCGCGCCGCTTTAGAATCGAATCGCCACCGCCAGGGTACGAAAACCCCCCCCCGTCTTGTCAGTCATCTCGGGCGATACGGACGCGATAGGGCCGCAGAGGAACTCCAGCATGTCGAAGCCGTGACACTGCGTTTCTATCAGGTTCGCATGGGGGTGATCGCGCGGTCTTCTCGCCGAAGCGCCAGGTCGCGAACACGGCATCGCCGACGCAGCCATTCGCTATCGCTTCACGTGCCTGAACGGGCCGCGCGTAGCGATGATTGAAGTTGATAGCAAAAAAGAGGTCCCGCTTCTGCGCTTCCTGAGAAGCCGGTCCGCTTCCTCCAGCTCGAACACCAGCGGCTTTTCCACCAGCAGCGGGAAACCGGCCTGGATCACCTGTGCAGCGTAACATCGAAATGCCCTGCCCGGCAGGCAGATGCTGACGAGGTCGGGACGCTCGCGCTCCAGCATCTCGGCAATATCGAAATAAGGGCGCGCCCGGAACTGCTCCGCCCGGCGCCTTGTCTTCTCCGGGTCCGCCCCACGACAGCGCACAGATGAACGTCGGGATTGAGAAAGACGCGGGCATGCTGCAATCCCCAGCCCCTGCGCCGACGAGAGCGACTTTTATGGTTCCGCTGCTGCGCCCCGCTGTACTCATTGCTCGATCACCACCTTGCCGGTCTCGCCCTTCCAGAATGTCTCGAACGCCCTGAATCTCATCCACCCCAAAGCGGTGCGTGATGATCTGTTCAGGTGGGCGATGGACGCGCAGGCGCTCCAGATTGGCGGGCAGCTCATCATAGCGGAAGTATTCGCTGCCCAGCACCGCGCGCTCCGGGGCGATCACGTCGCGGTTAACATTCAGCGTCAGTTCGCCACCGTGACCGACGCAGACGAGTGAACCGTCCCGGTCAATGGCTGGTAGGGCGGCCTGCCGAGCCAGGGCGTTGCCGCTCGTGTCAATTGCCACGTCCACGCGCTCCTGCCCGTGCGCGCGCAGCCCGTCCTGGGGGCTTGCTCGCGCACGTCCAGGGCTGACCGCCAAGGTCTGGTCAGGTTGAGGCGGTACGGCACCACATCGGTGACAAAAACAGGCAGACCCTCACCGAGCAGGAGCCGCGCCATGGCGAGGACGCCCAGGCCGATAGGACCCGCGCCGACCACGAGGGATCCTATCGCCAGCTCCATCTTCAGTGCTCCGCTCGATGGCGTGGCCGCCGGTGCCCATGATGTCGAGCAGCACGTCGCCTCGGCGGGCGAAATGTCCTCCCCCACGGGGAAAATATGGTTTCGTTGACCACCCATAGGCACCGTAGCCGCCATCGCGGTTGAAACCCATATCGCCGCGCTTTGCCAGCGGGCAGTTGGTGCGCCCGCGCAAGCAGCTCCGGCACTCCCCGCAGAAGTCCATCAGGAAGACGATGCCAGCGGCGCCTACAGGGGTGGTGGTTCCGGCCCCGCCGCCGCGACGACTCCCGCTTTCATGCCCCGGCGTCACCTCCGTACCGTTGAAGAACTGACCCTGCTCGGACCCACAGCGCATTCGCCTTCACCTGTATGGGGCGAGCTGTCCAGGCCCGGCTCCGGCACGAGTTTTTCAATAGGGCCGATCCTGCCCTCGCCCAGGAAGCGCGGGACGTACATCGTATCGGGGATGATGTTGTTCATTAGCTGTCCTATTCTGGTAACGATGCAAGTTCCGTGCCGGAGGGTGTGATCTGCTTTCGAGAGCAAGAGCAGGGTAAGCTGTTGCCTGGTTTTCGCGCAGGAAGCGACTGATAATCAACAGAACACTACAGCAGTTAATGCCCTTGCGCACCGCGGAACGTGAAGACGACCAGGAGTGCGGCGGTAACGAAACGCTCCACCCGGACCTCCTCCTGTGGCGGCACCGTAAACAGGCGCGGTGGCGACCGTGTCGGGACGTTCCCATGTGTTGCGCGCTCGCGGATCGGGCGCCGACAGAATGGTTGCCGAAACCTGTTTCGCGGCAAATCCGTCCACGTTCAGCCGCACGAGACGCGCCTCCGTCCGATTGCGATTGACGACAAAAGCGACCAGCGTCCGCCGTCTATCTCCCAGAGCGCTAAACACGTCAATGTCCGGTACGTCAGTGACTGCTGGCAGGTAGCCGCGCCGGGGCACGTCACGGCCCGGCCCAACCCACTGCGTCGCGACCGGGTAACGGGGCGGGCGGCGGCATACAACTGCTGCGTGTAGTATTGGGGATCGACGATCACTACGCCATTGGGCTTCTCGATGCCGCCGCCGTGCATGAGGCCGGTCATGTTGGCAAGCGTTACCCAATCACTGTGGTGGAGCAGCGCGTTGAGCGTCAACGCGTTAAAGATCGCGCCCGCTGGACGTCGTGGTTCGGGCTTTCCCACCACCGGTCGCCCCCGACGATGATTCCCCACTCGGTCAGGGCAATGCGGGTCGGAGCGTCAGACCCGTAGAGACTGCGGATACGCCGGATCAGCGTGGGCAGGAGCGTCCGGTCGAGGAAGGCCGGGTGCGCCATCGCGCTCTCATATTGGTCGGCATAAGGCATCTTGTGCAGATCGCCGGGTAACGGGACGAGGGGGTGGGCGGAAAGCCATTCGGGAAGCCGTGCACCGCTTTGCGCCGCAGCGCGCAGTACCGCTTCGTTCCAAGCGTCGCCACGCGCTAGTCCCTCGGGCTGAAACTCATCGCCTCTGCCGGTGGCGATGATCTTAATGCGCGGGTCCGCCTTGAGCATGGCGTCGCGGAAGCGCACGAATCGGGCGGCGTTGCCCGCCGCATCCGTGTGGCCGATCTGCCAGCCGCCGTATAGTTCATTGCCGATCTCCCACACCGGCACGCGGAGCGACTTGGCATTGCAGTAGCGCACCCACGCCGCCGCCTCTTCCGGCGTGCCGTCCCCGGCGTTGACGCAGAAGTGCGCGGTCGCGCCGATGCGGCGGGCGAAATCCAGGAACTCATCGGTTCCAAAATGGTTCGGCTCGATGCCGCCCCAGGCCGGATTGCGGCGTGTGGGGCGCTGGGCGCGCGGCCCGACCCCGTCGCGCCAGTGGTACCCGCTGACGAAGTTGCCGCCGGGATAGCGCAGGAGGGGAATGCGCCAGGCGCGCGCCTTGGCGATCACGTCCGGATCCATGCCGTTCACCGCGTCGTCGGGGAAAACTTCGATCTGGTCCACGTCAATGGCTTTGCCGCCGGAGTGAGTGAGCGAGAACCGCGCAGGTTCGCCTTGGGTCAGCGCTCCCGCAGGCAGTTGCCATCGGAGCGTCCGCTTTTCCCACCTGCCGTCGCCACTGGGTGCAACATTGACGGGTACTTTCAGCGCCACCGGTCCGGCCAAGCCCTCCCCGCGCCGCAGCGTCAGGGTCATCTGTCCCGCGCCCTGCGGCGTACGCGCATAGAGGGTAAGAGAATACTTCCGCGTACGGTGCGTGGGGAGGAATATGCGCTGACTCAGCGCGTCGTCGGCATCGGCAAGACGTACACAGCGCGGCGACAGGTAGCCCCCTTCCTGCCAGGCACCTCCCGTCAGGTTCCACGCCGCCGGTTCGGGGTCGCGCTCCTCGATCCGCTCCAGGTTCGGATTGAGCAGGACCTGCGCCCAGATACCTTCATAGACGACGCCCCCCAGGTGCTCCACGAAATTGCCGAAGACGTTCTGCTGGATCGGTGACGCGGCGACGCGCGCGGCGTTGATGCGGATACGCGTGACCTGTCCCGGCGCCGTGTCATCGCGGCGATACGTGAACAGCAGCGCCTGCGCCGAGGCGGACGGCAGGGGCGCGGAACGTGTGGAGGCCGATCCGTCCGCTGGTGAGGGGCGCAGCGTACAGGCTATGGATGCGGCGGCGCTCGCCAGGAGCGTGACCGCCAGGGGGAATCGCCGCCAGGGGTGGTAAATCATGGTGTTTCCTTACTTGTCCCGTTGTGCCCCAAAACTACTGGGCGGTGAACCCGCCGTCGATCATGAGTACTGCGCCGGTGAAGAAGCGCGCGTGGTCTGAGGCCAGAAACAGATAGAATTGCGCGATCTCCTCAGCCTGAGCAATGCGGCCAATGGGATGCGCCGCCTTCAGTCCTTCCAGGAATGCTTCGGGGTCGCCGGAATCCTCCGCAGACTTTCGCACCAGCGGCGTATCCACCGTACCGGGGCAGACGGCGTTGACCCGGATGTTGTCGGGGGCATAATCAATGGCCATTTGACGGGTCAGTTGCACGACGGCTCCCTTCGATGGCCCATACGCCCCCTGGCCCGGCAGACCGACCACCGACGAGATAGAGCCAGTGTTGAGGAACAGCCCACCGCCCGTCCTTTTCATCTCCGGCACCACCACCCGGGCGGACCAGTAGATCGACTTGACGTTGACGGTCATCACTCGGTCCCACTCCTCCGGCGTATGCTCGGCAATCTGCTTCACGTAGGAGACGGCGGCATTGTTGATCATCACATCGATCCTGCCATACGCCTCCAGCGCCGTGCGCGCGTAGGTGAGCGCCGTCTCCTCAAGCGCCACATCCCCCACCACGCAGTGAAGCCTGCCCGGATAGTCGTTCGTCAGGCCCTCCATTGCATCAGGCAGTTGTGGGTCAACGTCCACGGCGACCATCCGTGCGCCCGCCCCGAGGAACAGGCGGACGATCTCCGCCCCGATCCCGGAGGCAGCTCCGGTCACGATGACTACCTTCTCCGCTACATCCATACCGGCTCAATCCCTTTCACCCGTGCATTACGTATCCGCCATCGACGTTGATCGTCTGGCCGGTGACGTTCCCCGCCCGGGGCGATGCCAGGAATACCGCCATCGCCGCGATGTCCTCTGGCTCCTGCCACCGGCCAAGCGGCACCAGCCGACGGATCTTATCGTCCGCCCACTCCTCGTAGGAAAGCTGCTGCATCTCTTCGGGCTGCCGGGCGGCCCAAGCCTCATAGACCGAGCGGTTCAGGGCGGTTTTAACCATTCCCGGACAGAGCGCGTTGACGCGCACCCCATACGGTGCCAGGTCTCGCGCGGCGCACTGGGTGAAGTTGATCAATCCCGCCTTTGAGGCGCTGTAGGGCGGGTCCGTCTGCGAGCCGATCTGCCCGGCGACCGAGGCGAGGAACAGCAATGTACCCGCGCGGCGGGCCTCGGCCATGCCCGGAGCGAAGGCGTGTGCGACGTTGACGGCTCCGATAAGGTTGACCCGCAGCACGCGCTCCCAGTCGGCGGGGTCCAGGTTCCAAAAGGGAAAACCGAGCTTTCCGGAGCCGATGGCAGCGGCGTGGACGACATGGTCGCAGCAGCGCCCGAAGCGCTGCCGCAGCTCGGAGGCGATCTCCTGCATGGCCGCGAAGTCCGTCACGTCCGCGACATAGCCTACAGCTCCAGCGTCGCTGCTGGCCGATTGCAGGTCCTGCGCGACCAAAGCCGTTTCGGTATCCCTGTCGACAAGAACAATGGCGGCTCCCTCGGCGCAGAATGCGGCGGCGATGGCATGCCCCAGGCCCCGCGCGCCACCCACGACGACGGCCACCTGTCCCGCTAATTGGAGATCCATGGCAACAGTCCCCCCTTAATTCCCTAAGTCCACCGGCTATCCTTCGCGCCGCGCATACCGGTCCACTGGATCGCCTGGCTTCCAGACGGGCATCCCCTCCGGCACGGCGTAGCCGAACGCTTCGTCGTCACTCGGGTACGGGTCGGTCCTGCGCTCGTGGAGCGCATACTGGTATAGCAGGCAACGCTTCTCCAGCACCTCGCGCGCAAACCAGTTGTACCTCTCGTTCCAGCTCGTGGCGCGGCTGTCGAAGTAGATGACGCGCCGCAGCGCGCCGCTCCGGTTGACGGCGCTGCCGTGGAGCACCTTTACGTGGTGCAGCAGGACATCGCCGGGTTCCACCTCTGCGGGAACGGCCCCGGGCAGGTCGAAGTCGCGCCGCCCGCGCTCGGCCCACTGATCGGCCTTTTGCTGATCCCATCGGTGACTGCCCGGCACGACCCAGACACAGGAGTTCTCGACAGTGGAGCGGTCGGGGTAGATGTCGATGTTGAACACCCGCTCCTCCCCGATGATAGATTGGTCGTCCCGGTGCCAGGGGACCGAAGAGCCATTGCCCGGCAGCTTAAAGACCAGCGCCTCCCACAGCGGCACGAAGTCGGCTCCGACCATGCGCGTCAGCAAGTCGCCCACAAATGGGTGGGCCAGCAGCCGCAGCGAAAAGCTATTGGGGTTGGAGTGCAGGTAGGTCAGATAGAAGGGGATGCCTTCCGGCCCCTGGTCGCACCTGGCGCTTGCGGGGCCGCCGGCGAGCACATCGTCGATCAGCCGCTGCGATTCGGACTGGACGTGGGCCAGCTCGTCCGTATGCAGCACTTTTGGGCAGATGACGTAGCCGTTCTCATCAAAGAAGGCGATCTCTTCGTCGGTGATCTTGCGCATGCTTGCTTCCTTACTTCGTGGTCTGGATTCGGCGGGAACGGTGCGTCCCAGAACGTGGGTTGCCCCACGACCACGGCGATACGTCCAGCTGATCGGCCGTCCATTACGAGCGATAGCTCCCAGGCTGCTCTTCTCTCAGGCGAGACGGATGTCCAGCCGCGTGACGGATGCGGGCTCCAGCAGGCACCGTAGTGTCGGGCCGCGCAAATCGGTTGCTGAAGTCTTTGGCATGACCTCGCCCGGACGCTCGAAGGTGTTGTGGGCGCTCAGGGCCGTGTGCGTTAGGACAGTCTTTCGGACTCCTTCCGCCATGCCGCCGCGAAGCTGCAGGGCGACCTCCGCCGGTTCAGCAGCATGAGAATGGACCAGCGTCACCGTCAGGTTCTTTCCGCTAAGCGAGGCGGAGCCCGCCACGCGGAAGATCCGCTGCTCACGTCCGGCAGCCTGGAAGGCGATGTCCGGTGCCTGGACATTCATACGGATGGACTTTGCCCCGTGGTGGGGCCGGTACATCTCAAAGACATGGAAGTTCGGGGTCGCGACGAACCTGTCGCCGTCGGCCAGGAACAGCGAATGCAGGTTGTTGACCAGTTGGGCGACATTTGCCATGTCCACCTTCTCGGCATGCCGGTTGAAGGTGTCGAGCGTCAGCGCCGCCACCAGCGCATCACGCAGACTGCCCATCTGCTCAAAGAGATGGCGCGGGTTGATCTCGGTCCCCTCCGGGTGCCAATTACCCCATTCGTCGATGATGAGCTTCACCTTGTGCTCCGGGTCAAACTCGCCCAGGGCAGCCCACTGGTCGGCGATCAGCTTTTCCATCTGGTTCGCCTTGTGGAGCATCTCGTACCACTGATCGCGCGAGAACTTCAGCGCATGTCCCGTCGTGCCCGCGTAGTAATGCGGCGACCAGCCGTGCAGGGGGGCCCGCGCGTAATCTGTCCACTTCTTGAAGAATCGGCGGGTCCAGTCCACGTCGTTTCCGTTGGGGCCGGCAGCGATCAGGTACAGGGGTACGCCGTAGCCGGGCACCCACTCGGTGAACTTGCGGTACTCCGTGCAGTAGTCCTCCGGTGTAAACTTGCCGCCGCAGCCCCAGCTCTCGTTGCCGACACCCCAATAGCGGATACCAAACGGCTCCCGGTCGCCGTTCGCGACCCGCTCGTCCGCCAGCGTGGTCCGGCCCGCCGGGGCGTTGCAGTACTCGACCCACTGCTGGAACTCCTCGACCGTGCCCGCGCCGACGTTGGCGGCGAAGTAGGGTTCCACGTCGCAGAGGCGGCAGAATCGGATGAACTCATGGGTGCCGAAGTGGTTTGGCTCGGTCTCCTCGCGCCATCGTCCAAAGCGGCGCGGGCGCTTCTCGCGCGGGCCGATCCCATCGCGCCAGTGGTACCTATCCGCGAAGCAGCCGCCCGGCCAGCGGACGACAACACGGCCAAGTCGGCGGACATGTTCGATCAGGTCCTTGCGAATACCGTCCACATTGGCGATCTTTGAGTCGCGGCCGACCCAGATGCCGTCATAGATGACGCCGCCGATGTGCTCAGCAAACTGGCTGTATATAGCGGGACTGATGGTGCCGATGGGCGGCTCGTTGAGGAGCACGGTGACGCCTGTGTGCTCTATGCCTGCCGCTGTCGCCGCTCCGCCGCCGCGAATCGAGCGCGGCCATCCCAGATGGCCCGCCGTGACTCCTACGGTGACGGCTTGAGCCACCTGCTTCAACGCGGTCCTTCGATTCATTTCAACTCTCCCATCGCTTTTGCCCAGACTTCTGCGGGGATCACAACCGACCATGAGGGCTGCTCCCTGTTCGTCCCCCTGACAAATAACACCACCAGCGATCGCTTCCCCGCTATTTTTGCTCCTGCTTTTCCGGGATCAGCCGCAGAATCTGGTCATACTCCGGCCGTGGCCTACCCTCGGGGGGATCATGTTGGGACGTGGAAAAGTAGATCGTGCCGTCGGGAGCTTCCGTGACCTCGCGAATCCTGCCGTACTTTTTTTCAAGCAGCCGCTCCTGGCTCACGACGCGCTTGCCGACAAGCTGGACCCGCAGAATGCACTCGCCGCGCAGGCAGCCCACAAGGAAGTTTCCCCGGAACTGCGGGAAGGCCGAGCCGCGATAAAACATGCCGCTCGCCGGGGCAATGGAGGGAGTGTACTCCAGAAGCGGCGATTCCATCCCCGGGCGCGACAACTGGTGGCGGGCCACCGGCCAGCCGTAGTTCCCGCCGCGCTCGACGATGTTGACCTCGTCGCCGCCATTGGGGCCGTGCTCCGACTGGAACATCCGACCCGTGCGGGGCTGCCAGTCCAGCCCTTGCGCGTTCCGGTGGCCATAGGACCAGATCTCGGGACGCGCTCCCGTTCGTCCGGTGAAGGGGTTGTCCTTCGGCACGGTCCCATCCTCGTTCAGGCGCAGCGTCTTTCCCGCCAGAGAATCCAGCCGCTGCGCCAGTTCTGGCCGGTCAGCGTCGCCGGTTGTAATGTAGAGTTTGCCGTCCGGGCCGAACCTGAGGCGGCATCCCGCGTGATTCGTCGCTGCCGGGATCTTTTCCATGATGACCGTGCGCTCGGCAAGACCGCCGCCGCGCGTCTCTCGGTATCGCACCACGCGCACCCGTTGTCCGCCCCCTTCTCGGTATGCATACGCCAGATACAGCCAGTGGTTTCTTTGGAATTGGGGGTGCAGGGTTATACCCATCAGACCCAGCTTGAGCGTGGTATCCACGTCCGCAAGCGTCAGTAACGGCTCTTCGCGCAGCTTGCCTTTCTCGATCACGCGCACCCGACCAGGTCTCTCGGCAAAGAGCAGGCGCCCGTCGGGCGTGAAAAGAATAGACCAGGGAACCCGAAGATTCGTCGCCACCACCTCGACACGAAACGGCGCGGCACTACCCGCTGTGGTTTGGCCACTGCCTGCCTCTTTGCCACAGGCTGCCCCTATAGATAAAACCACGCCTCCAGCCAGCACGCCGCACGCCGCGCCGAAAAATGATAATTTCATAAGAATCTCCCATTGCGGGATTGAGCAGCGAGCTCCGTGATGTAAAAATAGGTGATCTTCCACGGCCCCTGGAGATTGGCGATCTCCACGGCTTTGCCTTTGGGGATAACAAAGCGTCGGTATTGGACGTGGCTGTCGGAAAGGCGATGGATATCTTGTGTCTGGGCTCCCGCCGGATTGGCGAACAGGACGAGAAGCCAGGCCGCCATTGTCCAAAATACCGTTGCATTCAGGCCAACGCTGGCCCGGCGTAACTTGACCGGGATGCTGCCCACAGCATCCGCAGACGCGTCAGTCCGTTCTTCCTTGGTCTTCTGCTGCATCACCATTCATAGACCCAGGTGTAACTGCTCATGACAGTGTCACCCGGCGCGCCCCACAGGGGCCGATCTTCCTTGGTCCAGAACGCCGTCTCGCCGTTGCGCCAGACGAAGCGCAGCCCCTTCTTGAACAAGAGGGGGTCCTCCTCGTGAAAACGGTAGCCGGAGAACGAAGCGTTCTTCGCATCCAGGTGCGTGCATCCGCCCACCGGCGTATGAAAGATACCGCGATTGAAGTAATAGGTCCCCAGGAAATAGTCCTCCGTGCCCGATGAGACCAACTGAGGCTCCTTCGCCCCGTCAATATACGCTCGAAGAACGGCCTCCAGATAGGTCAGGTTGGTACTCTTAGCGGCGAGCGTCACCTGGTACAGCGCGCCAGCTTTAGGGCTGTTGCACAGTTCAACCATCTCAAAGGGTTTAACCGTGTGGTTGTCCCGCTTGTACAGGCGCAGCCGCGCACTGTCCGGCAGGCGGATGTTGCCCAGATAAACCGGAAGGTTCTCCACGCCCCGGAAGATCCACCAGAATTCCGGGTCGCCCTGGATGCCTTCGTTCTGGGCGGTGATGCGGATGCTCCTGCCGAAGGGGATCTTGTACGTGTTATACAGGCCGCTGGGATGCCCGGTCTTGCCCAGTCGCTGGGTTCCCCACGGCGCTGCGGGGTCGCCGAAGCCGATGCCGTGGCCCATGAACAGCTCCATATCAATCGACGGCTTTTGCTCGCCATCGATGTAGAAGCGGATGCGGGTTTTGTCGTAGCCAGGCCAGTCCCCGCCGAACCACATGTGCGTGATGCAGCCGCGGCCCTGGTAGCGATATAGCTCCGCCTCGCGCCCGCCCGCCAGCACCCTCTGCGCCTTGCCCATCGTCCCGATGGACTTCAGGTCCGCGACCGACACGCCGCCGGAAGCGGCTTGTGGTGTCAGGTTTTTCATGGCAATACCCGCTTTTTTCGCCCCGGCACCCGTGTCCTGACTCCATGCGGCGTGGATCATCGCCAGGAGCAAAACCAGCGTAATTCCCATCACACGCACCACGATTACAGAACGTTTCATCAGGTTCCCTCGGCAGTCGAGGATTCGCATGGATTCACTTGCCCCCGTATCGCTGATACACCTGCGCTGCGTTCTCTTTGGTCACCTCTTCGGTATCGAGAACCACGGATCGGGGCGGCTTCTGCCCATCCCTGAGGATCTTGAGCGCCCACTCTATAGCCTGCGCGCCGCCGGTCGGGTAGACGTAGGTCACGCCCAGTCGTCCCTCGGCGACCGATTTCAGGCCGCCATCGGGCGTGGGCAGCCCATCGACGCCGATGAACAGCATCTTGCCCCGATCCAGGCGCGCGTTCTGAGCCGAGATGATCGCCGCCTCACCCATCGGGTCGTTCTGTGCATAGACCACGTTCACATTCGGGTTGGCCTGCAGCATCGCCTGCGACACCGAGATCGCCTTTTCGCGCAGCCAGTCCGCGTTCTGTTGAGCGACGATCTTGACGTTGGGGTTCCCCTTGATCCCGTCGCGGAAGCCGTCTCCGCGCTCCTTCGTCCCGGACGTCCCCTCCAGGCCACGGATCTCGATGACGGTGCAGGACGTGTGACGGCTGTCCTTGCACCACTTTGCCGCGTACTCGCCCGCCTTCCTGCCGATTTCCACGTTGTCCGCCCCGATGTGCATCGTGTACTTCTCACCCATGACTTTGCGGTCGAGCAGGATGACAGGGATGCCCTTATCGTAAACCTTGGCGACCACGTCCGTCAGCGGCGCGGCTTCGTTGGGAGAGATGATGAGCAGATCGATCCCCTGCTGGAGGAAGTTCTCCACGTCGGCGACCTGTTTGGCGTTGTTCTGGGCGGCATCGGCGAAGACGACCTTCAGTTCCGGGTGCTTTACGGCGGCGGCGGCTATCTGATCGTTCATCGCCTGACGCCACGGCTCGCCCTTGTTCGCCTGCGACATGCCAATCAGATACTCGCGTTTCTTTTGCGCCGGATCGCCTGCGCTGCCCATCGGCGCTGCTGGCAGTGTGCCACCGCCACTGCTGCTCTGACGTGTCTGCTGATTACAACCGGCCAAGACAACGCCGAGAACCAGCAGGCTGCTTATCCGCATAATCGTGCGCCGATATTCAAGTACCATCGAAATAGTCTCCTCAAGAATTGGCCCTGCTGCAAAGCCCTTTTCAAGCCATGTCAGGACAGGCCGGCCTGCTGCGCGCCTGCCCGCAGGAACGCCAGCCCCTCCCTTGCCAGCACGCCCGGCGGCTGGTTCGGGGAGACGCCACAGGCAGGTCGCAGCGACCAGATCGGGGTTGATGGCCGCGAAGGATTCGAGCACCAGCGGGCCGGCGTAGTGCGCTGCCGCCAGTCCCGCGAACACCTCATCCCAGTTCACCGTGCCGCTGCCGACCAGCCCGCGATGGCTCTCGCTCATGTGGATGTAGCCCAGCACATCGGCGACGTCGGCAAGCGGCTTGCGAAAACCTTCCTCCTCGATGTTCATGTGGTACGTATCCGCGTGCAACTCGATGTTGTCCGCGCCGATCTCCTGAATGGCGGCCCTGCCATCGGCCAGCGTGTTGTACAGGTAGGTCTCGTAGCGGTTGCAGACTTCGAGGTCCCAGGCGCATGCCGCGCCGCTTCGCCTCGTCCGCCACCTCGCGCAGCGTGTCCACGACGACGTCGCGTTCCTGATCCGTGGGCGGCTTTCCGGTCAAGTGGCCCAGCTGGTAGGCGAGGGCAGCCGCACGGGTAGTCGCCCTCGACAGCCTCCAGTTGGTCGAGCGCGTCCAGCAAGAACCGCTTCGCTGTTTCAGGGTGCTCCGGCATATGCGCCCCGCGCGCAGCACGAGCGAGGCAGTCGCACCGATCCCTGCCGCGCGCAGGGCCTTCTTGTGGCTCGCGGCATCGAAATCGCGCGGCCTGAGCAGCGGGATTTCCAGGAAATCGAATCCCATTTCGGCGGCCTGCCGGATCGCGTGGTTTTCCTTTTTCCGTTGTCCATTCATCGATCCACAGAAGGCGTGCGCGCCAAAGCTGGGCATGACAGGGTCTCCTTTGATTAACGTCCCCATCGTTCTTTGACGGGAGGAAAAGCCGGAAACGGCGCGTGCGGCTCGCTCTGATACCAGTAGGCGACACTGGCGATGTCATCGGTCAGCGGCTCGTACTTGCCGTGCGGCCACCAGCCAGCGCCTGAACGGTCGCCCGCAAATCCTCCCCAAAGCCGATGCTGTCCAGGATGTGCCAGCGGTACAGGCTGAAGCGGCGCGGCCCCTGCGGGTCGTTCACGCACGCCAGCGGCATGCCAGAAACGGCGTGCTGAACTCCTGTTCCACGGGTTCCTTACTGGGATCTGGCAAAGCCCCACGCGCCGCCGAAATAGTCTTCCGTGCCGTTGTCGGCCATGCTCGGAAACTCGCCGTCGCCGTCGAGGTAAAACTTGACCTCCCCCTCGCCCCACCAGCCGCGCGAAAAGGCCGACCAGGCGAGGTAGGTTCCCACATACAGTCCCTGGCCCTTCACCCCGTCCACGATGACGTGCTCAGGGTAGTCGCGCCGCGTCTGGCTGCGCCGCCACTGGGCATGGAAGTAGGCGGCCTCATCCGGCACGTCGTGGAGCTTGTAGAGAACGCGATACGCCACCACATTGGCGTCTGCGGGGCCGTCGTTCTCCAGCGTGATGCGCGCCCGTTTGCGAAACGGCATTTGCCAGTAGCAGTTGCAGCCGCGATGCGGCCCCACCGTCACCGGCAGCGAGTTGACGAGGTGCGGAGCGGCGTCGTGGCCCGTCGCGAAGAAGTCGCCGATGGGCGCTTCCACTGAGGGCGTCGCCTCCGTATCCCAGTAAAAACGCAACACCAGCGCGCGATACTGCGGCAGGTCGCTGGTGATAAAGAACTGGTTAATGCATCCCGGACCGGCGATCTCGGCCAGCGTCACCGTCTGCCCGGCCTTGACCTGGATGAAGGGGCGGACCTTCCAGCCGCGACCCAGGTCCGTGGCGGCGCCGGAGTGAACGAGGTTCGGGTCCTGCGGGTTCGGCTCCCAGAGGCACGCGCCGCCCTTTTCGCCCGTCGGATTCTCCGCCGATATCTGCCGGGTGACAACGCCGCTTTGCAACGGTAATGCGCTCAGGAGTGCCGTCTGCATCACATGGCTCCTCTTTCTGAAAGATTATTCGATAACCCCTCCTATGGGAATGGAGGAAGTTACGGAAAGCATGTACTATCTTACGATTGACTATGAACCGCGTCGTCCTCTGGCTGTCCCGCGATTCCGCCGCGCGTCCCGCGAACGCCCGCGTCCACGGCCTTGGCTTCTGCGAGATCATGCCCGCCGCGTTTGTGCTGCGCCCTGCAGGCTCCGAAGACTATCTTTTCATGCACTTCCACGATCCCGTGCAGGTGTGCATCGACGGAGAACTGCGGGACGTGCCGGCCCATACCTTCTTTATCTGGACGCCGGGGACCAGACACCACTTCGGACATCCGGGAAGGCCGTGGAAGCATTCCTGGATTCACTGTGCCGGGGACGCCATTGCGACGGACATCGCCGGCAGCGGCCTTCCGCTCGGCCAGCAGGTAACGCTTCCCGATGCCTCCCTCACGGATCGGTATCTGCGCTCCATCCATGCGGAGATTCAGGCGCATACCGAGCCTGATCCGGTGATTCTGGCGCACCTCTTTGCTATCTGGATACGCGAGATGCAGCGCGTGGCGGATCCCGGGCAGGAGGCGACGCGAATAGCCGACCCCTTTGTTGCCGTTCGCCGCTATATCGAGGAGAATCTGGCGCAGCCGATAACGCTGAAGGCTCTGGCGGGGCAGGCGAACCTCTCGGTGTCCCAGTTTTCCGCCGAGTTCAAACGGCACTTCGGTACGTCGCCCATTGACTATGTGCTTGGTCAACGGCTTCAGCAGGCGACCTATTTTCTGCGCGACCACAACCTGACGGTCTCCGAGGTAGCTCGCAGAGTCGGCTTCAACGATCCCTTCCACTTTTCACGCCAGTTCAAAAAGCGCCAGGGGATCAGCCCGCTCCGGTATCGGAGGAAGGGACTCGCCGCTCCTACGGCAAAACCGGGATGAAGTGCAAAAGAGGAACGTTTAAGGACGGCAAGAAGAGTTCTCGGTTGCCACATCACCCCCCTCCCTCGCCCTGTTTCGGCGGGCAGGGGGTATCGCCGTAAGAGCAGAATACGCAGCAGTCTCCCGGCTTGGGCTTCAGGCGCTGATTGCACCCCGTGCAGGTGTAGAACCACTGGCAAGCGTTTTGGGGCATTGGTTCCTGGGATTTGAGGCCGCATTTCGGGCAGGTAAGGGTAGAAAACAGGGCTTCAGGCATGGCTTTCATGCTATTCATTCTACCGGCTCACGAAAAACTTTCCAGGCCCCTTGACCTTCCCGTCAACAGGAAGGTGTATGCTATCAGGTATGGGAGAGAACGGGAACCGGCCCAGGCTCAAGATAGGCGAACTCGCCAAACGCTTTGGCCTCAATACAAAGACGCTCCGCTACTACGAGGAGATAGGGCTTCTGCCCACCACTCGCGCTGCCGGGAGCGGCTATCGGCTCTACTCGGAAGAGGATGCCGAGCGGCTGGCCTTCGTGCTCAAGGCGAAGCGCGTCGGGTTTAGCCTCCAAGAGATTCGCGAGGTGCTTAGGCTCGGCAAGCACGGGCGGGCGTGTCCTTACGTGCGGGAAACGCTCTCGCGGCATATCGCCGAGGTAGATCGGCAGCTGGCCGAGCTCCACAGCGTGCGCGCCGAACTTCTCGCCGCTCAAGCTGCGTGGGACGTGCCGGGAGTGCCGGAAGGCGGCGGCTCGGTCTGCGGCCTCATCGAAGGGCGCGTATCCTCTCCCGAAGTGACCAACATAACCAACCAGGAGGGAAGTCAAATGGCAGACGGAAAAAGGCAGGTAGAAGTGTTCACGGCGGGCTGCCCGCTGTGTGACCCGGTGGTAAAGCTCGTCCAGCAGGTCGCCTGTAGCGGCTGCGAGGTGACGGTTCATGACCTTCGGAGTAATCCGGAGGCAGCCGAGCGGCTTAGGGCGGTGGGTGTCGAGCGCGTGCCGATGGTGTTCGTAGACGGAAAACCCGCTCGGTGCTGCTCGCAGTCGGGCGCAGTCACCGAAGAGGGGCTTCGCGCGGCGGGTGTCGGCGCAGGATAACCAGCAAACGCAGAAGGGGGCGGGATAATTTCCCGGCCCCTTCTATACAATTTTGCCACTTGGTTTCAATGGCAGACCGAGCAGCCGCTTCGGTCATCTGCTGTGGGCAGGAGTAGCCGTCTGTTTGCCAGCCGCTCAGGATTTAGCAGGCTTACCCGTCTTCTTCATTGGCATCTTGCACACCGGGCATTTGCCCCCCTTGGCGCTCAGGATCTTGCAGTGAGAGCACGCGTACTGCGCCTTTTTGACATTGGTCGCAGAGGCTTTGGTCATCTTCATTTTGCAGACGGGGCACTTGCCTGCTTTCATGGTCATGATGTTGCAGTGCGTGCACTCGTACTGGGCGTGCATCGCTTTATGGGCATGTCCCGCTTTATGGGCGTGCGGCCCTTTGTGGGCGTGCGCAGGCTTGGCTTTGGTTGTCTGTGCCCGGCTGGGGGAGTTTCCCAACAGCGTCATGCCCAGCAGGCTTGCCGCCGCCAGGGTGGGAATCATCAAACGCATCGTTTTGTATCCTTTCGTCGTTGAACGGGAAGCAAGCAAGCACTGCCGCTCGCGTCCTCAGAGGCTTCTTTGCCCGTCATGATGTTATGCCCGCTTCTGGCCTTCTTCACGAACGGCGTGCCGTCCTGTCAGTGACGACGTGGGTGATGCCGTTCGCCACGTGCCGTTGGTAGGTGTGGCTGTTTCCGCTGGAGACGAGCTGCACCCGCTCTTCCCGCAGGACATGCGCCAGATATTTCCAAAAAATTTGGTTACACCAGGGACGTTGGTGAGTCTTACCAGGCTTCCTTCATATTCTATTATTCCTCTTCCGAGATAGCCGGCATAATTCCGCTCATTCAACTGCTGGACTCCTGCATCCCGGGGAACAACTCCCCCACTACTACGTTGAGCGTGAGCGCGATGCGCATCAGGTTGAGTGCCGCGATATTGTGCTCGCCGGACCGCTGCTGGGAAGTGCCGCGCTACACCCCGCTCCTGGCGATGGGCCACGGCCACCCATTCGTACCCTCCAGAAGCCCGATGAATCTATCCAGCAACTCGTCGGAGATTTCCATCAGCACGACAGACACCAGCCGCAGGGTTATATTATGTTTTGGGGCACTCTGGTCCTCCGGTCCAGGGTCCCGAAGGCCAAAAGGCCCGTTTTCAGCAGGAATGTGGCGGCTCATGAAAGGATATTTGGTCAGGGACTACCTTAACTCCTCACGCCGTATTTCGCCCGCTGGGCCGCAAGCCAGCGGGTCAGCAGGTCGTGCCCGTTCAGCACCTTTTCCGCCAGGTCCATCGGAACGTAGTAGTACTGGTTCGACGCCTCAAACCCGATGCGCCCGTCCCGTGACTGGATGGCATAAAGGCGGCGCGCCAGCACAATCTCGTCCCTGAGCACGCGCTCCAGTTCGGCCAGAACGGGCGGGACTCCCTCCGCGCCTTTCGCCGCCGCGAGCGCGCGCCGGGCGAGGACAAAGCGGGCCTGGTTGACGACACTGCGGAAGTGGAGCGCGGCGGCGGCGGCGACGTCGATCTCCTGGCGCAGGGCGCTCTTTCCCGGCGGCAAACCCTTCTCCAGCGGGGCGAGGGCGCGCTGGAAACCGTCGCTGACCTTTTTCAACTGGCCGATGAAGACCTCCGGCGGGTACACGGCGCGCCAGGTGTCCAGGTCATCGTAGGGGAAGCCGACCATGGTGGCCCGGTAGCCGGTCGGCTCTTCCCAGAGCAGGTTCGCGGGACCGAGCTGCAAGGGCGCGTGATACACCACGCCAATGTGGAACGGGAACTCGCGGAAGGCCGCGCTGAAGCCGCGCCAGGCGCTGACGACGGCGGGGGCCAGGCGTTGCCCAAACCGGCGGCGCGCGACGGCCTCCATCGCCGCGTCGGGCATGTTGCCGTCGTCGCTCCCGACCTCGGCGACGACCTCCAGGTTCGGCGAGGGGTAGCCGCCCAGCGTCCAGCCGAGCATCAGGCCGTCCACGTTCGCGTGGCGCAGATTCACGCCATGCTGGGCCACGTTCTCCAGAACGGGCAGGTACGGCACGCTGGAAAGCTCCCAGCTATTAGCCGCCTGAATCTTGGCGATTGTCTTAAGGCCCCGCCCGCGGGCGAGCTCCCAGTGCCGCCGCGCCCGCGGGCCGGGGCCGACCGCCGAGAGCGAGTACTCGCCGATGACGCTCTCCACCCCGCCGCGCCGCAGGGGCAGGCTCCACTCGCTGACGCTCATGAGGGCCGCGTCCCGGGGCAGCCCTTTGATGAGGGCCTCCGCCTCCTCGTCCGGCCAGCCCCAATCCCACACGAGGAGGCGGGCGCGGCTGCCGCCCTGCCGAATCCCCTCGAAGACCAGCCGGTTGACCTCGGCAATCACCGCCGCCGCCGCGCGTTTTCCGCAGCGCGGGCAGTCGGCCCCGCGCCCGTGCGACCAGCAGTTGGTCAGGTTCTCCGAGGCGGTGATGGTGAACAGACCCGCCAGGTCGGGGACGGCGCGGCAGACGGAGGCCACGGCCTCCGTCAGGTAGCGCTGAACGGCGGGCTGGCTCGTGCAGAGCGCGGCGTGGTCACCCTCGACGACACCCTTGAGCTCCGGGCGGGCCTCGAAAAAGGCGCGCGGCAGGGCGCGCGGTTCGTTGAGGTAGAGATAAACCCCGATGCCGTGCTTGCGCGCCCGCGCCACCAGCCCGCGCAGGTTCCGCAGGCGCTCCGCGTGTCGGGCGCTGCGCTTTGGGTCCCACGGGAACGGGGCCAGCGTGTACAGCACCCCCTGGAGCCACACACCGTCCACGCCGGACGCGGCCAGCCGGGCCAGATAGCCGTCGGGGTACGGGTCGGCCTCCTTCTCCAGCAGCGGGTCGCCGTACAGGGCGAAGTAGGAATAGCAGAAGCGCGGCGAGAACCGCGAGGGCCGTCGCTCCGCCCCCCGCTCCTTTGCCGTTAGGGGGCGGGAAAGCCGGTCCACGAAGCCGAACAGCGGGTCGGGCGTGTCGCCGCCGAGACCGTCCGGGAACTCGCGGCGCACGAGGCGGGCAATGTCGCGCTCGCGCTCCTGAGTCTTCTCGTCCGGTGGGCTGTAACGAAGCGGCGCGCACTTGGGCTTGAGGCTGCCCAGCTTGATGAAGAGGAAGTCATCCTCGCGCAGCGTATACGCCATCTGCTCCGGCGTCCATTCCAGCAGTTGCAGCAGTTGCTCGTAGGGCAGCAGATGCCAGTTACGCCGCAGGACCGTCAGGTAGGACTGGCGCTGCCGCGTCGCGCTCAGGCGCGGCGGCTTCGACAGGCCCATGGCCGTGCCCGTCCGCAGGATATCCGACGGCTTCGCTCCCACCACGCGCGCGAGTCGTTCCGTGGGGACGAGCGTCCAGTTGCGCCAGACATAGGCGTGCAGCCGGCTTGGAAAATGCGGCAGCGGCACCGGTTCGGGTGCGGCGCCTGTCGGCAGATCGTCGGTCGTCGGCATGAGGTTCACTCCAGCGGGGGCGGCGATACACCCGGTCTGGGTCCTATCCCAAATCCTTGGGTGGTAAATGTGTCTGGGTTTGAATTGTCTCCAGTTGTGGAGCTGCGCACTTTTTGCACCTGCTCGCTCAAGACCGATGTCCAAAAACTCCAGCAGGCGCTGATGGAGCGATTTGCCGACACGCTCTGTTACGCAGCCTGAAATGGATAAAGTCCAGGTAAGAGCACCGGGGCGACTGCAGTCTCCTCCCTATGACCGGGGCAGCCGCCGATGCCCTCGGGCAGCACGTATCATGAGCGGGGGATACGATGAAGCATTGAGGACAGGTTTTGTTTGCACACCCACGTTATCAGCCGCCCTTAAAAGCTGTAGGGCTATTGCTTACGCGCCGCTTCGCTCCCAGACAACCGGGAAGTGCGCGCCCTGCATGACCTCGCCGTCGGCGACCTCGACAAAGGGCTTCATGATGTGCTGGCCGCTTTCGACGTAGCGCGTCTCTTCCGTCATGTAGTGCAGCGCTATCGCCCGGCGCGGACGGTCACTCCGATTGGCGGGAGAACCATGCCAGGTCAGCGCATGATGATAATGCACCTCGCCCTTCTTGACTGGACAGGGACGCACCTCGATAGGTCTGCCTTCGAACTCACGCGGCATAGCGTCAAAGTTCTTGAGCGTCCTCAGAAAGGCGATCTGATTGCCCCAGAGGTGGGAGCCGGGAACCATGCTCATGCAGCCATTTTCCTCGTCCACATCGTCGAGCGCCACCCACGCGGATACCTCGGTCATCGGCGCGAGAATAGGCCATAGCGGCGCGTCCTGGTGCCACATATTCACCCCACCGGCTGACTTGGGCTTATATTGAATCTGGTCGTGCCAGATGCGCAGCACGGAAGCGCCGGTGAGCTGAGCCATCTCCTGGCCGATTGTGGCATTGGCGATCAGTTCGCGGTATGGCTGACTCGCCTCCCAAATATTGACGATCTGGAGCACCATCTGCTCCGGGTTGCCGGTGAGATTGGCGCAGCGTACCGGCTGCGGGACATCAGTCCTGCCCTGATCGCACACAACCCGGTCCATCTCTTCCCGAAGCACGTCCACTTGCTCGTCGGTAAGAACCCGCTCCCCCTTCAAATAACCGTCCCGATGAAAACGTTCGATCTGATCTGCGGTAAGCATAATCATTTGCCTTTCCACTTATCGAAATGATGATTTCATTATGCCGCCGCTGCCTCCGGTAAGCAATGGTTGTTTTGCAAATCCGATGTTCAAATTGCTTGCTGCGTACGCTTGGCGAGCAGCGCCTGGCGGTAGTCAGCGGGCGAAAGGCCGCCGATTCCTGCGCCATGTGGGCGAAACGGTGAACCAGATCGCGGCGGAAGTGACGCAGGACACCGCCACCTCGAAGGATTACGATACGGACCTTGTGTGAAAAGTGGCTCGGAATGCGCAGCAGTCCCACACCGATGGGTATTTCTCGTATGATGATGATCCCTAAAAAGTGCTACTGTTGCGGCCCTCTCGGAAGCCGCAGCACCACAAATGGGGACTTTTCACACAAGCTTTAATCGCCTGTCAGTGTTGTAAAGGTAAGCGATTGTTAGCGGCTACGCTTACGCTCTCCAGTCTCGCCATCAGATACCCGCTGCAATGTCCTTTATTGGCGATTCTACGGCAGTTAGGGGTACACAGGGGCAGGGGCGGGGCGTCCCGCGCCTGCTGCGGGTCCGAAAGGAATGGTTGCTTATTTGGCCGCCGCGTATGCCGTTCCCTGCGAATATCGATCCCATAGCTGCCCAAAAAACGAGGAGGGCGGTATTCCCACCCTCCTCTTCTTGTTCATTCAAACGCTATTTCAGCCGGTCGTCGTTGGGATCAATAGGAATCTTGAAAGATTGGGCATAGGGTTTGCTGGAGCGTGCCGGGTCGCGCTCCATTGCCCTTTGTGGAAGCCACTTGGCATGCCCATCTCCGAAAACGATGGTGCTTCCGCCACTATGCCGGGTTGTTCTCGGGTCCAGACCAGGCCGGGGATAGCTCAAAACGCGGAACCTGTACCGGCATAGTTAGCGTTCATCAGGCGGGGAGGTTCGTTGAATATTACATACAGGCTATCGGCGATCAAGGGTAGTTCCGCGCTCCTGCCGATGGCGGCCTGGCTGACGGCGGGACCGTTGGGAACAGGATTCGTCGGCGTTACAGCACGGACGATAAACTCGTTGGCACCGAGGTGGCAAAACTGCGCCTGAAAGCTTCCCGCCGCAACGCCGCCGGGGCCACGGATAATATCCGAGTTCTTGCGTACCGCGTCAGGGCATTTGAACACCTCCACGTTTTTCACATAGGGCTGAAGATGCCCGATCCACCCGCCATGCGACTCAATCCACTTGGCGCTTCCACCGGGTGGCGCATAGGTATGGTTGTTGACCGGATAGGTTTCGTCGTAATCCTGCACGTACATCATCATCGCCGTACCGATCTGCTTGCCGTTGCTCAGGCAAGCAGCTTGCCGCGCCTTCGCCCGTGCCTGAGCGAACACCGGGAAAAGTATCGCCGCCAGAATAGCGATAATCGCAATTACCACGAGAAGCTCGATGAGCGTGAATGCAGTCATGGCTCTGCCATGACTTGCATGCCGTTCGCTAAAGCTCCTCGACACGCTTCGATCTGGTTTCCAGCTAATAAGGGACATGGTAACGAACCTCCTACGTTCGTACACCCCCGATAGCACCGTCGCCCCATGAGACGGGCCACTATGGCGGACTCCTGTTGTACCATACCCCAGAGGCTGACGCGCTAATCACTTTGCCCAAAAAGACGCTCCCGTCGCAAACAACTACAGGAGAGGACGTGACGGAGCGCCTTCTGCTGCGGGCCAAGCTGACACCGCAGGAATGGGAGCAGGTACGGGTGATTGTAGCTTTTTGGGTTGGCTGGGATGTCCCGCACTTTCGGTGAAGGGACTGCCGGAAGCCTGAGCAAGCGACGGGAAATGAACTTCCGATGCCGCCGCCGCTGTGCCCTCCCACAATGAAGTCGTGTCCATGCCTGTACCTTTCTATGAATCCTCTGAAGCCCCTTTAAGTACCGTCAAACCGGCATGCAGGCAGAGGAGGAAGCCATGAATCGATGAGACTGTCACACTCCCCCACCGGAGATAGGTTGTCGGGTTTTACGGGAAAGGGCTGCCTGTTACCTGCTCGGGGGCTTCCCCGAAGTCTACCGCACGTTAGCGGCTCCTGCTGCATGAAGCAGGGAAGCGACATCTGGGCCAGCGGAGGTCGGTATCGACAATAAGGCGCACACCAGAGGAACCCGGCAGACGCCCCTCTGCGCCAGAAGCACCGTCCAATGCCGTGCCGATGGCCGCTCCCGCCACAAGACCGGAGACTCCCCCCAGCACTCCGCCAATCACCGCGCCACGAGCAGCCCCTTCTTCGGCGGAGCTATGTGAGTTCTCTGAAGGAATGATGTTCCAGAGGCGTATGTCGTCTTCAGGAACGCCCGGCGTCGGTCAATACAGCGATTGCCTTTTGCGCAGCCGCATCGTTTTCAAACTCGCCTTGTATAGAGAGGGCATCTGGTAAAGCCTTTCTGCACGTAGAGTTCAAGCCGGCACCTCAGGTTAGGATCAGGCGCACCAGGGACACTACCAGCCACACCGCTCCCGAGAGCAGGAGAAGGAACAGCACCGCGACTGCGGCTACCACACCCAGGCTGGTACGCTTCGTCGCCGCAGTGGCGCTCCAGGTACTGCTCCAATAGCCGCAGGTTCCGCCGGTTGGCCTTCCAGCCCAGGTCGAACAGGTCTCCCAGGAAGGGTACGGCCCCAACCACTGTGTCCACCCCGATGTTGACGAGCATGCGAAGCAGCACCGGCAGGGGCACGCCCAGGCGCACCGCCACAAGCAGTGCGTAACCCGGAGACCGCCGCACCGGCCACGTCCCCCACCCCGGTATCAGACCCAGGGGAGCGAATCAAGCCCGACCCGCAGCCGCGTGCCCGGGACCGCCAGTGCTTCGTCCATCGTCGGTCAGGGCGCGCAGACCCTGCTCTCCTGGTCCCGCTCTGGGAGGCGCTCCTGTGAACCCAGTAGCCGGCCCGATGGCAAATCGGCTGCTGCCGGGTTCGTCCTCTCCTTGCGCATGGCTGCCGATCCTCGTGGCTGATCCTTTAGTCTCATCAGAACCGTCTGGCGCTTTATGTTCTGAACGTAGCGTCCATACCCAATGCCTTGTGACCTCCGTTACTGGAGCATTGGGCGGTGACGGGTTGATTATCCGTTTTTACCCATTCCTGCCGTGTACCGCAAAACCTCTCTTTTAAAACAGCTGTTTACTATTAACGAAAATCGGCAGAGAGGGCAGCATGGAATAAGCGGTCAGGAAGCGGCGAATTCCTTTAGAGCTTGTACACCTATACTCTTACCAGAAGGTTCATGCTGACCTGAAACAACTGGAAGAACCTGCCTGAGTCGTGTGCGGAAACTTGCGCGCACGGTTCTTTAGGAGAGGTGCGGAGCGACCCACCCCTCCTACCCGACTTCCTCCGGGGTCACATGCCGGCGACCGGGGCCAGACGCAGCCCCAGTTCCCGGCAGATCTCCTGCGACTGTGCTGCGATTTCGGCCGCAGTCCACTGGCCTTCGTGACGTTTCAGTTCCCGCAGCGCCTCGGCAAAGATCAGCTCCTGGAGCAACGGCTGGTTTTGTGCCAGTGTCGCCAGGCCGAAACGCATGACCTTGAGCCAGTCCTCATGGCCTGTGCTTTGATCGATGGGGAGATAGCCGTAATTCTCGATGATGAGTCGCTCTTCCGGTGTCATTCAGAGGTGCTCCTCGTGCGTTATCCGTGGGTCGCAGAACAAAGTTGATGATGGCGTCGGTTCCAGCCGCCGCCTCTGCTTTACGAAACCGAGCGTCTGTGATACCGACGTTTACCGCTGATTATCGCCCCGCAGCCAGGGCGGCGCGGGCAATCGCTTTTCCGTCAGCGGGGCCATGACCGCGTATCCCGCTTCGTTGGGATGAACCCCGTCAGCGGTCAGTGCCGCCTTCAATCCGCCCCGCTCATCGACCATCGGCGTGTAGTAGTCCAGATAGACGATGCGGTTGCGACTGGCGTAGTCTTTGATCCAGGTATTCAGGGCGGCGATCTTCTTGGCCGGTTCCAGTCGGGGCCGCCAGGCAAAGTCGTAGGCGGGCAGCACAGAAGCCAGCACCACGCGCAGGCCGTTGGCGCGGGCGAGTTCGACCATAGAGGCCAGGTTGTCCTGCGTCATCTGCGGGGTCATCGGGCCGGTGTTGCCGGCGATGTCGTTGGTACCGGCCAGAAGCACGACCACGCGCGGCTTGAGCGCGATCACGTCGGGGCGGAAGCGTACCAACATCTGGGGCGTAGTTTGCCCGCTGATGCCCTGGTTGATGTAGGGCTTGTTCGGGAAGAAACGGCTGGGCCTGCCCCAGCCTTCGGTGATCGAGTCGCCCATAAAGACGACCCGGTTCTCACGGGGCGCGGGCGGCCCCAGCTTCGCGTTCTCTTCTCGGTAGCGGGCAAGATAGGCCCAGTCACTGCGCTGCCGCTCTTCGACCTGGCGCTGGTACGCGGACATCGGTGCGGGTTGCGCCGCACTGGAAGCCGAGGAGTCTGCGCGCGGCTTTCTGCGGTACTGCCGAGCAATGCAAACAGAGCAAGGGCAAGGGCGATAGGACGCGGTTGATGATTCATCGGTCTGCTTTCTCGGCGACATCGGCTGGGAGGGGCTGGTATCGGTGCCTGGTCGGGCGGCGGCGGTAGTGGTGGCACGAGTTGAACGGTGATGGGCTGCTCCAGGGCTGCCGACAGCGCGTCCGCCAGGTGCGCCTCGTGGCGCTTTGCTATCCATTCACGGGTGAAGGCGGACGGGCAGCAAAGTGTCACCGTGTCCCCCACCCTCTCCACGGGGCGCAGCGTGCGGATGTGTGCCTCGAAGGTGGGCTTGTTGACCAGCGTGCTCAAGGTCAGGAGCGCCTGCTGCCAGGCTATTTGCAGAGGGTCTGGGGGAGCAGGCTCTGCGGCCACGGCGGAGCCGCCGTGTCTGTCATCCCCCTCCGGGGGAAAACCTTTAGGTTGGGGGGCCGCCGCAGGCGTAAGAGATTCTTTAGTAAAAACCTCCGAAGGTAAGAGTCTTTCCTTATGCCGTTCAGATTCGGGACTCATAGCCGCACTAAGAGTCCGGTTTTGGGACTCATAGGCCACGTTTTCTGAACTCATAGAATTCCTATGAGTCCCGTTTTTGAACTCATAGGAATTATCGCGGGTAACGCGGTATTTGGGCGGCATCTGCCCCGCGATCCGCTCGGCTCCACGCTGCTCCATGAGTTGCTGGTAGGCTTCCTCGTCAGCAGGGTGAATTGGGTCAGTCATACAGACACGAAACGCATTAACATCCCGGTGCGGCCGGTCCCCCTTTATCTTGATCTGCGCCTGACGCTCGACGAAACGGTTCAGTGCCCAATTCTCCTTGAACAGGCCGAACAGCTTGGTGCGCGACAGGTTGCAGCGCCCGGCCAACTCCTCCATCGACATCTCGCACTCGTCACGCAACGCCCGCTGGGCCGGGTTGTAGAACAGCTCATTGCGCAGAACTTTGATAACCGTGAATGCATCATTACCCAGGTCTGGTAGCCAACGCATAGTCAAGTACCAGTCGAAGCGGTTGGGATGCACGATCTTGCCGTAGGCTTCCGGATCGTAGGCGATAAACGTCGCCGGCGGCCTCTCGTGCGGCGCTTTCCCGTCCTTCTTCGCTGGTGTTGGGCGCGGCATCTAAAGCTCCTCCTCTCCCCCGGTCATCAGATGGACGACTAGAAGCTGCATTCCGAGTGCCACCAGATCTTGCTTCTTGACACCCTTCTTGCGTCGCTGGTGAGCTTGGTCATCCAGAAAGTCATTCAACCCTTCCGGCAGTCGCAGCGTGATCGGCTGTGCGGGCGTCTGCGCAAGCTGCTTCGCATATTTCAACGCTGCCGGCTTACTGCGTTGCTGCGCTGTAATCTGAGCAGGCGCATTCGTTTCTGCATGCGAATATTCTCTTATTTCTTCTTGCGTTGTAATATGCGCATTAATATTACTTGTAATATCATCCGGGATTGGCTCTTCTACATGTGCCGGTCCTTTCCGTCCAGACTTCTCCCTGTCCCTCTCCAAAACGCGGCTCATCACGTCCGTTCCTGCGGCTTCGGGCAGTAAGGAACCCGGCTCGATCAGCGGTTTACGCGCCATTACGAACCTCCTCGGCCAGTTTGAAGTAATCCTGCGCCGCCGCGTCTTTGGGGCGGAAGACTGTGATGGGGGAGCGGGCCGCCTGCGCCTCGCCAACCCGGACAGAGCGCCGTACCTGCGTCTGGAAGAGATCATCGCCAAAACCGCGCCGCAGTTCCGTGCTCACGTCAACGGCCAAGTTCGTGTTATCGACTCGGTTCAGCAGCGCCCGAACTC
The DNA here is from genome assembly GCA_030447685.1 of Armatimonadaceae bacterium. Lineage (GTDB taxonomy): Bacteria > Armatimonadota > Armatimonadia > Armatimonadales > Armatimonadaceae > JAUJOK01. The sequence goes on from JAUJOK010000049.1 coordinate 33,191, forward strand.
GGCGCATACCAGGGTTGACGCCCCGCACCTCACTGATCGTGTCCATGAGCTTGGCGACGCCGCGCAATGAAAAAACACCCACCTCAACCGGAACGATGATCTCAGTGGCTGCAGTAAGCGCATTCAGGGTAAGGAGGCCCAGCGCAGGCGGGCAGTCCAGGAGGATATAGTCAAAGCGGGACAGATAAGGTTCCAGAACCTGTCGCAGGCGCATCTCGCGGGCGACCACGCCAGCCAATTGGTGGTCCGCGGCGGCCAGCTCCAAGTTCGCTCCCACAAGGGACAGGTTCGGTTGGTTCAGGATCGGGTTCAATATGACCTTTTCCAGCGGCAACCGCTCCACGAGCACATTATATAGCGTCACGTCCAGGGCATCCGGGTTGGGTCCCAGCGCCTGGGTCAGGTTGCCCTGGGGGTCGCAGTCGATGGCGAGCACCAACGCGTCATTGGAAAGTGCGGCGGCCAGATTGGCACAGGTGCTCGTCTTGCCGACGCCGCCTTTCTGGTTAGCCAGTGCGATCACGCGGCAGGGGAATTGCGGGAGCTTAGCGCTTCCAACGACCTCCGGGTAAAGTCGCTGCAGGTCTGTGAGCCGGATACGCCTGCGGGCACCCTGCGTCACTTCTGGTAACGTCCCGTCCTTAATCCGGCGGCGGATCGTCATCTCCGAGACTCCGGCCCGCGCCGCCGCCTCGGAATAGCTGAGGGTTTGCACGAATCCCCCTCCTGTTAACAAAGTTGTGCAATTGTAACAACTACAACAATGGGTGTCAAGGGGCAGTCAAAAAAATTTAGGACGGTCTGTCAACGGGTAGAGGGAAAAAGTGGTGAATGACTATCGGTGGAGGAGGGGGAGCAAAGCCCTCTGCTGGTCTGGTCTGCGCCCAAGCGGGTGCAGACTAAGAACTCCACTCTTCTGCTGCGTCTTGCCCCGCGACGGGCTGACAGAGGACGTAGCCGGGAAACAGCCCCTACATGCCCTTCTTTGGCGATTCTACGGCAGTTAGGTCATGCTTGCGTGAACTTCCCCATGCGGTCTGCTGCGAAGGCCAGGAGCCATCCATGCCCGTGACTTGGCACCTTCGTTCACACTGCTCGTGACGCCGCCGCCGCTGCCACCGCCGCCAATTGTCCTAATTCCCTGACAAAGACCGGGCGAAGGAGTCGCGTCATGAACCATCGTTCCAGCAGCGCTCCCACTACTGCGGCACGTCCGGGGATCTCTGTGGAAATCGTCACCAAGGCGTGCTGCCCTTCCGCACGCGGTTCGACCGTAAAGGTGGTGACATACCCGTTGTCATTGGTTTCCACGAGGACGCGCCCCGGCTCCGGCTCGGTGACAACCGAGCGGTACGTTTGAAGCTGACCCATCACCCGTATCTCGACACGAATCACCGTCCCGCTCCCCGTGCCTCCCTGTTCCACCGTCAGGAAGACAAACGGTGGTTTGAGAATGATCCGGGCATGGCCCTGGTGATAGTCGGCAAGGAGGGCATAAAGCTTCTGTGGCGGTGCGTGAATGAGGGCCGAAGCGGAAATCGAATAGGCTGCCATGGGTATGCTCCCGAATGCGGCGGATGGCAAGCGTCCTGCTCTTCTTTACCCGGCTGCAACCGCCGCCGGGAAGGGCAAGACGCCCAAAGCGCCCCTTCACCGCCCACCGCGCAAGTGCCCAAATCGCTTCGATCAGGCGCTCTGGCCGGTCATCACCGGCATCTCCTCAAAGGGCTGGATAACCACAAAGCCATCCCCGCGAAACAGCATCTGGAAAGTCTCCCCGCCGCCGCGCCCGAGCATGGTGCGCAGCGAGACATCCGTCTTAAGTTCCGGCGACAGATTTCCCGACCACGCGATGGTGGCGTTGGGGTCCGTCATAACGGCGTCGGTGGGCGACACGCGCAGGGTGAGCGGATGCCCATGCGACATAATGGCCACTAACCCAGTCCCTGTCAGCCGCACCGAAAAAAGGCCGCCCGACAACATGCCGGAGATACGCCGGTGCATAGTGATAGAGTATTGCACTGTATCCTCGAACGCCAGCAGATCATTGCCATTGACGTTAATGGACTCCCCCTGCAAACGCAGCACCGTGATGTGCTTACCCTGGTCGGCAAGGTAGGCGACGCCGCGTCCTTCGATCTTGGCGAGCGGCGTCATCTCCCCCGACACCATCTTTTTCAGGGCGTTGCCGATTCCCCCCTCGAGCATGCCTTCGCGTTTGAAGGTCAGTTCTCCTCGGTAAGCGACCATTGCGCCCAGCTTTGACCAGATGCGTCCCTTGACGTGGACCTCCAGCATACGGTCACTTTCCAGCTCGAAGACATCCCCCGGCTGATCCCGTTCTGCGGTGGTGTTGAAAAACTCCTGGAGGCTGTGCGAGGGGGTGTCGCGCGGATCATGTGCCGCCATGATAGGATTCCTTTCACTGCCGAAGATCGTTCCACTGCGCCGGTCACGGCCCGCACAGCAAAGCTACGATAGTTGCCGCTTCTCCGTATGCTGCTTATAGGATACCGCTTCCCGGCACGAAGCTGCCCCGCTCACATCCTATGACTCCCACAGGCAAACGGGAAACGGCGCCTACGGTATCTTCCATCTTGACCTGGATCAGCGGCTCACACTCGACAATGACTTCATAAAGTGACCACGGTCAGGTCGAGGACCTGACCAAAAGGTGTACCTTTTGGTCAGGCAGAAAATCGCCGGTTTTTGAGAGGGAGAAAGCATTGAATTTCGGGAGGGTTTTTGGCCACCCCCACGAAACGGAAATACATGCGTGTTGCCCTTTATACCCGCGTTTCCACCCATGACCAGCAGACACTGCCGATGCAATGTGACACATTGCGCGAGTATACAAAACGGCGAGGATGGGAAGTCGTCCGGGAAGTCTCGGAAATCGGATCGGGAGCAGTAAAGCGACCGCAGCGGGAAGAGTTGATCAAAGCGGCAAAGCGGCGCGAAGTGGATGCGGTCCTGGTCTGGCGATTAGACCGTTGGGGACGAAGTGTTGCCGATCTGGTGAACTCTCTTGCGGAACTCGAAGCGGTTGGAGTTGCCTTTGTCTCGGTTACAGAGGCTCTTGACCTGACGACACCTGCTGAGAGGGCGATGGCAGCAATGGTCGCCGTCTTCGCCCAGTTTGAGCGTGAGATTCTCCGGGAACGCGTCAAGGCGGGAATCGCTCAGGCGAAAGCCAAAGGTAGTTCACGGGAAGACCGCAAACTGCTGCCAAACGCATCGCGGAGATACAAGCATTGCACGCGCAGGGAATCAGTCAGGCTGAGATTGCCCAGCAGCTCGGTATCGGTAGAACCTCCGTGCGTCGGCTTCTGAAAACGAGTGGCTAACTCCAATGTGGCGGCTGGTGACAGCTATGTTTGTTCGAGGCCAATAAGCACGTCCGCCAGGCCACCGAAAAAGGCCATGCTCCCTTCCCAGATGCACACAATAAAAAGCGGGTCGGAAAGGAGCTGGCGGGGATGCTGAAGCACGAAGCCGAGCCTGCCACCCACCAGCACGCCGGCCACCACGGCCACCAGCAGGTGTTCCAGCATCGCCGTTGTGAGGCCCTTGACGGCATTTCGGCGCACCGCTTGCCAAAAGTACCAGGCGGTGAGCGCAAAGCCTGTGACATAGGCAAGGCCGTACCAGCGAAGGCCCGGGACATACCCGAACAGCCGTACCCGAAAAAGGAACGGGTCGAGGTCGTGGACGTAAACAAAATCAGGCACTGGCACGCGCCGCCACCTCAGCTACCATGTCGCCTGCTCTCGCGCGGGCCGATTCCCACCCGTGGCTGCCGCGCCGCTGCCGGAGCGCCGCGGGGAGGCAAGGCGCGATAAGCCGCAGCGATCATTTCCCGTTAGTACACATTGGATACAGCGGTCCGTCACCACCAGCGTGACTTCTGCGGCCATGAAGAAGGCCACCCAGCCAATAATAAGGGCGGCAGAGGCGATCAGAAGGAAGTTGTACCACCGGGGAACGCGGTCTCCGCGCCGCCGCCGTGTTCGAGCCTGGGCTTGCTGCTTCCCGACCCGTCTCGCGTTCGGTGTGCTTTTGTTCCTGCTTATCATCGATTTCATCCGTTCGAGAGAGGAGTGTGCGGTAACACGTCTGATGCCTCTTCCGCGACTTTTTGGCGCTCATGGCGAAGCAGAACGAACATGAATGCTCCAAGCGAAAGGGCCAACACCAGAACCGCAGGCCAAAGCACTCTTTCAAAAGCCAGTTCGTACCTTCCCGTAGACCTGTTAAACGGGGCAAGGTAGAGGAGCGCCCGGTCAGAAACCGTTCCGAGGGTCACGAAAGAGGCTTCAGCTACGGCGAGCCGCAGGGCACTCGGCGCATATTCCAGACCCCGAACGTAGCGCGAAATCCTGCCCTGCGGCGTCAGGACGACAACCGCCGTAGTATGCTTAAACCGCTCGCTTTCAAGGTCGAACGCGTACCGGAAGCCGACGGTTTCAGCGAGCCGCTGGATGGCTGCCTGGTCTCCGGTGAGGAAGTGCCAGCCCCGATCTGCCCCGGGCCGCCCGTAGAGTGCCAGGTATGCCTTTTTCTTGGCCTGGGCGAGCTGGGGCGTCTCCTCCAGATTGATGCTCACCGTTACCACCGTGAACTCTTTGCCCGCGCTCCATCTTATCCGTCGCAAGGTCGCGGCCATCGCGTTCAGCTGGAGCGAACAGGTCCCGCCGCATTTGTAGAAGATGAGGTTCAGGAGGACGGGCTTGTCACGGAAGTACGCCTTGAGCGGAACCGTCTTCGCCGTTTCGTCACGGAACGTGAGATCAAGCGGAACCTGAGCGTTTAGTTTCTCTTCGATGCCGACGAAGGAGGCCGGGTTCGTACCTGGTCCGATCTGTGTCCCTTGCGCCGAGGCGGGCGCGGTCTTCCACGCGGTGAGACAAAGAAATAAAGCAGCCAACCTACACGAGACAGCGAAAGACCAGAAGCAACGCGCCATCTTGATCATCTCCCTCCAGATAGGGGGCTGGCGGCGTTCCCTGCGGTATTGACCTCGCCCACAGCGCGCAGGAGCTGGTCGCGCGCCACGTTGTACTGGAAGAGCGATTGCACGACATTGGCCTCGGCCTGTACGCGGGCGGAAAGCGCGTCCAGCACTTCGGTCACGATGCTGCGGCCCACGGCGTAGCGCGTGTTCGCCGCCTGGTACTCCTCCCGAGCCGCTTCGAGCGCGGCCTGGGCCGTTCGCACGTTCTGCTCGGCGGCCCGCAGGTTCAGCAGCGCGGCGTTCACTTCCTGCGCCACCTGCAGTGCTACCCGCTCCCGCGCCTCTTCCTGCTGCCGGCGCTCCGCTTCCGCCGTCTGTACATTTGCGCGCTGCCCGCCGCCGGTGTACAGGGGGATTGAGGCGCTGAGGCCGAAGGTGACTCCGGCGGAGGCTCGCTCGCCGCGCATTTTAGCCACGTCGCCCATCGCGAACAGGTTCACCTGCGGGCGATAGCCGCTTTGAACCGCCGCCATGCTCGCTTGCGCCCCAAGCACCCGCAGGCTCGCCGCCTGCAGCTCCGGTCGTCGCTGCTCTGCCTGGCGCAGCAATGCCGCGAGCTCCGGGGCCACGCTCGCACCGGTCGAGGGCGGCGTCGTAACTTCCGCTCCACTCCGGGGCGCCCGTTCCCCCGCCGCGAGCTGGGCGATCAGCTCCCTGCTCGGTCGGTAGGTCAGCGGCTCGGTCAGCTCCAGGCCGGACGCGAGGCTCACCCCCATCACGGTTTTGAGCTGCGCCAGAGAAATCTCCACGTCGCGCTCGGCGTTCGTCACCTCCTGCTGGGCGGCTGCCACCTCCGCGATGTCGCGCTGCACGTAGTAGGCGGGGATCTGCTCCTGCGCCAGCCGCGCCCGGTCAATACGCAGTCGCTCCGCGTTGTCCCGCAGCCGGGTGCGGGCGACCTCAACCAGAGCCCGGCGCGCCAGCACCTCGCGGTAGGCGATACGGGTCAGCAGCGCCACCTCCTGACGCTGGGATTGGAGGCCGGCTGCGGAGGCATCCCGCAGCGCCGATACCTGCCGGATCAGGGCCTGCAATCGCCCGCTCGTAAAGAGCGGGTACATGAGCATGATGTTCTGATCCGCAAAGGCACCGCGCGGCAGCCCCATAACCATCCGCGCCACAGGAAGCTGTGGGCTTTCGACGATGTTGGGCATGCTCCCACCCGCCAGGAAGGTGTTTGCCGAAACGACGGGTCGCGTTTCCGCGCGCGCCGCGTCGAGCCGCGCAATAGCGGTCTCCAGCTCCGCCTGTGCTCCGCGCACGAGCGGGCTTTCGCGAAGCGCAATGGCGACGGCCTCGTCGGGTCCGACCGCCCGGTTCAGGACGGGCCGACGCGCGAGAAGCCGCTCCAGATCACCCGCGACCGGCGCGGAGGCGTCTCTTGGCGCAGGAGCAGGAAGCGCAGCTTTCTGACCCTGCTGGCCCGACGGGATTGGTTCTGCCCCGAGGCGCGAGCCAAGAGTGAGAAAAAGGGCGAACGACAGTAATTCCTTCAAATGAATAAACCTTTCTTACTGGTGAGGCGGCCGGTGGGAGAGACGCGCCTGCCATCTCGTTTCCGCCTTCTTTTGCTGCGCGGGCGTAAGGACCTTCCGCGCATCGCCCCACCAAGCGCGACGCGCCTCTGTTAGCTCCCGGGAAAGTGCCGACACCGGAGCAGCTTTTTCGCGGAGCGTCTCGATAGTGACGCCCTTTGCGCCGCCCGAGGCCATGTCTCGGTTGAACTCTTCCGAGGCGCGGGCGATCTCATCCCGGAGCTCCTGCGTATCCCGGCTCCAACGCGCCTCGAGCTTCGTCAGCTTTTGCACCTGCCCCGCGCTGAGTCCGAGCGCTTCTTTCTGCGAGAGGAGCCAATTCGGGTCAGGGGCGCTTAGCGGCGTGACCGGCGTTACATCCACCCGCGTTCGTTCCCTGCGCGGCGGCTCCGTGCTGCCACCGGGGCCGGGCGGCAATTGCCGCCACAGGAGAAGACTCCCGATGATCGCGAGCAGGAGACCTGGCCCCACGCGAAACCAGCGCGGCTTTGGCGGCCGGGCAGAGCGCCCGTTACGGATTGGCTCGTTGTGGCTTGGCATGAGGTCTATTCCCGGTCCATCTGCGGCGGCAAGGCGGAACTCTCCACGTGCGGCCGCCGCATCGGCATATTTCCAAGACAAAGGCTTTCGACCGGCAGAATGTCTCGCCACGGGGCGATTAACTGTCGATACGTTTCACCGACGGGCCGGATATTGCGGTCCAGGTCGTAGAGACCCAGCGGGTTGACGTTGCCGTTGTCCTCTCGAAGCGCCGT
>JAUJOK010000107.1 GCA_030447685.1 Armatimonadaceae bacterium
ACGGCCCGCCTTACTTGCTTTGCTGGAGCCGGCCCGGGTAGAACTGCAGGAGGCCGCGTAGGGCAACGTCCTCGGTTCTCTCGTAAGACAGTTGCGATTTCTGGCGTAGAATTGTTATCAGGAAACAGGTTCACAGAACCGGTTCCTCCTCATCTGCAAAGGGGCCTATTATTCGAATAGGTTGAGGTTGTTTTATTCTCGTTGTTTCGCCGGTTTTGCCGGGCGCAACGTGGCGTCGTGTGCGTGCCCGGTGAAACGAGGGCAACCGCCTTAATCCTGGGACGGATGGTATAGTGACCTATGCCTACTCACCGCCTACTATCGGTGCTGACGCCTCTTCTTATTACCGGGGTCGCCGCTCCTGTACTGCTTCCCTTTCAGCCTTCCGCCGCGCCGTCGGCATCCGTGGCGTCGGAAGTTGTTTTGACGGAGGGGCTTGTCATCGGGGGTGTCGCGCAGGGTGGGCGACGGGCTTTTGCGGCGGACGCGGTGCAGGTCCAAATCGTACGGGGGGATTGGCGCGCTCCGAATGCCGGTGACACGGTGCGCCTCCCGGATGGTTCCTCGCGAACCTGGGAATCGCTCCGCGCCAACGCCCAGGGAATTTTTGAATCCCGCGCGCTTTCCGGCGGTTACCTGGCCGCGACCGTCGCCTCGCCAACCGAGCGCATCGCACTTCTGGAAGCGCGCGGCAACACGATGGTCTATGTCAACGGCGAGCCACGGGCGGGAGACCTCTACGACTATGGCTACCTGCGCCTACCGATAAAGCTGCACCGGGGCAGGAATCATTTGCTGTTCGTTTGCGGGCGCGGCAGGCTACGCGCCCGCCTGCTTCCCGCAACAGGTCCGGTGTCGCTGAATACGGATGATTCGACCCTGCCGGACCTGCTACTTGGCGAAGAAGCGCCGCTCTGGGGAGCCGTGGTTGTCGCCAACACCTCGGAAGCGCCCCTGACGAACCTGCGCCTGGAAGCCCGAGTTTCCACCAACCAGGAGACGCCGAAGGTTTCGCCGCGCCGCCTGGAGACAACCCTCCCCGTCGTTCCGCCGCTGACGGTCCGGAAGGTCGGTTTTCGGCTGGCCGCGCCGCACGGCCTGAGTGTGGGAACGGCACGCCTGACTTTGACACTGCGCCGCTCTGATCAATCATCGCCGCAAGCAGCGGCAGCAGTGGCGACAGCGGACCTGCCCGTGCGCGTGCGCCGCCCGAACGAAACCCATCGGCGCACCTTTGTCAGCGACCTGGACGGGAGCGTGCAATATTATGCGGTCAACCCGGCGCAGAACCCCTCCCCACAAAACGCGCTGATCCTGTCGCTGCACGGCGCGAGTGTCGAGGCTATCGGGCAGGCGGATGCGTACGGCCCAAAGAGTTGGGTGACCCTGATAGCACCGACCAACCGGCGACCGTACGGTTTTGACTGGGAAGACTGGGGCCGTCTGGACGCCCTGGAGGTGCTGCGTCTCGCCCAAAAGAGCTATCCGCACGACCCGGCGCGGCTTGCTCTCACCGGGCACTCGATGGGCGGTCATGGCGCATGGTCGCTGGGGAGCCTGTTTCCCGACCGCTTCGCGGCTATCGGTCCGAGCGCCGGATGGATAAGTTTCGCCACCTATGGCAGTAGTGGCAGCGCCGCAGCGCCCACCACTGCCCCACCGACCGGCACGGAAGCATTGATACGGCGCGGCGCGAACTTGAGCGATACGCTGCTGCGCAGCGAGAATCTGCGAATGCTGCCCGTGTATATCCTGCACGGCGACGCCGACGTTAACGTTCCGGTGCAGCAGGCCCGGAGGATGCGCTCCCTCCTGACCGACCTGAAACATCCGCGCCTTGAATGGCACATTGAGAAAGGAGCCGGTCACTGGTGGGATGTTTCCCCGGAGCCAGGCGCGGACTGCGTGGACTGGAAGCCGATGTTCGCGCTGTTCGAGCAAAGCCGCATCCCCGCGCCCGCGCCTGCCGAGATCGCCTTCACCACGCCCGATCCGGCGGTTTCGGCGTCCTGTTACTGGCTGCGCATAGACCAGCAGGAGACGGCGATGCTTCCCTCGCGAGCGCATCTCGCCTGGGATGCCGCCTCGGGAACGCTGCGCGGGGAAACTCGCAACGTACAGCGCCTGACGATACGCCCTGCCCTCTTGCCAGGCAAGTCCGTGCTGCGGCGTATCGAAATAGACGCAGCCATGCTGACGCTATCCCGCTCTGGAACCACGCCGATTTTTCTGGTAAAGGAAGCGGGGCACTGGCGTCTGACCGGAAAAGCTACGCCCGCAAGCGCGAAGAACCCGGAGCGGAGCGGCTCGTTCAAGCAGGCATTTCAAAACCGCTTTGTCCTGATCTATGGAACGCGGGGCACGCCGGACGAGAATGCCTGGGCCTACGCCCGAGCACGCTACGACGCCGAAACCTTCCTTTACCGGGGCAACGGCGCGCCAGAAATCCTGCCCGACAGCGCGTATGATGGGCAGTTGCTGCGCGGGCGCAATGTCATTGTGTACGGCAACGCGGACATAAACGCCGCCTGGAATGTACTGCTGCGGGATAGCCCCGTGCAGGTGCGGCGTGGCGAGGTACGCGTCGGTAAAACCGTTCACAGGGGAAACGACCTTTCCTGTGTCTTCCTGCGTCCCAAGCCGGGTACGTCGCGTGTCCTGGTCGGGGCGGTTTGCGGTACCGG
>JAUJOK010000108.1 GCA_030447685.1 Armatimonadaceae bacterium
CGCCCGGCTCTGTGGTGCAGAAGCCGCCCGGCGAATGGCATACGTTCTGGAACACCGGGTCCGTGCCGGTGCGCTTCCTGGAGATAATCTCGCCCCCGGAGTTCACCCAATACTTCCGTGAACTTGCCGGGCTGATCCCGCCGCACGGTGCGCCGGACCCGGCAGACCTCACGGCTCTTGCCGCCCGCTACGGGATGGACTTCGACTTCGCCGCGCTCGGGCCGCTGATGGCGCATTATGGTCTCCGCATGGGCTGAACAAGCGGCGCGCGCGGGCGCGCAGGAGACGGTTATACCGTTGCGCGGGCAGAAACGTCTGCGCCGGTTCCCGAGGTATTTCATGAGTCAGGAATTAGATTATCTGCTGTCCCGACGCCGCTTTTTTATCGGCGCAGGCGGTCTGGCAGGCCTGCTGGCCTCCGGTCAGCTTGCGGGAAATTCGCAGACACGGAAGCGGTTATTTCCTTCTAATCCCTTCACCCTGGGAGTTGCATCAGGGGACCCGACTCCGGATGGCGTGGTGCTCTGGACGCGCCTTGCGCTCGACCCGCTGAACGGGGGAGGCATGCCCGCGCAGGATATTCCCGTCCAGTGGCGGCTTGCCCGCGATGAGAAGATGCGCGACGTGGTCCGAAGCGGAACGGCATTTGCCACAGCGGCGCTCGGCCACTCGGTTCATGTGGAGCTTACCGGCCTGGAACCGGCGCGCTGGTACTGGTATCAATTCACCGCAGGCGGCGTGGACAGCCCGATTGGCCGCACCCGGACGGCCCCGGCGGTGGGCGCGTCGTTACGAAAGTTCGCCTGCGCCTTCGCTTCGTGCCAGAACTGGCAGAGCGGTTACTTCACGGCGTACCGGCACATGGCCGGGGAAGACCTTGATCTGGTCGTGCATCTGGGCGACTACATCTACGAGGGCGGCATTAGCGGCGGGAGCGGGCCGCGCAAGCACAACAGCGCCGAGATTGTCACGCTGACGGACTACCGCAACCGGTACGCGCTGTACAAAAGCGACCCCGATCTCCAGGCCGCGCATGCCGCGTTTCCCTGGGTCGTCACCTGGGACGACCATGAAGTGGAGAACAACTATGCGGGCCTGATCCGGGATAACCGGAATCCGCCCGGCGATTTCCGTCTGCGGCGCGCTGCCGCCTACCAGGCGTACTACGAGCACCTGCCGCTGCGCCGCTCCTCGATTCCTGTCGGAGCGGGTATGCTGCTGTACCGGCGGCTTACCTTCGGCAATCTGGCCCGGTTCAACGTTTTGGACACGCGCCAGTACCGCACGAAGCAGCCCTCCAATGAGCGTCGTCTCGATGCCGCCAACACCCTGCTCGGTCGGCGGCAGGAAGAGTGGCTGATACACGGCCTCGACCGTTCCCCGGCGCGGTGGAACGTGCTGGCTCAGCAGGTGTTCCTGGCGCAGCGTGACCTGGCGGAAGGCACCGAGCGCCGGTTCAGCACAGATACGTGGGATGGCTATGTGGCCTCTCGCGAGCGGCTTTTGCATTTTATCGAGCAGCGGCAGCCCGCGAATCCGGTCGTGCTGACGGGGGACGTGCACAGTAACTGGGTCGCCGACCTGAAAGCGGATTTCAACGAACCCGGTTCCCGGACCCTGGGAACGGAGTTTGTCGGCACGTCAATCTCCTCCGGGGGCAATGGCAGCGACATGACGGCTCGTGGACAGCGGATTTTGACGGAAAACCCACACATCAAGTATTATAACGATCAGCGCGGCTATGTCCGCTGCACGCTCACCCCGGACTCGTGGCGCAGTGATTATCGGGTGGTTCCCGTTGTAGCCACTCCGGGCAGTTCCATCTTGACACGCGCCTCGTTTGTGGTCGAGAACGGCAAACCCGGAGCCGTACGCGCCTGAGACGCCTGTTGCCGTGGGGTGATCTGCTGCGCCCCTCCGGTTCTCCTGTTTGAGCCGCCCTGTCTTCCCATTCGGGAATAAAAAAGAATTTCTTTCCACAGCACTATTGCTGGCTGTGAAAAGTGCCGATAATGTCCGGTTGATACTATATCAGTTCGCCCGCCGAAACACGTCGATGTTGTTTCGGATATCGCAAGGAGAAAAAGATCATGGCCGTGAAATCGGCAACTGCGCGTGATGAGAACGCGACCTATACCGCCGAACAGCTTCAGCCCCTGCTCAAGGCCCTCGTGGCCGCCAAATCCGGTGACTTTTCGGTTCGCCTGCCGGCCCCCCGCAATGGCGTCCTGAGCGAAATCGCCAGAGCGTTCAACGACGTTATCAGCCTGAACGAAGATCAAGCCCAGGAAATCGTGCGCGTGGGCGGCATTGTGGGTCGCGAGGGAAGAATGACGGAACGCGCCGCGCTTAAAGGCGCTTCGGGTTCCTGGGCCGTCAGCCTCGATTCCATCAACACGCTTATTGAAGATCTGGCGCGCCCCACGACGGAAGTAGCGCGCGTTATCACCGCCGTCGCCGAGGGTGATCTTTCACAGAAGATGGCTCTGGAGATCGAGGGGACACCGGTCAAAGGTGAGTTCCTTCGCATCGGTACGACGGTAAATACCATGGTCGACCAACTTAGCTCCTTTGCCGATGAGGTAACGCGTGTCGCCCGCGAGGTGGGTACCGAAGGAAAGTTAGGCGGCCAAGCCCAGGTTAAAGGCGTCTCCGGTACCTGGAAAGACCTCACTGACAA
>JAUJOK010000050.1 GCA_030447685.1 Armatimonadaceae bacterium
CCCGCCGCACGCCCCCCGCCCCGCTCTGTCCTTGCCCCAGCGCGACGTCCGCGACCCCGAAGGAGCGCAGATCGGGAATAGCCAGCGCCCCGGGCGTTCCCTTGCAGCGAGCGGGCATATTGCCGCCCACGCATCGCCCGGAACGGCGTCTTCAGCTTCGCGCGATCTTCCGGGCAGGCCAGAACGGCGCGGGCCAGCCAGCCGTCCGCGACCGATTTGTTGCCCGGCGCGCCCGATTCCATATAGTCCTGCGCATCGAAGTGCGAGCGGGTGCCGGCGCGAGCCGCAGGCGTGGACAATGGCGAGGTGGCCCTGCCGGTAAAGGGGCAGAAACGACGCGAGCGCGGGGTGCAGACCAAAGAAACCGTCCAGGTCCAGCGCCGTCTGCCCGCTGCCCACCGCCTGCGAAGGGCGCGGGATGCCCAGCGCGGGCCGAAGCCGGTACAGGTCGGGGTCGCCGTGCGGCACGACCATCTTGGCCGTCCGCCGCGCCGCGCTGGAAGATGCAGACAAGCGCCCTTGCCGCTTCCGGGCGTCCGGTTCCGCACCGAAGACGGCGCGCACCAGAACCAGGCCGGACTTGACCAGGAGCCAGTCCGACCGAGGCGATGGCGATACCGCCGTAGCCTACAAACAGTCTGCGAGTTACCTTCATGTTCCGGTTGCTCCTGCGCGAATCCGCATTCTGAGGACGAGATTCCGCTATCGCCTTTGTAAAACGTGCAAGCGACGATTGTTCACCGCACGCCACCGGGGTTTATGTCGTCCTGGTTGTCGTTAGCCTCGATAGTCTCCGGAGTGTGAACACTCCGGGGTTTGCTGCCGCGCCACCGTAACGGCGTCGCTTCGCTCCTTGCCCGGACGGGAGAGATTTTGTTTTTCCGCAGGACGGTTAGCCGAAGGTTTCCCAGCTCGGAGTGTCCACACTCCGGGCACTCCGGGGCAAAACGATGTGAAAATGCGATAGCTTTGTACACACGCTCACGGCATGGACAGCGCGCGAATCGCTTCCAGCGCCTTGTACTCTTCGGGATCGATCTGCTCGAAAAGGGGCTGTTCCCGCAGATCGAACGAGCGGCGGGGCCGACCGTCATCGCTGCGCCGCCCTTCATCCGCCGCGCGCGCGTCGGAGCGGTCGCGCTGGTCGCCGTTGTGGAAGCACCAGCCCGCCGCGCCGCCCGCAATCGCGCCCTGAAGGTCGGTCCGGTAGTCCCCTGCTTCCGGCTGCCAGTTGCCAAAGCCACGGCGGAAAGGCTCCTGATAGTGAACCGGAACAATGCGCCCGCCCTCTTTCATCCACCCCAGATATTCGCGCGTCTTCGACTCCGTCTGCGCGGCGGAGGCGGCGTTGCGCGCACGGTGCGGGCAGATGAAATCCACGTCCGCCGTTTGCAGATAGGAGCGCAGATCGTCTCGGTCGATGTCTGGCGAATGCGACGCCGTCACCAGCAGATCGGAATCGAGACGCCGGGTCACGGCGCGCAGTTCCTTCAGTTCCTCGAAGGGCACAAACCGCTTGTCCCGGAGACTGCGCTCGTTGGCAAGGTCGAAGTACCAGTTCCGGTAGTTTTTCAGAGCGGGAACGATTACCTCCACCGCGCGTCGGTGCGCTTCCAGAGTTTGCAGGCGCGGCGGCCCCGTCACGCCGTTGCCACGCGAAAGCGTCACATCCACCACCAGGCCCAGCCGGTCACAGCGAGCGACAAGCTGCTCCAGTCGGCTCAGATATTTCGGGCGCGGCTTTCCCTCCACATCCACGGCGGAAACATCGTGGTCGAACGCCGCCCAGTTAGCCCAGACGCGAATCCAGTTGAAGCCGAAGCGTTTCGCTTCGTCCAGGTCGCGCGCGGCAGTCTCGTCGGAAGCGGCCAGGCCTGCGTAGTAGCTGATGCCCAGCAAGAAAACCGGCTTGTCGTTGATGCTAAAGCGCGTGTCTCGAATCCCCAGCGTCGTTGCCATGACGGCTTCTCCTTTCGTTATCCGGGCAGGCGAAACGGCGCGTGCCACGGTGTCCATTGCGACCATCCCCCGGAAGAATCACGCTGCCGCAGCCGCAGCCAGTAGGTTCCGCCGGGAGTCAGACGACCGATAATGATGCTCACCCTCTCGCCGCCGATGAGCGGGGAAGACCAGACGATGGCGCGCCCGGCAGGGTCGGCGGCGGCCTGGGCTTCCCAGGCCGTGAGGCCGCTAACAGCGGTACGGGTGAGACGCACCGGCAGCTTCGCGACCAGTGGGCCGACAGGGCGGGCGCTGACGACGAAGGCGTCGAACCAGCGCGACTGCCGCTTTACCGAACCACTGTTCCAGTAGTTTTCGAGAAAAACGGCGTTAATTCCGTATTCGTCCCACGCTCCGTGCCAATCCAGGTCGGTTCGCCGGGCCTCGCGCTGCCCGTCGATGAAAAGTTCAAAGACGCCGTCTTTCACCCCCGGTGTATTCACCCGTACATGCGATTCGACACACACCCAGCGCCCCGATTCGCCGGGAGAAAAGATCGGTGTCCGCCCGTGCTGGACGCCCAGCCAGCGCAGATGCGCGAAATCGTTGTAGCGTGTGGTCACTTTGCGGCTGTCGGTGATGCCGGTGGCCGGGTCGATGCAAAGCACGTCACCCTTGCCGCCCCACACATGGGCGATCAGACCCTGGCTCCAGTCGCGTCCCGCCATCGTGGTCGCGCGCGCCAGCTTGGCCGGGTTGCCCTGCCACCCCGCTTCGTGTTTCACGTATACGCGCCAGTAGATTTCGCGAAAGGTCTCTTTTTGGTGGATGCCTTTGCCGAACGGATTCCGGCCAAAAACCACCTTCAGGTTTCCTGCCGTCACCTGCCCCCGGTCAAACGTGCAGCGCATCGCGCCACCCTGCCCGCCGATTCCCGCACCCGCCTCCCAGACAAAGCCGCCTCGGGCGTCGTCATACTCGAAATAGCGGGCACGCAGGTCGGCTGCCGACGCGCGTTTATCAAAGTCTTCGGCGAAAAGAACACCATTATTCTGCGGCTGCGGCAGCTTTGTCTGGGAGGCGGGTGCGGGCGACACAAAGGCCACCCGCACCGCCGCCGCTGGTTGACTCGCCACGAAATTATCTCCCGGTTATCGGCGCTGGAACTCCGGCGAGCCGAGAACGAGCGCAGTCAGGCGCGTCGCCATGGTGGTGTCGGTGGCGACGCCGGGGTTGCCGGGTTCGACGCCGATCTGTTTAAGCAGTGTGGCGCGCGTGGACGGTGAAACGTCCCCGTGCAGCAGTCGGCGGGTCAGGTAGTCCAGCGCCTTAGCCGGTTCCATCGCCCCCTCCGCGACCGGCACGGGCGGATCGAAGGCGATTGCCGTTACCCTGCCGCTGACCAGGCCGAGCGTGAAGTTCAGCCGGGACAGCAGCGCGCCGGAAGACACCCATTTACGCGAATCTTCCGGGTAGCCGGTCGGGGCCTGGTACTGGAACAGCGGCTGCCCCATCGTCGCGATCTGCCCCGGAAGCGTCTGCCCCAGAGCGGCCAGGTATGCGCCGGGATTGGCGTTCCCCCGGCGCAAACCGCCGCCCCGGGAAAAGTCTATCTCACCGCCCAGAGCGCGCACGGCGGAGACGGCGAACTCGAAAGGCGACTTGATTTTCTGCTTGTACGCGGCCCGCGAAAAGAACTCCCGCGAGGTGACGATGGTGCGCACGATGGCGCGCAGATCGCCGTCCGTCTTTTTCCACACGGCGGCGCAGCGCTCTACCAGCGCGGCGGGCGGCTCGTCGGACACGAACCGCTGACACAGCTTGCGGGAAATGTACTTCGCCGTGGACGGATGCGCGGCCAGGATGTCCAGCACCGTTTCGCCGTCCTGAATACCGCCGCCCGCCGGAATGTGCCGCCCCAGCACGATCTTTTCACCGTTATCGTGGCGGCGCGGGATAAACTGAAACGCGCCCGCGCGCGGGTCGATGCCCCAGCCGGTCAGGCAGCGGGCCACCTCCTGCACATCTTTTTGCGTATAGCCGCCGTCCACGCCCAGTGTGTGCAGTTCCATAATCTCGCGGGCGTAATTCTCGTTGATTCCGCCGCGCGTCTTCTGGCCAGGCGCGGGTGCAAGCTGAGCGGCAATTCCGCCGCTTTGACGCATCCGCCGGGCAAGACGCGGGTTGACCGGCTGGGGAACCTGGGACTGCGCATTATCCAGGTAAAACAGCATCGCCGGGCTTTTCGCCGACGCCGCCAGCAGGTCGCGGAATTTGCCCAGCACATGGGGACGGATAACCTCGCGGTCATCGACGATCTTGAAGTGGACGCGCTGGCCTTTGCGTATATCGATATTGAAATGGTTCGACCAGAAATCCACCAGCACTTCATTTAGCTGCCGCTCGGACTCTACAGCGCGAATAACCTTCGCCATTTGAAGCTGAACGCCCCCGGCGCGCGTACCCCGGCGTCCCTGCTGCTGCAGCAACTCCCGAATCTTCGCCTGCTGCTCGGTTATCGTCATCGCGGGCATCTCGCCCGGCATGGCTGCCGATGCCGCCGCTGCTTCGCCGCTGTCCATCTTCGCCGCGCTCGCCTGCTGCTGCTGGGCAGCGCGCAGTTTATTTACCTCGCGGGCGATGCGCCGTCCCTCCTCATAGGATTCGGCCAGTTCCTGAGGCGAAGCGGCCAGCGCGACAAACGGCGCGAGCTTCGCTTCGACCCTGGTATCGTCTATCTTTTCCGGCGCAAGCTGCATCTCGATATAGCGGTGCAGGCCCATCTTTTTTACGCGCTCGACATCACCCGGGCGACCGTCGCCTGCGGGGCGAACGTCGCCTGCGGGTCGTGCTCCAAAACCAAGCCGGTCCAGAATGTGGACGATCTTCTGCTCCTCGGTAAGCGGCGTGTTGTCCACGAATGCCGGTCCGCCGACCGCCGGTTTCGGCGCGGTCATTTTGGCGGCGGCCTTCGCCTTCGCGGGCTTTTTCGCGGCGGGCGCTGCTGCGGCAGGCGCAGCCCCACAAAGCGGCGTCAGCGCGGCGGCGGTGCACAGTGCAAGACCGATAACGCGTTTCCCCGGAATGCCTTTCATGGCGCAAAATCCTTTCGTACTGTCTGTCTGGCTTAGGGACGTTTTTTTCCACACATAGTTCATCGCCGAACCGAGCCGCAAACCGCTATAATAATGCATGGAACCGGCAGCAGTCATTACCTGCCCCAACTGCGGGGCAACTAATCCGCCTCATGCCGCCCTGTGCGCCCGGTGCAGTTTCGCCCTGCAAACCGCGCCGCCGCCGCCGCCGTTCAGCAACGGGGCGGATAACGCTCTGAGCAGCCTTATTCCCTATAAAAACTCCGCCGCGCTTATCGCTTACTATCTGGGCGTATTTTCCATAATCCCGGTCCTGGGCTTTTTTATGGCCGTTGCCGCCGTCATTCTGGGCATCAAGGGACTGCGGTTCGCGCGGGAGCGTCCCGAAGCGCGGGGCAAAACGCACGCTCTGGTCGGCATCATCGCCGGTGGGGTGATCGGCGTGATCCATGTCGTTCTGACCGTGCTTTTCGTCTTCACTCTTACTTCCTCGCGCCTGCCGTAACCGCACCGCTTCTGTGTGTTTGCCTGTCCTGACCGGCGGGTACGCTCAGGGGTGGGAGGGATGTCATGGCACACATCCGGGGTTATTTGCTGGCAATCATTGGAATCATTAGTGGCGCACGCGTGGGACTGGATATTCTAAAAAACCGGCCCAAAAAGCCCGCTCGCCCGGTGGCTCCTCCGTCTCGTCCACAGACTGCTGTGGCGGGCGCGAAGCGCGGGGCCGTGGCTCTGCCCTGGGCCGGACGCGGCACGTCAACGCCTGCTCCCCCCCAACCGGCGGATAAAAAAGCGCCTGCGGACGATAAGCCGGTCAGCGCGCCCGGCGCTCAGGCGGGCCACCACGATGTCCGCGAGATACACGGCGCGTTCGGCTATGTCATGGAGCTGTTCAAACGCTTCGGGGCCGACCACTGCCCGGCCTGGGCCGCATCGCTGTCGTTCTTTTCGATTCTCTCCATCGCACCCGTGCTGCTGTGCGCCCTGGCCGTGCTCAGTTTCTTCATCAATCCGGACGAAGCCACGGCGAAGATACAGCAGTTGCTGGCGAACGTATTGCCGGGCGGCGGCAGGACCGCTCAGACGCAGGCCGCACAGATTATCAGCAGCCTTAAGGTCGAGGAGCATCTCGCGGACCTGCGAAACACGGGCGGCGTGGCGGGCATTATCGGTCTGTTGTCCCTGTTCTGGTCGTCAACGCAGATTTTTCTGAACGCCATGACCCCGATGAACGCGGCCTTCCGCACCGAGGAGACGCGCGGCTTCGTGAAGTTACGCCTCGTCGCCTTCGGCCTGCTTGCCGTCGCCGGTCTGCTGTTTCTGCTGTCACTCGTTCCGGCAGCGGGCGGGCAGATCATCAACGCGCTGCACATTCCCGGCCTCGGAAAACTGCCCGATCCGCTGCCGCCGATCCTGGCATTTATCGCCTTCCTTGTCGGCGTGGCGATAAACGCGGCGATGTTTACGATCATCTACCGGTGGCTGCCGTCGCCGTCGGCGAATATCGATTGGAAAGAGGCGCGCTTCGCCGGAATTATCGTCGCAATATTGTGGGAAGCGGCAAAGATAGGATTCGCCTTTTACCTGCGCCGGTTTGGGGAGGCGGGCTACAACAAGGTTTATGGAACGCTTGGCGGGGCTATCGGTCTGGTATTCTGGATTTACTACTCGTCCATGATACTGCTGCTGGGCGCGGAAATCGCAAAGCTGTATTCGGACAGGAAAGACGCGAAGACGTCCTAACCCCCCCTGCCCCCTTCCCTCCGAGGGAAGGGGGAGCCAATCACATTTTCAGCTACTGCTTCGCGCGGCGGCTCTGCCGGACTCAAAGGGCAGACATGAAGCAAAATTGGCCTGCATCTCCATAGGGAATGCAGGCCACTGATTTGGTGGAGCGCGAAGCAGATGAGCAAAATGCCCATAGCTCCCCCTTCCCTCGGAGGGAAGGGGGCAGGGGGGTTAGGTCATCGGCGGCGCAGGAAGGCCGGGATGTCCAGGTCGGTGTCGGAGGGGACGCGCGCGGGCTGCGGCTCCGGCTCCGGCTCTTGGCGGCGCGGCTCAATTTTTTTTGTCACGCGGTTCTCGAACCCGGTCGCGAGAACGGTGACGCGCACGGCTCCCTGAAGGCGCGGGTCCACGACCATGCCGAAGATGATGTTCGCATCGTCGGCGTCCGTGCCCTCGCGGATAAGGTCGGCGGCCTCGTAGACCTCCTGAAGCTGCAAATCCGGCCCGGCGGTAACATTCACCAGAACGGCGCGCGCCCCGGCGATGTCGGTTTCCAGCAGCGGCGACGAGATAGCCGCCTGCGCCGCCTCGACCGCGCGATGGTCGCCGTCCGCGAAGCCGATACCCATCAGCGCGCTGCCCGCGTCGCTCATGACCGTCTTCACATCCGCGAAGTCCACGTTGATCAGGCCGGGTATGGTGATGATGTCGGAGATGCCCTGAACGCCCTGCCGCAGCACGTCGTCGGCCTCTTTGAAGGCATCCATCAGCGTCGCCTTCTTTTCAACGACATTCAGCAGGCGGTCGTTCGGAATGACGATCACCGTGTCTACATGGTCTTTAAGCTGGTCGATCCCCTCTTCGGCCAGACGGGCGCGGCGCGGCCCCTCGAACCGGAACGGCTTGGTGACCACGGCGACGGTAAGAATACCCATCTCCTTGGCGATCTCGGCGATTACGGGCGCGGCCCCGGTGCCGGTGCCGCCGCCCATGCCCGCCGTGACGAACACCATGTCGGCCCCTTCGAGAGCCTTTTTGACGTCAGACTTGGACTCTTCGGCGGAAGCGGCTCCGATTTCGGGGTTGCCGCCCGCGCCGAGTCCCTTGGTCAGGTTCTCGCCTAACTGAAGGGTGCGGTCCGCCGCCGAGGTGCGCAGGACCTGGATGTCGGTGTTCATGGCCCAGAAGTCCACGCCCGCCAGACCCGCCTCGATCATGCGGTTGACGGCGTTCGTGCCGCCGCCGCCGACCCCGATTACTTTTATCCGTGCAAAGGTTTCCGACCCTGCGTTCATCATGATATTTATTGCCCCCCTGCGGCCCGGCACTGTTTTATGTTCTGTTTGCTGCCTTTATTCTACTCACTGATAAGGTAAACTATACAGCAAACAACAAAAAATTCCTGCGCAAACTATAGTTTTTCGCCAGTTTTTTAGTCAATTCGCCCGAAAATGTTGCGCATCCACTTGCGTATCGCAGCCATCAGACCGCCCGCCCCTTCGCGGCGCGGTATTCCTACCTGGGCCTTACCGCCGAACTGAACCAGTCCGACCGCCGTCGCATACGAGGGGCCGCCCACCGATTCCGACAGGCCGCCGATCCCGGTCGGCGAGCCGATACGGGTGGGAAGGCCGGTCATCTCCACGGCAAGCTCTTTCGTGCCCCGCAGCAGCGCGCCGCCGCCGGAAAGCACCAGACCGGCGGGCAGCAGTCCCGCGTAGTTGGAGCGGTTTACCTCGTGGCGCACCATCTGAAGCAGCTCGTTCATGCGCGGCTCAATAATCTCGGCCAAGATACGCGTCGGCAGGGTTGTGGTTTCGTGCGCGCCCAGGCGGGTGAACGAAAAGGTTTCCGCCTCTCCGGCCAGCGCGACGATGGCGCTGCCATGGGCCGTCTTCACCCGCTCCGCCTCTTCGAGGGTCGTCCGCAGGCCCGCCGAAATGTCTTTGGTGACATAGTAGCCGCCCACCGGCAGGACGGCGGAGTGGCAGATCTCGCCGCCGATAAAGATTGCCAGGTCAGACGTGCCGCCGCCGATGTCCACCAGTACGACACCCAGATCCCGCTCGGATTCCATCAAAACGGCCTCGGCGGTGGCGATAGGCTCCAGCACCGTGTCGGCGACATGCAGGCCCGCGCGCTGCACGCACTTGGCGACGTTTTCCAGGAAGGTTTTCGCGCCGGTGACGATATGGGTTTCGACCTCCAGACGCGTGCCGCTCATGCCGACCGGCGAGCGGATACCGTTCTGCCCATCGATGCTGTAGCTGCGCGGGATGTAGTGGATGATGTCCCTATCCGGGGGAAGGACGATCACGCGCGAGTTATCCAGAACACGATCCACGTCCTCCTGGGTCACTTCGCGGTCGGCGTGGGTGATGGCGATGACGCCGCGCGAGTTCAGTGAAGCGATATGCTCTCCCGTGACGCCCACGACCACCGAGCGAACGTCCACGTCGGCCATGCGCTGCGCCTTCTGCACCGAGTCTTCGATGGCGCGGACCGTGGTGTCAATGTCTACGACCACGCCGCGCCGAATGCCCTGCGACGGCGACAGGCCGACGCCCAGAACATCCACGCGTCCCGCCGTCCCTTCGGCTACCTCACCGATTACCGTACAGATTTTCGTCGTCCCGATGTCGAGACCAACGACGATGTCACCCTTTGCCACGTAGCATCCTCAATCCCCAGCGCACCGACGGGAGCTATCCTTTTTGCGCGCTAACGCCCACCGTGTCAGGTAGTAGCGGCGGATAAGCGAAAGATTCAAAAACACGCGCCCACCCAGCGCCACGACCGCCGCCAGCAGCAGGTCTACGCCGATGCGGTCGCCCAGGTACGCCAGAAACCCGGCCAAAAGCGTGTTCATCACGAACCCGGACAGGAATATGTCGTCGTGGAATTTTCCCTCTATCCCGGCGCGTATTCCGCCGCAGATCGAGTCCACGCCCGCCAGCGCCGCCAGACTCAAATACGACGCAAGTCCCGGCGGAACCGTGGCGGGCGAGATGAAAATGTACGCTATCAGAAAGCCTACGAAAAGTCCGACGATCGGCATCCAGCCCATGGCTTTACTTTTCCGTCCGGGTCGCCTCGTCGGACTGCTTTTGCGCCTGCTCCGCTTTGTCTTCCGTGGCAGGCTTGGCCCAGCGCACCGGTGTCGGTCCGGCGTAGGCAGGAAGCGTCAGGTTTTTCGCCTTATCCACGGAAAACATCGACTTATCCGGATAGGCGTCCTGAACCCCGCCGGCGAAGGTCATGCCCGACAGCAGCGCATTCGGGTCGCCGATGGCTTTTATGGTCACGGGCACCGGCGTCGGAATGTTGTTCACGAGAACCGTCGGGCCGACGCAGCGGACGGCGGTCGTGGATACCACCCGCTGGTCATTGACGGAGATCGCTTCCGCCCCGGCGGCCTTTAGCTCGTTGAGCACCGCCTGAATATCCTGGTCATGGATGATAAAGTTTTTCCGCAGTTCGTTGAACGTTTCCGGCGACATATCCGGCGTCTGCGGGGGCTGCTTCTGTGCGTCGCGCAGTGTCACCACGACGCCCGGCCCGGTCACGGCCACCGTGCCCGCCAGCAGATTGGCCTTTTGCAGGTCCGCGCTCAGCAGTCGTGCGGTGTCGGATTCCGTAGTAGCCGCTCTCTGGTACTTGTTCAGGTTTAATTGCAGGTCGGCGATCTTTTTCTTCTGCTCGGCGGCGGTATCGCGCATATCGCCGTAGGCGGCGATCAGTCCGGTGATACGGGTTGTAGGAACCTGCTCCTCGCGGATACGGTCCTGGGTCTTGAGTGACAGGGCCAGCAGGCCGCCGAGCACGAAGCCCAGGGTCGTCACCGGCCATACCCACGGTTTATTGCTGATCTGCGATGTAAAAACGCTCATGGCGCTGCCTGTTCCCACCTTGCCGGTTCGGGAAAAACCGGCGTTCACTCCTGCGAAGACGATTCCGAAGCGGGGCGAGGAAGGATCGCGGGGGCATCGTAGGCGTAGAGGTTGACATAGGCGACATTGCCGCCCTTCAAGTCGGTGCGTCGCTCCAAAAGAAGCGCAAGCACGTTTAACTTTTTGTCCAAATCCATACCCGAGCCGAGCCGAATTTCCGCGCCACCGGTCCTATTTAAGCATAACTTGCCCGTTCGGTCAACAACGATTTTCGACAGCGGGAAATTCCGCTGCCGCGCCGCCCAGAGTAAACAAGTGGTCGCCGCTGCCAGATCGGGGGAAACAATTCGTTTGCCCAGCCGCACCTCGGGCTGGGTCAGCGTTTCCCAGACGATCAGCGGCAGCCCCTTTTCCGGCATACGCTCCTTGCGAAACGGCACCAGCGTATGATCCACCGTATAACAGACCGCGCCTGCCTTAACGACCGCCCATGGCTGCCGCTCGCGCACGCTCACCAGGAGATAGTCGGGCAGCAGCCGCCGCAGCGTCGCGCTGGCGACCACCGGCTCCTGCTCCACGGCCCGCTGCATACGGGCAGCCGGGAGGGAGACGATGTTGGTACGGCGTTGCAGTCCCATCCGTTCGACCACGCGCCGGGCGGGAAGCGTCTGCACCCCTTCGACCTGGACGACCCGCACCCACAGATGCGGCGAAAAGAGAACTGCCGCCGCGCAGACGCCCGCCAGCACGAGCAGCGATAAACGCAGCGCAATACGCGCATAGTTGCGCCGCCGCCGATTCCGATACCGTTCCGCACTCTGCGCGAGTGTCATATCACCACCGCCGACGACGCGCCGCCGACGACGCCGGTGGGAAAGGCTATGCGCCCCATCGCCCACGGAGGCCGAATGGCGCGGGCGCGGTCCCGCGCCGGTGGCTGCTGCTGGTCGGTCACCGCCGACGCTGCTGTGTCTCACGTCAAACCGGCCTTTCCAAAGCAAGCGCGATCAGGCGGTCCAGCAGGTCGGGAAACGGGATTCCCGCCGCCGCCGCCGCCTTGGGCAGAAGCGAAGTGGGGGTCATTCCCGGAATGGTGTTCACTTCCAGTGTCACGATTCCATCGTCGGTGGCGAACATATCGGTGCGGCTCATGCCCCGGCACCCCAGAAGCCGGTGGCAAAGCAGCGCGATTTCCCGTGCCTCGTTCGCCGCCGCCTCGTCGATGCGCGCGGGAACGATCTCCTCGGCTCCGCTTTCGCTGTACTTGGCCTGGTAGTCGAAGAAGCCATTCGGCGCGACGATTTCCACCACCGGCAGCGTCGTCAGGTCCTCGTTTCCCAGCACGGCCACGGTTATCTCCGTGCCCTCGATGCGGTGCTCGACCAGAACGGTATCGTCATATTGAAACGCCTGGGCGAGCGCCTGGCCCAGACACGACTCATCCTTAACAACGGAACAGCCGTATGTGCTTCCCTGGCGGCTGGGCTTGACGACGACCGGATAGCCGAGTTTTTCTCCGATCTCGCCTGCTGCCCGGCGCAGACGCCCGGTGTCGCTGCGGCTGAACACCACATCCGGGGGCATCCAGATGTTTTCCGTCGAGAGCAGTGCCTTGCAACGCACTTTGTCCATGGCGAGCGCGGAAGCAAGCACACCCGAACCGGTGTAAGGAATGTTTAAGACTTCCAGAAAACCCTGTACCGTGCCGTCTTCGCCGCCGGGGCCGTGCAGCGCGATAAAAACTACATCGGGACGCTCCGACTCCTCCGCGACCGCTAACTGCGGCAGATCTTCTACACCGATTTCCCAGGCGATGTACCGTGTCCGGTCCAGCGAGTCGAGTATCTGACGCCCGGTCGCCAGAGACACTTCCCGCTCGGCGGAGTTTCCGCCCATCAGCACGGCTACCTGTCTTATTTCTAACATTCCGTCAATTCCTTATACAGTGGCGGCAGTTAAAGGACTTGCCTGTATACTTTTTAGCGTTTTATAGAACCGCATCAACTCGGCTGGCTGTCACGGCGGCGGCCCGATGACGCACTCCGCGCGATATCTTCCCCGCCATAGGCGGCGGACGCGGCGGGAAGTCGGCTGGGTTTGCGCGTCCGCAAAAGCCGTCTCGTGTTGCGGCGGTGGCCTCGCGCGACTGTCTCCTCATAGGACGGGTTGCGTGAGATATTCAGCAGAATGCCGATAGCAACCAGCGTCGGCACCAGTGAGGAGCCGCCATAGGACAGAAACGGCAGCGGCACCCCGGTAGCCGGTAGCGACGCGGTGACGACACCGATATTGATCAGCGCCTGAACAGAGATCATGCCGGTGATGCCCGTCGCCAGCAGCGCGCCGAAGGCATTGCGGGTGCGGCGCGCAACATAAAACCCGCGCGCCGCCAGCAGCGAGAACATGAAAAGCACGCCGCAGGTTCCTACCAGGCCCATCTCCTCGCCAACGATGGCGAAGATAAAGTCCGTGCGCTGCGCGGGCAGGTTCCCCTTCAGCTTCTCGCGGCTCTGACCGAAGCCGACGCCCAATAGACCGCCCGTACCCAGCGCGATTCGCGAATGCGTAATCTGGTAGCCCGCGCCGTTATAGTCCGCCGCCGGGTTGACAAAGGTGGTCATGCGCTTCCAGCGATAGCCGTCCGTTCCGTGGCGCAGGGCCAGGCCGACTCCGGCGAGCGCGAACACAGTCAGAAAGCCGATCATCCACCGCGCCTTCGCGCCCGCCGCGTAAAAGACCAGCAGCACGGTAAGCAGCAGGGTGACGGCGGTTCCCAGGTCCGGCTGAAGCTCTACCGGCAGGATGACGAACAGGATCACGACGCCCAGCAGCGGCACCACGCCCCGCCACAGGTTCTGCACCAGCAAGGGCCGCGCGGAAAGCACGCGCGCCAGATATATGACAACGGCCAGTTTCGCGAATTCGGACGGCTGGATTTTAATGGGACCATAGCCGATCCATCGCTGCGCGCCCTGCGCACCGTGTCCCATAACCAGCACTCCGGCCAGAAGCGCAATCGTCACCAGCAGCAGGGGCACGGCCAGCTTCGCCAGTTTCCAATAAGAGATACGCATGGCCGCGAACATGCCGATTAGCCCGATAACCGCCCAGAGCGCCTGCCGTTTTACAAAGTAGGCAGGGTCGCCGCCGGTATACTTCACCTCGGCGGCCAGCGCGTAGGAGGCATTGAACACCATCACCACGCCGCCGCCCAGCAGCAGCAGCGTGATAATGAACAGCCACCAGTCCGGGGCAAGCGGTTGTTCCTCGGAGGTCCTGGTCATGCGCGTGTCTCCCCTATCCTCATGGCATCATCCCCATCCCCAGATAACGAACCGGCGAAAGCTGCGGCGCAAGAAAAAGCCCCAGCGCGGCGGCCAGCAAACCGAGTATCCAGAAGCGTGTCACCACCCGCGTTTCCGGCCAGCCCAGCTCCTCGAAGTGATGGTGCAGCGGAGCGCGGCGGAAGACCCGGTTCGCCTTTGCGTACTCGATACCGCGCCGGACCCGCCGCCACTTGAAAACGTACCGCTGGAGCATCATCGAGCCGATCTCCAACAGATAAACCGCGCCGACGGCCAGCAGCAGAATCTCCTGCTTGGCGGCCAAGGCGGCGGCAGCCAGTCCCATGCCCAGCGCAAGCGATCCGGTGTCTCCCATGAAGACACGAGCCGGGTGCGCATTGAACCAGAGAAATCCCGCGCAGGCCCCGGCGACCGCCCCGTAAAAGATGCCGACAATCGAAAACAGCGTGCTGACGGTGGCTGCCAGGGTCAGAGCGGCAATGCAGGTAACGCCTGCCAGCAGACCGTCCAATCCGTCGGTGAAGTTGGCCGCATTGCCGAAGGCGCAGATATACAGCAGTCCGAGCGGATAGTACCAGATGCCCAAATCCACCTGATGGCTGCCGAAGGTAAGAACCGTGGTGACTCCTGCCTGCTCGGTTGCGCCCAGAATGAGAAGAAAGCCTGCCGCGACCAGCACCTGCATCGCCAGTTTCATCCGCTCCGAGAGGCCGGCCTTGTTTTCCTTTTTACGCGCCTTGCCCAGATCGTCCATCAGCCCGATAAAGCCTGCCAGAATGAGCGTCCCTACCACCGCAGCCAGAAGCAGACGCCGCCCGCCGCCTTCCGGGGGCGCAAGCAGGCCGTGTCCCACCGCAGCGACCGCCGCCGTCCCTATGATCAGCAGGCCGCCCATTGTCGGGGTGCCCTGCTTCGCCTGGTGCGTCGCGGGGGCGTCGCCGCTTACCGGCTGCCGCGCGGAACGTCGCGCCAGCAGATTGACAAGGCCATTGCCAAACAGCAGGGCCAGCACCGCCGCCAGCAGGAACGGCATGGCATACAGTCCGAGTTCCAGATGATCCATGGCTTTAGCCCCCCCCGCCCCCAGCCGCACTGCGGCTATTGAACCGCCCTTCGGGCGTGGGAGTGCCGGAGGAGAAGCCCTCACCCCCCGTCCCCCTCTCCCCAGCTTGGGGAGAGGGGGAGATGTTTCTGGCACCCCCCGCAGGCGACGCTCGCCCCGCAGGCGACGGTCGCCCATTATTGGGGGCGGGGGGGGCTAAAACGGGAGGGGCCAGCGCCGCGACGATCTGCTCCATCGCCAGAGCGCGCGAGCCTTTCACCAGAACGGCGTCGCCCGGCGCAATCAGGGACGGCAGCACATCCGCCGCCGCTGCCGAGGATTCAAGTACCAGCGTCTTTTCACCCGCCCATCCCGCCGCCAGCGCCGCGTCGCCCAGCGCCCGGGTCAGCGGGCCGACCAGAACGAGCCGGTCGAGGTCGGCCCGCGCCGCCGCGCGCCCCACCGAGGCATGGCCCTCTTCGGCAAAATCGCCCAGTTCGCGCATCTCGCCCAGCACGGCGATGCGTCGGCCCGTGACCGGCATATCCCGCAACGTTTCCAGCGCGCCGATCATCGAAGTGGGCGACGCATTGTACGCATCCGCGAGCACGGTGACGCCGCCGGGCGTGGTGACGATCTCCATGCGCAGCGCGGGCGGCGTCCACGTTTTCAGCGCGTCCGCAATAGCTTCCAGGGGTACGCCCAGCCGCCCCGCCACCGCCACCGCAAACAGGGCGTTCTCGATATTGAACCGCCCCGGCGACGGCAAGAACATTTCGGCCCGCCCCCATGGTGAGGAAACCGTGAAGCGCCAGCCGTTATCCTGCTGCGCTGCCTCTGCGGCAACAATATCGCCTGTCGCTTCTACCGCGCAGGTCAAAATCTCCCCGGCGAAGCGGCGGCGCAGGCGCGGCGTAAACTCATCCCCGCCGGGCAGAACCGCGACCCCCTGCGGGTGCAGGGCATCCAAAAGCTCCCCCTTGGCATCGGCAATGGCCTCGCGCGAACCGAGAAGCTCAACGTGCGACAGACCGATATTGGTGATGACGCCAATGGTCGGCCCGCCGATCTCAGCCAGGCGGAAAATCTGGCCCGTGCCGCGCATCCCCATCTCCAGCACCAGCGCCGTATGCCGCTCCTCCAGTCCGAATATCGTCTGCGGCACACCGATCTCGTTGTTGAAGTTCACCGCGCTTTTTTGCACAGTATAGGTTTGGCTCAGCGTCTGCGCGATCATCTCTTTCACGGTAGTTTTACCGACGCTGCCGGTCACCGCGATCACGGGAATCGGGAACGTGTCACGGTAATAGCGTGCCAGGTCGCCATAGGCGCGCAGCGTATCGAGCACGACAATATGGGGCGTATCCGTATGCAGAGTTTGCTCTACCAGAAGCGCCGCCGCGCCGCGCTCCTGGGCCGCCGGGACGTACTGATGCCCGTCGTGATTTTCGCCGCGCAGGGCAACGAACAGCGCGCCGGGCGCGAGCGTGCGCGAGTCTGTAGAAACGGAGGTTACTGCCGTTTCCGGTTCGCCACCCACCAGCGCACCCGCCGTCTCTTCCCCTATCTCCGCAAGCGTCAGTGGGCGCACCGGACAATCTCCTCGGCGGCGACCGCCACATCATCGAACGGGAAAGTCTGTTCTCCGATTATCTGATAGTCCTCATGCCCCTTGCCCGCGATTACCACCGTATCACCGGGGCGGGCTTCGGCGACGGCCAGCGCGATAGCCACGCGCCGGTCCGCCTCCCGCAGTACGGTCGCGCCCGACCCCCTCATGCCTTCAAGAATATCCTCGATAATGGCTTCCGGCTCCTCGCGGCGCGGATTGTCCGACGTGACGACGGCGATGTCCGCCAGGTCGAGCGCGATCTTTCCCATCTTCGGGCGCTTTGTACGGTCGCGGTTTCCACCGCAGCCGAAGACGACGATCAGGCGCTGATGGGGAAGTTCCCGCACGGAGCGCAGCACGTTCTCCAGGCCATCCGGCGTGTGCGCGTAGTCCACCAGAACCGTGAAATCCTGCCCGGCGCGCACCGGCTGGAACCGACCCGGCACCGGGGTACAGTCGGCAAGACCCTGAGCGATAGTTTCGGGTGACAGATTACGCGCAATACCATAGCCGATGGCCGCCAGGGCGTTAGCGACATTAAACGCGCCGCCGAAGTTCAGCGCAATGGGAATTCCCCCCGCCGGTGTTTTCGCCGTGAAGGTAATGCGGTCCACCGCCAGGCGCATATCCCACGCCTGGATGTCGGCCCATTGCGAGCCGGTCGCGCTGTAGCGCAAAACCCGCCCCCGTGTCCGTGGAGCGTAGTATTGACTGACGACATCGTCGCTATTTAGAACCGCCGTGAACTCCTTGCCCGCCGCCTTCGCCGTGTCCGCATAATCGGTAAAGAGGCGCGCTTTGGCATCCCGGTACGCTTCCATCGTCCCGTGGTAATCCAGGTGATCCTGGGTCAGGTTGGTGAACACGCCGATGTCGAAGGCGCAGCCATCCGTACGCCCCTGCGCCAGCGCGTGCGAGGCGACTTCCATCGCCGCCGCCGTAACGCCCCGCTCGCGCATTCGGGCGAACAACTCCTGCAAATCCGGGGCTTCCGGCGTGGTGCGCTCACCGGGCAAATCCTGTCCCGCAACGGTCGCGCCGAGCGTGCCGATAACGCCGGTGGTGTCGCCCGCCGCCCGCGCGATAGCGTCAATCAGGCGCACGGTCGTCGTTTTGCCATTCGTTCCGGTGACGCCCGCCAGATGCAGGCGATGGGTCGGATCGTCGTAAAAGCGGCAGGCGAGCGGGGCCAGCGCCGCGCGGACGCCGGGAGCGATCAAGCGGGGAACGGGTAGGTCAGTGAAACGAGCAGCGGCCCGGTCAGCCTGAACGACAACAGCTGCCGCGCCTGCCTCCAGTGCCGTGGGGATAAAGTCATGCCCGTCGAAGCGTTCGCCGGGCACGGCGATAAAAAGGAAGCCGGGTTTAACCATGCGTGAGTCGTAGGCGATGCCTGTGAGCGGAGCGTCGAGGTTCGGGCTGCTGCCGGTGGGTGCTTCTTCCACCATCGCCCCAGGAACCGCTTCCGCTAATTGCCTCAGTCGCATCGTTCTCGCCATTCCGCCTCGCAGGACGAACCGCGTCTGCGGCCCACGGACGCCGCGCGCGCTTTGCCCGCAGGCGTCCGTTCGTTATATCACAGCCCGTCAGCCCCGTAAAGTGAACAGGTTTTTACCGATCCTTTCTCCCCTATAAAATAGGAAAAAGGTCAGGCGTCCCAGTCCGGCTTCAGTTTACCGGGCTTGCGGGTTTTGGCCTTGCCGGAGCCGCTACTGCTGGGGCGGTCGTGCGGCGTGCGGCGGGCGATCAGCGCTTTTTCCACGATTTCGCGAAACACAGGACCAGCCACCGTCCCGCCGTAGTAGCTCCCTTTGGGCGCTGTCACCGATACCAGAATCACAAACCTCGGATCGCGCGCCGGGGCCATGCCGATAAACGACGCCACGTACTTGCCGCTGCGGTAACTGCCGTTCTCCGCCACCTGCGCCGTGCCGGTTTTGCCGCCCGCCGTATAGCCGTCCGGGGCCGCCGCTTTGCCCGTGCCGCTGTCCACCACCGTTTGCAGCATTTGACGCATCTGCCGCGCCACTTCCGGCGAAACCACGCGCCGCGCCTCAGAGGGCTGGCTGGGACGCAGGTCCGAGCCGTCCGCATTGCGGGTGCCCCAGACGATGCGCGGGCGCAGATAGACGCCGTCATTGGCGACAACCGCATAGGCGGCTGCAAGCTGCAAAGGCGTTACCGAGATACCCTGGCCGAAAGCGACGTTGGCAAGCTGCATATCCGACCAGCGCTCCGGCTTTGCCAGCAGACCCCGGCTTTCTCCCGGCAGGCCGCACTCCGTCCGCTCGCCGAAACCGAACCGGCGCTCATACTCCCACAGCGTCTCCTTGCCCAGCAGACGCCCCATGCCCGCACTCGCGATGTTGCAGGAGTCACGGATAACATCGGTCAGATTTTCGCTGCCGTGCTTCGCGCCGTGGGCGCAACGGATGCTTCGCCGCCCGATCTTCTGGCTGCCGCCGCAGAAAAACATCGAGGAGGGCGTCACCTTGCCCTCTTCCAGCGCGGCGGCCACGGTGACGACTTTCAGCGTTGAGCCGGGTTCATACGGCGAGGTCACGGCGCGGTTGGCGCGAAAAGAGGCCGGAAACTCGTTCCGCTTGTTCACATCGAAGGTCGGATAGTTTGCCAGCGCCAGGATATCGCCGGTTTTGGGATCGAGCACTATAGCCGTCGCCGCATCGGCGCGGCTTTCCACATAGGCTTTGCGCAACGCCGTCTGCACGTCGTGCTGCAGCGTCGCATCCAAAGTCAAAAGCACATCGCGTCCCGGCTGCTCAGGCACTTCGCGCCGGATCGTGCCGGGGATGGGTCGCCTGCCGCCGTCGAACTCCGCTTCCAGAAGGCCGGGCTTTCCGCGCAGCGTCGTTTCCAGTTCCCGCTCCAGTCCCTCCAGCCCCTTGCCGTCGATATCCGTGTAACCGATCAGATGCGCCGCCAGCCCGCCGTTCATCGCAACGCGCCGCGTGGTCGGCAATACGCCCACACCGGGCAGATTCGCGGCGGCGATACGGTCGGCGGTCGCCTGATCCACGACCCGGCGCACATCTATGGTGCGCAGCTTTCCGGTGGCGGTCTTTCCCCCCAGTTTCCGCGCCAGCGCCGCCATATCGACGCCCGGCAGGTGCTCAGCCAGCCCTTTCAGCGCGGCTTCGCGCCGCATCTCCGGCGTATCGAGCAGCGGTGCGGTTTTGGCTCCCTTGACGGTAGTTACATACCACTGGTTGGGATCGAGAACGATGGAGGCGGCCTGTTCGTTGCGAACCAACAAAGCGCCGCTGCGATCCAGCAGGACGCCGCGCCGCGCCGGGATCAGCCGGGTACGCTCGCGCAAATCCTCGGCGACCGCCCGGTACTGGGCGTGCTGAACCACCTGCAGATAGGCCAGGCGTCCGGCTAAAGCGACATAGCCCAGAAGCACCAGCAGAAACACGGAAAAGATACGCTGCGGGAGACGAACCGTAGCGACGTCGGGGGCCTGCGCCGCTCCGACTCGCCTTGTTCCAGCGGAGGCCGTCGCCGCCGCGCTCCGGTTGGAAGAATATCTGCTGTGCGTCGTTTCCACGGACATAAGTCCCGTCTCCTTACTGGCCGCGCGGCGGCGTCATCACCCGATTGCGCGCTTCCGGCGGCAGTACGACCGCCATCTCCGGCGTGGTCAGCTCCATACCCAGTTCCTTCGCACGGCGGGCCACCGCGTTGGGCAGAGAAAGACGACCGATCTCGGCGCGCAAAACATCCTCTTCCTGCTTCGCGCGCTGAAGGTCACGCCGCAGCAGGGAGAGATGGAAGCCCGCTGTGGTCACGCGCGCATAGGCATACACATAGATGCACAGCATTGAGACCAGGAACGTCCCCACCAGAACGGCAGCCGTCATCGGGCTGCGCCAGCCGCCTTTTCGGCGGCGCGGCGGCTGTGGCCCGCGCACTTCCCGCCGGGGCGGCGACGGCGGCGGTGTCCCTTCCGGGGCAGGAGGTGTCTTAAGCGCCGGGGGCGGCGTCTGAACCCGCTCCTCGACCTCTATTGCCGCTGCTGATGTCGCCACCGCCGCTACGCGCTCCGCAATCATACCGCCGTCTCCTCCCTGGCTCGCTTTTCCCGGAAAAAAGCCGCCCACTCCCTGCTTCAGCGCCGCCGCCGCTCCGCCGCGCGCAGCTTGGCGCTGCGCGCGCGCGGGTTTGCCCGCACCTCGTCCGGAGTCGGCCCCAACGGCTTTTTCGTCAAAACACTTAAAACCGGTTCCGGCGGCGGCGCGACATCGGGAAGGTCCGTTCCCTCTCGTTTCCCGGAAAGCGCCGCCATCACGGTCTTGACGATACGATCTTCCAGCGAATGGTACGAAATCACCACCAGCCGCCCCCCCGGCGCGAGCAGCCCCGCTGCCGCTTCCAGCGCCGTCTGTAAAACCTCTAACTCGCGGTTTACCGCGATCCGCAGCGCCTGGAACGTCCGGGTCGCCGGGTGAATCTCTCCGGGGCGCGTCCGAAGCGGCATCGCCCCGCGCACCGCATCCACTAAATCTTCGGTTGTGGCGAGCTTTTTCTCAGCCCTTCGCCGCACGATTTCCGCCGCGATACGCCGCGCGCGCGGTTCTTCGCCATACGTGAAGAGAATCCGCGCTATCTCTTCCTCGGGCAGGCGGTTCACCAGATCGGCGGCAGTCTCACCCCCGCTTCCGGCGTTCATGCGCATATCCAGCGGCCCGTTATAGCGAAAAGCAAAGCCGCGCCGGGCCGTATCCAACTGATGCGACGATACCCCCAGATCAAGCAAAATACCGTCCGGGGCGGGAAGGTTTTCTTCCGCAAGGACCGACGCCATCTCCGAAAAGTTCGCCTGCCGCAGCCGCACAGAAACATTCGAGGCAGCATCGGCCAATACCTGCCCGGCCTGCGCCAATGCTTCCCCATCCTGGTCCAGTCCTACCAGCGTCCCCCCCGGACTGAGCAGCGGCGCAATCATCCGCGAATGCCCCCCGCCGCCCAGTGTCGCGTCCACGATGCAGCCGCCGGGCCGGGGGGACAGCCACGTCAGCACCTCTGTCACCATCACCGGCGTATGGTAGGCGCTCACGGTTCGGCCTCTTTTCCGTCGTTACCCGGCGTATTTGCCCAATCCGACTTCTCCGGCAGAGGTTGAGATGTCTTCATCCGTTACGCTTGCGTTAAACGCATCCCAACCTTCTTTGCTCCAAATTTCAATACGGATTCCCGTACCAACTATGGTAACATCTTCCTGGATGCCGGCAAACTCGCGCAGATTGCTCGGAATGGCGACTCGCCCCTGGCTGTCTACCTGAGTCTCCAGCGCCTCGGCGGAAAACCAGCGCTGAAGACGGATAGTATGCTTGTCCAGGGCCGGCTGCTGCTGAAGCTTTTCTTCCATGTCCTGGAAATCTTTTTCACGATAGACAAAAAGGCACTTGTCCATACCTTTGGTGATGACGAAGGTATTACCTAACTCGTTGCGGAAGCGCAGGGGAATAATCACCCTCCCCTTGTCATCCACAGAATGGTAATTTGCCCCACGAAACACCCCTGAGCCTCCACCAAGTCACCACTTGCCGCCACCGCCCCAATTGTAAGTTATCAAGAATGGGCGTGTCAACCCTTATCGGCGAAAAAGAACCCTTTTTTTTGACTTTGCTACAGGATATGCTTGTAACAGGGTGTTTTGTCTCTATATATAGTGTTTTGTTCGCCTAAAGTGTTTGCCTCGTGTGCGATTGACAGGCTCTTTTGCCGCCGCTATACTGATAACTCCGGGTGGGGGCCTGTCTCCCCTGCCCCCACCTGTCTCCACAGACCCCGTTCCGGGGAGGAGCAGGGAGGACGAGGGGAGGATGGAAAACCGTGCAACCGAATCGCAATGCCCCGTACCTGCTTGGACTGGATTTAGGGGGCACCAATGTCCGCGCCGCCGTCACCGACCGTGAAGGCAAGCTGCTGGGGTCGGGGCGCGCGCCCTCGCTGGCGACCGAGGGAGTCGAGAACACTGTCTCGCAGATCGTCCACGCCGCCCGCACTGCTATCCAGTCGGCGGGCGTAAAAAAGGAAGAGGTCGCCGGGCTGGGAATGGGCGTCCCCGGCGTGATCGAGCCGAAATCCGGAGTCGTCGTCTGGGCGCCCAACTTCTACGACCGGGGCGAGCAGTACCGCAACGTCTCCCTGGCCGAACCGGTGCAGACCCAGAGCGGCCTTCCGGTCTTCATGGGCAATGACGCCAATGTGGCCGCGCTGGGCGAGTTCCGCTTCGGCGCAGGGCGCTCTGTCCGCACCATGGTCATGCTGACGCTGGGCACCGGCATCGGCGGCGGCATAATTCTGGACGGCAAGCTGTGGACGGGCGCGACCGGCGGCGCGGGCGAGATCGGTCATATCATCATTGCGGCGGGCGGTCGCGGCTGGGCGGCGGCTTTCGGCTCGCTGGAAAGCATGGGCCAGATCGGCGCGATTACCGAGCGCGCGGCGCGCAAAATCTGCGAGGGCCGCAAAAGCCTGCTGGCCGAGCGGGTGGACTACGACTGGCGGCTTCTCACCCCCAAGGACATCGCCGACGCCGCCGCCGACGGCGACCCTATCGCTCTGGAAACTTTCGAGGAGACCGGCTACTACATCGGCCTGGGTGTCGCTTCCATCGTCAACCTGCTCAACCCGGAGATGGTGGTGGTCGGCGGCGGCGTGGCCCAGTCGGGCGACCTGATCCTCGACCCGATACGCCGCTCTGCCCGCGCCAACGCCATCAAAACCATGATCGACGCCTGCCCGATTGTCCCCGCTGAATTAGGCGACGACGCGGGCATTTTCGGCGGCGTCTCCCTGGTGCTGGACGCGCTGGAGTCGTAGCGCGGCGCAGGCGGAAAAGACCATGCGTAAAGAGACCATCCGCAAGGACGACGGGCGCTACCTTATCTACTATACGTTCGATGAGGAAGAGATGCCCCCTCCCCCCAACCCCCTCCCCACGCTGCGAGGGGGAGGAAGAAGAAGAACCGGACGCAGTAGGCGATTCAGTTCCTCCCTCTGGCTCCCCTCTCCCGCAGCGTGGGGGGGGGGGTGGGGGGGAGGGGGCTGAAATGTCCGAACTGCGCTGGCACCCGATACTGGAAGAGTGGGTCATCACCGCCACACAGCGGCAGGACCGCACCTTTTTCCCGCCGCCCGACTACGACCCGCTCGCGCCCACCAAACCCGGTGGCTTCCCCACTGAGATACCCGCGCCCGATTTTGACATCGTCGTCTTCGAGAACAAGTTTCCCTCGCTGCGCCGCGAACCGCCGGCGCCCGCTGTGGAGGCGATGCCGCTGTCGCCGGTCGCGCCCGCGCAGGGTATCTGCGAGGTGGTGGTCTACACACCCGACCAGAACGCCACGCTCGCGAGCCTGCCGGTTCAGCGCATCGAAAACCTGGTTCATGTCTGGACGGATCGCTACAACGCACTGGGCGCGCGCGACTTCATCAAGTACGTCTTTATCTTCGAAAATAAAGGCCGCGAGATCGGCGTCACTCTCGCCCATCCGCACGGGCAGATATACGCCTACCCGTTTATCCCGCCGCGCATCGAAACCGAGCTTGCGGCCTGTAAGCGGCACCAGGAGGCGCATGGCACGAACCTTCTGGAAACCGTGCGCGACCAGGAGGTTTCCGACGGTCGGCGCATCGTCTGGGAAAACGACCACTTCGTCGCCTTTATCCCCTTCTTCGCGCGCTACCCCTATGAAACCTACGTACTGCCCAAAGCGCCGCGCCGCTCACTGGCCGACTTTGCCCCGGATGAGCCGCGCGCCCTTGCGGAACTTCTCAAGGCGCTGCTGACCAAGTTCGACAACCGGTTCGGCTTCTCACTGCCCTATATCATGGTGATGCACCAGGCCCCCACTGATGCCGCGGACTACAGCCACTATCTTTTCCATATCGAGTTTTATCCCCCGCACCGCACCAAAGACAAGCTCAAATATCTGGCCGGTTCCGAAGCGGGCGCGGGCGCGTTCATCAACGACACGCTCGCCGAGGAAAAGGCCGAGGAACTGCGCCAGTGCGAACCGGCGGGCGCGCATCCATAGCCCTGCCGACGTGCTACAATAAGGGAGAGGTTGTTCCACAATGCGTTTTCCCTTTATATTGTTGGCTGTTCTCGTTGCCTTGACTGGCTGTGCGCCCCGGCAGGAGCCGCAGATAACAGCAGAGGCCCCGCCGCCGCCTGCCAGCGGCGGCGGCAATCCGCTGACGGGCAAAGTCACTACCCCCGAATCCCCCACACCGCCGGGCGTCCCGGATGATACCACCGCCGTTACCGAACATGGCGGACGCGAAACGCCGGAGGGCACCCCCGGCTCCGTGGTCGTGCCGCCGGGCTTCTCCCCCGGCGCGGGTGCGTCGTTGACGGCCACACCTGCCCTCGACACCCGTATAGCCACCCTGGAAAAGAAGCCGGACGGTAATAAAGCCGAACTTGCCGCCGCCTACGCCGAGCGCGGCAATGCCCGCATGACGGACGCCGCCGCAGCGCCGCGTGTCAAGTACCCCGCCGCGCTCAAAGACTTCCGGCGCGCATTGAAGCTCGACCCCAAGAACGTGGATGCCAAACAGAGCGCGCAGACGATTGAGGCTATTTACACGCGCATGGGCCGCCCCGTCCCCACGGACTGAAGGTGCGCTGCTATGACCACTGAGAGAAACGATTCAGCGGAAGACGCCCCGACCGTTTTAGCGCCGCTGGGCCGCGCGATAGGGCGTACGCGGCTGGTCGTGCTGCTGGCGGTGTTGGCCGTGCTGCTGGTCGCTCTTTCCCTGTTCCTGATCGGGACGCTCATGGCAATCAGCAGTGTCTGGCACGCGTGGGAAGCGGTGCTGCAAGGCCGGATGGAATCCACCGACCTGACCGTTCGCTTTCTGGAGATTGTCAGCGTCATGCTCAAAGCGGTAGTCTTTTATCTGATCGCCGTCGGGCTGTACAGTCTTTTTATCGCGCCCCTCAATGTCACCGTCGCGCTCGGCGTAGAAACCCTGAGCGACCTGGAGACAAAAGTCATCAGCGTGGTTGTGGTCATCATGTCGGTGACTTTTTTGGAACACTTTATTCAATGGAACAAGCCGACGGAAACCCTGCAATTCGCGGGATCGCTGTCCGTGGTGGTGGCGTCGCTGGTTCTTTTTCAAATGTACAGCCACCGCGCCAAGGAAGACCAGCAGGCGCACAATCCCGACACGCAGGCGCGGGCAAAGCGGGAAATGTTCCACAAAGACCACGAGCAGCAGGAGATCAAGCCGGACGAAGAACGGGGCAGCGCCGCCCCTTCCACGGATGACGAGTAACGGAAACGCATCTTTGGCAGCCGACGAGACAAAGCAGGTACAGCAAGAGCAGCGGCGCGCGGAAACGCTCGCGCGGCTGTGGGAAGAGTTCCATCGTCTGAACCGTGAGTTCTTCGACAGCGCGCTGACCCTGGACGAGATTCGCCTGTCCACGCGCAAGCAGTACGGCGGCTACTATAAACGGACAGGCAAAAGCGCGATCTGCCCCGAAGAGCGGCATCTGATCGTCGTTTCCTGGTCCGCGCACCAGGAGCACGGCTGGGAAGAGACACTGCACACCTTCCGCCACGAGGTCGCCCACATCGTCCACCCGAACCACTCGCGGGCGTTCTGGGCGCTGGCCGAGCGGCTGGGCTGTACGCGCCGCTACGCGCTGCCCCCCGCCGC
This sequence comes from Armatimonadaceae bacterium, assembly GCA_030447685.1. Taxonomy (GTDB): domain Bacteria; phylum Armatimonadota; class Armatimonadia; order Armatimonadales; family Armatimonadaceae; genus JAUJOK01. The sequence goes on from JAUJOK010000050.1 coordinate 26,322, forward strand.
GCGCCCTCATGCCTATTGCCGCTACACGGCGAATGCCCCGTCTGCCGGGCGCGCGTTTTCCGCCGTAAACGATTAGTGCGCGCCTCGTGCGGGCGCTGCGATACGGCCTTTAACCCCCGCTTCCAGCTTCGCCTGGTGCCGCAGGCGGTATGATATAATGAGGGCGATGCCCCCCGCCACCCAACCCCGCGACGATGCCGCCGGGCGCGAATCTCCCGGTCCCGTGGTGCCGTCCTTGTCGTCACTGATTCTTCCACCCTGGAGCGCATTCTCCTCGTCAAGCTGAGTTCGCTGGGCGATGTCGCCCATGCGCTGCCGCTTGCCGATGCGCTGCGCGCCGCGCTGCCGCAGGCATTCCTGGGCTGGGCCGTCAAAAGCCGCTTTGCCGATATTCTTCAAGGCAATCCCAATCTGAACGCCGTTTACCGGCTGGAAGGAAGCCGCGTCGGTGATGTGCTGACACTGGGACGCGCGCTGCGCACGGAGCGATTTGGCGCGGCGCTGGACGCCCAGGGGCTTTTCGTTTCCGGCGTGGTGGCGCGGCTTTCCGGGGCGAGCCTGCGCGTGGGGCTGGACCGGAACCGGGAAGGCAACGCGCTGTGGCTGACACCCGGTCGTACCGGCGAAGGGGCGAATACATATCACCGAGGCGCTGCTGGGCTTCTGCGATGCGCTCGGTGTGCCGCGCCTGGCCCCGCGCCCGCAGACCTATTTGGCAGAGGGTGAGGCGGCGCGGGCAAAGACGCTTTTGGCGAAAGCGGGCGCGGGGCCGCGCATCGGCTTTATCGTCGGGGCGTCCACACCGGACAAGGTCTGGCCGAGCGAACGCTGGGCGGAACTGGCGCGCCTTGTCGCCGCCGAGGGCGCGCGTCCCGTGCTGCTGGGCGGCGCCGCCGAGGCGGAAACGGCTTCGGCCATTATGCGCGAGGCGGAGAGGATGCCGTCGCGCTCGATCTGACGGGGAAAACGCCGCTGCGCGTGCTGGCCGCGACGCTGGCGCAGTGCGCCGTGGTCGTCGGCGGCGATTCCGGCCCGACGCATCTGGCGGTCGCGGTGGGTACGCCGGTAGTGGGGCTGTACGGGGTGACGGACTCGGCGCGCACCGGGCCGCGCTGGGGTCCTGCACCGGCCACCGTTCTGGATTTTAATGAAGTCGCGCCGCCCCACACACGCCGCCCCCGGCACAACACGGTCCCGGACGCGCTCGCGCGGATTCCGACGCGGGCCACTGCCGACGCCGTTCTTGCCTTGCTGCGCGGCGGCGGCGCATTGCAAGAATAACGAAAGTCAACCGGCGATGTACGAAGAAGAAAAAGGCCCGGCACAACTGATTTCCGAACCGAGGCGGCTCCTGGCGGTCAACCTGAACTACCTGGGAGATGCCGTTTTCACCACCCCGGCGCTCGCCGCCCTGCGACGCCGCTTCCCCCACGCGCATATCGACGTTCTGGCGGGCGAGCGCGCAGCAGCCGTTCTGGAAGGCAGCCCTGACATCGACCGCCTGCTGCGCCGCCCCGCGCGCTCCGGCCTGGCGCGCAGCGTCTTTTTATATAAGGTGCTTCGCGCGGGGCGCTATGACGCGGTCGTGCTGTTTCAAAGCGTCTTCTCCTCGGCGGCGCTGGCCCGGCTGGCGGGTGTCCCTGTGCGCGTCGGTTTCGCGCAGGATGGGGCGCGCCCGCTCCTGACGCACCCGGTCGCGCCGCGCGCCGCCGGGGAGCATGTCATCCCCGCTTATGCACGCCTTGCCGGGGCGCTGGGGGCTGCGGAGGCTGAATTGCGATTGAAGGTAACGGTTCCCGCCGCAGACGACGAATTCGCGTGGCAGTTTCGTCGTGACCATGAACTGGGCCACCCCATCGCCGGACTGGTGATCGGGGCGACGCGCCCGCAAAAGCGCTGGCCGGAGGAGCATTGGGCCGCGCTTGCCGCAAAGCTCCAGGCCGCAGGCGTCGCCGCCGTCCTGCTCGGCGGGCCGGAGGAGGCGGACGCGGCGGCCCGTATCCGCGCGCTGGCCGCCGGAACACCTCTTGTCAGCGCGGTGGGACGCACGGACACGAAGCAGCTTGCCGCGCTGCTTGCCCGCTGCCAGGTGGTGGTGTCCGGCGATACCGGCCCGCTGCATGTCGCGACCGCGCTGGACGTTCCGGTCGTCGCGCTGTACGGCTCCACCGACCCTGCCGCCACCGGCCCCTGGGGAGTTACCGCCGATAGGCCCGCGCGCGGAACCGTGCTGTACGAGGCGCTTCCCTGCGCGCCGTGCCGCAAATCGCCCACCTGCGGCGGCGAGTTCCCCTGCCTGCGCCTGCTCACCCCGGAGCGCGTCGGGGAGGTCGTATTCTCGATACTGGGCGGGAGCAAACGCCGCCTTTCCCTGGCGATGGCTGCTGCCGCCGCCGCTGCGCCGCAGGGGACGCCGCGATGACCATTCCTATCCGCTCCGTCCTGGTAATGACCAAGCACCGATTTATGGGGGACACGATTGTCGCCACGCCGCTGCTGCGCGCCACGAAGCACGCCTTTCCCGACGCCCGCATCACGCTCTTGACCGGCCCTCCCGCTGCGCTGGTATTGCAGGGCTGCCCCTATGTGGATCGCATCGTCCGCTATGACCCGCGCGGCGCGCAGCGCGGCGCAGTCGCCTTTTTTCGCCTGCTGCGCGATCTGCGCCGCCCCCGCCGCCCCGACCTGTGCCTGATTGTCGACCGCTCGCTGCGCTCCGCGCTGTCGGCCCTGCTGTGCGGCAGCCGCCTCCGCGCCGGGTTTTCCTCCGAAGGACGGGGCCGCCTGTTGACACATCCCGTCCCCTACCGTAAAGACCGCCGCGAGATCGAGTGTTATCTGGACGTTCTGCGAAGCGTTGCGCCGGAACCGCCCGGCCTGCCCTACGATCCGTCGCCGATCCTATGGATTACCGACGATGAGCGGGCGCGGGGCGCGCAGATTCTGGCCGAGCGCGAGGAGGCAGCAAACGGCGCGCTGTGGCGGCGGGTGGGCATCCAGCCGGGCGCGTCGTATACCAAAAAGCAGTGGTCGGCGGAGGGGTTCGCGCAGGTGGCGGACACACTTGCGGGCGACGGCTTTGAAATCGTGCTGCTGGGCGGACCGGACGAAACGGAAGCCTCCCGCGAGGTCGCCCGGCGGATGCGCGCGCGCGCTGTTGATCTGACCGGGGCGACAAAGCTGCGCGAAACGATGGGCGTGCTGGCCCATCTGTCCCTCTTCATCGGCAACGATACTGGCGTCAGCCATATCGCGGCGGGCCTGGGCGTTCCGACCATCGGGCTTTTCGGGCCGACACCCGCGCACAAGTGGGGCAATCAGGGGCCGCGCGATGCCATCCTGACCGCGCCGGACGGTGATATGGAGCGCATCACGGCAAACGATGTGATTCACGCGGCGCGCGCGGCACTGCTGCGGCAAATCCCGGCGGAGGCAGGCCGATGAACCTGCTGCAAAAACAAAAGATAAAACGCATCTGTGTGGTGCGTATGGGCGGCATGGGCGACATCCTGCTCGCCACGCCCGCCGTTCGCGCCCTCAGCCGCCACTTCACGGACGCCGACGGCAACGCTCCGGATATAGACTTTATTGTCGGGCGCGGCATGAAAGACGCGCTCACCGGCATCTCCTACATCCGAAACATCATCGAGTTCGACAAAAAAGGCGCGCACCGGCGGCCCGCTGCCTTCGCCTCCTTTCTGCGAGAGGTAAAACAGGCGCGCTACGACCTGTTCGTCAATTTCCATCCCAGCGTCAAGACGTTTCTGATGGCGGTTGCCTCCGGTGCGCCCAGCGTATTGACGTTCCGCAAAGACCGCCGCCGCCAGCCGGACACGGGCCGCGTCCGGCACGCCGTGGACGATTTCACCAAAGAGCTGCGCCCGCTGGGTATCGCACATGTAGACGACCGGCGGCTGGATTTTGTCGTGCCCGACGCCGCCCATGCCGCCGTCAATTCCCTGCTCCAGGCTGAGGGCATTGATGAGCGGACGCCGCTGGTCGCCGTTAACCCCGCCGCCTCGCACGAGGTAAATCGCTGGGGAATGGAGAAGTTCGTCGGGTTATTCGAGAACATAGCAGCGCGTATGCCCGGCGTTCGGCTCGTGCTGACAGGTGGGCCGGGCGATGTGCCCCTGGTAAATGAAATTTTTGAAGCCACGGACCCGGAGGCGCGGATAATAAATTTAGCCGGGCGCGTCTCTATCAAAGAGCTGGGCGCGCTGCTGGCGCGGGCCGATGTTTTCGTCACCGGCGACACCGGGCCGATGCACATCGCCTCCGCTGTCGGCACGCCGCTGGTCGCCCTGTTCGGCCCCGCCGACCCCGACCGCACCGGGCCGATTGGCGCGCGCCACCTGGTCGTCGTCCATAACGAAGGTCTTTCCTGCGTCCCCTGCCAATTGCGCTACTGCGCGCGCGGTGACCACGCCTGCATGGCTGATCTTTCCGTGGAGCGGGTGGTGGACGCCGTTCGGCGGCAGCTTCCGCAGTCCTCCATAGTCGAAGCCGGATAGACCGGCGTGCCGCGCCCCCTCCGATACCGTCTTGACGTTCTGGTGCGAAACCTGAAAATGTCCATCGCCGCGGGGCCGAACGCGGGGCTGACGTGGAGCCGGGTCGCGGCGGGCAAAGGTTTCGGCGCAGGCACATTTGAAGCGGATCGCGTTGAAATCATCGCCTCGCTGATCCGGCCCGGCGACTGCTTCTGGGACATCGGCGCGCACAAAGGCTACGTTACGCTCATTGCCGCGCGGCGTGTGGGCGCGCAGAGCGGCGCGGTCTACGCCTTCGAGCCGTCATCGGTGAACCACTGGTATCTGCGGCAGCACGTCGCCTGGAACCACTGTTCTAATGTGACGATATTCCCGGTCGCCGTGAGCCATTTTGACGGCGAATCGTCCTTCGGCGGCGGCGGCTCACTCGGCGCGCATCTGGGCGGGGGCCGCGAACAGAGCGTTCCCGTCCGCTCCATCGCCTCGCTGATAACCTCCGGCGAATGCCGCCCACCCACGTTTCTCAAAATAGACGCCGAAGGCGCGGAGGCAGATATCTTAGAAGGCGCGCAGGATCATCTGCGCCGCCCGGATATTCTCCTTGTCGTCGGAACCCACACGCCCGCCCTGCACGCGCGCTGCCTTGCTTTGCTGAAAAACCTCGGCCTTCACCTTGTCGAATCTGGCAGCGCCGCCACCGCCCCCCAAAGCTGGAAAGGCATTGAGCCGCAGATTCTGGCCTTCGGCCCGGATCGCGTCGTTCCCGACGCCGCCCTTGCCGCCTTCGAGCGGCTTTAAGTAACGCCTCCACCAACCGCAGACCCTGAAAAAATCTTAATGCGCCGGTGCGGTCACAGAATCATAAGCTTCAAGATCACCGAGGTCATAATTTGATTTCAGTTCATCTCATGGATCACAAGTAGGTGACTAAGCTCTCGATAAGTCAAACCATGATCTCGAATATGTATTTTGAATAGCTCGTATAGCACGGTCGGCTCCTCATGGGCAAAGATGCCTGGCTCGCGCTTTGAAAACCCAGGCGGCTCATCTGCTCCCAAAGGTTCCGATATTGCCGGTCAGTGATCTTCCCAATGTCCCGCGCCCGGCGTAGAATCGCACCCATTGATACTTTCCAATATCCCTTAAGCCGAGTTAACTTCGGTATATTCAGTGCATACAGGGATGTCCCAATCTCTTGCTCCGGCATTAGAAATTCTGCGGCGAAACGATCCGCTTCTTCTTCCACATTAGCCTCATTGGTCTGTTGGTGATGCATCACAATATGCCCTAATTCATGTGCTAGCGTGAATCTAAGACGATCAGCAGGTGTGTCCGCGTTAAGATAGAACAGAGGGGGCAGTTTGGAACCTGGCACGTACTGCGAAATAGCATCAAGTTGATCAGTGTCGAAGGAAGCCATGAAGACTATCCCGCCCGCGTCTTCAATAGCCTCGACAAGATTAGAAACAGGGCCAGGTGGTAGATTCCACTCCTGCCTAACGAACTGCGCAACCTTTTCCACATCGCCGTTGAAATCGCTCAGGTGAACTTGCGGAATATCAGAAAAGGATTCACTTCCACACCCATCAACAGTCGTGCGGTTTGGATACGGTATAAATTGAGCTTCGCATGAATCACGCGAAGGTCGGCCTTCAACATATTCTTGCGCTTGCGGTGGAATATAGTGGCACTAGTTTCGTGGTAGCGAACCTCTGGCAGTAAGAAAAGTTAATAGGATAGTGTAACGCTTCAGCGAGAAGTTGCAGGTCATTGGGAGATACGCGAAGCGCACCGTTTTCATACTTCGAGATACTGCTTTGCTTAATCCCCGTGCGTTGAGCCAAATCACTTTGCGTGAAACCGCGTCTCCCTCGCAATTGTAAGCATATTGGGATTCACGGAAGGTCTCATGGATGCTTCTGGTCGTCCTCGTTTTGTCGTTGTTTGGGGAGTGTTCTAGGTTTGATGCGAACGCGCTTTCTCACATCACTATTAATGTATTTCTGCGATTTATCTGCATCTGTAACTTCACTCATTTCGACAACCACAGCAGGGACATCAAAACCTGGCGGTATGTCAAAATGCCAGTAAAGGCTTTTGCCTACCTGACAGGTAACTGCTATGTCGTGTATTTGACTCTGCGAAGGATCGAGGCGATATCCGGCGATAACCCTAGTCGGTTCGTTAGGCAGTCCTGGCAGCGGCTTTTGTTGGAAAAACAACCTCTGTTGCCTGGTGAGATGGAAGCTCACCAAGCGGTTTTTGTCCAGCTTCTTGAACCGAAGAAGCAATTGATCATTGATGACCGCAGACAAAAGCCTTTCTTGTCGCTGAGCACAACGCTCGGATTACCATCGATCATTTGCCGAAACAAATGACAGGTGTGGCAATAGATGAAACAGGCACGAGCACGAGAGTCGAGTGGCAGAGCAAGGTCTGGCGGTATCCTTTGCCAGTTAGCCCATGCCTCTTCGTAGCATTGGCGGATTATCGTTAGGTACGGCCTAAGCATATCTCTGGCATCATCTTCAAATACTAGCCGTAACTGTATATCGCGCGGAATACTCGTTGGGTTCATGAGCAGATTATAGAACATAATTATGGCAAAAGTCAACCAAAATATTCCATTTTTTATTCCAGTAACAGCATGGTTCTTTTCTGTTGTAAACACCGTCCAGCAGAAACTATCCCAAAGATTAGCCTAAAAAAAGCCCGACTTGAAACCGGAGCGGGCGGAGGTAGATTTGTGTCGCTCCGGGTATTGATATTTTGCACAGGGTTCTTTTACAATAATTGGCTGCCTTCACCGATCCTTTTCTGTAGTCCGCGAAGGCGGGCTTTGTGCTTCCGTAGCCGCGAATTGCGAATTCATTCGACGGGCTTCACCACGGGCCTTATTGCTGCCGGTGCCACGGAACTTGCCTTCCCCGCGGGCGGTAGGATATACTGGCGCGGAGCGAGCAGTGGAACAAGCAACGGCAAAAACAGAGGTTCCGAAACGGCGGGACGATCGCGACCCTGCCGACCGGCTGGTACGCCGTCGGCTCTGGCAGCGGGCCGTTTTCGCTTTGCTGCTGGGCATGACCGGCTATGTGCATCGGCTGGATCGCAGAAAAGCGATGCGGCTTGGGGAGCGTCTGGGGAATATCGCCTACCGGGTGGATGGGCGGCACCGGCGTCAGGCCGAGCGCAGCCTTTACCTGGCCTACGGCGACGCCATGCCCCGTGCGGAGCGGGAAGCGATGGTGCGCCGCGTGTTCGTGAACTTCGGCAAAAGCCTGATCGATTTTATTCGCGCGCCCCTGCTCACCCCCGAATCCCTGAACGAGATCGTCAGCGGCAGCGAGGGCTTCGAGGAGCATGTGCGCCCTGTCATGGCGCAGGGCAAGGCGATTATCGCACTTACCGGCCATATCGGCAACTGGGAGATTCTGGCCCGCTGGGTAGTGTCGCAGGGCCTGCCGCTTACCGTGGTGGCGCGCGACCCCGAAGACGCCGCCCTGGGCGCGTATCTGAGGCGTCTGCGGGAAGGCTCAGGTCTGGGCATATTGAGCCGGGGATCGTCCGCGCGTGACATTCTACGGCTTTTGAAGCGCGGAAGCTCGGTCGCCATTCTGCCCGACCAGAACCGGGGCAACAGCATCGTCCCCTTTTTCGGTGTGCCCGCGACCACGGTGGACGGCCCGGCCAGCCTGGCGCTGCACACCGGAGCCGTGATGATTCCCGGCTACGCCATCCGCCAGCCCGACGACCGGTACCATATGCTTTTCCTGCCGCCCATTCCAGCGGAAGCGACCGGAAGCGCAAACGACGCCGAGCGCATTATGGCGGGGGTGAACAACGCCCTGGAAAGCGTCGTCCGCCGCTATCCCGATCAATGGCTGTGGCTGCACGACCGCTGGCGCGGCGCGTTCGAGGAGCGGAACCGGAACCGCTGGCCGCCGGGCTATGATTACGAGGCGCTCCGTCAGCGGTGGAGCGGCAGCGGCGGTAAGGGATAGGATGCGAAAGGGAACGCCATGATCTTCCCGACGCGCGAGGCGCTGGCCGCTCAGGCGGACGCGCTGCGGGATACGGGACGGCGCATCGTCTTCACCAACGGCGTCTTCGATATTCTGCATGTCGGGCACGTCCGCTATCTGGAAGCGGCGCGGGCGCTCGGCGACACCCTGCTGGTCGGTGTCAACAGCGATGCGTCCGTGCGCCGTTTGAAGGGGCCGGAGCGCCCACTGAACCCCCAGGACGAGCGGGCCGAGGTGCTGGCCGCGCTGCGCTGCGTGGACGGTGTCTGTGTTTTCGAGGAAGACACGCCCCATGCGCTGATTGAAGCCGTGCGCCCCGCGATTCATGCCAAAGGCGGCGATTACCAGACGCCGGACGCCCTGCCGGAGACGCCGCTCGTCCGCTCGCTCGGCGGCGAGGTGGTTATTCTGTCGCTCGTGCCGGGTCGCTCCACCACGCGCCTGATCGAGCGTATTGAAGGAAGCCGGTAGCCGCTCATGCCGCCCATCTCGGCTTTTATCATCACTTATAACAATGCCCATGAGATTGAGCGATGTTTAAGCAGTGTTGTGGATTTAGCGGACGAAATCGTCTGCGTCGATTCGCTCAGCACCGACGGCACGCAGGAAATCTGCCGACGCTACGGCGCGCGCGTCATTGAGCAGCCGTTTCCGGGCTACTTCCCGCAGCTTCAGTTCGCAGAGAATCAGTGCCGAAACGACTGGGCGCTGAACCTGTATGCCGACGAAACCATATCGCCCGTCCTGCGCCGCGAGATCGAAGAGATTTTTCGGGAAGAACCGCGCGCAAATGGCTTCAAGATGCCGCGCCGCAACTACCTGCACCGGCGCTGGATCGCCACGGCGGGCTACTACCCCAGCCGGCACCTGCGCCTGTTCCGCCGCAGCCGGGGTGGGCATATCCCGCGCGCCCTGCACCAGAAGATAAAGGTGACGGGAAAGGTACGCCAGCTGTGCGGAGCTATCGACCACTGGTGCTGGGCTAAACAGGGCGAGATGCTGGACAACCTTCTGGAATACGCCCGCATCGAAGCCCAGGAGATGGCCGAGAATAACGAGCGCGTTCGCCTGCCCCATTTCGCCCGGCCCGCCACCGTCTTTCTGCGCCGTTTTCTTTTGCGTGGCGGCTGGCGGCAGGGGACGCTCGGAGCCGTCGTCAGCGTGCGCAAAGCCTGCGAGACGGCCCTGCGCCTGATGCTCGCCTGGGAAAAACAGAACCGGGAATGGCTCGACACGCCCGATGAACTCTATGAAAAGGCTCAGCCCACCGTCTTCTGAGAAAAAGCCCATGCCGCCCATCTCCGCCTTTATCATTACCTACAACAACGCCCATGAGATCGAACGCTGCCTGCAAAGCCTCGACTGGGCCGATGAGATCGTCTGCGTCGATTCGCTCAGTAAAGATCGCACGCAGGACATTTGCCGAAAATACGGCGCGCGTGTCATCGAGCAGCCCTTCCTGGGCTTCTACCGCCAGTTGCAGTTCGCCGAGAACCAGTGCAAAAACGACTGGGCGCTGAATATCTATGCCGATGAGACCATATCCCCGGAGCTGCGCGCGGAACTGAAGCAAGTCTTTCAGAAAGAACCCGAAGTCAACGGTTTCGAGATAAGCCGCCGCGCCTGGTTCCATAAGCGATTCATCTGGACCACGGCGGAGTTCCCCGGCTATCACCTGCGCCTGTTCCGGCGAAGTCGTGGGGGGCACACGCCGCGCAAAGTCCACCAGAGCATCCGTGTGGAAGGTAAAGTGGGCCGCCTGAGGCACGCTATGGATCACTGGCGCTGGGAAGCGGACGGCAGTCTGCTGGATAACTACGTTGAATACGCGCGCCTGGAAGCGCAGGATATGTGCGAGAAAAACCGGCGCGTCGGCCTCGCGCATCTTCTGTTTATTCCGCCGTATGTCTTTTTCCGCCATTTCATTAAAAAGCGCGGTTTTTTACAGGGCAGCTTCGGGGCGGTTATCAGTATGCGTAAAGCCTGCGAAATGACCCTGCGCCTGATGCTGGCCTGGGAGATGCAGAACCGGGAATGGCTCGATACGCCCGACGAAACCTACCGGAAGGCACAGATACCGGCGCGGCAGCAAGCGGAGCAGCAGCAGCGCGCGTCCCAGGAGGCGTCTCATCGTGGCTGAGCAAAATAACCAGGCAGTCGCCATTATTCCGGCGCGGCTTGCGGCCACTCGCCTGCCCGATAAGCCGCTCGCGGACATCAACGGCAAGCCGATGATCCAGCACGTCTACGAGCGCGCCTGGCAGGCCCGAACGCTCAGCGATGTTCTGGTAGCGACGCCGGACACGGCTATCGCCGAGGCGGTGCGCGCTTTCGGCGGGCGCGCGGCCCTTACCTCGCCCGCGCATCGAACCGGCACGGATCGCGTCGCCGAAGCCGCCGCCGCTGCTCTGCCCCCGGAAGTGAGCGTTATTGTCAACGTTCAGGGTGACGAGCCGCTGCTTGACCCGGCGACCGTGGATGCCGTAGCGCAGGTGCTCCTGGACGACCCGAATCTGGTGATGGCCTCGCTGATGTGTCCGCTCCCTGAAGCGCGCGAAAATGACCCCAACGTCGTCAAGGTCGTTACCGATTTACCGGGATTCGCGCTCTACTTCGGACGCTCGCCCCTACCCTACCGCCGCGCCCCCGACACGGCCTATGCCCCCAAACAGCATGTCGGCCTGTATGCCTATCGCCGCGACT
>JAUJOK010000109.1 GCA_030447685.1 Armatimonadaceae bacterium
TGCAGGAGAGCCTGGACACCACCACCTCTGGCGGCAAGCTGGTGTTCCATGTCTTTGCCGCCCTTGCCGAGTTCGAGCGGGACCTGATCCGCGAGCGCACGCAGGCGGGCCTGGCGGCAGCAAGAGCCAGAGGGCGGCAGGGAGGGCGGCCAAAGGGAAGAAAAGGGAAGAGACGAAGCAAAAAGGGCAGCGGCCATCGCGCTGTCGCAGGATAAGAGCCGTCCCATCCAAGACATCTGCAAGATGCTGAGTATCTCCCGCACCAGCTTTTACCGCTACACCAACGGCCAATGAAGGACCAGATACACCCGTGGCCAATTCGGCAGCGGTTTCGGGCGACTTTGAGACACCTGCGTGCCTGGGCTGCTAGTTTCTCGGCAGTCGAGCATGACCTCGTCTAAGAGCCCGAGAGGCGATGAAGCCATCAGCCCAAGTTTCCCTGAAGTTCCCAGAGGCGGTATGTCCATTCCGCCGTGCCAGCTTCCTTGCCCGCCGCGCTGCTGGCGAAAACGACGCGCAGGCGTTTCGGGTCGGGCAGCGCACCAAAAGAGTCACGGACAAGACCGGCATTATGGTTGCGGGCGAAGCCGGTCAGATCAGGCCCTATCTCGCCTTCGACGCGCCACAGTGCGTCGGGACTCGACAGATCACGGGTGGCGATGCTGACAATCTGGAGCGAAGCGCCGATATACTGCGGATACTCGTGCGGGTACGGGTGCTGCTCGCGAACCGCGATGAAGCGTTCACGCAGGGGATCACGAGCGAAGTCGGCATTGTTCCACCAATCGGGCTTGCCGTCCGTGCCGGTCAGCCCGCTGCGGCTCAGGGGCACAGCCGCTCCCACATGAGGCGCGCGGGCATCGGACAGGTCAACCTCGCGGCACAGGATGCGCGTCCCGTCCCGGTCGCCGCAGGTATAGAAGAGGTAGAGCCGCCCCCGCCGGTCCAGGCTCACGGCGGAAGGCTGGCCGACGCCCCAGGCACGGGCGTCGGAGTGAGAAATAAGGGGACTGGGCAGGCGGACCCAGGGGCCGGAAATGTCGGCGGCGAAAGCCACGCCGATCTGGTTATGGCGGCTGGCGTTGATATCGTTGCCCAGGTAGAACAGGGCGTACCGATAGGTTCTGTCCCCAAGGCGAAAGCGACCTGCGATGAGCGAGGGATCACACACATGGAAACTGTCCCAGGCAGGGGCTTGGCCAGCCAGGAGCACGGCCTGGTCCTGAACCGGTCTGCCACCCTCGAACGTGGTGTGGAAGATGCTGTCCTTGATGACACCCTCTTCCCTGTTCCGGCAGGCCCAGCAATGCTCGCTTTTGCCGCCGCCCTCGATGAGGAAAGAGGGAGCATACCGGTAGAAGCGTCCACGAAGCGTATCGATGCTTCGAAGGGAGCGTGAATCCCAAACGATGCGGCTCCCGCGCTGCTGCGGCGCATCAACGTCTGCCTGAGCCATTCATTTATCTCCCCGTGAAGCCGATGCTGCCAAACGGTTCGTCCTTATTCCTACTATACCGGTTTCAGGAAACCGATTAAGACCCAGGTCGCGTTATTTCCCCTCTTGCAGGCTGCTGGCGATGTGACCGTATCTGCGTCAGCTACGTCGGCATGATCGGGTAGCCGGTGCTGGTGGCGTTCCCGATGATGATCCATATGACCGAGTTTATCACGTCCCCCAGAATCAGGCCCAGAAAGAAGGGAAGGCCGTTCGTGTAGCCCTTCATGCCCCCGTAACGCTGCAGCACGGACTTTGCCGCCCAGCCCAGGAAGATCGAAAACCAGAGCATGTGATTGGCGTGGACGGACGCGCCCAGAAACCCAATGGGGTGCAGGCCGAAGTTGAAGTTGGCGCGCAGGATCAGCAGGCCGAGCACGCCGGCGAAGCCGCCGAGGATGTGGAGCCCGTTCACCCATGCGGCGGCATACGGGGTGGTAGCCGCGCCACCGAATAGGTTCAGCGGGCGCGTCGGGGCAGAGCGATAGGTCCAGGTGTTGGGCAAGGCGTTGCCACCGCCGAAGTAGTAGGGAACCCAGAGCGAGGCAATTGCCGATATGACCAGTCCAATCCCGACCGCGGCGACCATCGCCTTGAAGAGCGGCCGCGTCGAGAAGTGAGCGGCGTCCGCCGTCTTGGCACCGTTGAGCACGGAGGGGATCAGCATCTCGCGTGTGTCGTACAGAAACATTCCCTCGAAGCGGTACTGCGTGTAGAGCGCGCCGACGCTCAGCCCCTTGGTTCCCAGGGTCGCCCCGATCAGGTCAATGGAGGCGAAAGGGGTCTGCATGAACAGCATCCCCGCCTGCACCACCACCCAGGCGATCACCACCAGCGTTACCGTCATCGCCAACAGCGTCAGGGCGATCAGCGGCAGCGACACGTCTGCCAGGTAGAACCAGCCTGCGATCCCGCCGTAGGAGACGATCAGGCCGATCATTGTAGCGCGGTAGCTCATCATCTCCCGGCTGTCGTCGATGCGGCTGGCGCGCGCGCCCCCGATGAATTTTTCTCAGACCTCGCGCAAGTGGTGGCGGGCCGTCCCGCAGGTCCAGGCGAAGAGTCCTACCGCGCCGCCGAACGCCTGCAGCGCATGGAACTGCTGTTGGATGTAAACGCCGAGAGGACCGGCGTGCTGCCCGGTGTAACAGGCAGCCC
>JAUJOK010000110.1 GCA_030447685.1 Armatimonadaceae bacterium
GTCGCGGGGGGGGCCGCCGCCGGTCTCTGATTTTCTTTTGCGGGTTCCGAAGAAGGTGGTCGGTCCATGAACAGCTTGGCAACCAACTCGCGTCGCGGCCGCTCATCGCGGCCTGTTGACAAATTCATGTTTGTGTGATTATAAGCCTGCATCTTCTCCCGTCGGGGGAGCGCGAGCGGTAGCGGTACTGTCGTGCGGGAGAGGAGCGGCGCCCGCGGCCGGGGGGAACCGCCCCTCCGGGCTCGGGAAGCTTGAGGCCAATTCGGTCTGTCCGAGGCTTCGGCTGAGGGGAGATCGTCTGAGATCCGTCCGCCCTGTACTACGGCGGGGCTGCTCTTCGGGGCTGGAAGCGGATCGGGAGAGGGCCGGACATCTGTGCTGACCCGCACGGGAAGCCTGAAAAGGCGCCCATGGGCCAGGTCCGGCACGAGTCCTGGGTTCGCCGACAAGTACGCGGAGGCCAGGGGCTCAAAATCGCCGCGGGGACGCCGGGGACCCGGCATTCTAATCTAACTGAGCTGGTGCTTCGGCGTCCCGCTCCCCTTGCTCTTTGAGGAAGCTATCGCGAGTCATCTAGCGCCACCCGCGCTCCCGCGGGGCGATGACGCGCGCCCAAAACCCCTCTCCCGGATGGGAGAGGGATCGACAAGGAGATCGTCATGACCCTGTCCCACACGACCCCGACCGCGACACCCGACGTGAACGCGCAGCAGTCTGAAGAGGACTCGCGCGGGCTGAACGACTGGATCGGGCTTTTCGCGATCTGTCCGCAGCCGCACTCAGCGCCCTGGTAATGGTTTCGCTGACAACGCTGTCGCTGGCAGGCTGCGGTGGCGGCGGCAGCGATGACGACAGTCCGGGGCTGGCTGGCACCTGGCGCGTCGCTGAAATAGGCACCGCAAGCGGGACCGCGCCCTGCCCCCGCGAGATCGAGCTGGGGAATGGGGTGAGCACCTCGTGCGGCAGCCAGGACACCTTAGAGCTGCGCAAGGACGGCGGCTTCCGCGCCGTGACCGGTGATCCGCAGGGCGGAGCGCCGGCAACGCTGACCGGCACCTGGAGCAGCGATGCCAATGAGAGTACAGTGACCATCCGGGTGACACAGAACAGCCAGGACGAGAACGGCGATGGCCAGATCGATGAGGACGAGGTGCTGAACTTCGACCCGCCGCTGGTCCTATTGGGGGTGGTGCGTGAGCGGACGGATCAGCGCGCGGTGGTGGATCTGACCTTTCCCTCCCCGTTTGGCGGGCAAACCCTCAGCTACCGCGTGGTGTTGACCCGTCGGTGACGAGGGAGGGGGAAGGCACGTCCTGCGACTTATCGCTACCATCGCTCTTTATTCAGACCCATCGATGCGTAAGACATTCATCGTCGAGAGAAAGCAGGAGGGCATACACATGGTACGAATCAGCTTGTTTTGCGCAGCGTTAACGGCATTGCTGGGGGCAGCGGCGACCCTCGCAGCAACGGCAACAGCAAGCCCCACGGCCTCCTACGGTACCGTCATGCTTCGCGCCCAGGTACGAGACCGCCAGGGCAAGCCAATGGCCGGGGTGCGAGGCGGCCTGCGTGCCGACCTGGAGGGAATAGCGCGTGGGAGCAGCGGCGCGGCCAATTGGATTGTCACTACCCGGACCTGCACCGTAACCACTGACGCCGACGGCATTGCTGGGGCGCGTTTGAACCCAACTTCTGCGAATCAGAAGCCCCAACACTGGTTTCGCGGCAAAGTCACCCTGACGGCGACGCTTTTGGAGCGCAAGCGCGGCCTGCGCCCCCTGGTCAGGATGCCCCTGCGCACCATGGTAGATGTTCCCTCGCCGGAAGCCGACCCAATTGTTGTGATGCTTCCGGTCTTCGAGGAACCGGACATGCAGGTAGGGGGCTTTCCGGTCTGGCTGGGGCGTGATAAGAAGATCGACCGGGTAGTGGTCGTGCTGGAAGGCTTCGACCTGTACAATCGGTACAGCGCCACCGACAGCATGCGCCTTATCGCACCGGCGGCGGATCGCCTGCGGGCACGGGGCATCGACATCCTCGTGGTTGACGACGAAGTCTATGCCCCGCCGCTTGCGGCGTGGGAACCGGTTATCGGGGAGTCCAGAGGGCTTCCCTTTGGCTAAGGGCGGGGTTAATGCCCCGCCTGCAGAGCCGGCGTGCGCAGCGGCGTAGTTGCGAAGCAACGGAGTCGCAAGCCGCCGTTTACTTCCCGGACTCGCACCTTGCTCCTGACACACTCGCTCCGCTCGCCGCCCGCGCCATCCGTGCGGCGGGGGCCGCCTCGGGCCGCAAGGTAGCCGTTGCCGGTCTGAGCGCCGGAGGCATTGTCGCGCGCTGGACGCTGGTCGAGGCGGAGAACCAGGGAACGCCACTGCCTGTGCACACTTTCCTCAGCCTGGACACGCCGCACCGGGGGGCGAACCTGAACCCGGCGCTTCAGGCCATGACCCTGCGCTATGGTGCGGCGGACGACAAAAAGGCGCTGACCAGTCCCGCCGCGCGGGTTTTGCTGACCGGGTATCCGAAGGACATTTCCTGGAAGCGCCGGGGCCTGCCGGGAGGGGATCGGGCGATTCCGGTGAAGTGGCAGTTAGAGACGCGCGAGCACCAGACATTCTTTGAGCGGCTGCGCCGTCTGAACGACCG
>JAUJOK010000051.1 GCA_030447685.1 Armatimonadaceae bacterium
CAGAACGATGGCAGCGCCCCACGGGACAATCATGATCGTATGGCTGGTCACGATCTGGCACCTATACCAGCCCTTGCCGTGCCGCCAATAACGCCGCTTCGGCGCGGGTGTTGACTTCCAGTTTGAAAAAGATAGACGAGATATGGTTCTTTACCGTCTTCTCCGAGATAAACAGCGTGTCGGCGATCTCGCGGTTGCGCTTGCCCTTCCCGATCTCGGTCAGCACCTCGCGCTCGCGTGCCGAGAGTTCGGAAAAAACACGGTTGTCGGCGGCGCGCTGGGTGGCGACGCGCCCGAACTCGGAAAGCACCCGGTTTATCAGCGACGGGTGCAGCAGTGCCTCGCCGCGCCCGACGGCGCGCACGGCCTGGAGAATCTCCTCCGGCTGGGCGTCTTTCAAGACATAGCCGCGCGCCCCGGCCTTGATGGCGGCAAACACCCGCTCATCGTCGTTGTAGATGGTCAGGATGACGACGCCGACGCTGGGCATTTCGCGGCGCAGCGTCTCGGTAAGCTGGATACCGTCCATCCCCGGCATGCCGATGTCGGTCAGCAAAACATCCGGTGTCTGCGCGTGGGCAACGGTCAAAGCGCGCGCGCCGTCACCCGCCGTGCCGACTACCTCGATGTCGTCTTCCAGCGCCAGCAGTCGGGCCAGCATCTCCCGCGTCACCGTCTCGTCCTCGGCGATCACCAGGCGCAGCTTGTTTTCCATCTTTTTACAGCGCCTCCGTGCGGTAGGAGTGGGCGACGAGCGAGACGTAATCGCCGAGGCCGCCGTCGGCAAGATCGAAGTTGACGGCGGTTCGCAGGGCGGTCAGCGCGTCCCCAACCGACTTTGCCATGCGGTCGGCGACCCACTGCGGGTACGGCTCGCGTATTTCGGGAGACACCACCTGCGTCCGTAACGCCGAAAGCGTGGCGGCAAGCAGCGCGGGCGTGGCGGCGACCTCGGGCTTTATCTCCAGACGAAACGCGGGCGACCAGACGTGCGGCTTGAAGTAGGTGACTAATAGCCGGTCGTCCCGCACCCGCTCAATCGCCGCGTTCAGGCTTTCGCGGACGGCTTCGCGGGCGACATCCGGCGGGGTCAAGCCCTCGATACGCTTGGCAAGCCAGTTAGACTTGCTTTGCTGGGTGAGCGCGACCGGTTGCGGGTCCGTATATTCGCCCGGCTCCAGCAGCAGGCTCATCGTCGTGCGGTCATCCAGGCCAAGTCCGGGGCCGCGCACCTCGGGCGGCAGCCAGGTATGCGCCAGGTCGCGCGAGCCGTCATACTTGACCACGGCGACACACTGCGGCGCATCCATGACCTCGGCAAGCGCGGCGGCGGTGTCGTATTTTGTCACTGCGTCGGCGATCTCACTGCGAAGCGACTCCTGCGCGACGCCAAGCATGGCATTGAGCGCTATAACCGGGGTCAGGTGCGCGCCGTCCAGAAAAACGATGTCGTGCGGCGCGCAGCGGGCGACGCTCAGTTCCAGCGCGGTCATGATGCCCCGGCAGGTGCGGGCGGTATCGTCGCCTTCATGGGGCAGCGTGCTTTGCCAGGCCGCGTATTGGATGCCCGGCCAGTGCGTCACCGGGTCGTCGGTCAGCCCTTCGATACCGACGGCGACGGCCAGCGCGGTATCGGCCCCCATGCTTTTCTCGATAGCTGCCCCGCCGTCCACGGCGGCCACGGAACGCGCGGAAACCGGCGGCAGATCGTCGGAGCGGCGGATGCGGCCAGCGGCCAGCAGCGCGTCGCGCATGGCGTCGCGGCGCTCGTCCACGCGGGTGAACAGGCCGCGCACGGCGTCGGCGACCTCGGCGGTGCGTCCGAGCACGGTCTGCAGGACCTCGTCCGGCAAGTCCGCGTAGGGATGAGAATCGAAAAGGGGAGATGGTCGAGCAGCGCGCATGATTTCCTCGTAGACCGGAAGCATCCGTACCTGAATTCACCGATCCCTGCTGGTTTTCCTGCCCGTCGGGCGCGGCGGCAACCGTCTGCCATGAAGGAACTGACCGTAAATGATCTGTCAGGATTCCATTATCGGCAACGGTTCGGCGGAAGGAACGGCTTTCAAACGGCGGCCCGCCGGGTCGAAAATCCGGTAATGGCGCAGGCCCCAGCGATGCAGGCGGAACTGGAGCGCGGTATGGAGGACGCCCAGGCCGTAGATGACGGACCGCCGAAAGTTGATCGAGGAGGCTTCCGCGAAATATTTGGTCGGGCAGGAAATCTCACCGATGCGAAAGCCGAAGAAGGCCGCTTGCGCCAGCATCTGGTTGTCGAAAACGAAGTCGTCGGAGTTCTCTTCCAGCGGCAGCGTTTCCAATACTTTGCGGGAAAAGGTACGGTAGCCCGTGTGGTACTCGGACAGCTTTATGCCCAGCAGCACGTTTTCGACGGCGGTGAGAAAGCGGTTGGAAACGTATTTATAAAAGGGCATGCCGCCCTTGAGCGCGCCAGTGCCCAGGATGCGCGACCCCAGGACCACGTCGAACTCGCCCGAGGCGACCAGCCAGGCCATCGCCCCGATCAGCTTCGGCGAATACTGATAGTCCGGGTGGAGCATAATGACAATATCCGCTCCCCGGCGCAGCGCCTCGGTGTAACAGGTCTTTTGATTGCCGCCGTATCCCCGGTTCGTGGGATGAACGATAAAAGGGATGCCCAGGCGGCGCGCTTCTGCCACCGTATCGTCGCGCGATGCGTCATCCACCAGCAGGAATTCATCCACGACTCCCGGCGGAACGTCTTTCAGCGTTTGTTCCAGCGTCTTCGCTGCGTTGTAGGCGGGCAGCACCACCACAACGCGTTTGCCATTGGTCATCGGAGCGGGTGGGGGAATCCAAACTTACGCCCGGTCGGTTTCGACCTGAAGGCGGATCGAGGCGATAATGCGCGCGACGCGGTCACATTCTTCCTGACTGCCGGAAAAGCAGATAGCGCGGCCCTTCGTATGCACTTCCAGGGCGATAGCTTCCGCTTTTTCCAGTGAGCATCCCGTCGCCTTCTGGAGGATCATTTCGACATCGTCGAACGTGTGGCAGTCGCAGTCATACAGGATGACGATCCACGGGCCGGAGATTTCGGCTCCGTCGCGGATGTCGTTATATTCCTCCAGCCCCGGCATATCGAGGAGGCCGGGTCGCTCCACAGTTTCCGTCGCCATGCGATTACCTTCCCTTGCGCGGTGGATAAATGACCTCACCATTGTACCATACGGGCCGGCGTTAGCCGTTGTCCGCGCCGGGCGGCGGTGGTGGCTGCCATAACAGCGGCCCGAAGTGGCGGGCGCGCGGCAAAAACGCGCCGAAAGCGGCGGCGACTTGTGTCCGTTCCCCGGCAGTAGGAAAGCCTCTCAGCCCGGCGCGGCGGCTGATACGATGCAGGCTTTCGGTCAGGCCGTCGTCTTCTGCGTACTCGTAGAGATAACGCGCCGCTGTGAAACGAGCCAGAACGGCAGGGAGTTCCGGCAATGGCTGCTGTCCCAGAAGCGATTCAGCGGCGGCGGCGATGTCCTTGGGGCGGGTGTGGTCGAACTGCGCGTAAAAATGGTCGGCAAGCGTCGTATCGTCGCGAAGCAGCACGGCGTCCAGAGCCAGTTCTACAAAGACGTGCGCCAGAAAAAACACCCGCGCGCGGCGCGGCGGGTTCGTTTCCTGCTTCGACAGCCAGCGCGCGGCGCGCAGCAGGCCGCTGCCTCGGCCATCGCCTGATGAAACTCCGGCGCGGCATGAAAGCGCCGATCCGTGGCAAGGTGGAGCGCGACGCCGCGCGCCACATTGCCGGGGGGAGCATCGGCAACATGCCGGGCGCGAAGTCTGCCGCCAACCATCAGGTCCGGCAGGACGTTGCCGATGTAAAACAGCCCGACGCCCCCGGAACCGCGCGCCGGGCGACGAAATGGTGCGACAGGTAGTTGATGATCGTGCGCCTTTAGCGGCTCAGCAGGCCGCGCGCACCGACACCAGAACCGCGGCCAGAAAAATGGCGAACCCGGACCCGTAAATAAGGGCGATCTTTTCGTCACGGGTGAAAGCAGCATGCTTCTTATTGGCGATAAGCACCGCCAGACCCATTGGCACCAGCGCCGGTACGGGAAGGCCGGTTAGCTGCACAATCGTCAGCGCCCCCGCAAGCAGGGAGAAAAGCCAGATCAGGGTGCCCCGCTCCGGCAGTCGGAGCAAAGCGATGGCCGAAAGAAACACGGCCATAAAAAGAACGTCCGCCGGGCCGATAGTGACGTACGATAGGGGCGGGGGCAGCGGGCGTAAACCCGGCATCGGGGCAGCGCCCCCGCCGACGGACACGGCGGCAATAGTCTGCGGCGCTTTGCGCAGCAGGATCGCCACGGTTCCCATCGTCACCATGACGATGTCGAAAAAGATGACCGCGCCCGCCGCCGCCAGCAGCGTATTGGCGTGACGGATAACCCGTCCGATGGCCGCGCCCACAATGGCCGCCGACGCCGGGACGAAAAAGTTGTTCGCGGTGAAACTCAGCCAGAGCGGCCCGCGCACCTTAAGGCTGCCCAGGTACAGGTTCGCCGCCAGGGGAGCGGCGAGGGCGATGCCGATGATCAGCAGCATCGCCGTACTGTGCGGCAGACGCGCGGCGCTGCGGGCAGCCAGCAGCACGGCCAGAAGCAGGCAGAGCAGATATGCTACGCCCAGAGCATCGGCGACGAAGCCCTCACGCGGCAAGCCCGGAAACACCTGCCGCGCAAACCGGTTGATGATGCCCAGCGCCGACGCGACCAGCAGCCACAGCACCAGATCGAACCAGGCGCTGCCGGGCGGGGCGCTTTGCAGCGGAGCAGGCGCGGGGGGAGGGGTAGCGTCGGATGGCGCGTCCCAAGACGCCTCCCCGGAGGGCTGCGTCCTATCCGGCTCAGACGGCGCAGCGGCGGCGCTATCCTCCGTGCGCTTCACGCGAACGAATCTGCCCTGCACGAAGGGTACGTAGTGCAACAGCGTCATTGACATCCTTGCTGGGTTTCGTATACAATACCTCGTTATGGAGGGACTTGAGAAGCCCTCGGTGCCGGTTTATTGAAGGGAGTACCGAAGTGGAAGCACTCCGGATTGTGATAGCCGAAGACGAGCCATTGATCCGAATGGACTTGCGGCGGACGCTGGAAAACATGGGCCATATCGTCATCGGTGAGGCGGGTGACGGGGCGCGGGCGGTGGAACTGGCCCGCGAGATGAAGCCCGACATCGCGATTCTGGACATCAAAATGCCGGAGATGGACGGCATCGATGCGGCCAAGGTAATCTCCACCGAAGGCATTGCGCCCGTTTTGCTGCTTACGGCCTATTCCCAGCGTGATCTGGTGGAGCGCGCCCGTGACGCGGGCGTCTTCGCCTATCTCGTAAAGCCGTTCAAGGAAACCGATCTGATGCCGCAGATCGAGATCGCCATTGCGCGGTACGAAGAGTTTTTAGAGCTGGAAAAAGAGGTCTCGGACCTCGAGAACAAGCTGGAAACGCGCAAGGCGGTAGACCGCGCCAAGGGCATTCTAATGGACCAATACGGCCTTAAGGAGCAGGATGCCTTCCGCCGTATCCAGGTGCAGAGCATGAACACGCGCAAATCCATGCGCGAGATTGCCGAAGCGATCATCATCGCCAACTCCGTCTGAGAAGAAGAGGACGAGCGATTGCGTCTTCCGCTAAAGGAACTGCTGCTGGGTGAAGCCCACTCGGATGTCGCCCGTCTGCTGCAAAAGCGTGAAGCGGAATTGGAAGACGCCCGCATCCGCATCCGTCAGTTGGAGTCGGCGCTGGACGCCCGCGCGGCGGAAACCGCCGCGCTGCGGCGAATCGGCGAGGCGATGGGGCACGTGATCAGCACGGAGGAGATGCTGCGCCTCGTGGCCGACGTGGGCAGGCAGGTGACGGGAACGGAATCGTCCCTGATCTACCTGTTCAACGATACGCGCGATGAGCTTATCCTGCGGGCCGTCACCGACGAAGACCTGGGCGATGTCGTCGGCAAGATCCGGGTCAAGATCGGCGAAGGCATCACCGGTATCGTCGCCCGCGACAAGGAGCATATTGCCATCGCCGCTGAAGCGTGGCATGACGAGCGCTTTCGCTTTTTCCCCGGCCTCCATGAAGACCGGTTTCAGAGCCTCCTGTGCGTGCCCCTGATCTGGCGCAGCGAGGTGATCGGGGTCATCAACGTGCGCACCCGCGCCCCGCGCGACTACACGAAGACCCAGGTGCAGCTTCTTGCCGCCATCGCCTCCCAGGTGGCCGGGGCCATCGAAACCTCGCGCATGGCCTCCTCGGTGGAAAAGCGCACCTCGCACCTGTCCACGGTCGCTGAAGTCAGCCGTACCATCACCTCCAACCTGTATCTGGACGAGATTCTTCAGCTTGCCGTCGCGGCCACGGCGCAGACGATGAACTTCAAGATCGTCGCCCTGCTCCTGCTCGACCCCGACAAGAACGAGCTGGTGCTGAAGGCGACCCAGTCCAATTCGCGCGATTATGTCAAGAAGCCCAACCTGCCCCTCGGGGAAAGCATCGCCGGGCGCGCGCTCACCGAGGGGCGGACAATTACCGTTCTGGACGTGAAGCGGACTTCGGAATACCGCTATCCTGAGATCGCCAAGCGCGAGGGGCTGACCTCACTGGCGTGCGTGCCGCTGACGGTGCGCGAGCGGGTGATCGGCGTGCTCAATTGTTACACGGAAAAGCTGCATGTCTTCACCGAGGACGAGATAGCCGTTCTGACGACGCTGGGTAATCAGGTGGCCGTCGCCATTGAAAACTCCAAGCTGATGGTAAAAGGCGCGCTGCTTCAGGAGATGCACCACCGCGTCAAAAACAACCTGCAAACTATCGCCTCGCTGCTGCGCCTGCAAACGCGCTACGCCGCCGACCGCTCACCGGTCGAGGTGCTGAACGAAAGCATCAGCCGGGTCATGGCCGTGGCCGCCGTGCACGACCTGCTGGCGCGTGAAGACCTGGACACCATCTCCGTCCGCAAGATCGCCAACTCCATAGTCACCACCACCCAGCAAAGCTTCACCCTGCCCGGAAAGCATATCACCATGCGTGTCGAGGGGCCGGAACTGCTGCTGGGGTCGAACAAGGCCAATTCCGTCGCGCTCATTTTAAACGAACTGGTTCAGAACGCGGCGGAACACGGCTTCGAGCACGCCTCCGCCGGCTCCATCCTGGTGCGCATCCGCGAAGACGGGGAGCGGTGCCGCCTGGAGGTGCGTAACGACGGCGACCCGCTTCCCCCCGGCTTCGACCCTCGCAAATCCTCCAGCCTTGGCCTGCAGATCGTCGAATCACTTGCGCGCGGCGACCTGAACGGCGACTTTACGCTCGCCTCGGAAGGCAGCGAAACCGTGGCCGTGGTCGCCTTCCCACGATAACAGCCTTTCACAAGAGGGGCTAACGTGTCTTGACAGATTATAGATAGAGCAACGGCGAATCTATGGTGAGTAACATTGGTTTAGAGACTTTCCCTTTCTCCCCTACGAAGTGCGTGCACTGCATTGAGGCTGCTATTACGGGAGTGAACTCATGCGTTTTGTAGAACCCGAGTTGGACGACCCAATGAAGCACCCTAAAGCGGTGCGGCGAGCCATGGCTCAGCAACAGCAGGCCGTGCGGCAGGCGTTTCTTGACCACAACGAGCGCATCCGTCCGCTCCTGCCGCCGCCGCTTCAGCGGCTTCAAGAGGCGTACATCCATGACGCCCGGATCAGGTCGCTGCGGATCGATGTTGCGGAACGGACACTCCAGCTATGCCTGTTCTGCTGCGACTCGCCGGGATGCTTTGATCTGAACCTTGAATACAAAGACATTCAACTCACCAGTCAGGAGACCAGTCTCCTTTGTTTTGTCGCCCACGAAGAAAGTTCGGAGATATATTGGGGCGAGGTAGACATAGAGGAGAGCACGAGTTCTCCTGTATTCATCCACCGCATTTTGTGGCAGACACGAATCCCTACCGACCGTGACCCGGCCCAGGGCTACACGTACATGCTGACGCCGGAGATCGAACTGCGATTCGGCGACTTCGAGATGCAGGTCGCCCCAAATCCAGAAGGAAAATTCTCACGGACCGATGACTTAATTACCGTTGTACGCGACCCAAACAAAAAGGATAACGTAGTATCTCGGTGGATCGCGCTTTGACAGAGCGATAATCATGCCCGGCTTCGCTTCTTGGGCAAAAGGCGAAGCCGGGGCTAGGCTCGTCTCTCCGCAGCCTTCGTTTTGTAATAGACTGTAAGCATTCGCTAACAATTCGCGCACAGAAGAGGATCAATGACGAACTCAGTTACGACGCTGCCGATGGCCCTGACCGGGTATGGCCTGCCCCATGTGATGGGCTTTCTGGCGACAAAAGCCGGTCAGCCGCATCCCGCCCCACTCGACATTTTTGGTTTGATGGATGCCGCGCGCGAACTGGGCCTGGAAGGAATTGAAGCGCCCCTGCCGCCGCGCGCCAAAATCGCGCCGGAAGCCCTGCGCGACGCGCTCCAGAGCCGGGGCCTGCGCCTGATTCCCGATTTCGGAACCGTGCCGGACGCGGAAACGGCTGTCTTTCGCCAATTCCTGGACGATGCCGCCGCTCTGGGAGCGCCGGTCGTGCGGGCGACGCTGAGCAAGATTTTGTGCGGGGACCGGCGCAAGGTTTCCGGCGGCTGGGAGGCGTATCTCTCGCACGCCGCCGAACGCCTGCGGGAACTGCTGCCCTACGCCCAGGACCGGGGAGTCTGCGTCGCGCTGGAAAACCACCAGGACGCGAGCAGCGATGACTTACTGCGCCTGTATGAGATGACCGGGCACAGCCCCGCCTATGGGGTGACGCTGGATACCGGCAACCCGCTCGCGGTCGGGGAAGGGCCAGTCGAGTTTGCCGAGCGCCTCGCGCCGCTGATCCGGCATATCCATCTCAAGGACTACACCATCCATTTCGCGCCGGAAGGGTATCGGCTCGTGCGTTGCGCGGCGGGCGACGGCGTTATCGACTTTCCCGAAATCCTGCGGATCGTGCGCGCCAATGGGCATGACGTTTTCCCCGGCATCGAGATCGCCGCGCAGCCGACACGAACCATACCGCTTCTGGAGCCGGACTGGTGGGACTGCTACCCGCCGACATCCGCCGCCAGCCTGATTCCGGCCCTGAAGGTGCTGTGGGCGAAAGGCCGCCCCGCCGATGAACCCTATTCCAGCGCCTGGGAGCGCGGCGAAGACTCCGCCGCCGTCAGCGCCGAGGAGTGGGATGTCGTCCGGCGCAGCGTGGACTATTTCCGGCGGTTGCATACGGAATCCCTTCCATGACGGACGGCAAGCTGCGCGTCGGAATCGTCGGGAAGCGCGGACTTGCCTTTGTAGACGGGTTCCGCGCCCTGCCGCGCACCGAAGTCGCCGCGCTGTGCGAGATCGACGAGGCGCAGCTTACGCAGGCGTCGGAGAAGCACGGTATTCCCGGTCGCTTCACCCGCTTCGAGGAGATGCTGGACACGGTGGACGTTGTCGTGGTCGCCACGCCCATGCAACTTCACGCTGCGCAGACCGTTCAGGCGCTTCAGGCGGGAAAGCACGTTCTGTCCGAGGTCACGGCGGCGGTCTCCCTGGAAGAG
This sequence comes from Armatimonadaceae bacterium, assembly GCA_030447685.1. Classification (GTDB taxonomy): domain Bacteria; phylum Armatimonadota; class Armatimonadia; order Armatimonadales; family Armatimonadaceae; genus JAUJOK01. Next base: position 9,612 of record JAUJOK010000051.1, read on the forward strand.
TGCTGGCGGCTGGCGGACGCCGTGCGCGCCTCCGGCAAAACCTATATGATGGCGGAAAACTACTGCTATATCCGCGACAACGTGCTGATACGCGAGATGGCGCGCAAGGGTCTGTTCGGCGAGGTCTATTTCGGTGAAGGCGAGTACCTGCACGAAATCCGCAATCTCCACCACACCAGGGACGGCGGCAGGACGTGGCGCTACTACTGGCAGGTCGGCATCAATGGTTCCACCTACCCGACCCACAGCCTGGGGCCGGTCATGCAGTGGTTTACGGCGGTGGACTCGTCGGAGCGGATAGACCACGTCGTCTGCCTCGGCACCGGGCGGCGCACCGACCCGGAGCATCCGCACGAGGATACCAGCCTGTTGCTGTGCAAGCTGCGAAGCGGCAAGCTGATCAAAATCCGCCTCGACATGCTTTCCAACCGCCCGCACCAGATGACCTACTACTCCCTTCAGGGCACCCACGGGGTATACGAGGCGTCACGCTTCGGGGGGCAGCCGGGGCAGGTGTGGGTCGGAGAGAACCGCACCGACGATCACCGCAAATGGCAGCCGCTCACCCAGTTCGAGGAGCATCTGCCGGATATGTGGCGCAACCCGCCGGAAGAGGCGCTGCGGGCCGGGCACGGCGGCGGCGACTACTTCGTGGTGCGCGACTTTATCGAGGCCGTGGAGAATGGAACGCCGCCGCCCATCGACATCTACACCTCGCTGGAATGGACGGCGGCGGGCCTGTGCTCGCAGCTCTCCATCGACAACGGCGGCGTCCCCATCCGCGTCCCCGACTTCCGCGACCCCGCCCTTCGCCCGGTAACGCTGGACTTGCCCCCGCCGCCCTATAAGTCGTTCCAATGAGTCCAGCGGCAAGGGACGAAGCGAAAGCGCGAAAGGAGTAAGAAGAATGGCTGCCGTCACGCCGGAGGGAGGCTTCAACGGCCTGGGGATGGATTTGGGGAACCTTTCCCGTCTATCGAAAGCGCGGACGCGCTCTATCAGCGCCGAAAACCCCAGGGGCGAGAAGGGCAGGGGGGCGATGGCGACCGAGGGCACCGGGGCCAGCGCCGCGCGAGACCTCGGCCAGGGCTGGAAAGTCTCCCCTTCGATCAACATCGAGGCGGGAAAGACCGTGGTTATCGCTGAGATTGACGAGCCGGGGGCCATCCAAAGCATGTGGTTCGGCGGTTATGTCGGTCGCGACTTCATTCTGCGCATCTACTGGGACGCACAGAAGCAGCCCTCGGTCGAGTGCCCGCTGCCGGATTTCTTCGCCCTGCCCTGGGTCTCCGAGGATCAGACGCCGGGGACGAAAGGGCCGCTGGTGAGCGTCAACTCGCTGCCCGTGGCGGTCAACCCGAACAAGGGGCTGAACTGCTTCTGGGAGATGCCCTTTCAGAAGCGCTGCCGCATCACCCTGGAGAACCGGCATCCGAGGGAGGCTCGCGTCTGCTACTATCAGATCAACTATACGCTGACCGATGTACCCGACGACTGCGCGTATTTCCACGCGCAGTTCCGCCGTGTCAACCCCCTTCCTTACAAAGAGGTCTACACGATCCTCGATGGCGTGACAGGCCGTGGTCATTACGTCGGTACCGTAATGGGCGTGGGGGTCAGCAGCAACCGCTGGTGGGGCGAGGGGGAGATAAAGTTCTATATGGACGGCGACGCTGCGTTCCCCACTATCGTCGGCACCGGCACCGAGGACTACTTCGGCGGTTCCTTCAACTGGGAGGTGGATGGTCGGTATGTCGAGAATTCCACGGCCTTCCTGGGTATGCATCAAGTGATCCGCCCGGACGGCCTCTACAATGCACAGCACCGACACGCGATGTACCGCTGGCATATTCGGGACCCCATCCGCTTCGAGCAGGATCTGCGCGTCACCATCCAGGCGCTGGGCTGGCGCGGCGAAGGCCGCTACCTTCCCGGTCAGTACGACATCAGCTCCGTCGCCTACTGGTATCAGGCGCTGCCCACCACTTCCTTTCCCTCGCTGCCGGATCGGGATTATCTTGAAATAACCTGATAAATTGCCCTGCGTCAACCGGAAGCGGAAAAGAAAAAGGGGCAGGATGTTTCCATCCTGCCCCACACCATACAAATCGTCCGGCGCGCTTAGAAAAGCTGCTGCAAGCGTCCCGTGCTGTCACCGATGGTTTCGGCGGGAACGCCGACGCGGTCCAGCAGGGACAGGAACAGGTTGGTCATGGGCGTGCCGTTCGCATAACGGATATGGCGGCCCGACTTGAGGGTGCCCGCGCCCCGGCCCGCCAGAAGTATCGGCAGGTCGTCGTGGTTATGCCGGTCGCCGTCGCTGATGCCGCCGCCGTAGACGAGCATCGTGTTGTCCAGCATCGTGCCGTTGGCTTCCTTGATGGACTGCATCTTTTCCAGCAGGTAAGCAAGCTGCTCCATATGGAACCGGTTGATCTGCCGGACCTTCTCCTGCTTCTCCTGCGCGCGGCCATGATGGGAAAGCTCGTGGTGCCCTTCAGAGATGCCGATCTGGCGGTAGCTGCGGTTGCTGCCCTCGTTGGCGAACATGAAGGTGCAGACCCGCGTCAGGTCGCCCTGGAACGCCAGGATCATCATGTCGCTCATCAGGCGGATATGCTCGCCGTACTCGGCGGGGACGCCGCTTGGCAGCTTCACCCCGGAAACCGCCATCTGCTTCGTCGTCTTTTCCGCCCAGGCAAGACGATGCTCGATCTCGCGGACGCCGGAGAAGTATTCATCCAGTTTCCGCTGATCGTTTGCGCCCAGCTTCGCTTTAAGGCTTTTGGCGTCCTCCATCACGAAGTCAAGAATGCTCTTTTTGTAACGCTCGCGCTTGTCACGGTTCTGCGCGTTTTCCGCCGGGTCCGCGCCGCCGAAAAGCCGCTCGAACATCAGGCGCGGGTCTACCTCCTTGGCGACCGGCGTGGATTCGCCCCGCCAGGAAATAGTGGACGAATACGCGCAGCTATAACCGCTGTCGCAGTCGCCCGCCATGCCGCCGCGCTCACAGCCGATTTCCAGCGATGGGAATGCCGTCTGACGCCCGATCTTCTGCGCCGCGATCTGATCCACCGAGATACCGTTTTTGATATTCGCGCCCGACGTTTTACGTGGATGGCAGCCTGTCAGCCAGGCCGCCGCCGAGCGGGCATGATCGCCGCCGCCGTCGCCCAGCGCGCGGGCATTGTTCTGCGACAGTCCGGTAAGAACCGAAACGGAGTTCTTGACGTTCTTGAGCGGCTCCAGCAGGTAGGGAAGCGCGAAGTTCGGCCCTTCCGTCGTGGGTGTCCAATCCGGCATGTGCATTCCATTGGGCACGAACAGGAAGGCCATCCGCACCGGGGCCTTTTTTGTGGATTGCTGCGCCGCCGCCAGCGCCGTCAGCGGAAGCATGGCTTCCAGCATTGGCAGCGCCATCGCCGTTCCCAGTCCCCGCAGCAGTGTTCGTCGTGGTAAAGGTTTGCTCATTCGTCGTTCTTCTCCCAGGGCGCGCTCACTCGCGCCGGTTTGCCTGTGTCTCTTGCCGTCGAATTTATCTGTCCGCGCGTGTGGCTACCTTTTTCGTGTTTGCTTTCCTGGCGTCTCCGCGCCGCTTGCGGAAAGGGTCGCTTTGCACGATATGGCTGACCACCGACGAGAACTTGTAGCCGTTCTTGGCGACGCCCTGCGCGATTTCGTCCAGGTTGCACTTGTCGTAGGATTCTATACCCCGGCCCAGCGCGTAGGTCAACAGCCGCTCCGAAAACGTCCGCACGAACTGCGGCTTCTTTTCGAGCATTATAGCCCTAAGCTGCGCGGGGCCGTTGAACTTCTTGCCGTCGGGCAGCACGCCGGAAGCGTCAATCGGTGCGTCGCCGTCGGTTTTGCGCCACGCGCCCACGGCATCAAAGTTTTCCAGTCCAAAACCGATAGGGTCCATGCGCTGGTGGCAGGAGGCGCAGGCCGGGTTCGAGCGATGCTGTTCCAGGCGCTGGCGCAGCGTTCCCGTCAGCGGCCCATGCTTGTCATCGGCAAGTTCAGGAACGCCCGGCGGCGCGGGCGGGGGCGGCGTGCCCAGAATCTGCTCCAGTACCCACTTTCCGCGCTTCACCGGCGACGTTCGCGTCGGGTTCGATGTCACCGTCAGAATGCTCGCGTGGGTCAGGATGCCGCCGCGTGTCTTATCGGTCAGCGCGACCTTGCGGAACCTGTCGCCCGTTACTCCGGCAATACCGTAGTGCTTCGCCAGGGCTGCGTTCAGATACGTGAATCTACCGTCCAGAAAGTCCAGCACGCTGCGGTCATCACGGACAATCGCCTCAAAGAACATCTCGGTTTCCGTCCGCATCGCCGTGCGCAGTCCGTCATCGAACGCCGGGAAGCGCGTCGGGTCCGGCGAAACCTGGCTCAGTTTGCGAATCTGAAGCCACTGCCCGGCGAAGTTTTGCGCCAGCGCCCGCGCCTTCGGGTCTTTCAGCATCCGCTTGGCCTGCGCGGTCAGCACGTCGGGGTTCTGAAGCTTGCCCGACGCGGCCACTTTAAACAGCTCCTCGTCAGGCATGCTGCTCCACAGGAAGTAGGAAAGACGTGACGCCAATTCATAGCTGCCCAGCAGATGCTTCGACTTCGGATTATTTGCCTGCGGGGCGAGCGTCGCCTGCGGGTCGATCTCGACGCGGAACAGGAAGTGTGGCGACACCAGAATGGCCTGCATGGCAAGCTGAACGCCGCGCTCAAAGCTTTCGCCCTCTTTGCGCGCCATCTGGACATAACGGGTCAGGCGTGTTACTTCGTCCTGGGTCACCGGGCGACGCCAGGCGCGGCGGGCGAAATCACCGACGATCTTACGCGCTGCCTGTTTCTCCGTGGCCGGGGTGCTGGGCTGCACCGAGATAATGCGGCGGTGCGACGGCGGCGGCAGTATCTGGCCGTTTGCGCCCAGCGGCCCGCGAATCTCGATAGACTGGATGATCAGGTTCCGGTCGTTCGGGGGCGGGGCATCCGGCTTGCGGTAGTTGTTCAGAAAGCTGACGGCAAAGGTGTGCTTGCCCGCGGAGACGCGCACGCGCGCCGGGTAGGTTTCAGGCTTGTTCTGAACCGCCTTTACTTCTGTCCTGCCGATCTCCTTGCCGTCCAGGCGCATCGCCATGCGTACCGGTTCCGGCCCGGCCTGCTGGCCGAACGCCTCGACACGAATCGTGTACTCGCCATCGGCGGGAAACGCATGCTCGACGCTGACCTCGCCGCGCTCCGTACCCAGCAGACGGCCATCGGTTTCCGAAAAGTCGGCGACGCTGCTTCCGCCCAGGCGCGACCCGGCAAACTTCGCGGGCTTGCCCTTCTCTTCCGGCGTGACGATTGCGGCTTTGGCGATCTTTTCCGCCACCGTCAGATACTTTTCCATCAGCAGCGGCGAGATGGACAGCACGTCGCCGATATTGTCGAAGCCGTACCCGACATCGTCGGAGGGGAAATCGTCAGCGGGGCGCAGATCCAGCCCGATCAGGTCGCGAACGGTATTGTTATATTCCTCGCGGTTCAAACGGCGAAGGGTCACACGGCCCGGATCGTCCAATCGGCAATCGGCCTGCGAAATGGTGGACTCTATCCATCCGACAATGCGGTCACGCTCCGCCGGGGTCGGCTGCGGCATGCCCTGCGGCGGCATGTGCCCTGCGCTCACATTTGCCGCGACACGCTCCCAAATCTTACGCTTGGCAAGCACCGAGGCCGTGTCTTTGTAGGGGGTCAGCGAAAGGTCGGCGGACGCGCCTTTGTCGCCGTGACAGCTATTGCAGTACCTTCCCATCAGCGGCGCAATATCGCGGGTGAAGGTATCGGTCTTCGCCGCCACCGCCGCCCGCGCCGGTTTCTTCGGCGCTTTCTGTCGCTGTGCGGATGCGGCGGCGCACAGCAGCGCCAGGGGCAGGGCAGACGAAACCAACAAAAATCGCGAACGGAAAGTCATACGGTATACACCTGCCTGTTAAGAACGCGCGGGCCGCCGAAAAGTTCAATAATATCGTTTGAATTCACGCGCAAAACTTCTCCCACGGCCATTTTGGGACACGCGCTATTATATCATGTCCTTAAAGCCGCTGCCCGTAGGTTTGTACCCTCAGGCCATTAGAGAATAAGTTTGCCGAAAAGTAACACCGAATTGCCGGAGCCTTTGCCTGCGGCTATTACGGCGGCAGGAGTCATTATCCCGACTTGCGAAAATAACTGAGCTGTGCGTCCTGCGCTTGGATGATCAACGACCACCTCTACTATATCGGTATGTTTGATGCGGCTTTATACTATTCTAAAAGCGCGTCGCAGCCTCAGTCTGCCCATACCGCGCATTTAAGGGTTATTACAATGCGCCTGGAAGGAATGCTGTGATGGTGCCGCCGTTACCTGCGAGTCAGAGGATGAATGGACGTTCAACAGCAGATAAACGCAATCATTGATTTGCTCGAAACCGCCCGCAAGCGCAAGGCGATGTACTTTCAGCCGGTAGACGGAACGGCGGCTTCGAACTTCGTTTGCGGCATTTCATCAGTCGCCTACGCTCTGGGTATTGAAGGACGCAGAGAGGCCTGGTGGAAAGCCATCGAAAAGCGGGGATGGAAAGTCTGTGGCGTCGGGCCTCTACCGGCAATGCAGGAGCGTGGTATGACTGATGAGCAAATTGCCGACGAAGTTCTCGCTATTGAAGTAGAGGCATGGCAGATTCAGCAGGCAACCGCTGCATTGCAGTTACCCTAACCGCGTTGCCTGGTCAATATGGGCTGGCTATGCAGTCGTTGGCTTTTTAGTCGCTATGGGGCGCGGGTTCGGAAACACATTGCGGCGCAGGACGGCATAGTTCTTATCGCCGTGCAATGGCTACCGCCAGGGCGACCGCCGCGCCGCACAGCAGGGCAGGCAGCAGGCGGCGCACCAGAAGAATAGGGGAGACGCCGACCAGGCCCGACGTGTAGATAACCACGGCGGCGACCGGGGACATGGTGCGGCCAAAGGCCCCGGCAAGGCACGCGAGCGCACCCAATGTTACCGCATCGTGCCCGGACCCCAGGCGCGCGAGAAAGGTCTGCGCGAAGGTCAGCACCGGCCCGGAGCCGGACCCGGACAGTGTCGCGAGCGCCCAGGGAAACCCGGCGGCGAGCAGATAGGCGACCGGACCACTGCCGCCGCCCAGAAGCCGCACCAGCGCGCCGCTGACCCCCAGCGCGGCAAGCCCCGCACCGAAGCACTGCGCCGTAATAGTCAGCGAAATGATGCTGCCGTAGGCCACACCCATTCCCTCAAACAGGCTGCGCGTTATTTGCGTTACCTCGCGCCAGCTTACCACGGCGGCAAGCAGTGTCCCCAGCAGCATCGCCCGCACGACCGGCAGCGCGCCCTTCAGCCGCTCCCAATCGTCGCCTGGGGGCACCTGCCGGAGCCATTGGAGTGGTTCCCAGCCTGCATAGGCCAGAAGCAGCAGAACAATCGGAACCAGCGGCACCAGCGCCTTGATGATGCTGGGCCGCAGGGGAGCCGCTTCCTCCGCTGGGGGAGCCGTGACCACGGGCGATACGCTCGCCTCTGCCGCTTCGTCGTCCTTGCTCGTCGCCTTCGTCCGCCGGTTGCCCAGAGCAAAAACGGCGAAGGCGGTCAGCGCGCCCGCGATGCTGGCCGGGATGACGCGTGCGCTGAGGGCAGGCGCGGAAAGGCCGGTCACGCCGGAAACCGCAAGTACATCCTGCGCGGCGGGCGAAAGAAGATCGCCGCCGAAGGAAGCGCCGAGAATCAACGCCGCGCCCGCTATCTCCGGCCCGGTACCGGCGGCAAGCAGCAGGGGCATCAGCACCGGGCCGAGCGCGGCGGCGGTGCTGGTCTGACTGGGAACCGCCAGATTCACCAGATACGCGGCCAGCATTCCGCCCGGAAGCACCGTCCATTGCACCCGGCGCAGGGGAACCAGCAGCAGGTGAACCAGGTGCCGGTCGCAGCCTGTTGCCTTCAGCACCGCCGCGAAACCCATCGCGGCGCAGATAGGCGCGACCATCGCGGCCACCATCGCGGACGTGAAGGTGTCGAAGACCGCGAGCGGCTTACCGGCCAGTGTCGCCATCAGCAGGCCCGCGCCCAGCAGTGCCAGGCGCACCTCGACCCGGCGCACCATCAGGTATACCGTCGCGGCGATTATCAGAAAGGCGACAAAAAGCATGGCATTTATGCTTCGCAGATTCGGCGGACGGCAGGCGATTCCCTGTGTGCTTCCCGTGTGTCCAGGGTCATTCAGTTTTCTTTCTGGTTCTGTTATACTTGCGGCAACGCTATCTTGATGAGGTTTGCTGGTGACGGAATCGGGTTGTCGTCCTTTAGTGGACGTGCTCTCGGAAGTGAAGGATTTTCGCAAGAGTCAGGGCAGACGCCATCCTTTAGGGAGCGGTGCTTGCTCTTGCCTGTGCCGCAACGCTGTGCGGTTACAAGAGCTACGGCGCTATGGCCGACTGGGGCAAAAACTACGGCAAGGAACTGGCACAGGCACTGGGCTTCCCCGGTAGTAAGACACCTTCGGTGGGCACGCTGCACACGATCTTTCGCCACCTGGACAAGAAGGACTTGGAGGCAAAGCTTTCTGCCTGGGCACAGTGCGTTCTGAAGCATTCACAGCCGACGAAAGCGGCAGTGGTTGCCCTGGATGGCAAAACGCTGCGCGGCAGCCAGTGCCAGGGAGCCTGCGACGTGCATCTGTTGTCGGCGGTCAGTCATGGCCTGGGACTGACACTATTGCAAGAAGCGGTTTCCGACAAGACCAATGAGATTGGGGCCGTGGAGGAGGTACTCAAGGCTTTAGTGTTGGAGGGGCGCGTGGTGACGATGGACGCACTGCTCACGCAGCGCAAAGTCGCCGAGACCATAGTGGACAAAGGGGCACTTCGTGATGCTCGTCAAGAACAATCACCCTATCCTGCACCGTAAGCTGAGATGCTTCTTTGCCAGCCCGAACTTGTTTGAACCCGTGCTGCACCGAGCCAGCAGCAGTGACCTGAGCCACGGAAGAGTCACGGTGCGGCGTCTTGTGGCAAGCGCCGATGTGCCTGCCGGGTATCTGGACTTCCCCCACGTCGCTCAGGTGTTCTGCCTGAGGCGGCGCGTGCAGCATAAGAAGAGCGGCGGCAAGCGGCAGGAAGAGACGATCTATGGCCTTACCAGTTTGTCGCCGCAAGAGGCCAGTGCCAAGCGTCTCCTGTCGCTGCTGCGCGGCCACTGGCACATCGAGAACAAGAGCCACTATGTACGCGATGTCACCTTTGATGAAGACCGCTCCCAGGTGCGCTGCGGCAGCATTCCTCAGGTGCTGGCAGCCATCAGGAACACCTGCATCGGCCTGATGCGAAACAGCGGCTACAAGAACATTGCCGCCGCCTGCCGCTACCACGCGGCACAGCCACACGCCGCGCTCGCACTGCTGGGTATACGGAAAACTGAATGACCCTGCCGTGTGTCCGTGGCAGCCGATCAGGGGAATCAATCTTTTACCGGCCTATATTGACTACTTGTGTAGTTTTGCAGTAAAGTGGCGGAAAGGAGAGGGAAATGCGTGTTTATTCCGCCTGCTTTGCGCGGCTACTTCCTATTGTTATCCTTATCCCATGCGGCTGTCGCGTTAACAATCGTCCTGCTATCGAAAAGAAGCCGCCGCTTGTCCGGCGCGGCGAAGCTCCTGGAATACCGCCGTCGGACTCATTCCCACCGCCGCCGAAGCTGCCGCGCGTTCCGGCCCGGCGGGAGCGGACTTTTGCTGCACACGCAGACCGGCTGATTTTTTCGCCGGATGGAAAGTGCCTGCTCACCGGCAATAAAGGGAGGCTTACCCTGTGGAGTGCGTCGGGGGAAAAGCGGCGCAGCTTCGGCAGCGCGCCGAATGCGCCATTTTTCCAGGGAACCGGCTCGCTCGCGTTTTCGCAGGATGGCCGCCTTCTGGCGACGGGGGGACGGCGGATTCAGCTTCGGGACGGGGTCACCGGACGGGTTCTTCGCTCGCTTTATACTCCCGAAGAGGAGGAGGGTGACCTGCGGGCTGCCTTCTCGCCTGATGGAAGGCTGCTTGCCGGTGAGGTGCAGGACGTATTCAATGAGCTTCGGGTATGGCGGCTTCCACGAGGGCGACTGCTGCGCGTACGGAAGGCCGGATCAGACCCTGATAGCGGGTTAAGATTGCCTGTTTTCTCTCCCGACGGTCGGTATCTTGCGGCAGGACAGGAAGAGACGCTGCACACGGAGCCTCAAAGCTCTTACCTTTCCGTCCGGCTGTACGATACCCGCACCTGGCGTGTCACGCGAACCTTTGCCCTGGAACAGACCCACGGCGGATTCCAATCCATGGTATTTTCTCCCGACGGAAAATACCTTGCCGCCACATTTACCACCTGGAGCACGGATACTGATCTGGTTCTCGTGGATGTCCGCGACGGGAAGCGGACGAACCTGGCAATGGCGTTCCCCGGAGATAATCTGCACTTTTCTCCGGACGGGCAGTGGCTGGCGACTATCGTTGACGTGCGGGGATTGTGGTTCTGGAACCTGAAAAAGAGACGCGCGGAGATGCTGCCTCTGCCGGATGTGGGAATACGCGCCTTTGCCTTCTCCCCGGAGGGAAAACTTCTGGCTGTGGCCCGTGGAGATGAGAAGATACAGATATGGAGGCTGCCGGATTAAGAACGGCCTGGGAAACCGACGCTCGCCGGGGTATAACGAAATTATCTCTGCCTTCGCGGCACCGACGGGAGCAAGTTACCAATGAGCGAGATCAATCGGCGAGAGTTTATTGAAAAGGCGGCGGTGGCTACCGGCGTTCTGGCGCTGGGCGGCGGCGCGGTGAACGCAGCCGAAGACAAGAAGAAACCACTCCGCTCGGCTGCGGATAAGATAAAACTGGGCAAGACCGGTATTACCAGTTCTCTTGTGGGGATCGGAACCGGGTCCGTCGGCTACAACAAGGGGTCGAACCAGACGCGGCTCGGCCAGGAAAAGTTCACTACGCTGATCCGCCACGCCTTTGACAGCGGCATCACCTTTTTCGATGTGGCCGACCAGTACGGCTCGCATCCCTATCTGAAAGAGGCGATCAAGGGGCTGCCGCGCGATAAGTTCGTCATCCAGAGCAAGATCATCCATCGAACGGCGGACGAGGCGCGCGCCGACCTGGATCGGTTCCGCCAGGAATTGGGCGTCGATTATATCGATATCGTGCTGATGCACGTCGTCACCGAGCCGGACTGGAACACGCGCTACCAGGGGGTTAAGGACGTGCTTTCCGAGGCCAAGCGCAAGGGGATTATCCGCGCGCACGGCTGTTCCTGCCATTCCCTTTCCGCGCTCGAAGCCGCCGCCGCCGACCCGTGGGTGGAGGTGGATTTGGCGCGCTACAACCCGTGGGGCAAGCACATGGACAACCGCCGGGGCGAGCCGGAAGCGAATGCGCCGGGCCATGTGACGCCGGTTCTAAAAAAGATGCGCGCGGCGGGCAAAGGCGTCATCGGCATGAAGATACTGGCGCAGGGTGACATGCTCAAAGGCGATGACCGCCTGGCTCGCGCCCGCGAATCGCTGCGCTTCGGGCTTGGCTCCGGCGTTCTGGATATGATGGTGATCGGCTTCGAGAGCCAGCAGCAGATCACCGAAGTGCTCGGCGAAACCCGCCTCGCCCTCGCCGATATTCAGCAGCGCACCGCCTGAAAAGAAAAGGCAGTTTGTCGCAGGCAGACTGCCTTTCTCGTTAAATGAAGCGTTCTCCGGTTATGCTGGAGCGGCTAATCAGTATCTGCCGCTCTGCTTTATCAGCCCGACCACGTATTTCATCAGCGGCTCGGGGCGGTTCTCCCGAAGCGCCACCTGCCGCCGCCAATCCGAGGTGTCAAAGCGCATCAGTACCTCAAGGGCAGAGGTCTCATCGTCTATGCTGCCGCCGCTGGTCAGCAGTGGGCGAATCAGGCGCAAGATCTCGTCCCGGCGTGACGACTTGCCCAGGCACATCATCACGGAAATGGCTGCGCTGCGCCCCCGTTTGTCAGGCCCGTTGAACAGCGTCAGCAGTCGCTGCCAGTCCGCCTCTTCCAGGCTGCCGGGTCGCTCCGCTTTGCCCAGCAGTTTTCTCGCCTCGCGTTCTGCGGGTGTTACATCGGCCCCGTTGTTCCGCTGCTCCGCAAGCGCGGCACGGGCGCTTCCGTGCTCGGCTATAGACCAGCCACCGACCAACAACATCACTGCCAAAGCCGAAAAGTACACCCACTTGCGGGTAGCGGTGAGGTTCATGCCCATCGTCAATTGAACATCCTTTCCGGCAGGCCATTAAAGGCAGGCCGTTTGCATCAAGCACATTATCGGCATCAGCGGCGCGGCTCCTCAGACGCCAGAGCCGATGGCGTCTGTAGTACGCCGATGGTCTAACATTTACTGTATCGGAAGCGAAAGCGAGCGGGGTTACTGGGTAGTCTATGGTGAAGGTAAAATGGAGCCATGAAAACAACGCTGTTGATGGGGATGATTGTTCTGCTCCTGCCCACTGCGCTCGCACGCGCCGCCGCTCCCGTGCGGCGTTCCCAGAATGCCGGTCTGCCGTTCGGCATGCTTCCTCTCGTGGATGAAATCAACTGTGCCGATACCGCCGCCGCTGCCGATTCGCATCTGTTTACCGAGGTTCCGAAGGGAGCAAGCCGGGTGGAGACGCTTCTGGGGCGTCGCTGCCGGGTGCTGCCGAACGTCGGGGGAAGCAGATATTTTGCCTATCGAATCGGCAAAAACAAGAACCTGAAGGCGGGGCGTGCCTATGTGCTTTCGGTGGAGTTCCCCGAAGACAGGCCGCGCTCGCTGTTCGTGTTGAACCGGGGTGCGGAGATGGCCCACGGCTTCCACACCGGGGCCGCGCTCGGCGATGCGCTGTACACCTACACCAACAACAATGCCGAATCGCTGAAGATTCCGCTGTCCGGCAGGTTCCGCACCTGGAAGACGCTTTTTTATCTGCATGACCGCTTCCCCGACCTGAACCTGCCGCGCGGCTCCGGCCCACGCCCGCTGATGCCTGCGGACGGCTTCTGGGTAGTTATCGCGCAGGCGCAGTCCGCGAGCGACCCTATCTCCGAAGGGGCAGCCGTCTCGCGAATTCGCCTTTTCGAGGTGCCGAACCCGGAAGTCTATCGGGTCAAACTACGCCTGCCACCCAGGGAACTGCCCCAGCGCCACCTGTTCTGGCGCGAGGAGATGTCCGATGGCGTCGTGGGAAGCCGCAAGGAGGAAGAGCGCGGCGTCCTTAAGGATATGGACTGGTACGAGTATAAAGCGCGGCTGATGCAGTTTCTGGGCATGAATACGTTCAGCAAAGACCTGCTGGAGTTCGGCCACAACCAGGGCTGGGATTCGGGTGAAACGAACGACTGGTACAATTCGTCGTCTACTCCTCGGCGCTGGGAAGGCATCCTCGGCATCGCCGCCAAATACGGCCTGAACGTCCTGCCCTATTACGAATACGCGGGCAGCATCGGTCAAAAAGCCTGGGCGTGCAGAAGCGCAGCGCGCCGCTGTCGGGCGCGAAGGATTATACGCACATCACCTGGAGTGAGAAGGCCAACGCCGACATAACCGATCCCGACACGCTGGCGGATGCCAGGCGACTGCTGGATGCTACCATCACGCGCTACAAGGACCGGGCGACGTTTGTCGGGGCATGGTTCCGGCCCCGGCCCAGCCATTTGCCCATCAGTTTTTCCGATGGCGCGTTGCAGCGTTTCTCCCTGGAAGCAAGTGACGGCCAGAGCGTGACGCGCGTTCAGCTTCAAAACGATGCCGCGCTGCGCGAACGGTACTACGCGTGGTGGTTTCGCAAGCGCAAAGACTTTCTGACCGCGCTGACCGCGCATCTGCGCGCGAACGTCCATCCCGACGCCGTTCTGCTGTTCACGCCCGACGCGAGCGAGCCGGGGCGTTCGTTGTCCGGCGGCATGCAGATAGTGACGGACGACGTTCCGGTCTGGACACGCCTGCTGAGCCAGCCGCAGCCGAACAACCGCAAGCCGAGCATAACCGCTTATAATGCCGTGGTCACCGCCGACAGCCATTTCCGCGCGCTGACCTCGCCCACACCGACCTGGGGCAATTGGGAATGGCAGCACTCCGACCCGCAGGCCGACCCGCAAAACTATGCCGGGGCGGACGGGCCGCTCCTGACCTACTCCTTTAACCGCGCCTACACCGTCTCCTCCCCTAAAGCCTTCGATGCGTTTCGCACACAAGCGGGATTGGCTGCGATACGCCACTACCCCCTGAACGAGAACGCGATGGATTCGTCGCTGGGCTACTTTGTGGCCGATGTAGAGCGGGCCGGGCCGTATTCGATGCTGCCTGAGGCGCGAGCGATGGCCTACGGCGACCCCCGATTCATCGGGTATCTGGCCGCGAGCAGCTTTAACCGGGGCTTCCCGGAATACGCCCGCGCCTTTTATGCCGCGTTTCTTTCCCTGCCTGCCCTGCCCAGCGCCATGCTGCCGAACGCCGCCTCAGACAGCGAGGTGGTCGTGCGGGCGATACGGACAAAAGCGCACGGCACCTATCTCGCCATCGTCCATGTCGGCCTTTCCGAAAAGCGCGGCGTTACGGTAACGTTACCGACGAAGGGTAAAGTCGTGGACGCCGCAACGGGCAAGCCGCTGGATGTGCGTAACGGAAAGATGCGTCTGTCGCTGTACCCCTGTGAATTGAAAGCGGTGCATATTCGATGACACCGACCAGCGCCGCCTCTTTTTCGCATGATTTTCGGTTTGACCCGACCTACGGCTATGACCTGAAGGCGCTGCGGGCGGTGCCTGCCCCCGAAGCGCCGAACGATTTTGAGGAGTTCTGGCGACGGCTGTACGAGGAAGCCCGCGCCGGGCCGCCCGCGCCGACCTTGCGCCTGGCTGACGGCGGCACGGACGACATAGAAATCTTTGACGTAGCGTTTACGGCGCTCGGTGGATTGCGGCTGGGCGGCTGGCTGACGAAACCGCGCCATGAGCCGGTCACGCGGGGCGTCGTGGTGGGTCATGGGTACGGGGGACGCGAGCAGCCCGACATAAACCTGCCGATGGAGGGAGCGGCGGCAATCTTCCCCTGCGCGCGGGGCATGTCGCGCAGCCGCCAGGCAGGCATTCCCGACCATGCCGCCGCCCATGTCCTGCACGGCATCGAGTCGCGCGAGACGTATGTGCATGGCGGCTGCGCCGCCGATTTATGGGCCGCCGCTTCCGCGCTTATCGAACTCCTGCCGGAAGCGGCGCGGCGGCTGGATTATATCGGCGGCAGCTTCGGCGGCGGGATCGGCGCGCTGGCCCTGCCCTGGGACGCGCGCTTTCACAGCGCGCATCTAAGCGTTCCCAGCTTCGGCAATCACCTGCTGCGGCTCACTCTGCCCTGCACCGGAAGCGGCGAGGCCGTTCGCCTTTATCATCGGAGCCGCCCGGAGGTGACAAACGTGCTGCGCTATTTCGATGCGGCCACGGCGGCCAGCCACATTCGCATACCCACCTTTGTTGCGGCGGCGCTGTTCGACCCGGCGGTGCCGCCTCCGGGCCAGTTCGCCGTATACAATGCCCTGCCCGGCCCCAAAGAGTTGTTCGTTCTTCAAGCGGGCCATTTCGAGCATCCGGCAGCGGCGGCGGAAAACGCCGCACTGTTCGAGGCCCTTCCGGTTTTTCGTGATAATATCAGGAAAGTGATTCTATGAGAATTCTGTATGTGGAAAATCACGCACGATTTGCTCGACTGGTTACAAATCGATTCCTGGCTGATCATTCGGTTACCGTTGTTCCAAGTATTATGGAGGCACGTCGGGTTCTATCAAGCAGCCAGTTTGACTTCTTGCCGGTGGATTACGACTTAGACGACGGAAAGGGGACGGAACTGATTCGAGGACTACCGAGCAATGGGTATCGCATCCCTATCCTTGCGGTATCGTCTCATTTCGCAGGCAATGAAGCCTTGATTTCTGCGGGTGCCCATGGAGCGTGCAGTAAAGCTAATTTTGCCCATATCGCAGCCATCCATGCTGTTTGTGAAAACTGGAATTCGCATCAATAAAACCCAGAGAGGTGATTCAAGTTTCTGGCTGGCGTGAAGGAATGAAGGGATTCGTTTTGTGCTCGTCGTCCGAGAATACACCGAGATGACGCTTGCCGAAGCAAAGGCTTGTTTAGACCGTGCTCGACGGTGAGGTTATTGAGATGCAGCCGTGCAAATTGGGAGAATCCAAAGAATTCGCGGAGAAACTTCGGAAGTACGGTGTTGTAGCAGATGTCATCACGGGCTAACAGCCTCCACCAGAAGCACAGACAGTCGGTTTTACCGCGCCTGCTTTGGGGTCTACTCTTATACCGTGTGGGCAGCGTTATTCGGACGACCAAATCTGTTCAATCCGGGGCCGGGGCCGTTGGGACGGCATCTGTCCCAACGCGCCCATGCAACAGGCGCAACGCGGCGCACGCAATCGCGGGAATGAGCGGCACAGCGATGGTCAGGATGGCCACGGCGGCAAGCGCAGGGTTTCCGCTTGCCAACCGGGGCCAGTTAAAGATAAACAGGTCACAGGTGAGGTGCGAAAGCACGACGGTCAGCGCATCGTAGCGGAAAAAAGCCCAGCCCCAGATGCAGCCCACCAGTGTCATCACCAGCGCGCGGCCCCAGAACGGCTCGGCGGGCGGCAGAAAGGTCAGGGTCGTGTGCGTCAGCCCATAGACGAGCGCCGGGACGAAGATCGCCAGCCATTTCTGCTTTGTTACCAATAGCAGCCACGACCCGGCGAAGAACCGATAGCCCAGCTCTTCCAGCAAAGCGATATTAAGAAAAAACAGCAGTGTCGAAAGGGCGGGAGCGGACGAATTGAGCGCATAAAAGAAGAAGCCGCGCGGCTGAAGGGAGGTGCGCGCCCCGGCGATGTTTTCCAGCAGCATCAGCGCTGCCGCCATCACCCCGCCGCAGATCAGCCCGACCAGAAATCCCCGCGCCGATGCCGCGCCGACCCGCGCGTCCGTGATACGCCCCCGGCTGAGCAGCCACAAAGACTTGCCCCGGCCTCCGCCCGTCTGCTGATCCAGCGAATCGCCCGCCGCCGTGACCGCCAGAAGCACACCGAACGTCCAGAGGTTATTCTCAGAAAAGGAGACCACATACTGAAGCGCGGACACCCAGCGGGACCAGAGCGGGTCCCAGGCGGCGAACAGCCGCGCTCCTTGCAGCAGGTAGCTGCCCAGCGAGCAGCCGAACACTACCGCTGACCAGAGCGCAGCCTGTCCCAGCCGCACCGAGCCGTCGCGCAGGCGTGTCAGAAAAACGGCGAAGGCGGCGACAACAGCGACGGCGAAAAGAACTTGGCCGACATACAGCAGCGCCTGGCGCGGAGCCTCGCGGCGATGGGCGGCGCGACCGGCGGCGGCGGGAACCACGATCCAGCGGGACGCCCCCGCGACCATGCCGCCCGCCACACGGACGCCTGCACGCTCCTTCAGTTCCGGCGTCTCCGACAGCGTCCGCTCGAAATTGAAGACGTAATCGACGCGACGGGGCAATTCGCGGGTGGAAACGCCCATCTCGCGCCACATCGCCGGGTCTGTTCCCAGTCCCCGTTCGAGTTCGCGCCGCGCCAGCTTCCGGGCGGCTTCACTGCCGATGCGCCTGCCGGGGTCGTCTTCCTGAAGGGATTTGCGCCAGTTCAGCACGCTGCCGCCTGGGTGCATCCCGATCCCGTAGGTTTGAACCGAACCGGCTCTTTTGAAGGTCACATCGTAGGCAATTAAGGGATAACCCTGCCGGATCATCGTCTGGGCGTGCGCGCGGCCAAACGTGCGCTCCACATAATCCAGCGCCGACTCTTCGACGGTTATCTTGCTCGCCGCCGCGTGGCCGCGCAGATCAAAGCCCTGGCCCTGGAGAAATTCCCGCGCCCGGCGCTCTCGAACAGGGGCAGGAACCATCAGGTTCGCGTCGGCGAGCGGCCACAGCCGGTGAAGAGACGAAAAGAAGAGGATTCCAGCCAGAAGGGCGACCGCCAGGAGTTTTAGATCGCGCGCTTTCAGGCTCATGGTAGGATTTCCCGGAGTGTGGACACTCCGGGACACTTCCCGGCGCAGCCCGCAGCCCCGGCAGAAAATCAGGCGTCGCGCAGGTCCTGGAACAGAATGGTAGAAAGATAACGCTCGGCGTTCGAGGGGATGATGACGACGATGCGCTTGCCCGCATTTTCTGCGCGCTTGCCGATCTCGATGGCCGCATGCACCGCGCCGCCCGAAGAGATACCGACGGCCAGACCCTCTTCGCGCATGCAGCGCCGCGCCATGTCCACCGCCTGCTCGTTAGTCACCTGGAAAACCTCGTCCACCAGATCAAGTTCCAGGTTCTGGGGAATAAAGCCCGCGCCGATGCCCTGAATCTTATGCGGCCCCGGATGAAGCTCCTCGCCACGCTTGGCCTGGGTAATCACCGGCGAGTGCACAGGCTCCACCGCCACCGTGCGGAATTCCGGTCTGCGCGGCTTGATGACCTGCGCGACCCCGGTAAGCGAGCCGCCCGTGCCTACCCCGGTGACCAGGATATCCACCTGCCCGTCGGTGTCGTTCCATATCTCTTCGGCAGTCGTGTTCCGGTGAATCTCCGGGTTGGCCGGATTGTTGAACTGCTGCGGAATAAAGGCGTCGGGCATGGTGGCGAGGAGTTCCTCGGCTTTGGCGACCGCACCCTTCATCCCCTTGGGGCCTTCGGTCAGCACCAGCTCCGCGCCGTATCCCTTCAGCAGCAGGCGGCGCTCCATGCTCATCGTGTCCGGCATGCACAGGATCAGCTTGTAGCCTTTGGCGGCGCAGGTAAAGGCGAGCGCGATCCCCGTGTTGCCCGAAGTCGGTTCGATAATCGTGGTGACGCCGGGCGTGATGCGGCCCGCTTTTTCCGCCGCCTCGATCATGTTGACGCCGATGCGGTCCTTGACGGAAAAGCCGGGGTTCAGATATTCCAGCTTACAGACAATGTCGGCGCGAGCGCCTTCGGTGACGCGGTGCAGGCGAACGAGCGGCGTGTTGCCGATTAGCTGTGTGGGGTTATCGAAGATTTTCATAATTGGTTTCCATCAAATGTGCATCATGTAGCCGTGGTCGCGCTCGTCGTCGGCGCGCTGATCCAGCAAATCCTGAAGCGTGGTGCGGTCGGCGACACCGCGAAGGGCGTCGCGGAAAGCCGCCCACAGATCGCACACCACCGCGCTTTCCGGAGTTGCCCGCTCCGGCTTAGCGGTATCACCCGCGATCAGGTCCGGGGGCACCAGCGGGCCGGACAGCGCGCACAGCACCTGTCCCACGCTGATGCGGTCCGCCGGGGCCGCCAGGGTGTAGCCGCCGCCCGCGCCGCGCGTGGAGCGGACGACCTCCGCCCGTCGGAGCGCCGCTAATAGCTGTTCCAGAAACTGCTCGGGGATATGCTGCCGCTGGGCGATTTCCCGTGTCTGAACCGGCTCCGCGCTTCCACGGGCGGCCAGATCGAGCACCGCGCGCAACCCGTAATCTTCTTTAGCCGTGAAGTTCACGAGCGGGTCTGGCCTCCTGGCGGCGTTCCTGTTGACAAAATCAATCGGTGATAACGCACTTTTTCATTGTACCGCCGGACGCTCCGCACTGTCAACGCGCGGACATCGGTGGTTCCGCCAGGCGGCGGATGTCCGGCTCCGGGTCTTCGGGGAACTGCACGGCGTCGATCTCTTTTTTATCCAGCAGCAGAGCGCGGGCGATGCGGTGGCCGCCGTCCATGACCCGACCGGAAGCGGACAGGATAATCGGATGCGAAAAATCGGCCTCGTAGATGCGCTGCGCGTGCGTCATCACCTCGCGCCCGGTCGGCGCTTTTCCGCCGAACCAGCAGTCCTCATCCAGCACCGTCGCCACGGTTTCGACGGGAACTGCCTTGACGGGGAGATCGCGCGCCAGTTCCCACAGCCGCTCGACGTTCCATACATGGCTTTCATCACCGATGCGTGTCGAGTGCGTGTGGCGAAACGGCGAGCGCCACGGCGTCGTTTCCTCTTTGGGCTTGCCCTTGCGCGCAGGCTTCTTTTCCGGCAGACCGGCGGCGACGCCCTGGTTCGCCAGTTCGTCCGCCAGAGCGTTCTTGCCGCGCAGGACGTGGATGATGCGGGCGCGGTCGAAGCGGCTCAGCAGGCGGCGCGCTTCGGCGTGCAGCGGCAGTAGCAGCGGCGACGTTACCTTGTACCGCCCCTCGATCTGACGCGCCATCAGTTCCGAATCGGTGCGAACCTCGATCTCGCTCGCGCCGCGCTCCAGCGCCTCGCCCAGTCCGCGCACCAGCGCGCGGTATTCGGCGACGTTGTTGGTCGCCTCGCCGATGCTTTCGCCAATTGTCACGAACGGCTCGGCTTCGCCGTCGCGGTACAGAACAATACCGATACCCGATGGGCCGGGATTTCCCTTCGCCGCGCCGTCCGTGTGCAGGATGAGTTTCGCCATACCACGAATGATACACGGAATAAGGACAGACGGGCAATTAGGAGAGGCGATGAAAGCGATAGTTTTCCCGGACAAGAACGTGTCGGCGACGATTGAGGATTGCGAACTGCCGGAACTTCAGCCGGACGAGATGCGGGTGCGTACCGAATACAGCGGTGTCAGTCAGGGCACCGAGATATGGGCGCTGACCGGCAGGCGCGTGGAGATAAAGTTTCCCACTGTTCCCGGCTACCAGGCGGTCGGCGTGGTCGAGGCGCTGGGTGACGCCGTGCGGGGCTTCATGCCGGGGCAGCGTGTTCTGTTCAAGAACAGCCGCCTGCCTGCGCGCTTTCCCCCCATCTGGATGGGTGCGCACGTCAGCCATGCAACGGTCAAGGAGGCGGTTCCGCTACCGGAGGGTTCCGATCCTATCGCCGCCTCGCTGTCGGCACTCGCCGCCGTCTCGCTTCGCGGCATCTCCATGCTCCGCGTCGCGCCGGGTGATCTGGTGGTCGTCACGGGTCAGGGGCTGATCGGGCAGGGAAGCGCGCAACTGGCCCGGCTGCGCGGCGGTATCGTCGTTACTGCGGACATCAACCCGGCGCGGCTTGCGCTCAGCAGCGCGCACAGCGCTGATATGATAGTGAACGTCAGCGAGCAGAATCTGGCCGAGGTGGTCAGGAAGATCAAACCGGCGGGAGCGGATATCGTCATCGAAACGACGGGGCGTTCGGAGCAGTTTGCGCCCTGTGTCGATCTGCTGCGTCGGGAGGGGCAGCTTTTGCTCCAGGGATATTATCCCGATCCTATCACGTTCGACTTCTTCACAACGCATTTGAAACAGCCGACCATCGCCATTACCTGCGGCTTCGATTTCGCCGAGGTGGCGAAGTCTCTGGAGCTGATGCGCTTCGGGAGGCTTCACTACCGTGAACTGGTGACGCATCTTCTGCCGTTCACGGACGCCCCGACCGCATACCGGCAGCTTGCCACGGGCGGCGGGGATATGCTTGGGGTGGTGTTCGACTGGACTGCTGGAAAGGTATAGAAACGTTGGCATCGGGAAATGACGAAACACGACCGGGAAAAACGATGAGCCGCCGCCGCCTGGTAAAGGGGATACTGGCGGCGGGAGTTGCCGGAACAGCGAGCGCGGCGGCCCCGGCGCAAGCGCCACCGCCCCCGCCGCCGCTGGACGATGCCATCACGCCCGCCGACATCGCCGTCGCCGACAAGCTGGCGGGCCGTTCCTACACGGAGCCGGAGCGCGCGCTGATGGCAAAGCGGATGGGGCGCACGCGGCAGACGCTCAAAACACTGCGTGACGCCGACCGTGCCGGAAACCTGGGTGAGCCGTCCACGCTCTTTAATCCGCGCCTGCCCGGAACCGTGGTTCCCACCGGCAAAAGCGGCTTTCGGCTCAGCGCGGGCCGCATGCCCCGCTATGACGGCAGCCCGGAAAGTATCGCCTTCCATTCACTCGCTGACCTTTCGCGGCTGGTCAAGGCGCGCAAAATCACTTCTGCCGCATTGACCCAAATGTACCTGGACCGCCTGAAACGCCTGGGGCCGCGCCTGAACTGCGTGGTGACGCTGACCGAGGAACGCGCGCTGGCGCAGGCGGCGCGGGCCGACCGGGAGATCGCGGCGGGAAAGTATCGGGGGCCGCTGCACGGCATTCCCTGGGGCGCAAAAGACCTGTTCGCCACGCGCGGCATTCGCACCACTTTCGGTGCGCGGCCCTACGAGAATCAGGTTTTTGACCATGACGCCACCGTCGTGCGCCGTCTGGACGAGGCGGGCGCGGTGCTGGTCGCCAAGCTGTCGATGGGCGAACTGGCGATGGGCGATGTCTGGTTCGGCGGCCTGACGCGCAATCCGTGGCAGCCGGAGCGCGGCTCCAGCGGATCGTCTGCCGGGCCGGGCAGCGCGGTGGCGGCGGGTATGGTCGGATTCGCTATCGGCACGGAAACGCTCGGCAGCATCGTCAGCCCCTGCGTCGTCAACGGCGTCACCGGCCTGCGCCCCACCTACGGGCGCGTTTCCCGCCACGGCGCGATGGCGCTGTCCTGGACGATGGATAAGATCGGCCCGATGTGCCGGGGCGTCGAAGACTGCGCTCTCGTTCTAAGCGCCATTGTCGGCCCCGATGGTCAGGATGCGAGCGTCGCCGACGTCCCTTTCCGCTGGAATCCCACGGCGACCCTGGCCGGACTGCGCGTCGGGGTGGATGCGCGCTCACTTGCCCTGGCGAAGCGTGATAAAAAGCGGCTCAAAATCTATCGCGACGCCCTGGAGGTTCTGGGCGATCTGGGGCTGGTTCTGCGCTCCGTCCGTCTGCCCCGGCAGACCGAGGCTTTCGGAGGGCTGGCGGCTCTGATTATCGGCGTGGAAAGCGGCGCGGCCTTTGCGGCGCTGACGGCGAGCGGTAAGCTGGATTTGCTCGTGCAGCAGGAGGAGTTTAGCTGGCCCAATACGTTCCGCGTCGGCTCGACGGTTCCCGCCGTGGACTATCTCCAGGCGCTGCGCGTGCGGCGGCGGCTTCAGGAAGCGATGGCGCACGCACTGAAGGACG
Organism: Armatimonadaceae bacterium; assembly: GCA_030447685.1. Classification (GTDB taxonomy): domain Bacteria; phylum Armatimonadota; class Armatimonadia; order Armatimonadales; family Armatimonadaceae; genus JAUJOK01. The sequence goes on from JAUJOK010000051.1 coordinate 32,658, forward strand.
TCGATCTCTACGTGACCATACCCTGGAACGGCCCGTCGCTTTCGTATACCAATCTCACCGGGCACCCGGAAGTCGTCACCCGCTGCGGCATGCTCGACGGCCTGCCGCTCAGCATCTCCTTCGTCGGGAATCTGTACCGAGAGGACGCAATTTTGCGCGTCGCCCATGCCTTCGAGCAGGCGACGCTGTGGCACCGTGAGTGGCCGGACACCGAGAAGATACCGCCGTTACACGGATAGTGTGCCGGAAGCCAGATCGAAAACGCTTTCATCCCCGGCGATGTTGCGGACTTTCAGGCGCAGCGGCTTTTGGGCGCTGGTAATTTTGCCGTTCCAGAAGGATTTGGTTTTCACCCCGTCACGAACGACAAAGCCCTTTTTGTCTATCTTGATTTCGGCGTCCGAATGCCACGCGCCTGCTGCCTGGGTGGCGTCGAGGCTGAGCCATTCGATCAGTTCCAGACCATTCTCGCTGATCTGAATCGGTTTGAAGGAGACTTTCTTTTTGGGCGCGTCGTCGGTTTCGGTATCGTCATCCTCGCTTTCCAGCAGCGAGGTTCTGGCTTTGCCGGTCTGACCGCGCTTCTGGTTGTATTCGCCGATCTTTTGTTGCAAACGGTCGCTGGCGAAGCGGATGATTTCGATTTCGTGCGCGCCGTCCGCCGCTTCACGCGCTTCCCACTCCGCTTCGTCGTTCAAAACAACCTCGTCCAGCACCTCTTTCAAGTCGCGCAGTTCGATTTCGATGCCGGTGGCGTTGCGCTCCTTGATGAACTTATCTACGGCGCTGCGGTCGAAAATATCCACGTAGTAGACGATGACCTGTTTGGTGTCGTCGGGCAGGTCGGGCATCGCTTCGTTGATGACGCGGTTGATGAGCGATTCGTCCAGAACTTTGGTGCTGTGGTCCAGCAGATTCGGCAGATAGACGGGAACGGTGCCCAGTTTGGAGTCGGTAATC
>JAUJOK010000052.1:0-2377 GCA_030447685.1 Armatimonadaceae bacterium
ATTTTCTTGGGCTTATTATCTGCCTTTTTTTTGACTAATTTGTTTTGTACTTGTTGGGGGGGGTGGGCGCGGTATTGTTGGGCGTTTTCGAGTACGATTTCCCGCTACATTCTCCATCCCGCTTTGTTGACTAAAAAAATGGGCTCGTTCTGGCCTCTCCCCCGGGTGGTGTGGGCCAAGACCGGGCCTAAGATGCTTTACGGACTCTACAGTTCGAACATCAGATAAGCCAGGACCTGTTCCTGGGGCAGCAGATCCCCGCCCTTATCTGCTTCCACCGTGTGATACGAAGTGTAGAGCACCCGGCCCGCACCGAAGGGGAAGGTGACGGTGAGCGGCTTGATGCCCTGCGCCCGCGAGGCACGGCTTGTCGGGCGCTGCTGGTGCGAATGGCCGCCACTGCCTGCCGCTGCCGAGCGGCCCGGTTCGCTGAAGCTGACAGGGCCGCGTATCCACTCCTTGCCGTTCGGAGCCAGCAGTTGGTTCATCACTGCAAAGCCACCTATCAGACCGTCAATATGAACCGCGCCGCCCGCCGTCAGGGCGTTGCGGCTGCCCAGCCAGGCCTGCATCGTCGCATCCAGTACCGAGGCATCCGTGGCGCCGCCCTCACCGAGTTCCGCGACGCCCTGCTGTTCCGGCTGGTCGGCGGGCGTGTTGTCGCTGCCCAGGAAGTCAATCGCGCCGGGGAAAATCTGCTCCACGTAGTCGTAGGCCAGATCTGTCACATACAGGCTGCCGCCATTGCTGACGTAGTTCCGCAGGTTCGCGCGAACCTGCTGGGAATCGAGCGGCTCCTCGTCCGCGCCGCAGTTGATGAACACGATGTTATACTGCGCCAGGCGCGCCGGGTCTTCCAGCAGACCGCGTGCCGTGGGAGCGCCCTCCGGCGAATTGCCGCCGCCATTGTAGATGTCGAACTTCTGCGTGCCGAACTGGAGGCTGCCGAACTCATCGGTGGTTCCCAAGCCTAACTTCGCCAGCACGTTCTCGATCCGGTCGAAGCTGCCGGTCACTACGGCAAGGCGGGCCGCGCCCGTGCCGGTAGCGGGGAAGGTGGTGTCCGCCTTGGCGAGCGCGGTCGTCTGCCCCGCCGTGACGGAAACTACCCGCGCCAGCGAGAACGCCCCCTTCAGGAATCTAATCAGCACCGGCCCGCTTGGAACGTCGGACAGCCGAAACCTGCCGTCCGGCCCGGAAGTCGTGGAGGTGTAAGACTGCTCCGGCGGCGTCCCGGCTTGCCGGGAAACCTTCGTCTCCCGCGTCTGATTTACCGGAACGTATACCAGCGCGCCCGCGATCACAGTTGTACCGTCCGGGGCATAGACAACCCCCTCAACCGTGCCTCTTTGCACCGGATTTGGTCCCGGTGCCGGGCCAAGGCCAGGCCCCGGATTTTGTCCCAGAGGCACCCTTGCTCCGCTGTCGCACCCCGGCAGTAACAGCACGGAAGCGACATATAAGCCTGCCGCCAACACAGTGGAAGCGGTCCCACTCCGGCAGCCGCGCAAAATTTGCGCCATAACGCATCTCTTCCCTGTCTGCATAAAGAAATCTCCTTTCGCTATCCCGCTCATGTTATATTGATGTGTCATATCGATATGCGCGGGTTTAGCAAGCTTACATAGCGGGTTCATTGTACGATACGATGTTTCGCTGCGCAAGTAAACGGGAACAAATTTTGTTTAAGTTTCGTACGGGCTGGGTAAGGGCGGCATTAGAACTCAGCGCAATGCCGCTTCGCCCCGCTCTTCGCTGAGGATACGGATCACGTTCAGAACCCGAGCTATCCATCCCGCCGATCCACGACACCAACAGCGCGCACGGCGGCGCGATCAATGAAAATACGGTCGGCGGCGGCACGACTTTCCTGCTGGCTCTGTCGGTCGTCCCAACATTGCCGGAATAAAGTGGCTGCCCCCTTTCAGGTTTTGTGAACGCTCATCCGGGCACAAGCGTAGTAGCGAACCACGGGCGCGCCTTCTTCGCGCTGAACGATCAGCTTGGGCACCACCCCCTCGGCGGGAACCAGGATGGCGGCCTGCACCGGGAGCTTCTGCGCGGGCTTCAAGGACACACTCACCGGCTCCGTCGTTCCCTCGCGGGTGACGGCCTGGATATACTCGTGATTGACATCCTTTTTGTCCACGGCGGTGAACTTGAGGCTGTTCCACTCGAAGCTCTGTTCGCTGGGGTTGGGGTTGTGGATGGTATAGTGCAGCACCAGCAGCTTCTGCTCGGCGGTCGGGATATGGGCGTTCCCGCCGACATTAAAGCGGGTCGTTGTGTACTCGGCGCTGTTGAGCGTGAAGTTGATGGGCTGGAACTTCCCTATCGTATAGGTCTGGCCGAACTGTCCGAAGTCGCCCGGAAGCTG
>JAUJOK010000052.1:2477-38897 GCA_030447685.1 Armatimonadaceae bacterium
GGAACTTCCCTATCGTATAGGTCTGGCCGAACTGTCCGAAGTCGCCCGGAAGCTGTGTGGTTCCCAGCACGATAGGCTGCTTGACGCTCGGAGCGGGTTTCTGCGCGGCAGAGGCGGCAGAAGAGGCGGCAAGCGTGACGCCGGTCAAAGCGGCGAGAAGAGGGAGCGTATTGGTTCTCATGGTTTGTTCTCCCTGGAACAGGTTTTCTGTTTCCGGCTCCATGCTACACAGCGAGCGTATACATGACGTGAACAAAAGCGTGAATTTACCGTGACAGCATGCCTAAATTGAAAAACGGGCGGCGGGATCGCTGGCTGCTCCCACCACCCGGTGATTGTTCTTGTTCTGGCGGCGGTGATAGGGGCAAAGAAGGAGATGCCGACTTGCAGCGGCAAATGTAACGGTCGGAGGCAGGTGGAGCGATTGGACGCATTAGGAGCCTGGATCCGGAAGCACGAAGAGGCCGTGTATCCGACCGGGGCGGGGCTGCCGCCGGGACACCTGCACGGAACGAGCACATTGACCGAAGATAAAGAGACGCTATACGTAATGCTCTTCGCCCGCCGCCCCTGGGACGAGATTGCCGTCAAGGGTATTCGCAACGCAGTCAAGCGGGTTTCCATTAATGACCAAAACAAATGATTGCGCCGCGTCCACCACCAGGGCGTGGACCGCCGAGGCATCCCCGCAAAGCTATGCGCTTGTGCGGGCGCTGCTGTTGGACACGCTTTTAGACGCCGCCCTCGTCACCGACGACAACGGCGTATTTGTGGATGCGAATCCCGCCGCCTGCGAACTCTTCGGCCTCGCGTGCGATGATCTGCTGGGGAAAAGGGCGGAAGACTTCGCGCTGCCGGAACAAGCGCGGGGCGCTGCTTCGGACGCCGAGTTCTTTTGGCATCGGCCCGACGGTGCGGTCCGCTGCCTGGAATACCGCTCCAAAGCGGGCTTTCTTCCCGGCCTGAACCTGATCATCCTGAGCGACAACACGGAGCGCAAGCGGGCCGAAGAGTGGCTGAACCTGATGAGCCGCGCCATCGACGAAACCTCTACCGGCGTTCTTATCACCGATGCCCGCATGCCGGACAATCCGATCACCTATGTCAACCCGGCCTTCGAGGCCATCACCGGCTACCCATCCCACGAGGCGCTGGGCCGCAACTGCCGTTTCCTTCAGCGCGACGACCGCAGCCAGCCGGAACGGGAGCGTCTGAAAGCCGCCATTACGGAGGGCGAAGACTGCCGCGTCGTGCTGCGCAACTATCGCAGGGACGGGACTCTGTTCTGGAACGAGCTTTATATTTCGCCCATCCATGACACCAGCGGCACGCTGACACACTTCGTCGGCATTCAGACGGACATTACCGAGCGCCGCCGCGCCGAGGAAGAACGCGCCGGGGCGCTGGAGGACATGAAGCGGTCGAGCCGACAGAACGAGATAATTCTGGAAAGCATCACCGACGCTTTTTACGCCCTGGACCGCGATTGGCGCTTCACCTATATCAATGCGGCAGGGGAGCGCACGCATAACCGCAAACGCGAGAACGTGCTGGGCAGGAATGTATGGGAGGAGTTCCCCGAAGCGGTGGGCACTATCTTCCAGCAGCAGTACGAAAAGGCGATGAACGAGCAGGTGACGGTGACGTTCGAAGCGTTTTACGCGCCGCTGGACGGCTGGTTTGAAACGCGCATCTATCCCAGCGACAACGGCCTTTCCATCTACATCAGCGATGTCACGCACCGGCGTCGGGCGGAACAGGAGCGGGACCGCTTCTTCGAGCTATCCAGCGACATGATGTGCTTTGCGAACTTCGAAGGCTACTACACGCACGTGAACCCGGCCTGGGAGCGCACGCTGGGCTATAGCACGGAGGAGATGCTTGCCCAGCCCTTCCTGGATCTTGTCCATCCCGAGGACCGGGCGGCGACGCTGGCCGAGATGGAAAAGCTGGCATTCGGCGCTTCAACGATCTCCTTTGAAAACCGCTATCGGTGCAGGGACGGCTCGTATCGCTGGCTCCAGTGGAACTCCGCCCCCGTCCCCACGGAAAACCGTATCTACGCTACCGCGCGCGATGTCACGGAGCAGAAGCGGCTTCAGGCACAGGTGATCCAGTCGGAGAAGCTGGCGGCGCTGGGCGAGATGGTAGCCGGTGTCGCCCACGAGATCAACAATCCGCTGGCGGCCATCAGCGGCCATGCCCAGCTTCTGGAGATGCACCCGGACACCCAGGTGCGGGAAGATGCGCACACGATTCGCCATATGACCGAGCGCGCCACAGAAATCGCCTTGTCACTGCTCAGCTTTGCCCGCAAGGGCAGCGGCGGCGGCGGCAACGGGCACGCAGGCGAGCACGCCGTCGGCGACCTGAACGACACCGTGCGGGCGGCCCTGGAAATGATCCGTTTCAAGCAGGGAAACACCGAAATTGATATAGAAATGCGCTTTTTGCACGACCTGCCGCCGGTACGAATGAACGCCGGCGAAATCCAGCAGGTCGTGCTGAATCTGGTGGATAACGCGGAGCACGCCCTGCGCGAGCGTCCCGTGGGCCAGAAACGTATCGTCGTCGAAACCGACAGGCGGCGCGGCGAGGAGGAGGGACGAGACGCAGCGACGATTTCCGTCACCGATAACGGCTCCGGCATTCCTGAAGAGATTCTGGGGCGCATCTTCGACCCGTTCTTCACCACCAAAGATGTCGGGGAAGGCACAGGACTGGGCCTGTCCATCTGCCACGGCATCGCCCGGTCGCATGGCGGCACGCTCCGTGTTCACAGCACGGTCGGCGTCGGCACGACCTTTATCCTGACCCTGCCGGCTGCCCAAATGCCGCCGCCGGAATAAAACCCCTGCTCCCTTCGACGTTTAAGGGAACGAACGAGGGGGCACAAGCGTAATGTATAGTTGTAAAAGGAGCCTTGATGACAACGATGAGTTTCTTGTTTCAGCTCGGCGTGATGATGACAGGCTGCACCCTGGTTATATTGATGACGGCGCTGACGCTTATTCAGGCGCAGCGCGAAAAGCAGCAGCAGCGGCAACCGGCGCGGGTGGCGGTTCGCCCCCCGTCTCGAATGCGGCGCGGTTCGCTGCGGCGCTAAATCCAACGCCGACACGCAGAAAGGGCGCGGTTTTCCGCGCCCTTTTTATCGTCTTTTCCTTGAAGGCATTTTGCCTCTCTGCGGTCCGTTAAAACAGCTATGTCACACACTTCCTGTATTACTCTCGCTCCTGCGCGCCGCCGCGCTCTGTCCCGCGCTGCTGCTGCTGCTGTTGGTGCTGCCCTGCTTTTCGTCCCTGCCCTGCTTTCGGGCTGCGCCCGAATGCCTGCCGATCAGCAGACCGGCGGCGGCAGGCAGCTTGTTGTTTCGATGCAGGTGGCCGGGCGCATCCGCCCCGAATACTACTACTTCGTCCTTATCAACCTGACCGACGATCCCAATGACGCCGGGCCGGTCCCGGTGGTGGATATTCCCTGGGGCAACGGCTTCGCCGCCCCCGCGCCCCTGCCCTCCAACCGCCAGGGCTTTGTCGGCTACGTGACGCACAACCGGTTCGAGCCGCAGTTTTACGGCGTGTTCCGGGTCGCGCCGGTGGACCCGGCGCAGCCGGACGGCCCACTGACAAACCCGGTCCTTCGCAATTTCCAGCCGCTGGGCCTTCCCGACGCCTACACGCCCGTGGACGCACAAAACCCCGACACGCTCTCGTTCCGGCTCGACCTGTCGCGTCTGCCTACCTTCCGCCGCCCCGGCCCCGACGGCACATTCAACACGCCCGACGACACCACGGCGCGGTATATCCAGATCAATCTGCTCGCCACCAACACGCTTCCCCTGGGAGCGGAAACGAACGTCTTCAAGCTGTGGGACGCGCTGGGCGATGGGCGGGTGACGGGCGGCATCGAAACCGGCGGCATCAATACCTGGTTCACGCTTCCGCTCGATCAGAACGTGATCCGGACCGAAGCTCAGGTAGACCTGGAGCCGGCGGATAACGACGTGCGCGAAAAGCTGGACCGCGTCATCACCGACCCCGACCTCGACATCCGCGACTGGACCCTGGAAATCCGCTCCCGGTAAATTCGATAAAGGGGCCGCCGCCGCACCGCCTGAATAACATGAACCTTGTTGCCTTGCTGGTAGCGGTCATCGAGCTTCTTTTCCTTCCATTCACGCTTGTCGGCATCGTCAGCCTGGTTCGGCAAGCGATACGCGCTTCTCGCGCCGATAGCGCCGGGGAAGAAAAGGCGCTCGCTGGCAATCTACTCAGCTTGATTCTATTGGCTGTGTGGATAGGCGGGGCCGGATTCCGGGCCTTTACCGACCCGGCCACCTATGACGTGACCCGCTACACCCGAATGTCCGGACGGGAACAGAAGAAGCTGGTGTGGGGTGTACTCGGGTCAGGCGCGGGTTTTGTCTGCCTGGCCGTCTATGGCCTTCAGCAAAGAAACGCGAACCGGCGACGACGCAGTGATGAGGCGGTTGCGCGCGCCATCGAAGAGTGGAAAGGCGAGCAGGACTGAAGAGCGCAAATTACAGCGCGCGCAGGTCGGGGAGGACGTGGGTAGGGCGCATCTCGTCGGATGCCTGCGCCACGGCCTCTTCCGGCGTCACTCCGGTCAGCACCAGCACGGTCGGGACGCCCAGCCGGTTGGCGCATAAAACGTCGGTGTCCAGACGGTCGCCGATCATAACGGCCTCTTCCGGCGCGACCTTCGCCATCGTCAGAATCGCCTGAAGGCCGTGTGTCTCCGGCTTGCCGATGGTGACAGGCTCGGTGTTCGTACAGGCGGCAATCGCGGCCACAATCGCCCCGCCGCCCGGCTGCTCCTCACCGCCCTCGATAGGATAGGTCGTATCGCGGTTGGTAGCGATGAACGCCGCGCCGCGCCGGATGGCGTACTGCGCCCGCCATAGCCGCTGATAGGTGAACTCCCGGTCGATTCCGACCACCACATAGTCCACGGGCACCTCGAAGGGCGAATCCGACGACACGACCTCGATGCCGACGGCGGATAGCTCGTCAATAATGCCCTGCCCCCCGACCACCAGCGCCTGTTTTCCCGCCGCCCCCTGCTCCCGCAGATACACCGCCGTCGCCGAGGCGGAGGTGACGATCTCGTTTTCGTCGCAGGGCATCCCCATGCGGCCCAGCTTTTCGGCGTAGTCGGAGCGGGCCTGCCAGGAGTTGTTGGTCAAAAAGAAAAGCTGCGGGGTCGGGTCGAGCGCCCGCAGACGGGTCAGCGTCTCGGCGGCTCCGTCGATGGGGTCATTGCCGCGAAAAAGGACACCGTCCATGTCGAAGATATACGCGCGTGTAGTAGTCATGAGCGTTGTATTTTGTCCTGCCGTCCCGAAAGCGAAACCTGCAAACCAGCGGCGAGGCAGGTACTATAAACGCATGACACCTTTGCCACGCCGCCTTTTGCCGAACACCGATCTGGAAGTCTCCGCGTTCTGCTACGGAACCGCCGAATTCGGCACCGCGATAACGGGCGATGCCGCCGACCGACTGATCGGCCAATTTGTCGATGCGGGCGGCAACTTCTTCGATACCGCCCACTGCTATGCGTTCTGGGTGGAAAACGGCCTGGGTGCGAGCGAGCGCGAGTTAGGGGCCAGCCTGCGCCGCCGGGGGTGCCAGGACACCGTTATTATCGCGACCAAAGGGGGGCACCCGGACGGCGGCGCATCCTATCCGCGCCCCGCCGACTTTCTTTCCGAGCGTATGATCGCCTCCGACATTACGGAAAGTCTGGAGCGGCTGGGCATCGAGCAGATTCCGCTGTACTACCTGCACCGCGACGACGGACAGACTCCCGTGGAAGAGATTGTGGAGACGCTGAACCGGGAGATTGCGCGCGGGCGCATCCGGTACCTGGGAGCCAGCAACTGGTCGGTTTCGCGTATCGCCGCCGCCAATGCCTATGCCACGCAAAACAACCTGCACGGGTTCGTCATCTCGCAGGTGCAGGGAAGCCTGGCGGAACCGGACTTGCGGCCCACCGCCGATCCGACCATGCGCTTCGCGGCGGCGGAGGAGATGGAGTGGCACGCGGCTTCGCAGGTGCCCCTGGCGCTGTATTCGGCGACGGCAGGCGGTTTTTTCGCCGGGCGCGGGCACGAAAAGGGTTCCTATGCCAGCGCGCTGAACCGGGCGCGCTTCGAGCGGGCGCGGGAACTGAGTGTTCGCCTCGGCTGCACCCCGACCCAGGTCGCCCTGTCGTATCTGCTGCATCAGGAAGCGATGGTGATTCCGCTTTTTTCGACGGGAAACCCGGCCCATCTTGCCGAGGCGCTGGGCGCGGCGGCAGCAGCCATCACACTCGATGCGGAGCAGGTGCGCTGGCTTCGTGACGGCTGAACGGGAGCGAAGCGACATTTATAAGAGAAAGGGTCGGGCGTATGATATAATGGTTGCCATAGGAGAGAAGGCATGATCTCTGGTGCTGTCGCGTCTTTAGTTTCACGGCCCGGTCCTCGGCAATTCGTTAAGTTCTGCATTGTGGGCGCGACTTCCACGGTCATCGACTTCACCCTGCTGAATCTCCTGCACTACCGCTTTGCGCTGCCCCTTGCCGTCGCCGCCACCTGTTCCTTTCTGGTTGCCGTTTCCAATGGGTTTTACTGGAATCGGCGGTGGACGTTTCGGGCGGGCGACGGTGACGCGCGAAAGCAATACCCGAAGTTTGTCGCGACCAATGTCATCGGCTGGATGCTCAACCTTACGATTATGACGCTGGCGCTGGTGATAGCCACACAGTTAGGACTGACGGCGTTGAAGCGTCCCACCGATGAAGTCATCAGCCTGATTGTGATGGGCAGGGGCAAGGATGCGTTTTCGCCGCTCGCGGTGAATGCCGCGAAGGCGTGTGCCACGGTATGCGTCACGGCATGGAACTTCGCCGCCGCCAAACTGTGGACCTTTCGGAAGGGATAAAGGACGGCAAAGGAGGAACAAGCCGCAGGAAGCCGCACGGAAGGAAGTCACCGCTGCCGCTCCCGCTTGTTCCCCGCCTCCCCGCCCCTTCGTTACCCTGGAGGCTTGTTTGTCGAAAGAGATTATCGTCAACGCCGATGCGCGCGAAACGCGTATCGCCGTTCGCGAAGACGGTCAACTGGTTGAACTGCATATAGAGCGCGAAGAGCGCGTGGTCGGCGGCATCTACAAGGCGCGCGTGGACAATGTCCTGCCGGGTATGGACGCCGCTTTTGTAGACATCGGCCTGGAGCGCAACGCCTTTTTGTACGCCGGCGATATTGTCGGCGGCGGGAACGGCGGCGACGGCGACGACGAGGACAATGGCGACAGCCGGGGCGGCGGCAGCAATGGTGGCGGCGGCGGCGGGCACAACCGTCATGGCCGCCGTGTGCGCGCCCATGCCAATATCCGCGACATGGTGCGCCGTGGGCAGGAGATTCTGGTGCAGGTGGTCAAAGGGCCGCGCGGCACCAAAGGCTCGCGCGTCTCCACCCGCATCTCGCTGCCGGGCCGCTACCTGGTCTTCATGCCCGACGAATCCTCCACCGGCGTCAGCCGCAAGATCGACGACCCCAAAGAGCGCGACCGTTTGAAAAAGATCGTCGAAGGGCTGCGGCGCGGCAGCGAGGGGGGCCGTCCGAGTTACGGCCTGATCGTCCGCACCGAAGCCGAGGACAAGACCGAGCGCGAGCTGAAGCAGGACCTGGCCTTTCTGGAAAAGCAGTGGGCCGACATCAAAGAAAAAGCCCGCGTCACCCCCGCCCCGAACCTGGTCTATGCCGACCTGACCCTGCTTTTCCGCATTTTGCGCGATGCGTTCGGTTCGGATGTCAACAAGCTGGTTCTGGATTCCGCCGCCGACTACTGCCGCGCCCATGAGCTTCTGGACTTTTTCGGCCCCGCGCTCAAGGATCGCGTCGTGCTGTATGACGGCGAAAAGCCGGTCTTCGAGCAGTACGGCATCGAGCAGGACATCGAGCGGCTGCTGGGGCGGCGCGTCTGGCTCAAATCCGGCGGCTACCTGATTATCGACCAGGCCGAGGCGCTGGTCGCCATCGATGTCAACTCGGGCCGCAACACCGGCGGGGGCGGCGGCAACCTGTCCGACACCATCGTCCAGACCAATCTGGAAGCCGCCGCCGAGATCGCCCGCCAGCTTCGCCTGCGCGACCTGGGCGGCATCCTCGTCCTCGACTTCATCGACATGAACGGCCAGAACGACCGCCAAAAGGTGCAGCAGGCGTTCGAGCGGGAGATGAAGCGGGACAAATCGCGCTGCAAGATCACGCCGATCTCATCGCTGGGCCTGATCGAGATGACCCGCAAGCGCACCGGCGAAACCATCAACGAGCAGATGGACGAGCCGTGTCCCTATTGCAGCGGGCACGGACGCCTGCCCTCCGCCGAATCCGTCTCCATCCAGATCGAGCGCGACCTGCGACGCCTGGCCCGCGCTCAGAACGCCGAGGGCTTCCTGGTTAGCTGTCATCCGCAGGTCGCCGGGTACCTGGTCGGCGAGGCGGGCGAGGACATCGAAACCCTGGAGCATAGCCTTCAGCGCGGCCTGTACGTGCGCGTTTCCGAAGACCTGCATCAGGAAAAGTACGAAATCCAGGGCGGAAAGATGGACGACCTGGACCGAACCCGCCTGCCGTATCGCAAAGGGCAGGTAGTGGATGTGCAGGTGACACGTAACCCACTGACCGCGCCGCCTGCCGCGACGGCCTTTACCGACAGCGGCTATCTGGTGGAGCTTGCCCAGGGCGCGAAGTTCATCGGCCAGACGGTGCGGGCGCGGCTGGTGCGGGTAGGCCGCTCGTCCGCGCTTGCCGAGGTGATTGGCCGCTCTGGCGGCGGCGGCTCCGAGCGTGCCGACAGCCGAAACGAAGCCCCGCCCGAAGAGCGCGGCGGCAGCGACGGCCACAACCGCGACAAGGGGCGGCGCGGCGGCGGCGACAATCGGCGCGGCAATGACCGGCGTGGCGACCGTCAGACGCAGACGGCGGGATAAAATTTCGGCGATAGTCTATTTGACACACCACGCAAACGGGGAAATGGCAGGGACAGAAGAGAATTCGGTAATTGCTTCGTTTAACGGGGCTATACCGAAAGGGCACTAAATTTCCGGCATAATAGATTGTTAGGCGGCATGGCTTCACGAAAGGCATCGCTTATGTGCGATGAGCGCGACAAACTGAAACAGCATCTCGACGAACTGGTTGTGGACGGCTATCACTGGCGCATCCTCTACCGGGATCGGAGGAATGGACAGTTTTGGGAGGAAACATACCCGCAAAGCCATCTGCATGGTGGCGGGCCGCCGGAACTCTCCCCTATCTCTGCCGAGGAAGTGCGGCAAAGATACGGCCCCTTGCCAGCCTAACAACTCGTTGCAGCGGACGCGAATGCAACCGGCGATTCTTTACTACGGCCCTCATCTTCGCGCCGCTGATTCAAGCGTTGGGCCGCTGTTGGAATCCGAAAGGCTGGTGCGCTGACGAACGCAGCGGGGCCTGCTATAATAAAGATAAACCGGGTGCAGCGTGTGCTCTTGAGCAGGAGGAAAGCAGTGGCCCCAACGCAACCGCGCTACAGCAAAGAGGAGTTCGCCCGGCGCGGCGACGAGATTTATGAGCGCGACATCCGCCCGCAACTAAAGACAGAGGACGAGGGCAAGTTCGCCGTCATTGATATTGAGACGGGTGCGTACGAGATAGACGTGGACGAGCTTACTGCCTCAGATCGCCTGCTTGCCCGCCATCCCGACGCGCAGGTTTGGCTCCGTCAAGTCGGCTCCCGCTATGCACGCCGTTTCGGGCGAACGTCGCCGGCGACGTCAGCGGCGTGATAACCGGCACGGTCAACGTCTACCGAGAGGCCATCATCCGTTTGGTGGTGCATGGCCCGCAAGGGCAGGAGCAGGAGATTGAGACGGTGATTGACACCGGCTTCAACGGCTCGCTCACCCTGCCACCGGCGCTTATCAGCACGCTCGGCTTTCCGTTCCGCAGACGGGGGCGCGCTCTGTTGGCAGACGGCAGTGAAAGCCTTTTCGACATCTTTGAGGCAATGGTGATTTGGGACGACCAGCCGCGCCGAGTTTCGGTAGACGCTGCCGACACTGACCCGCTGGTAGGTATGAGCTTGCTGTACGGGTACGAATTGACCGTCCAGGCCGTAGATGGCGGCAGCGTCTTCATCAAGGCATTGTCGCCGCCATAGCAGTGCACATCCATCCCTGTCGCCAAGGCTTTTCCTGCCACGGCCCGATTAGGCGCTGCACCGGATGCGAATACAGCCGTTGTGCCGCTTCGCTAAGCTGGCAATACGTTAGACATCTTATTGCCGAAACTTCCACTTCCATGACAAAAGCGGCTTTGTTCGGCGAACCAAACCAGATAAGCCGGGTGTACGCGCGCGGCAGAAAAGAGCGCGTCGCCGCGCTCACGGACCTGTACCCGCACAGCGTTAGCCGGTCAAGCTTTGCGGAGCACGCGCCGCAGCTTGGCGATCTGGAGGTCATCTTCTCCACCTGGGGCATGCCCGCGCTGAGTGAATCCGACCTCCTCCGGCTGCCGTCCCTGAAGGCCGTGTTTTATGCGGCGGGATCGGTGCAGGGCTTCGCGCGCCCGCTGATAGAACGGGGCATCACCGTGGTCAGCGCGTGGCAGGCCAACGGCGTCCCCGTCGCGGAGTTCACGCTCGCACAGATTCTGCTCGCGAACAAAGGCTACTTCCGCAACACCGCCGCCTGCCGTTCCTATGAGGGGCGCACCGGCAGACCCTTTACCGGCCCCGGCAATTTCGGCGAAACGGTCGCGCTTCTGGGCGCGGGCGCTATCGGCAGAAAAGTCATCGCGCTGCTCCGGCCCTTCTCATTGAACCTTGTCGTGTTCGATCCGTTTCTTTCGGAGGATGAAGCGCAGTTGCTGGGTGCGCGCAAGGTAACTTTGGAAGAGGCATTTACCGACGGCTTTGTCGTCAGCAACCACCTTGCCAATAACCCGCAGACGGTGAAGCTGCTGCAAGGTGACCTGTTCGCCCGGATGCGCCCCAACGCCACCTTTATCAACACGGGCCGGGGCGCGACCGTGGACGAGGCCGGAATGATCACGGTGCTGCGCGAGCGCCCCGACCTGACGGCGCTTCTGGATGTGACCTACCCGGAGCCGCCCGCGCCCGATTCGCCCCTGTACACGCTTCCCAATGTCCACCTGAGTTCGCATATCGCCGGGAGCATCGGCGACGAAGTGCTGCGAATGGCGGATTACTGCATTGAGGAGTTTCAGGCGTGGCAAAAAGGCGAGCCGCTGCAATACGCGGTTCGCCTGGACATGCTGGAGACAATGGCATGACCCAGGGTTATATGTGATATAGTATAATCTATGGCGAGCGAAAGTGTCTCAGCGAAGCCGTGCATGTTCGTAGGCTCGTCTCAAAAAGATTTACGCGAGATGCCGGAGGACGTGCGCGAAGTCTTCGGCAAAGCGATTTATCAGGCGCAGCTTGGCGGCAAGGCCAGTAGCGCAAAACCCTTGCGCGGATACAAAGGCGCTGGCGTTCTGGAGATCGTCGAAGACCACGATTCGGATACCTATCGTGCCGTTTATACGGTACGGTTTGCCGGTGTGATCTACGTTCTGCATGCCTTCCAGAAGAAAAGCAAACGTGGTATCGCAACTCCCCAACAGGATATGGATCTAATTCATAGTCGCCTGAAAGATGCGGAAGCGCATTATGCGGAGTGGCTCTCGCTGGCGGCACAACAGAAGAGCCATCCGCAGTCGAACGAAAAGAAGTGATATGGACAACATTACCGTTGGAAGCGGCAATATCTTTGCAGACCTGGGGCTTTCCGACCCGGAAGAGCGGCTTGCGAAGGCAGATGTCGCAATTCGCATCGAAGCGTTGATTCAGCAGCGTGGCTTGACGCAGGCGGAAGCGGCACGGCAAATGCGGCTGACACAGCCACAGGTATCCCATCTGGTGCGCGGCCAGTTGAAAGGCTTCACGCTGGACAGGCTGTTCCAATGCCTGAACGCGCTTGACCAGGATGTGGAGATCGTGATCCGCCCGAAGCAGAACGTTACGGCAAATACCTATGTATCTCCGTCAGCGCGCATTTCCGCTGCATCGGCGGCGGTGCCCGATAAGAGCATCAGCGAAAAGTAAAAGCATAGATGCAAACGCAAACCACTCCCGCAAAACCGAAACCGACGACAGCACAGCAGCCTGCGCCCAGGTTCAGGCCCCCGCGCCTGCTGTGGCGTACCTTTCTGCGCCGCGTGGACTCCACGCCCGCCGCTTTGCCCGGCGTGGTCTATGTGGGCGCAGGCTCTTACCTGTACCAGTTGGACGAAGGCGGGCGCACGCTCTGGGCGACGGAAACGGGCAATCAGCAGAGCAGCCCGATCCTGGATAAAACGCGCGTCTATATCGGCTCCGACCGGGGCATCCTGCACGCTATGGACCGCAAGACGGGGCAGGTGGCCTGGCGGTTCCAGCCGGGGGGCACGAATACCTTTCTGACGCGGCCTGCCGTGGGCGGCGGGCGCGTGTACGTCGAGGGCACGGACAACCACGTTTATGCCGTGGATGCGGCGAGCGGGACCCTGCGCTGGAAGTTTTTGCGTACCGACGGATCGCTGGGCTATTCCAGCCCCTTCTACACGCGCGACGGCGTGTATGTCTGCGGCGAATCGACGCTGTACTGCCTGGACCCGGTGACCGGTAAGCAGCGGTGGCGCGCTCCGGTGGGCGGCAAATCGCTTGCCTCGCCCGTGGAGGCGGGGCGGCGCGTCTTCGTCGGCGGCGATGCCACCGGTTTGAGCGCTTTCAGCAGCGGCGCAGGGAAACGCTTGTGGAACTTCGCGGGGACGGCGGGCGACTGGTTCGGCTCACCGCTATATGCCGCCGGAACGGTTTATGTCGGCACCTATAAGCGCTACGTGCATGCGGTGGACGCGGTGACGGGCAAGGCGCGCTGGAGCGCGCGGCTTCTCGGGTCGGCGCTTTCGATGCCGGTCGTCGATACGGCGCGCGGCGTCCTGTATGCCACATCGGAAACGTTCCGCAACAATCCGACACTCTGGGCGCTGGACCTGGCTACCGGCAAGTTGCTGTGGAGCTACCGCGCGAACAGCATCGCGGAATCGGCCACCCTCTTCGGCGACCGCCTGTATGTCGGCTCGCAGGGCGGCCATTTCTACGCATTTAAATTACCCGCTCCTGCAGCCCCCACCCCCTTCCCCTCCCCCGCAGCGGGAGAGGGGAGCCTGCAACGATACCAACCCCGGCTTAGCGCGTTACCCGTGGTGCAAATGTAACGTTACCTACTCCGGCTTCGTGCCTCGCAGGTTCTCCTTGCTCTCGTGCGAAGCCGGAGCTGTCATTGTGTCAGGCACCCCTCTCCCGCTGCGGGGGAGGGGAAGGGGGTGGGGGCAAAACGGATGAGGGCTTCTGCCCAAGGCAGGAGTGAGGGCTATCACCCGAAGTTTACACCCGCGCCGCGCCCGGCTATAATGCCGGTATGACCCTTCCCCATTCCGCCACCGCTGCGGACACGGCCCCTTTTGACCTGATTCTGCGCGGGGGCGCGGTCATAGACGGCACGGGAACGCCGCCGCGCCCCGGCGACATCGGCGTTCGTGGCGACCGCGTTGTCGCTCTGGGCGATCTGGGCGATGCTCCGGCGAATCGCGTGCTCGATATTCCGGGTTGCTTCGTCTGCCCCGGTTTTATCGACATCCATACCCATTCCGACATTTCGGTCCTGTTTACGCCGGGCATGGAGTCCTCGCTTCGGCAGGGGGTGACGACTGAAGTAGTCGGGAACTGCGGCTTTTCGCTATGCCTGGCGCAGGGCGGCAGCGAAAACCCCGATTTTACCTGGGAACAGGGGCTGCTCCGGCGCGGCGGCATCACGCTGGATTGGTCGGATCTGCCCGGCTTCGCGCGGCGTATCGAGGAGAACGGCGTCGCCATCAATGTCGCGACGCTGGTCGGGCACGGGACGCTGCGAAAGCGGGCGATGGGCCTGGCCGAGCGCAAACCTGATGCGGATGAGATGCGGACGATGCAGGCGGACCTGGCAGCGGCGTTGGAAGCGGGTGCGGTCGGCCTGTCGTCCGGGCTGGAATACGTGCCGGGAATGTACGCCGATATTGCGGAGATGACGCTGCTGGCGAAGCTGGCCGGGGAAGCGGGCAAATTTTACGCGACGCAACTGCGCGACGAGGGCGATATTATGGAGGAGGCCGACGCCGAGGCAATCGCCGTCGCTGAGGCGTCCGGGACGCCGCTTCAGTTGTCCCACCATAAAGCGGAGCGCCCGCGCAACTGGGGCAAGGTGGCGCGGACGCTGGCGCAGGTGGACGCGGCGCAGGCGCGGGGCACTGACATTCTGCTCGACCAGTACCCCTATACGGCCTACCAGACCAACCTGGCGACCATCGTGCTCCCGGCCTGGGCGATGGGCGGCACGCCGGATGCTCTGGCCGAAAAGCTGCGCGACCCCGCCGTGCGCGAGCGGGTGCGCGCCGCGATGGAGGGTGTGGATTATCGCTCGGTGGAGATCGCCGCCTACGGCCCGTTCCGCGACTACCAGGGGCGCACCGTCGCCGAGATCGCCGAAAGCGCCGGGCAGGACCCGCGCGACTGGCTTCTCGACCTGTTTTCCGTTGGGGAATCGTTCGCCTCCGCCGTCCATCATGCGCTGTCGGAGGAAGACGTAGAGCGTGTCTGAAGTGACGGGCGCGTCATCATCGGCTCGGACGCCGTCGCCAATTCACCCGCCAGCCCCTTCGCCGCCGACCGTCCCCACCCACGCTCCTGCGGCACGTTCGCGCGCGTGCTGGCGCGCTACGTCCGCGAGCGCAAGCTTCTCACCTGGGAAGAGGCCATTCGGCGCATGACCAGTCTGCCCGCCTCCCGCCTCGGCTTCACCGACCGGGGCCGCCTCGCGCCCGGCTGCATCGCAGATATCGTCGTTTTTGACCCAAACGCCGTCACCGACCAGGCCACTTTTACTGATCCGCTCCTGCCCCCATCGGCATCGAATATGTTTTGGTATCGGGAACCCTCGCTGTCGCGAACGGCATTCTCACCGGCGCACGGGCAGGAAGGGTTTGCGTTAGCCCCGGATTGCCCTCACCCCCGTAGCCACCTTCGGTGTCTGTGCCCCTCTCCCATGGTTTCCGCTTCGCGGTGGAGAGGGGTGCCTGCGACGATACCAACCCCGGCTTCGCGCGAAAGCAGGAAAACTCGCTTTGGCGCGAAGCCGGGGCCGCTACTGCCATAGGCTCCCCTCTCCCGCAGCGCGGGAGAGGGGCTGGGGTGAGGGCAATCCGGGGCAGAGGGCTGGCAACTGAGGCTAAACCGGGTATACTTTCAACGGACTTAAACGGAATTACTATGAGCATGACAACCACCCAGCAGCCCCTTCTTCAGCTTCGCACTGCCCGCGCCGACGAAGGCGAGGCACAGCGAAAATTGGACGCCCTGCGCGCATTGCTGCGCGAAATGGGCGGTATCGTTATCGGCTACTCCGGCGGCGTCGATTCGGCGTTTCTGGCGAAGGTCGCCCAGGAAGAGTTGGGTGAGCGCGCGGTCGCCGTGGTCGCCCTGTCGGAATCGTATGCGGAGCGGGAAAAGAGGCGGCGCTGGAACTGGCCGAGCGCATCGGTATCCGCCTGCATGCCGTCCGCACCAACGAACTGGAAAACGAGCACTACGCCGCCAACCCCACCAACCGCTGCTATTACTGCAAAGAGGAGTTTTCGTCCACCTGAAGCGTGTCTCCGACGACACCGGCATCCCCCATATCGCCTACGGCGCGATTGCGGACGATCTGGGCGACCACCGGCCCGGCGCGACGGCGGCCCAGGAGTACGGCGCACGCGCGCCGCTTCAGGAAGTCATGCTCTGGAAGACCGAGATTCGCCTTCTCTCCAAAGGTCTGGGGCTGCCGACGTGGGACAAGCCCAGCCTGGCCTGCCTGTCCTCGCGTATTCCCTACGGTACGCCCGTTACCGCTGACTTGCTTACGCGCCTCGACCGCTGCGAGGAGTTCCTGCACGATCAGGGTTTCCGGCAGGTGCGTGTCCGCCATCACGACACCATCGCCCGCATCGAGATCGACCGCGCCGAGTTCGCCCGCGTGCTGGAGCCGGGCGTATCGGACGCCATCGTCGCCCGCTTCAAGGAGCTGGGCTATACCTATGTCTCGCTCGATCTGGCGGGGTACAAATCGGGCAGCATGAACGCAGCACACCTCGCGGGGCACTGAGCAGTGGACATCGCACGTCTCGAAAAGCTGCTGCGCGGTGTCCAGGGCGGCGACACGACCGTTGACGAGGCCCTGAACGCCCTGCGCGATTTCCCCTACGAGGACATGGGCTTCGCGCGTCTGGACACGCACCGCGCCCTGCGTACCGGCCACCCCGAAGTCGTTTTCTGTCAGGGCAAGACCACCGAGCAGTGCGTCGCTATCGCGCGGCGGCTTACACAGACGGCGGAGCGTGTTCTGATGACCCGCGCCTCGCTCGAAGTCGCCGACGCCGTCCGCGCCGCGCTCCCGCAGGCCACCTATCACGACATGGCCCGCTGCATCGTCGTCGGCCCGCCTCCCGAACCCTCCGAGACAGGTGACTATGTCGTCGTCGCGTCGGCGGGCACGGCGGATATGCCCGTCTCCGAAGAGGCCGCCATCACCCTCGAAACCCTCGGCTCACGCGTCGTCCGCCTGTACGATGTGGGCGTCGCCGGTCTGCACCGCCTCCTTGACCGCCGCGATGTTCTTACAAATGCGCGGGCCATCGTCGTCTGCGCGGGCATGGAAGGCGCTCTCGCCTCGGTCGTCGGCGGTCTGGTCGCCTGCCCCGTCGTCGCCGTTCCCACCTCGGTCGGCTACGGCACATCGTTTGGCGGCCTGTCCGCCCTGCTCACCATGCTCAACTCCTGCGCCACCGGCGTCGCCGTCGTCAACATAGACAACGGCTTCGGCGCAGGCTACTTCGCCCATCTGGTTAATGCGGGCGCAACCCGTTCCTGAACTGCGATGACTGAAGCGGGAAAGGTTTTAGACGAGGCATTAGCCCGTTTTGAGGAACGTTTCTTCAACGGAGACGAAACGCCGCCCACGCCACTAAGCGTGTTTTTGGATGATCTTTTCCACATTGCTATCCGCTATGGCTCGGTCGAAGGTATTACCCGGAAGGTAGAAGAAGAATGGGTGGTTGTCTTTACACTTCCCGGAGGTGCGGAACAGATAGTCAAGCCTTGTTATTGGTTCCGAGGTTTCCTGGCAAGCCTGGCCTTCACTGTGGCGGGAATAATATGGGATGAGGAGAAATCGCAGTACGTGCTGGAAGGGCTTCATTTTACGGAGGAGGAGGTCACTGCGGAGTTCCAGCGCCTGCGACTTATTCCAGAACTGCCCGACGACACAGCTTATGACATCAAGGCGCGGCGAAATCGCGTATTGCGCAGCCTCCAGGAATCACCACTTGGTGCAGAGCGGGCTAAGCACCACGAGGAACGTCAAATCAATCTTTACGGTTTCTCGGTCACTGTAGATTACTTCCTTGACGGAGACAATCAGTACCGCTTTACATTGAGACGATGAACGATAATCATTGGCCTTACCACTTTGTCATGCGGCGCTTGAACCCCGATGAGCCAAGACCATTGATCGCCCCCAGTTGATTGCAGAGAGGCTCGCCGAATAGCGACGGCAGAAGGAACACAATACCTTTTAATGGCGCGCATGATTCTGCTGGGCACCGGGACGGGTGTGCCGGACGCCGACCGCGAAAACACGCACATGGTCTGGGACGGCAGCGGCCCCGGCGGACGCTGCTCATTGACGCGGGCGGCTCCACGTACCAGCGGCTGCTCAAGGCAGGATAGACCGCAGATGCTCGGCGGTGTCCTGCTCACCCACAGCCACGCCGACCATATCAACGGTCTGCCGGTGCTGCTGTTCAGCCTGTTCCTGGCCGGGCGGCGCGAGGAACCGCTGCCTATCTACGGATTGGAACCGACGCTCGCGATTGCCCGTCGCATTGTTGAGGCGCTCAACTGGAGCAGTACGCCGCGCCGGTCACTTGACGCCTATCAAGGCGGGCGACGAAGTGCCATTGCCCCGCGCAAACGGCTGGCGGATTCGCACGGCGCTGACGGAGCACAGCCGCCCCTGCCTCGCTCTGCGCTTCGAACACGCGAAAGACGGCACAGCCCTTACCTACACGTGCGATACCGCGCCCTGCGACGCCGTCACGGAACTGGCGCGCGGCGCGGAAGTTCTTATTCACGAAGCGACGACGCCCGGACCGTTTCCCTCGCATACTTCGCCACGGCAGGCCGGGGAGATCGCGGCTCGGGCGGGCGCGAAGAAGTCTGGTGCTGGTGCATTTCAGCCCGCGCTGGACGATGCCGGAAGCGCAGGCGCTGGAAGAAGTGCGCGCGGGCGGCTTCACGGGGCAGGCGGAAATCGGGCAGGAATATCAGATACTGGAAATCAAAGCGAACGCGGAATAGGGTACGATACAGGTCTGTTATGAAAATTGCCTACTTTGATTGTTTTTCGGGAATCTCCGGTAGATATGACCCTGGGCGCGCTGCTGGCCTGCGGCGCGGACGAGAACGCTTTCGGGACGCGCTGGCGAAACTGGGCGTGCCGGGATACAACCCGCATATCAAACGCCGCAAGGTTGAAGGGCTGATGACGACGGATGTGGACGTGGAACTGCTGGAAAACGATCAGGGCCACGGACGGCACCTTGCCGACATCGAAGCGATCTACCGGGATTCCGACCTGTCCCCCTCCGTGCGCGAAAAGGCGCTGGCGATCTTTACGCGGCTGGCGGACGCCGAGGCGAAGGTTCACGGGACGACGCCGGACAAGATTCATTTTCACGAA
The DNA here is from genome assembly GCA_030447685.1 of Armatimonadaceae bacterium. Lineage (GTDB taxonomy): Bacteria > Armatimonadota > Armatimonadia > Armatimonadales > Armatimonadaceae > JAUJOK01. The sequence goes on from JAUJOK010000052.1 coordinate 21,390, forward strand.
GTCGGCGCGGTGGATGCCATCGTGGATATTACCGGCACCTGCATCCTGCTGGAGATGCTGGGGGTCGAGGCGGTCTGTTCCGCACCGCTGCCGCTGAGCCGGGGCTTCGTGGACTGCCAGCACGGGCGCATGCCGCTCCCGGCCCCGGCCACGGCGGAACTGCTGGTGGGCCTGCCGACCTATCCGGTGTCGGTAGGGGCGAACTGGTGACGCCGACCGGCGCGGCGATTGTGGCGACGCTTGCTGAGGGACGGGCGGGCGACCCGCCGCCGATGACGCCGCTGGCGGCGGGCTACGGGGCGGGAAAGAAGGATTTCGGAGCGCCGTTCCCCAATATTCTGCGCGTCTTTATCGCCGAGGCACAAAAGGTGCATACGGAGCAGACGGCCTCGAAAGAAGAAACGCCCACAACCGTCGCCGTGCTGGAAACCAATTTAGATGATGCGCCCGGCGAGGTGCTGGGGCATGTGCATGAGCGGCTTCTGGCGGCGGGCGCGCTGGATGTCTTCTTTGTACCCGCGCAGATGAAGAAGAACCGGCCCGGCACGTTAATGACCGTGCTGGCGGCCCCGCAGGACGCCGAAACGCTGTCCGATGTGGTCTTCGCAGAGACGGGGACATTCGGCGTGCGGCAGACCATGGCGCGGCGCTATTGTCTGGACCGGGCCTGGGAAACGGTGGCGACGCCGTATGGCGCGGTGCGGATCAAGGTGGGCAGCCGCAAAGGGCGCGAGGTGGCGGCGTCCCCGGAATTCGAGGACTGCCGGAGCGCGGCCCAGGCGCATGGCGTGGCGCTCAAAGAGGTTTATCGCGCGGCCCTTGCCGCGCGATATGGCGGCAGCGCGCCGGTTTTTTACGGTCTTATGTTACAAAATTTCCCGGAACCTGGTACAACACGCATACGTATGGGTAGTTGAGGGGTAGTAGATTCTGATTTTGGCGGCGGCTCGCGAGCGTGCGTGGGCCGCTGCTCTCCGCGTCCCGGATCAAGCAAGTTCCGCCGGACAAGCGCGGAAGGAGTGTATCATGGCAACAGCGGCAACAAAGAGCGACGGGGCAACAGCGGTCGTCGAAGAGTGGGGAACGGAAGAGCAGGCGGCACCGCCGGAGCCGCGCTCGGACGACTCTCCAGTCCTATATCAACCGGCTGACCCGGTGCAACCTGCTCACGCCCGACGAAGAGGTTCGTCTTGCGCGGCGCATCGCAAACGGCGATGGGCAGGCAAGGCGCGTCTGGTCGAATCGAACATGCGGCTTGTTGTCTCGATTGCCAAAGCCTATCGCTCGTCCGGTATCCCCTTGAAGATTTGATTCAGGAAGGCGCAATCGGCCTGATGACGGCGGCGGAGCGTTTCGACCCGAAGCGCGGCTACCGCTTTTCGACCTATGCGACCCAGTGGATTCGGCAGGCCATTGGCCGCGCGGTGGACAACAAGGCCAAGTCCATTCGCCTGCCCGCGCATGTCTCCGAGTCGCTGCGCAAGCTGGACAAGGCTCGCGCTGAGATGCGCCGCGAACTGGGCGAGGACCCGACGCCGGAGCAGTTGGCGGATCGCACCGGTATCTCGCACCGCAAGGTATCGAGCCTGCTGAACACGACGCAGGAGCCGATCTCGCTCGACATGCCCGTGGGCGATGAGGAAAACACCAGCCTGGGTTCGCTGCTGTACGATAAAACGTCGCCGGACCCGCAGGAGGAGTTGATCGACGCTGAGATGCGCGAGGAGATCGATTCCATCCTGGCGACCCTCGACGACCGCGAGCAGCTTATCATGCGCAAGCGGTTCGGCTTCGATGGCGAGGATACCTATGTCCTCCAGCAGATCGGCGAGGAGCTGAATATCTCCCGCGAGCGCGTTCGCCAGATCGAGGCGCAGGCCCTTCGCAAGCTGCGCTCCGCAGCGCGCCGCCGCCGCCTGCGTGAGTACCTACAAGGGTAAAGCGCACAATAGATGGGATGAAAAAGGACACGGCAAACGCTGTGTCCTTTTCGCTTTCAGGTTTCCAGGGGTGCCCACGCTATGCTATTAAATTTGAGTGAAGGTATCGATCTACTGGACACCCTCATTCGAGGATGGCAAGTACCAAACAACGATGGAGCCTACTGGATACCGCCCAGAGAAATGCTCCATGTCACAGTCCTTGTGGTTCCGTCGAAGGCAGGGCGCTTGACCATTCTCGCGTGGTCTTCACACTGGCCGGACAGCAATGTCGTCGTTACAAAGTTATCGGTGGTATACTTCGTTCTTTTCTGGCTGGCATAGCACACTCCATTGATGAAATGCGCTATCCTGAACTGGCGGAGCGTGATCATCCCACCGCCGAGGAGATTGAGGCAGAGGCCAAGCGTCTGGGCATTGCCCCCTCCCTACCCGAAGTCATTTGATCCTCTCTGATCCCTTTGGCGACGATAAGCAAAAGGCTTTGCTCCAGGTTGCGCTAAACTGATTGCTGACCGTGAGGAGGAGCGAATCCGTCGCGGGTAGTACGCGAAAACCCATACGGCTTTGAAACAGTGATTGAATATCAAGAGAGCACCGGGGAAAGCGTGTCGCTTTATGTCGAAACCTGCAACGGCATTCCAAAGATTCGGGACATAGGGGACTTTAGCTTTCTCATTCGACGGCTTGATTTTTATGGAACCACACGTACCTACGCACCTGCTGCCAATCGATAGAGCAGTTTAACCCTACGTTGCGCTCCTTTTTGCTCCGTTTGAACCAAATCCTTGCGTCCTCCTGGGTCTGCTGGCAGTGCGTGTTGGGCCTGTAAGAGCGTCCAGTATGATGATCTTCCTATTGGTGCGATATAATCGCTTTGCTGAGTGATCCTCCCCTGATTTTTCGGACAGAGGATTAAGCGGCTCTTAGCTGCGGTTGTCCTTTCACATAGCCGCAGGCTTTTCCGTGCCGACCGAGGCGCAGAATCTCCGCTATTTCGTCTAAGCTAAAGCCAACTCGCTTGCCTGGACGATAAACCCGAGCCGCTTTGCGTCTCCTTCGGAATAGACCCGGTATCCACTCTCCAAACGGGCAGCGGGCAAGAGGCCCAGCGTCTCGTAGTAGCGGAGCGTTCGGACGTTCAGGCCGAAGCGTTTGGCGAGTTCGCCAATCTTGAGGGTAGGTTGTTTCTCTCCCACGGATACAGCGTACACCTTCCAGTCAGATAGAGAGTCAAGGGCAAAAAAAGAAACTTTACGAGGCTTGTTCTGCCGCCTCCCGCTTCGCGCGCTCCAAAGCCAAAACAAGCCGCTGGGTGCACCTTGGGCGTGCTCTTCACCTTCTCGGATGGCTTCATAGAGTCCGACCGTCATACGCAGGCAGGGGTGCACATAGCGCCAAGATTTCGCCATCGTTATCGGACACCCTGCCACACATCGTTAATCCTGCTCGCCACCTCTGCTCACCGCATCCGACCGAAGCTGAAGGAGCCTTCGGTCGGATGCAGTGAGGCGCGTGTGCTACTGGCTGCCACCCGTGCCCGGAACGGAGGCTTTGAAGTCCGTGTTGTCCGTGATGGACTTCGCCAGCGCCTGTGGGCTGGTTTTAGCCGCGTCGAACGTGACCGCGACTTCCTGTTTCTTAACGTCCGCCTTCATCGATTTGTAGCCATCGACCTTGACCAAGGCCGCTTCCACCTTCGGTGGTCACCCGACCGGTCAGCTCATGCCCGTTACTTTGAGCGTGACGGTCTGCAGCTTAGCCTCGGCAGGGGCGGCGGTGTTCTGACCCGTCTGCTTCATCGCGCCAAGGGGCTTGTAGCTTGTGACCTCGATCACCTGGCTGCCGGGGAAGACAGTGCCCCGGACCTCGACCTGCTTGCCGTGCAGGGCTTCGCCCTTGATCAGCGGCTCGGACCTGGCGTTCTCCAGGAACGTGTAGTACTTGCCGTTGCTTGTCTTCAGGGCGTGCTTATGGCCATAGACAGAGCACTGGGCGCTGGCCCCGTGTGCCTTTTTCAGGTCGCAGCCCAGGCACGCGAGCGTGCCTCGCATCGTGACCATCTTGGGCTTCTTCGCTCCAGCGGCCCCGCTTTGCGCCAGACTCGGCGCGGTGGCTGCCCCGGACAGAAGCCCGACGCTCAGAGCCAACAGACTCGTGAGCAGACTTCGACGGTAACGGTTCATGGAACCCTCCTCTGGTTGGATGACATGCGGCTGAGCGAACTCAGCCGCGGGTTGACGATCCGCCCGCGCCGATAGCAGCGCTGCGTAGTGCTGCTGGCGAGGCGGAGGAATTGCGCCGACGCCAGGTCGCCGCAGCACCCTACGGTGGCGGCAGCGGCGGCGGCACAACATCGATGCGCACACGAACCTCCTGGCGGCGGAACAGGCACACGCCGTTCACGTCCTCGCAAACGTTGTAGAGCGCGTAGCCGGACAGTGTTACCGGTCCTGCGGGCGCGGACTTGGAGGCCTGCAGCTCCACGCTTGCCTGGCGCACCTCAGCGGAGGTTTCGGTGGGCGGGTTCGGCAGCTCGATAAGGCGCTGCTCGGTTTCCCAGCCCGGCGGCACGTTCAGCCAGACGCGCAGCGGCTCCGCCTCGTTGTTCCAGTGCGCTTTGCGGGCGGGACTGACGCGGAAGACCAGGTGCAGCCGCGTGGCCTCACCGGGTTTGACGCTGCCGGGAGCAAGCGCGGTTTCCATGCGTACAAAGCCACCCGCATCTCGCGTCACCTTCGCCTGCGGGTCAGGCTCGGCTGCCGGTGCGGCCCGCTTTTGCTCTTTCAGCGGGCTGGCGGTCTCCGCGCCGGTCGGCTCCACGGTGAGCGGAAGCGGCGTCTCACCCCGGGCACGGATGGCGGCGCGGGCCTCGTCCACCCAGTCGTAGAACGGGTAGGGCTTGTCCAGACGCGGGCCGTACTGCTGAATGCGCCGCCGCCAGATGTACTGGTTCGGGTCCAGAGCCAGCGCTCTGCCCCAGGCATCCAGCGCAGCCTGGAAGTCGCCTTCTTGCCGGTCCGGCGAATCGTAGCGCATCCGGTAGGCGACACCGAGGCAGAAGTGGCTGACTCCCTCAGCAGGGCTGGCCTTCACCGCGTGCCGGTACGCCTCAAGCGCGCTCGCCTGCCCTTTCTTCGGGCCGAAAAGGAGCACAGCATCACCATACGCACGCCAACTTTCTGCCGAGTTCTTCGCCCGCGCCTCGGCGAGCAGGGTTGCCCTGTCCCGCGGCGAAGCGGCACCGGCATCCGGCAGGGAGGCCGGTTTGGGAAAGTCATGATCCAGGAATTCGCGTTCAAAGGTATCGGGATCGGGGTTCGTCAGCCGGACCACGCCCCACTCGTCAATAGCCGTGAGGACGGGAACCGCCGCCAGCCCGGTTCTGGTGATCGGGTCGTGGAGCATCGGCCAGTCAATCCGCTGCCACTGAAGCCACAACCGGCAGCGGTCCGGGTGCTGCTCCTGGGCCACGCCCACCACGGCCAGCCTTCCTTGCTTGATCCATTCTTTCGTCTTCTCATGCCACACGGGCACATGCCTGCGGCAGCCCGCTCACCAGGAGGCGAACTGAATGAGCAGCACCTTTTTGCCGCGAAACTGCGAAAGCGAATAGGTCTTTTTGTCGTCGAGCGATGGCAGCACGATCTCGGGATGCACGTTTCCCACCTTTCTGCCGACCTGTGGCGCGGAAGCATCCGCGGACGGAGCGGCAGCCACCGTATGAAGTGCCAGACAGAGGCTGATCCAGGCTGTGGTCATCTGATCTTTTCCCTGCTCACTTGCTCCCCCGTTTGCGCCGGCATATCCTGTGCTCCCGCTTCGTGACACCCCTTCGCCGATGCCGCAGCGCTGCTCTCCATAACGGCCTGCAGTCGGCCCATAGCCGGGATCGTCAGCCGCCCGCGCCCGACCACCAGCAGCCCCGCCCGGCTCCACTCCCCGAGAACGCGCGACACCGTCTCGCGCGTCACCCCCGCCATCTGCGCCAGTTCCTCCTGGCGCGCCCGCAGCGTCACCGGCCCCTCTTTTAGGGGATCGGCGGCCTCGCGCGCCAGGTGCAGGATGACGGCACCCACGCGCCCGCGCACGTCCGGGCTGGCCAGCGCCTGGACATGGAGCTGCGTCCCGACCAGCCGCTTGGAAAGGAGCCGCAGCATCTGCCAGCCGAAGCCGGGTACGCTTTCTATCAGGCGGCGCAGCTCGTCCCGGTGCAGCGAAGCGACCATGCTGTCCTGAACCGCCTCGGCGCTGCAGGGATAGGGAATGCTCATGAACACGCCTGCCTCGCCCAGCACATGCCCCTCGGGCACGATCTCCAGCGTCCGGTCACCTTTGGACTCGTCCTCGCACCGCAGGCGGATCGCCCCATCCTGCACGATATGCAGGTGCTCGCACCGCTCCCCCTGCACGAAAAGCGTCTGGCCCGTGGCAAGGCAGCGGCGCTGCAGCCGCTCCTGCACGGCGCTGATCTGTTCCTCGCTCAATGAATCCAGAAGCCCGAGCCGCATCAAGAGCATTCGGTGCATCAACATCTCCGTCTCCCTGCCCCTTCCGGTTGCGGGCGCAGCGTTCCTGCCGCCCTCTGTCCTATCTTTCCCACCTTCTGCGAAAAAACATTGCCGTTGTGTGACAAGACGCACACAACGGCAGATAAGAAAACATTCTTTCGGAAATAAGCAGGTTGGAAACTCCTGAGTTATCGAAAGGAAGAAGTGAAATTATGCAAGCACGAACGTTGGTTGGCAGTGCCGGGGCGCTCCTGGCAGTGAGCGCCCTCGCCATCCCTGCGGTTGTGGGACAGACGCACAAAGGTTCAGCAACGCACGCTCCCAGCGCGGCGGCCTATCGCGCAAATCGCTTTGTCGCCTCCTGGCCTAAGACGCCGCGCGAGGTGGCGATGAAGACGATGGAGAAGTACGGCCCGCCGCAGGAAGCCACGCCCACGCGGCTCATCTGGCATAACAACGGTCCCTGGAAGCGGACCATCCTCTACCGCGAGGAAGTGCCGCACCACTTTCCCATGAAGCACACGGACCTGCTGGAGCAGTTCATCGATTATCAGGTTCCGGTGGTCAAGTTCAGCGACCTCGCCAGGTACGACGGCAGCGTGATCGTCGAGCGCACCAAGGGCGAGATGTCGGCGCGCTGCGATAAGGAAGAGATGAACTTCCTGGCCATCAACCTGGCTCACGACGTGTCCACCGGCAAGAAGAGCGTCGAGGAGGCCCGGCAGTTCTATGCCAAAACGGCAATGGCGTTCATGAAGGGCGAGAAGCACTCCTACACCCAGGGGTTGCAGTTCTCGGTGCCCAAAGGAAACACCGGGTACACCGACGAACCCGCGGACATGATGGCGGCTGGCAAGTAGTGATATTGTCCTCCGTCTAAAGGTTGAGACAGAGAACGGACTAAAGGCTGATTGGGTGTTCAGCCTTTTTGTTTACCTGAAAGTCCATCGGGATGATGACGGGGCCGAATTCGCTGCCGGGTAAATCCACAAAGGATTCTGGCACCTTCGCGAATTGCCTTCATCATGGGCAGCGGCGGCGGGGTGAATCCAGGCAATTCACTTTAAAGCGGGCGGAAGCGGGTTTAGACACGGACGTTCATCAACTGAATCAGCAAGTGGTTAGACGCCTGTCCTGCTGCTGAGCAAGCGAGAAAGGGCGCCTTAATGGGCAGCAAACCGGAAATCGTGGTCATCACGGGTGCATCGGCGGGGATTGGGCGGGCGACAGTGCGCCGCTTTGCGAAGGAAGGGGCGCACATCGGCCTGCTCGCGCGGGGCAAGGCAGGTCTGGAGGCAGCCAGACGCGAGGTGGAGGAGCTGGGCGGTAAAGCGCTCGTGCTGCCGACCGATGTGGCGGATGCCGATGCGGTCGAGTCCGCCGCCGAAAGCGTCGAGCGGGAGCTTGGCCCGATCGATGTCTGGGTCAATAATGCCATGACTTCGGTCTTCTCGCCGGTCAAGGAGATGACGCCGGGTGAGTTCAAGCGCGTTACCGAGGTGACCTACCTGGGCTTCGTCTACGGCACGCTCGCCGCCCTCAAGCGCATGCTGCCCAGAGACAAAGGCTCTATCGTGCAGGTCGGCTCCGCGCTCGCTTACCGGGGTATCCCGCTGCAATCCGCCTACTGCGGGGCCAAGCACGCCATCCAGGGCTTCTGCGACAGCCTGCGCGCCGAGCTCCTCCATGACAAGAGCAACGTGAAGCTCACGATGGTGCAGCTTCCCGGCGTCAACACGCCCCAGTTCGGCTGGGTGCGCAACCGGCTCCCGAACAAGGGCAAGCCCATCGGCGGCATCTACCGGCCCGAGGTGGCGGCAGAGGCGATCTTCTGGGCCGCGCACAACGACCGCCGTGAGCTTATCGTCGGGGTGCCCGCGCTCCAGGCGGTCATCGGCAACAAGTTCGCGCCGCAGCTTGGGGACTGGGCGCTGTCCAGGATCGGCTTCGACGGCCAGCAGCGGCAAGGCGAGCCGGAGGATCCCGACCGGCCCGACAACCTGCACGAGCCGGTGGATCAGGAGCGTGACTTCGGCGCGCATGGCGCGTTCGAGGAGCAGGCGCGCACTTTCAGCCCGCAACTCTGGGCAACCACCCACCGCGGCATCGTCGCCGGGGCACTCGCAATCGTGGCGGGCGGCCTCTATACGGCGCTGCGACATAAGAAAGAGTAGGATTCGAAATGGCACATAATCCTCAACAACTGCGCGCCGAGCTGCAGCAAAACCACGACAATGACCTGCGGCGGCGGCGGGCCATCGTTGGACTGTCGCTAATCGGCATGGCCGCACTCGGAACGGTCAGCCTGTTCCAGACGGGCATCCTCAAGCATCTTCCCGACCCGCCGCTTCCCGGCTTCGACTCCGACAAGGTAAACTCGTCGGATACGGCCTACGCACTGGGGGTGCCGGACGGAACCCTCTCGGTCGCGAGCCTGGCCGCAAACCTGCCGCTCGCCGCGTTCGGCGGCGCCAACCGGGCGACGAAGCAGCCACTGGTGCCGTTAGTGGCGGCAGGCAAAGCCGTCACGGAGGCGGCGGTCGCCGCCTGGTACTTCGCGCAGATGCCGCTCAAGGAAAAAGCGTGGTGCGTCTACTGCATCGTGGGCGCGCTCGCTAACGTCGGCATCGCGGCCCTTTGTCTGCCCGAGGCGAAGACGGCGCTGGCCACGATGCGGGGCGAAGCCCCCTGATTGGGCAGGGCAAAAGGAGGAGGCATGAGCAAACCACAGGAAACGCCGCTCGCCGTTGTTGCATGCGGGCTTTTAGCGGGTATAGCGGGAGCCGTCGCCGTTTCGCTGATCGGGTCGGCCTACCAAAAGGCGACGAGCGCAATGGACGATGGTGGCGATGGGGCCACGCAAAACGGAGCGGACCTGTCCGCGGGCCTCACGGCGGGCGAGGCGCTCGCGGACGGCCCGGCTATGCCGCCCAATATGGACCGGGTAACGGCGACATTCGTGCAGAAGGTCGCCACCGGCATCTTTGGAATCAGCCTCGATAAGGACCAGCGCTACATGGTGGGCTTTGCATGGCACCTGCTGTATGGCGGCTTTTGGGGCGTGATCTACAGCCTGCTCCGGAGCAGCCTGCGCCTGCCCTCGCTGCTGCTCGCGCCCGTGCACGGCCTTCTGGTCTGGGCGGTCGGTCCTGGCTGGCTCGTGCCCAGGATGAAGCTCATGCTGCCGCCGAGCGAGCAGGAGACGCGCACGCGTGCGATGGTGTGCGGGATCCACCCGCTCTACAGCACGCTTGTGGCCGGGGTTTACCACTGGCTCCGCGGTAAGGAGTAAAACGTGGCACTCGATCTGGACGCGCTCACCCGGGGAGACTTCCTGTTCGCAACCGGTATCGAGTGCAGCTACCCGACCATCACCGGGCGCAATGGCCGGCGCCAGCGCAGGGATCAGCTTGCCACCTGCTTCCACTATCAGCGCTGGCGCGACGACCTGCAGCTCACCCATGAGCTGGGCATCAAATACCTGCGCTACGGCCCGCCCTATTACCGGATGCACCTCGGGCCGGGCCGCTACGACTGGAGTTTCTCCGACGAGGTCTTTGCCGAGATGCGCCGCCTGGGGATCGAGCCGATCATGGACCTGTGCCACTTCGGCGTGCCTGACTGGCTCGAAAACTTCCAGAACCCGGAGTTCCCGGAGCTGTTTGCCCAGTATGCCGGGGCGTTCGCCCGGCGCTATCCCTGGGTGCGCCTGTACACGCCGGTCAACGAGATCTTCATCGCCGCCAAACTCAGCGCCCTGCACGGTCTGTGGAACGAACAGCTCCAAAGTGAGAAGGCGTTCGTGACCGCGCTGAAGCACCTGTGCCGGGCGAACCTGCTCGCCGTTGAGGCGATCCGGCGCGAGTGCAATGACGTCTTTTTTATTCAAAGCGAGAGCACGGAGTATTTCCACCAGGGTTGCCAGGAGCCGGAAATGGTGGCGAAGGCCGATTTCGAGAACCAGCGCCGGTTCCTGTCCTTCGACCTGCTCTACTCCCATCCGCCATGCCCTGAGATGCGCGACTATCTACGCCGCTGCGGCCTGCAGGATGGCGAGCTCGACTGGTTCATGAACCATGGGCTTGGGGAGCGGATCGTGATGGGCAACGACTTCTACCGCCGGAACGAGCAGATCGTGCTTCCCGGCGGGAAAATCGAGCCTGCGGGCGACGTATTCGGCTGGTATCTCATAACCAGGCAGTACTGGGAGCGCTACCAGCACCCCATCATGCACACCGAAACGAATAATATCGGTCAGGGAGAAGGCGAAGCCGCCCGCTGGCTATGGAAGCAGTTCCTGAACGTGCGGCTCATGCACGGGGAGGGAGTGCCGGTGATCGGCTTCACCTGGTTCAGTTTAATTGACCAGGTGGACTGGGACGTGGCTCTCAAGGAGGAGCGCGGCATGGTCAACCCGGTTGGGCTGTTCGACCTGGACCGCAGGCCCCGGCCCGTCGCCGCAGCGTACCGCCAAATCATCAGGGACTTTTCCGGGACGTTATCCAGCACGACCGGGCCGGACGGTGAGCAGGCGACTTCATTTGGATAGACGCAGGACACTGGATAGTCCGGTACGCGCCGGTACGCTTGCCGGTTTGATCGCGGGAGCCGCAATGGCCCTGGGCATGATGGGCTACCAGTATGCGTGCGGGCGAAGCGTCTGGACGAACCCCAACCTTATCGCCGCGATGTGGCTGAGCGACGACGTGGCCGATGGGCAGCTGACGGGGGCGACTGCTGTCGGCTTCGCGACCCACATGGCGACCAGCGCGCTGATGGGCTGGATTGCTATCCCGTTCATCCGCGACCTACCACCCGTACGTACGGTGCTCGCGTCGGCCAGCTACGCGCTTGCCTCGTACCCACTCGTCTTCGCTCTGGTGCTGACGTGGGCAAACCCGCTTATGGTAGCGCGCTCGGAACTGGTGCCGATGACGACTGCACATATCCTGTTTGGGGTGGTGCTCGGCCTGCTCTATCTGCGGTTCACGCGCGGCGCGTTTACGAAGCCGCCATGGATGAAAGGAACACCATAATGGGCGACTACTACGATGATAACGATCTGTCCCGCTTCGCAGCAATGGGCAAAGAGCGTAAAGATTTGATGGACAAGTTCTTTTCCTGGTACACAGCGACACTGGAAGAGGGTTCGCTCAGCAAACGGGAGAAGGCGCTGATCGGGCTGGCGGTCGCCCACGCCGTGCAGTGCCCCTACTGCATCGACTCGTTTGCCCAAACCTGCCTGGAAACGGGCGCGAATACCGAGCAGATGACCGAGGCGATTCACGTCGCCTCTGGCGTGCGGGGCGGCGCAACACTCATCCACGGCCTGCAGGCGATCCGCTCGGTCGAGAAGGTGGGCATGTAGCCATGCCCAACTCTGTAACCCCGCTCCCAATGGCGCCGCTGACATCCGAGTCCTCTGTTTCGCGCTTCGGGCAGAAGCTCGAAGAAGCGGGCCTGTTTCCACTGCGGGCGATGGAGATCAACACGCTCCAGGTGAACGTCGGAAAGCGCTGCAACCAGGCGTGCAAGCACTGCCACGTTGACGCTGGGCCGAACCGGACCGAGGAGATGACGCGCGAAACAGCCGAACTGGTCATAGATGTGCTGCGACGCTATCCCTGGATCACAACGCTCGACATCACTGGAGGCGCGCCCGAACTCAATCTGAACTTCGAGTACCTGGTGAACGAGGCGCGGGCGCTCGGACGGCAGGTGATCGACCGCTGCAATCTGACGATTCTGTTCGTGCCCGGTAAGGAGCACCTGGCGGACTTCCTCGCGGGTCATGGTGTCGAAGTGGTCGCCTCACTGCCCTATTACCTGGCGCAGCGCACCGACGCGCAGCGGGGGCTGGGCGTTTTTGACCAGAGTATCGAGGGACTGCGGCTTTTGAACAGCAAGGGCTATGGCCGGGAAGAGTCAGGACTCGCGCTCAACCTGGTCTACAACCCAACGGGCGCGTTTCTGCCGCCCGCACAGGCGGCGATAGAAGCGGAATATAAGGAGGAGCTAAAGACCCGGTACGGCGTCGTTTTCAACCGCCTCTTTACGATCACGAACCTGCCAATAGCACGTTTCAAGCACTTTCTCCAGCGCTCCGGCAACTACGAGCGCTACATGGAAAGGCTTGCCGGTGCGTTTAACCCTGCCGCCGCGGCCAATGTGATGTGCCGCTCGCTCATCTCCGTAGGTTACGAGGGCACGCTCTACGACTGCGACTTTAACCAGATGCTGGAGATGCCCGTCGCCGGTGATTGCCCCCGTCACATCCGGGACTTCGATGCCTTTGTGCTCGAACGGCGGCGCATCGTGACAGGCGAGCACTGCCTCGGCTGCACAGCCGGCGCTGGCTCCTCCTGTGGGGGAGCGGTCGCATAGGGCACTTGATGAAAGCGTAAAACGGAACGGCAAAAAATGTTTTGCTGCCAAACCCAGTGCGGCTTCGTCTTCCACCGAAGCGCCTCAGCAGTTTCCGCCTGCAATCCCTGCGGTATATAGGCTTGTTACAACTTGCCTCAATCTTAGAATTGGAGTAATGTCATGACTGAAACCGGAGATATGGAACCCAAAGAGCGACTGAAGACGGTCGCTGTAGGAGCGATGAGCGCGGCCAAGACGCAGACCGTCGCTGAAGGCGGCGAGAAGCCGACACCCGCCCTGGTAGATACTCAAACGGTCGAGTCTATCATCAGTGACTGGCCCAAGATGGCCCAAAAAGCAGCCAATGAGATCATCAATAAGTACGGTCTGCCCAATGAAGCGACTCCCAGCCGCCTTATCTGGTTTGAGACCGGCCCCTGGAAGCGCACCATCGTCTACCGTGATGAAGTGCCCCACAACTTCCCCCAGCCGCACTCCGACGTTCTGGAGCAGTTCATCGACTACCGCGTGCCTCCGGAGATGTTCAGCGAGCTGGCCCGGTTCGACGGCAGTGTGGTTGTGGAGCGCACCAAGGGCGAGGTGTCCGCCCGCTGTGACATGGAAGCGGCCAATATCCTGGCGATCAACCTGATGCACGAGATCGTGACCGGCAGGATGACCGCCGAGGAGGCGCGCGAGGTCTACTCGGAAACCTCCGCTGCCTATGTGGTGAACCGGCCCGCGCCGCTGGCCGAGGCATTCCAATTCCCGCTGCCGCAGGAAGACACGACCGACACGGACAAGACCATCATCCTGGGGGACATGGTGCGCCAGACCGCGGGCAAGATCAAGGACACCATCAAAGACGCCCTGACGTAGGCAGCCGTTTTGGCAGTCTGACAAGGCCCATGGCATTCCCTGCGTCTTTTATTGCCTTTGGCCTTACGACACTGAGACGGCAGCAGCAACACCAACAAAGGAAAACAACAGAATGCCACCATCAACACCAAAGACCCCAACGGCAAGCCCTACTTACCTGCCCAAGGAAGAAGCCGGCATTTCCTTCCCACCGGACCGGACGGCCCTGCTGGTGATCGACCCGGTCAACGACTTCCTTTCCGAAGGCGGAGCCGCCTGGGAGATGACCAAAAGCACCGTAATAAAGAATGACGTGGTCGGCCATCTGAAGCGCGCGATTGCGGGCGCACGGCTGCGCGGCGTGCCGGTCCTGTTCGGCCCGATGGCCTACACCCAGGAGGACTACGCGGGCGAGCAACTGCAGCGCAGAAGCGGCATCAACCGCCTGATGTTCGAGAAGAAGATGTTTCTGGCGGGCAGCTGGGGCGCGGACTTCCATCCCGACTTGCAGCCCCAGGAGGACGACACGGTACTCCTGCCGCACAAAAGCTGCGACGTTTTCACCACCGACCTTCCCGAGCACCTCCAGCAAATGGGCATCACGCACCTGGTGATTGCCGGCATGACCGCCAACCTGTGCTGCGAGTCCACCGGGCGGCACGCTATGGAAGCAGGATTCGATGTGACGTTTCTCTCGGACGCCATCGGCGCGGCAACCGTGCCCGAGTATGAAGCATCCATCCACCTGAACTATCCGCTGATCGCCAACGCCGTCATCACCGTGGATGAGTTCCTGGCCGCCATTGCGACTTCGGCGACAGCCCACGCGGGCGTGCAGCCGGGCGATACGGTGCGCGGCTCTGACCACGGGGAGATTGGCACAGTGGAGCAGGTCATTGAGGCAACGGAGGAGACGGAAGGCTACCTGCGGGTGCCGCGCGGGCTGCTCTTCAAGAGCGACATCTATATTCCGCGGGATGCGGTGCTCAGGCGCAGCGGCACGGACGTGTTCATCAACATCCCGAAGCTGATCTTTGCACAGATGCCCTGGAGCGAGCCGCCTTCACGCACGGAGCGGCAGGCGAAGCTTGGCCCTGCTGCTGCCGAGGTAGACAAGCTCTACGGCTCGCGCTCTCCTTCCACCCAGGAGCGGTCAGATCAAGCCCAGGGAAAGCCACCTCCGTGATGGCAAAAGACGAGCCACCGCCCGGAGCCTTTCGTGAAGGTCAGGGGGCTGCTGCATTGCGTGCGTTTTTCCAGGAGATGTAATCGGTTTCGGGGAAATCGAGGCCGTGCAGCTTCAACAAGGCTGCGACCTGGCCGCGATGATAGGTGCCGTGATTGACGACGTGGCGCAGCACCTCGGCGGGCGAGACGTGCAGGATATGCTCCTTCTTGCGCCACTCGGCCACGGTGTTGAGTGCGTCATCGGGCAGTTCGCTGAGCAGCGCGTTCAGGCGCTCGCGGACCGCCTCATGGAAGGAAGTAAGAGCGACAGGTTCGGCGAACGCTTCGGGCCGCTCCGGGGGCGGCTCCTTTCCTTGCAGCAGGGCGCGATAGGTGTCCACGGTGATGACCAGATGTACCAACTGCTGGCGCAGCGAAGTGCGCGGCGTGCCGTTCAGATCATGCGTCCACGCCGCCGTGCTGTCGACCGTTGCGGCGGCTTCGATGAGCTGGCGCGTTGCCCAGGCGTCGTATTCCAGAAGCTCGCGTAGCTCGTTTATGGTCAAGGCAATTCTTTCGTTCATGCGTTAAAGCCTGTGCTGAGTAAACTAAGCTGACCGTACCATAGAAGTCAGCGTGGGGATAAAAATGACTGACTTTTCGACAACAGGCACAGCACGTGTCGGTGATCCGTTGCCCGATATCCGATTGCCCCGGCTTGGCAGCGGCGGCGATCTTGCCCTACGCTCTCTGCGCGGCAAGCGCCTGCTGCTGTTCTTCTGGGGTTCCTGGTGAGGGTGCCGCGCGCAGCTGCCAGGCTGGCAGCGGTTCTATGAAAAACACCGGAACACAAACTTCGAACTGGTCTCCATCGCGCTGGAGCACACCGGCGCAGGAGCGGCCACGCCCTATGTGGAGCAGGCCACTACCACGTTCCCAACGCTTGTGGACGAGCAGGGCATAACCAGCACGCTCTTTGGCTTCAAGGTGGTTCCCAATGGCTTGCTGGTGGACGAGGAGGGCATCATCCGCTATGCCAGGTTCGGCGGCTTCTCGATTGACAGCGCAGAGGATGTGGCGGCAGTCGAGCGCTTCCTGGAAGGGGGTGAACCGGGGGAAAGTCCAGAAGGTGAAGGAGGCTACACACTGGAACCCCTGGAGCGGGAATTGGTGGCGACGAAGCTGCGTCTGGGACGGCTCCTGGATTCTCTGGGGCGGCGTGACGAGGCGGTGACGGAGTGGCGGGCAGCGCTTAGCCTTGACCCGCAGAACTTCGTCATCCGTAAGCAGATCTGGGCGGCCCAGCATCCGGAGAGGTTCCACCCGGTTATCGACTGGCAGTGGCAGAAGGAGCAGTTGGAGCAGGAGCGCCGACAGGAGATAGCGGCAGGCATCTGCGGCCCCGACGGCTGCCCCCTCCCACGCTGAACGCATAAGCGGAGGTGTTTGCATACACCGAAGCTGGCTATAACTGGCAGCGGATCATTCGAGCCTGGAGTATGTCAGCCCGGCTGAGTTTGAGCGATAGGCGCGGCAAACGTCGGCTTCTGCTTAACCCACTGTCCGTCAAAGACGAAAAGGTCAGTTCACGCTCATCCGGCTAAATTAAGCAGCAGCCAAGCCGCCAGCAGGGACGCAAATAGGAACGCGAGCCAAAAGGTGAGAGGTGCTTTTCTCCTGGGCTTACGCGGAGCGAGAACATGCGTCCGGTACTTGCGCCCACACTGCCGGCACACCGGGGAATAGATGTTCGCGTGCCTGCCGCAGCGAGGACATACCTTGTAGGGCATTATCTTCTCCGCGCGATCCTCCTATCCCAACCGCACTCTGATCCCAAAGAAGTGCCCCAGCGCCTCCGCCGAAACGATCAGCCGTCCCTCCGTGGTGCATAGCCGATGCGCTTCGGGATCGTTGCGGCATGCGGTGACAACTTTGGGCTGGTACCCCTCGCTAATTCACTATCTTTGTTGCCGACTGATTTCTATGTCCTACAGGGGTCACTTCACGAAATGAAAGACCCCTTTTGTTTCGTGAAGTGACCTTGTGTAACGAGAAGCCGCTTACCGGACGACTTGACCGCGGATTTCGCCGCCGGGGAAGTCGCCGGGACCCGAGTTGGGGGGTGCCACGTTGTCGTTGGTGTGAATGTTGATATACGTGTTGCCCTCCTGTATGCGATTCAGGACTTCATCGAAGCTGTTGGCGGTAATGCCGCTCGGCGATGTACCCGGCTTCAGGTTCGCTGGCGTGAGCGTTTTCCTCAATCTCGCCGGAAAAACGCCGTCGCCGGGAACAAACAGATCGAAGATTACGGGACCGGCTTCCGCAGTACTGCCGACATGAAGATGGGCGGCGACAACGTTCGTCAGCCCCTGGGTATTTACGAAAACCTCAATGGTGTTGTTGGTGGCATTCAGCTGCACTATCGCGCTGCCGCTGGCTGGCGTGGCCCGGGGCGTTGGCCGTTCCTGCTGCCCGTCCAGAGTTGAGCGCATATTGACGACGTTATCGCCGCCGCCGCCGCCGCCGTCACAGCCGGTAAGGGACAGGGCCGGCGCAAGCAGGGCGGCAATGCCGCCAGCAAGGCACCACGCCTTCTTTTTCTTACTGATGAATCCGATCATTTCCACAGTCTCCCTCAAGGATTTTGATGAATGGTCGCGGTC
>JAUJOK010000053.1:0-11975 GCA_030447685.1 Armatimonadaceae bacterium
CCAACTGGTTCCACGCGGGCGCATTATGGTGGGTGCGGATCGCCAGCGAGCGGCGGGCCGCCTTTTCGGCACGCAGCACGTCGGCTATGTCGCCGGTCTCGCGGTGCCTCCGCAGATACCAGCCCGCCAGGTGGGAAAAAGAGAGCGCGCCCTGCGGATCGCGGCGCACGCGCTCTTCGTAAAAAGCAATCGTTTTCGTGCTCAGCAGCGGATCATGGGGCGGGCGTGTGACAGCCGGGGGCGTGGGCTTGGAGGAAGCCTGTCGGATGGAAACTTCCGTCCATGCCCACCAGAGTCCCCCCAGGCCAAAAAGCAGCAGATAAGCAATAAGGCGCTTCATCAGATCACAGTATAAGGAAGATGCCTGGCGGCTGCTTATTGCCGCCGCCAGACAACTACTTTTAGCGTGGGTTTCCCAGATATGGGAAGGTACCCTGGAAGTTCTTGCTTTCCGGGCCGACGTTATCGCTGGTCAGCGAAGGAATCGCCTTGTTGTCGTTGGGCGCAAGTCCCAGCGACGGGATGGTATTGCCGAAGACAATGCCGAGCGAAATATCCACCACATCGTCGGTGAGCTTGCGGCCCCCGAAGGTTCCGCCCGTGGCTCCGTTGGTTTCGACGCCCAGATAGGCCGCCTGTCCGGATGCATTGAGATTTGCCTTCATGACATCGGGCACGAGCACCGCCTTTACCACGTCGGTAATCTGCTGCGAGCGCCCTGCCGTGCCGGTCATAAAGCTCTGGATGTCGTTAGCGATTTCGGCGGGGTCCTGGGTCGGAGCGATCTGGTTGTTGATCTGGTGGCGGTTGTTCGCCACGGTCGCAAAGACCTCGTTCACGACGGGCCGCGCCAGACGGTCTACCTGCTGGAAGGTCTGCCCGTTGCCGCCACCGCCGCCGCTGCCGCCACCGCCGCCGCCCGTGCCGCCACCATTCGGAGGGCCGGAGAAGCCCCCACTGCGGCTGCCCGCGTCGCAACCGGCAAGGGCCGCCAGCCCCAGAATCGCTGTTACGGCGCAGGCTCCTGCATACATTCGTTTATTCATCATTGTATTAATTCTCCCGTATTACTTGCTGGTGGTGCACCAGAGGCTGATCTGGCCGTTCGGGTTGCCGATAAGCTGTGCCTTGGGCACTTCGACGACGATAGCGAGCAGATTGAAGCCTGCAAGGAAGTCTTTCGCCTGCCCCGGCGGACGCCAGGACGTCGCTTTAGGCGTGTTGGGAGTAGGGTCAGGCTGACCGGTGATCGGGGTGGCCCGGTCGGGCAGGATCATGAAGAAGCGCTCCAGGTCGAAGAAGAAGGGGTCGGAGCGAGCGCCCGCGAACACCTGCACTCCCGGCGACGGCGAGAACGCCTGATTGATGTTTCCGCTTGCCGCGTTAGGCAGAAGCCTGCTGCTCGTGCCGGTGACTAAGGGCGCAGTGGGTCCGCTGATGGACATGATCTGGTTCGCTGCCTGCGGTCCGAATTTTGCCTGGATCACCAGGTCTTCGACGGCATCCCCGGTGTTGTCTATCTTAAATTGATACAGAACGGTGGGATCGAAGAAGACACCTGCCGCCTGTCCCTGAGGAATCAGGGGATTGACGGTCATGACCAGCACCACATTCGCCGGGTTACTGGGGCTGGGGAATATAAAGACGTCTGTCAGGTCGGTGCCGGGATTGGCGACCACCTGCGGCGTGTCGGCGTGATCGGAGCTAAGCGCGCGACCGATCATCAGGGCGGGTATCAACACGCCCCCGGCGGCAAGAAGCGCCACAATCCTGCGATGGAACCTCATAATACGTTCCTCCTTGGAACAAGGGAAAAGGCCACCCCTGCAAAGGGCGGCGACATTTGAACACACAAAAGGGTTCATTTAAAAGTATACTGCGCTCCCGGCTATCATTACCCGTCCGTTTAATGGTCATTTTCTGTTCACTATCTAATCTTATTAGATTAAGGTATAGTTTGATGTGGCAAAAACGCACCGCCCCAACAGGCGGGTGTACGCGCGTTCTTAGAAACATTCCGGCCATGACAGGTAACATCGGCAATCGTCTGGATACGGTACGCCACCGGCAACTGGTGGGGCGCACCTACGAGATCACGCTTTTTCACTCCACCGTCACGGCGACGGAACTGCCGTTCTGCCTGCTGTACGTCCACGGCCCCGGCGGCATCGGGAAGACGACGGTGCTCCATGCGTTCGCCGCGCATTGCCGCGACCTGCGCGTACCGGTTGTCTGCGTGGATGGGCGGCACATCGAACCCACCCTGGAAGCTTTTCAAGGAGCGCTCCGTCAGGCGCAGAATGCCCCCGATTTTACCCGTCGCTGCGTCCTTCTGATCGATACTTATGAGGCGCTGGAGCCGCTGGATGGCTGGATACGAGAAGATTTCCTGCCCCGGCTGCCCGCCGATGTGCTGGTCGTGCTGGCAGGCCGGGAGCCGCTTTCGGCCCCGTGGCGGGCGGACGCGGGCTGGCAGACGATGATCCGCGCGCTGCCCCTGCATAACCTCAGCGCCGACGAAAGCCGTCGTTACCTGGCGCAGCGTGCCGTGCCTTCCGAGCATCATCAAAGCGCCCTGAACTTTACGCACGGCCATCCGCTCGCACTTTCGCTGGTCGCGGACGTTATCGCGCAGCGGGGCGATATTCCCTTCGACCCGAAAGCCGCGCCGGACGTTATACAGACGCTTCTGGAGCGGTTCGTGCGAAAGATTCCCGGTGCGGCCCACCGGGCGGCGCTGGAAGCGTGCGCGCTGGTTCATGTGACTACGGAGAGCTTACTGGCGGAGATGCTGGCGATTCCCGATGCGCGCGATCTGTTTGAATGGCTGCGCGGGCTGTCCTTTGTCGAGGCGGGACGTCATGGACTCTTTCCCCATGATGTGGCGCGGGAGGCGCTGATTGCCGACCTGCGCTGGCGCAACCCCGACCGCTACAGCGTGCTGCACCGGCGCGCACGCAGCTACTATATTGCCCGGTTCCAGGCGACGCAGGCCCAGGAGCAGCAGCGTGTTTTGCTGGACTCGATTTTTCTGCACCGGGACAACGCTGTCGTTCGCGAAGCGTTCGCCTGGCAGCACAATGCCACTGTCTTTGCCGCCCCCGCACGGGAAGCCGACCATCCGGCGCTGCGGGCAATGGTCACCCGACAGGAAGGGGAAGCATCCGCGCATCTCCTGGCGTACTGGCTGGCGCGGCAGCCACAGGGCGTAACCGTGTTTCGCGAATCGGGCAGTACAGGCGAAATAGTGGGAATGGTCGGCCTGATCGCCCTGCACCAGACTACCCCTGCCGACCGTGATGCCGACCCGGCAGTACGAGCGGCCTGGGACTCCATGCAGCGCTACGCTCCCCTTCGTCCGGGTGAGCAGGCAACGCTTTTCCGTTTTTGGATGGCGCGCGATACGTACCAGAACGTTTGCCCGATTCTGAGCCTGATCTTCGCTCACAACGTCCGCTATTGCCTGACCATCCCCGGCCTCGCCTGCACTTTCTTCCCCTGCTCCGACCCCGATTTCTGGTCACCCATGTTCGCTTATGCGGAGATGAGCCGACTGCCGGAAGCGGATTTCGCAGTCGGCGGCAGGCGCTATGGCACATTCGGGCACGATTGGCGCAAACTGCCGCCCTTGACCTGGATGGGGCTGCTTGCGGAAAAGGAGATGGCCGAAGAAGAAGGCGCTGCGGCATCGCCGACCTTCCCTGAGCCGCTGCTGATCCTGAGTGAGCCGGAGTTCGCGGCGGCGGTCCGTGAGGCAATTCGTCTGTTTTCCCGCCCTGAGGAACTGCGCGCCAGTCCGCTGCTGCGCTCGCGTATCGTGGCGCAGCGGGTGAATGGAGATACAGGCAGCGCGGAAAAGGTCGCCGTTCTGCGCGGGCTGATACGCGAAGCGCTTGAATCGCTGCAGGCACGCCCGCGCCAGGCTCGGGGCAGCCGCGCCGTTTACCACACGTACCTATTTCCCGCCGCCACTCAGGAGCAGGCGGCGGACATTCTGAACCTGCCATTCAGTACCTACCGGCGGCATCTATGCGAAGGAATTAGCTGGATAGCGGCTTTTTTATGGTGTCAGGAGATAGACGACCAGTAAAATGAGCAGAAAATGAACAGTTTTCAGGCTGGCTTATGGACAAGGCAATTATCTACACTACAGATGGCTGTCGCTTTGAACAGTCTCGCTTCGCCAATGAGCGATTCACGAACTTAACGACGTACTTCACTCCTCGCAATGCCCTCGGCGGCGTGAAAAGCTGCCCCGGAAAGGTACCTACATGGATTCACTGGATGAACTGCGAGCCGCTATGGCTCAAGGACGAGTCTCACGGCGCACTCTTCTGCGCGCCATCGGCAGCGGCGCGGCACTGGCGGCGGGCCTGGCGCTTATCGGCTGCGACGCCGGAAGCCGCACGCCTCCCGGCACTGTCTTTCCGCCGCCTGGCGGCGGCGGCGGCGGTGGTGGTGGTGGCGCGAGGCCGAGCGTGGCTCAGGTCACAACCGCGCTGTCAAACCTGCGCGCGCAGGCTGGCGGCGGCAAGGATCAGCCCATCGTGGTTAACGGACAGGCCAACATCGTGCCTTCCGACAACAACGGCCTCGCGTTCGAGCGCACACCCGATGAGGTGCTTCGCATCGTTTATCTTCAGCCCAGCGGCACGGCCAGCAGCGGCGGCTTCTTCCCCGCCGGTCTGAACGGCACAATCCGGGCGACCGGCCAGGGCGGCACGCCCACCGACGCCGATGTTCTGAACTTCGCGCTCAACCTGGAATATCTGGAAGCCGAGTATTATCTGCGCGGTCTGAACGGCACCGGCATGAACGTGCCGGAATCGGGGCCGGTCACGGGCGGTCGGCAAGTGAACTTCACCACAACCGAGTTCCGCCAGTACGCCGAAGAGATCGCCCTGGACGAAGCGGCGCATGTCAACTTCCTGCGCAGCGCGCTTGGTGGGGCGGCGGTACCGCGCCCGGCAATCAACTTCACCGCTGCTTTCAACGCGGCGGCGCAGGCGGCGGGCCTGGGCAGCAGCTTCGATCCGTTCGCGAATGAGCTGAACTTCCTGATCGGCGGGTTTGTGTTCGAGGACGTGGGCGTCACGGCTTACCGGGGCGGAGCGCGGTTTATCAATAACAAGGACTTCCTGGAAGCCGCCGCCGGTATTCTGGCTGTCGAAGCCTACCACGCCGGTAATCTTCGCACCGTGCTGTTCGCCAACCAGGCCCGAACCATTTAAGATAGAAAAGGAATAAAATGGAAACAAAAGATATAGCGGAGCAGCCAAATTCCGGGCGGGCGATGGCCCAGGTAATCGGCGGGACGCTGATTGCCGCCGCCGCTGGCGCCACCCTGGCCCAGAAGGCCGAGGCGCAGACGGTGACGGACGCCCACGTCCTGAACCACGCGCCCAACCTGGAATCCCTGGAAGCCGAGTTCTACCTTCAGGGCGTCTTTGGGCGCGGCCTGACCGCCGGTGATACGGGCGGCTTCACTACGCCGAGCGGCGCGCGGCAGGTGAACTTCACCACGCCGGAGCTTCGGCAGTTCGCCCAGGAGATAGCGGCGGACGAGGAAGCGCATGTACGATTCCTGCGCTCGGCGCTCGGCGGCGCAGCGGTACAGAGGCCCAGGATTGACCTGTCCCCGGCAGTCTGGACGACGGCTGCTAAGGCGGCAGGTTTGATCCCGCAGAACGACACCACGACACAGTTCGATCCCTACGCCAACGAACTGTTATTCTTCCATGCGGCATTCGTGTTCGAGGATGCGGGCGTCACCGCGTACAAGGGCGGCGCGCGCCTTATCAGCAACAAGGAAACCCTGTCGGCGGCGGCGGGCATCCTGGCCGTCGAAGGGTATCATGCCGCCAACATCCGGTCGGTACTTTTCCGCAACCGGAACGTGCAGGCGCTGGGCCGCACCGTCGAGCAGATCGTACAGGCACTATCCGACTTGAGAGACCAGGCAGACGGTCCGGGCGATAAGGATCAGGGTATCACCAACGGCCCCGCTGCCGGTACCACCACGGCGGCGAACATCGTGCCCACCGACAACAACGCCATCGCGTTCAGCCGCTCCACGCGTGAAGTGCTGAACATCGTCTATCTCGGCGGAACCAACAGCGGCGGCTTCTTCCCGAACGGCCTGAACGGCACCATCAAGTAAACGGATCGGACAACCGGAAAATAAAAAGAGGCGGGTCCCGTAGGACCCGCCTCTTTTCTGGTCTAACATACCGGTGTCTACTGCATACGTGTTGCGCCGCCCGGCCCGGTCTGGCCGGACTGGCGGAACGGCAGACCCAACTGATGGAGCAGGTAGCGCGCCTCGGCGTCGTTGTTCGCGGTGGTTACGATAATGATGTCCATGCCGCGAATCTTGTCCACCTTATCGTACTCGATCTCCGGGAACGTAAGTTGCTCTTTCATGCCCATGGCGAAGTTGCCGCGACCATCGAAGGAATTCGGGTTGATTCCCTGGAAGTCACGCACACGCGGCAGGGTCAGGTTGAACAGGCGGTCCAGGAACTCGTACATACGAACCCCGCGCAGCGTCACCTTCGCCCCGACGCGAGCGCCTTCGCGCAGCTTGAAGTTCGCGATGCTCTTCTTGGCGCGCGTTACCGCCGGTTTCTGCCCCGTAATCGTGGTCAGGTCGCGAATGGCGTTGTCCAGCAGCTTCGGGTCGCCGCCGGTCTGCCCCGCCACGCCGACTCCCATATTGATGACGACCTTTTCGAGCTTGGGCACCTGCATAATATTCTTATAGCCGAACTCCTTCATAAGCGCGGGAACCGTCTGGTTCTGGTAACGCTCTTTCAGGCGCGGCACGAAAGTTTCCGTGTCTGGCATATTCTCTTCTCCTCATTCCCCTCGATTACCGACCGAGGGGTGCGTTAATCGCCATGACGCCAAGTTCGCCAGGTTCGAAGAGGGATTTTACTCTTTCGGGTCTCGGCGTTCTCAGCGTCATGGCGTTTAGTCTGATTTTTACGCGGCCTGGACAGGGTCGCCGGTTCGGGTTGAAACGCGAACCTTCGCACCGTTGTCACTGGTCTGGACGCGGACGCGCGTGGGCTTGCCGTCGCCGCCTACCAGCATCACCTTGCTCGCCAGAATCGGCGCGGCCTTTACCAGCCGTCCGCTTGGCGGGTTCGGGTTGTTCTGCGTCGGCTGCCCCTTCGTGTGGCGCGTCACCGCGTTCAACGGCACCGTATTGCCCTGCTCGTCCTTGCCTTCGACGATGATCTTGCCCAGCTTGGGAAGAACTTCGGTCACGGTTCCCCGTCGCCCCTTGTCCTTGCCGGTAATGATCTCGACCTCGTCGCCTTTTTTGATATGAAGCTTACCTTCGAAGGGTTTAACTGGTTTTTTACCTGGCATATTCCTACAAGACCTCCGGCGCGAGTGAAATAATCTTCATGCCGCCCGATACATTCGCCTCGCGCAGTTCGCGGGCTACCGGTCCGAAGACACGGGTTCCGCGCGGCTCCAGGTTGTTAGTGAGCACGACGGCGGCATTTTCATCGAAGCGCAGGGTCGAGCCATCGCCCCGCTTGATCGGCTGCTTGGTGCGGACGATGATGGCTTTGACCACGTCGCCCTTTTTCACCTGCGCGCCCGGTGTCGCCGACTTGACCGCACCGACGATGACATCGCCAACGTGACCGACCTTGGCATTGGAGCCTTTAAGAACGCGGATACACAGAATGGTACGCGCGCCCGAATTATCCGCCGCTTTGACGCGGGTGTACTGCTGAATCATCTTGGTTTCCGTTTCCAAGCGGCGCAACACCGCATTGCGGCGTCCGCCCACTTATCGCCCGCGACTATCCGCCGCATGAGGGCGACGTGAAGGCCGCCCTCCGCCCCCAATAAGGGGGGTACCCGAATGAAATACCCAGAGCGGCTTTGCAGAACAAGGCCACCCACGGAAAATTTTCCGGTGCCCCCATTAGTGGGGGCGGAGGGGGCGTTTCCTACTTCGCCTTTTCGACGATCCGCAGCAGCCGCCAGCGCTTTTCGCGCGACAGCGGACGGCACTCCATGATCTCCACCGTATCACCGATGCCCGCCTCGTTCAATTCATCATGCGCCTTGAACTTGGTGGTGCGCTTTACGGTGCGCCCATAGAGCGGGTGCTGCGTCAGGGTCGTCACCGAAACGACGACCGTTTTATCCATTTTGTCCGAGCTGACCAGACCAATACGCGTCTTGCGCTTACCGCGAGACTGAGTCTGCTCGGCGGTTGCTGCTGCTGTTTCCGCCATCACTACTTACCGTCCTTTTCCAGGGCACGCAGATAGGTGTTGATACGGGCGATACGCTTCCTGGTCTGCGCGATTCCCGCCGTGTTCTCCAACTGGCGTTTACCCAGCGTGAACCGGTAATTCCACAGCCGTTTTTTCTCTTCGTCCAGGCGCGCCCGCAGTCCGGCTTCATCCAGACCGGATAATTCCGCCCGTTCCTGCTTGACGCGCAGTTTGCCTTCTTCAGCCATTGTCGCTACTCCCCTGAGCCTGATCCGCCGCCACCATTTCATCTGTTGGCGCCTGCACGGCCTGCTCCGGCATATCCGGCATCGCCTGATTGCCCACGGTACCGGTCACGTCTTCAGGCGCATCCGTCGCTGTTTTTCCGGCGCCTACACGCCCTCCGATAGCCGCCTGCTCCGCTGTCGGAACAAAGGCATGCATCTGGTCGCGGCGCGTCACGAACTTGGTCGCAATCGGCAGTTTGTGCGCCGCAAGACGCATCGCTTCGCGGGCCAGCTCTTCGGCGACACCACTCATTTCAAACAGTATGCGTCCCGGCTTGACCACAGCAACCCAGCCTTCGGGCGCGCCCTTACCTGATCCCATGCGGGTCTCAGCGGGTTTTTTGGTGTAGGACTTGTCCGGGAAAACCCGAATCCAGATCTTACCACCGCGCTTGATCTTGCGCGTCATGGCGATACGGGCCGACTCGATCTGATTGTTCGTCATCCAGCACGATTCCAGCGCCTGCAAGGCATAATCGCCAAAATCCACATGCTGGCCGCCGGACGCTTTACCGCGCCGATGGCCGCGATGCACGCGCCGGTACTTGACTTTCTTGGGCATTAACATCAGCGACCACCTCCCCCGCCGCCAGGACGGAAACCACCGCCCCCGCCGTAACCACCACCACCACCGGGACGACCACCACCGCCGCCGCCGCCGCCGCCGCGACCGCCGCGACCGCCGCCGCGACCACCGTCACGGCCTCCGCCGCCATCACGACCGCCGCCGCCGCGCCGCTCACCCATATCGCCCACGGCCTCCGCCGCCATCACGACCGCCGCCGCCGCGCCGCTCACCCATATCGCCGCGCTCGGAGCGCCGATCACGCGCCTCGCTGCGGGGAGCCGGGGCTTCAACCGGACGACGCGCGCCGGGCAGAATGTCGCCCTTATAAATCCAGACCTTGACGCCGATATGGCCGTACTGGGTCAGTGCTTCGGTGAAGCCGTAATCGATATCGGCGCGCAGCGTGTGCAGCGGAATCTTGCCCTGCCGGTCCTGCTCGCGCCGCGCCATTTCCGAGCCGCCTAAGCGCCCGGCCACATGGCAGCGGATGCCGCGCACGCCCAGTTTCATGGCGCGGGTGACGGCCTGGCGCATGGCGCGCTTGTAGCCGATGCGCTTTTCGATCTGCTGCGCGATGCTTTCGGCAACCAGTTGCGCGTTCGTTTCCAGATGGCGAATCTCCTGGACGTTGACGTGCGTCGTCTTCTTCGTCATCTTTTCCAGATCGCCCTTAAACAGGTCCACACCCTGGCCGCCGCGCCCGATGATGACGCCGGGTTTCGCGGTGTGCAGGGTCACGCGGATGGTGTTACCGGGCCGCTCAATCTCCACCTTGGAAATGGCGGCATTTTCCCAGCCCCGGCGCTTCTTGACCGTTTTGCGAATCTGCGCGTCTTCCAGGATGTACTGCGCGTATTCCTTATCGGCATACCACTTGCTGTCCGGATCGCGGTTGACGCCGATACGGAAGCCGATTGGATGTATCTTTTGTCCCATAGTTTTCCTATTCTGCCTTCGTCGCGGCGTCCGCGTCGTTTGCGGCCTCGGTCGGTTCTTCAGCGGCGGCGGATGCCGTGGCATCGGTCGGGGCCGCCTCGCCCGCCGTCAATTCAGTGACGGCAGCCGTCGTCTGCTCGTCCGTGTCCTCCACCGCGACCGGCGTCTCATCCACCACCGGAGCAGCAGCGGTCGGGGTCGCAATGGCCGCGCGCAGCGGTGGCTTTTTGCCGCGCTTCTTAATATCCAGCTCACGCTGCCGGGTCGTCGGAGGCGGCGTGCCCTCCTCGACAATGACGGTAATGTGGCTGGTGCGCTTTAAAATACGATAGGCGCGTCCCTGCGCGCGCGGCTGAACCCGCTTCAGGGTCGGCCCGACATCCACGAAACAGCGGACGATCTTGAGATAGTCGGGATTCATGCCGAAGTTGTTTTCCGCATTCGCCACCGCCGACTTGAGCACCTTGGCGATCTCCACGGCGGCATAGTTCGGCGTGAACTGAAGCTGCTTGAAAGCATCGCTGGCGTACTTGCCGCGAACGGTATCGAGAACGAACCGCACCTTGCGGGGAGCCATACGAACGTATTTGGCTGTTGCTGTTGCCTGCATTGTTGTTGCCTCCCTACTTGCGGATGCGGCTGGCCTGACCGGTGCCGCCCGCATGGCTTCGGAAGGTTTTGGTCAGGGCGAACTCGCCCAGCTTATGGCCTACCATGTTTTCCGTGATAAAGACCGGCACATGCTTGCGCCCATCGTGGACCGCGAGCGTATGCCCGATAAAGGTCGGGAAGATGGTGGAACGGCGCGACCACGTCTTGACGATGCGCTTCTCGTTCCGGTTATTCATCCCCTCGATTTTGTCCAGCAGTTTGGGGTCCGCGTACGGCCCCTTCTTTAAACTTCGTCCCATATTTTCCTATTTCTCCTCTGCCCCGTCGCCGGCCATTGTCCGGTCGGGTGCGTGGTCCGAAATCCAGCGACTTCGGCCAACATGGACGGAATAGCCTTCACACCGTTCCCACCGTCGAATAAATTCGACGGTGAAAAGTGTCGCTACTTGTTCCGCCGCTTGACGATGAATTTGTCCGTGCTCTTATTGCGGCGCGTCTTATAACCGAGCGCCGGGACACCGGTCGCCGAGACCGGACCCTTTTTGCGGCCAATGGGCGATTTGCCCTCGCCGCCGCCGTGCGGATGGTCGCGTGGGTTCATGGTAACGCCGCGCACGTGTGGCGTCCGGCCTTTCCAGCGGGATTTGCCCGCCTTGCCCCACGATTCGTTCTCATGGTCGATATTGCCGACCTGCCCGATAGAGGCGCGGCATTCCAGAAGCACGCGCCGCATCTCGCCGGACGGCAGACGAAGAAGCGCATACTTGTCTTCCTTCGCCATAAGCTGCGCGCCCGCGCCCGCCGAACGCACCATCTGCCCGCCACGTCCCGGCGAAAGCTCAATATTGTGGATCAGCGTACCGACGGGAATCGCCCGAATCGGAAGTGCGTTGCCCGGCTTGATGTCTGCGCCGTCGCCACTCGCAATCGCGTCCCCGACCTTGATACCGATGGGCGCGAGGATATAGCGCTTCTCGCCGTCGGCGTATTGCAGCAGCGCGATGCGCGCCGAGCGGTTCGGGTCGTACTCAATCGCCTCCACCGTTGCGCCCACCGCGTCTTTGTCGCGCTTGAAATCGATGATGCGATACATGCGCTTGTTGCCGCCGCCGTGGTTACGCATGGTCATGCGCCCCTGGTTGTTGCGCCCCCCGCTTTTCTTCAGCGGCTCCAGCAACGACTTCTCGGGCTTGGACTTGGTTATCTCTTCAAACGTCGAGATCGACATAAAACGTCGTCCCGGCGTCACCGGCTTGTATTGTCGTACCGCCATTTATTTGTCTCCCTGTCAGGATGAGAGTTGAAGGTTGAGCGTTGAGCGACCAG
>JAUJOK010000053.1:12075-31194 GCA_030447685.1 Armatimonadaceae bacterium
CTCTCAGCCCTCAACCTTTCCTTTACACGCCCTCGAAGATGGTGATGCTCTGCCCCTCGGCCAGCGTCACAACGGCTTTTTTCCTATCCGACGAGCGGCCTGCCGAAATGCGCCCGAAGGCGCGGAACCGCTTCTGCTTACCCTTGAGGACCATCGTATTCACGTCAGTCACGGTTACGGGGCTGCCGTCCGGCTGCGTAAAAAGCGCCTGAACCGCATCGCGGATCTGTATCTTGTTGGCGTTCTTGTTGACGATGAAGACATAACGGCGGTCGCCGTTCTCGCCGAGCGCCTTTTCCGTAATCACGGGCCGCTCAATAATATCGTAGTTAGTCAGCATTCACGGCCTCCTCGGTTTCCGGCGCGTCCGTAGCCACCACCGCCGCCTCGTCACGGTTCCAGGTCGCCTCGATCTTGTCTACGGCGGCGCGGGTGACAATCACCAGTCCGCCATCCACCACGTCCCTGACTGAGAAGGAAGGGGCGACCCGCAGTGTCACCTGCGGAATGTTGCGAAGCGACTTAATGACCACGTCATCCACAGCCTCGATGATTACCAGCGATTTTTTGGTCACGCCCAATCCGCTGAGTAAGGTGGCCGCCGCTTTGGTAGAGATCGTGTTGTCCAGCGCAATCGCATCCACGATAATCAGTTCCCCATCCGCCAGCTTCGCCGACAGCGCGGACAGGATGGCGGCGCGGCGCATCTTCTTGGGCATCGAGTGGCCCAGTTCCGTGCGCGGGTGCGGCCCGTGGGCCGTTCCGCCGTGCCGGTAGTGCGGCGCGACAATCGAGCCTTGCCGGGCGCGGCCCGTTCCCTTTTGGCGGTACGGCTTGCGCCCGCCGCCCAGGATATCGCCTCGGGTCAGCGTGTTTTTCGTACCCTGGCGGCTGTTTTCCATCTCGGCCCGAACGGCCTGGTGCATCAGCGGAATATTGCGCGACGCGCCCCAGACGCGCTCGGACAGCGTAATTTCGCCGGCTTGCCCGCCGCCCTTTGTTTTTATCGCCACAGTTGGCATAGTTTTTCTCCTAAACAGATAAGTCCGTATACCGAGGCCGCGAGGAAGCGGCCTTCGCACGGACAGGCGGGCTTTGAGGCAGCCCGCGAATAATAGCCCCGCCGAAGGCGGGATTAATGGTGGGCCTTGCTGATCAGCACCAGGCCGCCGTTCGCGCCGGGAATCGCCCCACGAACCAGCAGAAGGTTTCTGTCCAGGTCAACCTGAACGACTTTAAGACCCTGCTGCGTCACGCGCTCGTTGCCCATGCGTCCGGGGCGCTTGGTGCCCTTGAAAACACGGGCGGCATCTGTCGCGCCCGCCGACATGGGCTTGCGGTGAATCATGGAGCCATGCGTCATCTCCGCGCCGTGAAAGCCGTGGCGCTTCATGACACCGGCGAAACCCTTACCCTTGCTGGTGCCGGTAATCTGAACCTTTTCGCCCGCAGCAAAAATGTCCGCACGCAGTTCCTGGCCCACTGTTACCGTTTCCCCATCCTGAATCGCCACCTCGCGCAGGAATCGCTTGGGGCGCACGCCCGCTTTCGCCAGATGGCCCTGCTCGGGCCGCGTCAGGCGTGAATCCTTCACATCCTCATAACCGATCTGCGCGGCGCTGTAGCCATCGGTTTCGAGCGACTTGACCTGCGTCACCACCGACGGTTCCACAGCAATCACAGTGACGGGAACGACGCGCCCGCCCTCATCAAAAATCTGGGTCATTCCGACTTTTTTGCCCAGAATCGCCTGAACTGACATACTTTCCTCCACGGCGCACCTGGGGGCATCGGCCCTTACGTGACGCGGTTTTTTGGTTTAACGCCGTGCCGCCATGATCGCCAAGTTCAGAAAGAGAGTTCTTAATATTCTCTTCCGATCTTGGCGTCCTTTGCGTCTTGGCGTTTGAATCTCCTAAAGCTTGATCTCGATATCCACGCCCGACGGCAAATCCAGACGCATAAGCGCGTCAATGGTCTTGGGGCCGGGGTTCAGGATGTCGATAAGACGCTTGTGCGTCCGCATCTCGAAATGCTCCATCGACTCCTTGTCAATGGTGGGCGAGCGCATTACGGTATAAATCTTCTTCTCGGTCGGCAGCAGTACCGGGCCGGAAATACGCGCACCGGTTCGGCGCGCTGTATCGACAATCTTCTCCGCCGATTGATCCAGCACACGGTGGTCAAACGCCCGCAATCGAATTCGAACTTTATCTTTTCGCATTTTTATCCCTGACACGCAAAAGGAACGGGGCTGGGATTCGCTTTGCGGCTTTTCCCAGCCCCGCCCCTTTTAAATTACTTTTCTATTTTAGCGACGACTCCGGCTCCCACCGTGTGGCCGCCTTCGCGGATGGCAAAGCGCAGACCCTCTTCCATGGCAATGGGCGCGATCAACTCCGAACTGATCGTCACGTTGTCGCCGGGCATCACCATCTCCACACCTTCCGGCAGCTGAAGGCTCCCCGTCACGTCCGTGGTCCTAAAGTAGAACTGAGGACGGTAGTTGTTGAAGAAAGGCGTGTGACGACCCCCCTCCTCCTTCGAAAGCACATAGATCTCCGCCGTGAACTTCGTGTGCGGCTTGATCGAACCCGGCTTGGCAAGAACCTGGCCCCGCTCAATGGCTTTCCTGTCCACACCGCGAAGAAGCACGCCCGCGTTGTCACCGGCCTCGACGTAGTCCAGCGTCTTCCTGAACATCTCCATGCTGGTGGCAACGGTGTTCGAGGTCGCCTTCAGACCAACGATCTCCAGAGGCTCGCCCGCCTTCAGTTGTCCTCTTTCGACTCTGCCCGTCGCTACCGTGCCGCGACCGGTGATCGTGAAGACGTCCTCCACCGGCATCAGGAACGGAAGGTCCTTGGGACGCTCCGGCGTCGGGATGTAGGAATCCACCGCTTCCATCAGCTTCAGGACCGCGCCCTCGCCGATGTCCGAGGTGTCGCCTTCCAAAGCCTTGACCGCAGAACCCACGATGATCGGCGTGTCGTCGCCGGGGAACTCGTACTTGCTAAGAAGCTCTCTGACTTCCAGCTCCACCAGCTCGATAAGCTCGGGGTCGTCGACCATGTCGGCTTTGTTCAAGAAGACGACGATGGAGGGAACGCCGACCTGGCGCGCCAGAAGGATGTGCTCTCTGGTCTGGGGCATCGGGCCATCCGCTGCCGAGACTACCAGAATCGCGCCGTCCATCTGGGCCGCGCCGGTGATCATGTTCTTGATGTAGTCGGCGTGACCGGGGCAGTCGACGTGCGCGTAGTGGCGCTGGTCCGTCTCGTACTCCACGTGCGCCGTGTTGATCGTGATGCCGCGCTCCTTCTCCTCGGGAGCCGCGTCGATCTCGTCGTACTTCTTGGCCTGCGCTTTGCCGCTCTTGGCAAGGACGCTGGTAATGGCCGCCGTCAAAGATGTCTTGCCGTGGTCGACGTGACCGATCGTGCCGATGTTTACGTGCGGCTTCACCCGCTCAAATTTTGCCTTCGCCATAATCGTTCCTCTTGATTGCGTGTAGTAGCGTTCAGTTATCAAGGTAGCCGGAGGACGAGGAGCGTCCGCCTCTCTGGAGGCGGCACTTCGTCGCGGCAAACCGGTACCAGCCGCCAGAGGCGACTTAGCGGCTCATCTCGAGAATCTCCTCTGCGACGTTGCGCTGAACTTCGTCGTATGTCGCCGGCTCCTTTGTCGATGAGGCGCGGCCCTGGCTCATCGAGCGCAGCGTTGTGACATAGCCGAACATCTCGGCCAGCGGCACCTTCGCTTTGATGACGCGCGTCCCCCCGGGGCCGTTTTCCTGGCCCTCGACCAGACCGCGACGCCGGTTCAGGTCGCCGATCACATCTCCCAGGAACTGCTCGGGCGTCACCACCTCGACCGCCATGATCGGCTCCTTGATGGTCGGATGCGCCTTCTGGAAGGCCGCCTTCGCGCCCATGGAACCGGCGATCTTGAACGAGATTTCGTCCGAGTCAACTTCGTGGAAGGAGCCGTCTACGACCGCGACCTTCACGTCTACGACCGGGAACCCGGCCACGACCCCGTGCAGCATCGCTTCCTTGACGCCCTCTTCTACGGGCTTGATGAACTCCTTGGGAATCGAGCCACCGACGGTCTTGTTCTCGAACACAAAGCCGCCGCCGACTTCCAGAGGCTCGACCTCCAGAACGCAGTGGCCGAACTTACCGCGACCACCCGTCTGGCGGGCGAAGCGCCCCTCGGCGCGTGCCGGAGCCTTGATCGTCTCACGGTACGCAACCTGCGGCTTGCCCTGGTTCGCCTCCACCTTGAACTCGCGCTTCATGCGGTCCACGATGATTTCCAGGTGCAGCTCACCCATGCCGCGAATGATCGTCTGCCCGGTTTCGGGGTCCGTGTGCATGCGGAATGTCGGGTCCTCGGCGGACAAACGCGACAGAGCCTGGCCCATCTTGTCCTGGTCGGCCTTGGTCTTCGGCTCGATGCTCATCTCGATGACCGGCTCCGGGAACGTGATCGATTCCAGCAGGATCGGCTTCTTCTCATCGGCGAGCGTATCGCCCGTCGTCGTATCCGCAAGCCCTACCGCCGCCGCGATCTCACCGGCATAAACGGCATCCACCTCTTCCCGCTTGTTGGCATGCATGCGAAGGATGCGGCTGATCCGCTCCTTCTTGCCCTTGCTCGCGTTGAAGACATAGGTACCTTTGTTGAGCATACCTGAATACACCCGGAAGAACGTCAGGTTCCCGACGTGCGGGTCGTTCATCAGCTTAAAGGCCAGCGCGGAGAACGGCGCGTCATCGGACGGCTCGCGGGCATCTTCCTCGCCGTTATCCGGGTTCGCGCCCGGAACCGCGCCGACATCGACCGGCGACGGCAGATATTCGATCACCGCGTCGAGCATCGGCTGGACGCCCTTGTTCTTATAGGCGGAGCCACAGAGGCAGGGCGTCAGCGTGCCCGCCAGCGTTCCCTGGCGAATAGCGGCCTTGATCTCATCGGCGGTCATCGGCTCGCCTTCGAGGAACTTTTCCAGCAGCGTGTCGTCCGCTTCAGCAGCAGCCTCGACCAGCTTCTCGCGATACTCCGCCGCCAGGTCCATCAGTTCCGGCGGGCAGTCCACCACTTCGGCTTCCTGTCCCTTGTCATCCTTATAGATGGTCGCCTTCATCGTCAGCAGATCGACAACGCCCTTGAAGTCGTTCTCCGCGCCAATCGGAATCTGAATGGCGACGGCATTCGCGCCCAGGCGGTCACGCACCATCTCCACAACGCGCAGGAAGTCCGCGCCCAAGCGGTCCATCTTGTTCACGAACACCAGGCGCGGGACCTTGTACTTGTTAGCCTGCCGCCACACCGTCTCCGACTGCGGCTGAACGCCTGCGACGGCATCAAAGACCGCGACCGCGCCATCGAGGACGCGCATGGAGCGCTCCACTTCGACGGTGAAGTCCACGTGGCCCGGCGTGTCGATGATATTGATACGGTGCGTCGGGATGCGCCGCCCTGCCTTCTCCGGGTCCGGCTCCAGGCCCCAGAAACAGGTGGTCGCGGCGGACGTGATCGTGATGCCGCGCTCGCGCTCCTGCTCCATCCAGTCCATGGTCGCCGTGCCTTCGTGCACCTCGCCGATCTTGTAGTTGACGCCCGTGTAGAGGAGGATGCGCTCGGTGACGGTGGTTTTACCCGCGTCAATGTGCGCCGCGATACCGATATTTCTGGTTTTTTCTAACGAATATTCTCTTGCCATAGTATTTCCATCGCTTCCCGGTAGTTAAGTACGCTGTTTCCTCTATCTATATATCACGTCGCAGCCTTGTCGGGGAGGTTTAATAGCCCCCTCCGCCCCCAGCGCTGGGGGCGGAGGGGGCCAGACTAAAACCGATAGTGCGAGAAGGCTTTGTTGGCCTCAGCCATCTTATATCCTTCTTCGCGGCGGCGTACCGCTCCGCCCGCATTGTTTGCCGCGTCCAGCAACTCGGCGGCCAGTTTGTCCACCATAGAGCGGCCATTGCGGCGGCGGGCGAAAGTCACCATCCAGCGGATACCCAGCGCCGTGCGTCGTTCCGGGCGCACTTCAATCGGCACCTGATAAGTCGCGCCGCCGACACGGCGAGGCTTTACCTCGACCATGGGCATGACATGGCGCAGCGCATCCTGGAATATCTCGATTCCGGGGCGACCGGCGCGCGCCTCAGCCTGCTCCAGCGCCTGATAAAAGATGCGCTCGGCGACGGACTTCTTGCCGTCCAGCATCATGCGATTGATAAAGCGCGTGACCATCCGGTCATTATAGATCGCGTCGGGCGTGATGGGCCGCTTACGGGCCGGACCTTTACGTGGCATATAACGTTTCCTACTTCTTGGGCTTCTTCGTTCCGTACTTGGAGCGAGACGACTTGCGCTCTTTGGTTCCCGCCGTATCAAGCGTGCCGCGCACCACATGGTAGCGCACACCCGGCAGGTCCTTTACACGACCACCGCGAATCATGACGACGCTGTGTTCCTGAAGATTGTGACCGATGCCCGGAATATAGGCCGTTACCTCGACACCGTTGGTAAGACGCACGCGGGCGGTCTTACGCAGAGCGGAGTTTGGCTTCTTCGGGGTCATGGTGCGCACCACAAGACAAACCCCCGCTTCTGGGGATTCCCCTTCATCGCGGGCGACTTACTTTTCTTTTCGACCTTCTGTCGCCCTTTGCGTACAAGCTGGCTGATCGTCGGCATGCGTTCCTGCTCGTTCCTTTCGTCGTTCCCGCGTTTACACTCGGAAATCGCCTTGCGCCCCACGCGACAAAAAACCCTGCGCGGGCTGCTGCTTGCCACACGCAGGGCAGGGATTGACGCTGGGCGGGCGCTTAGCGGGGCTAAGGCCACACGCTGCTGTTAGGCTCCGTCACTGGAGGGGAGGTTGCTTCGCCTCCGCCTGATCCTCCTGAGTCCCCTGCTGACTGCGTGAGATAAAATTCCGTACAAATAAAGCCGCTCTCCGAAGCTTTTCAAGGCGCGCTGAGGCACACCGCGATCTTCTCCGTCACACGACCTTCAGATTATACAGGTTGTTCCCTGTGCTGTCAAGCCGATTTTTACCGCTTCTCCGGCGCATCCGCCAGAACATACACGCGAACGGGGCGCACGCCCCAATCACTCATCCGCTTATACTCCTGGATACGAACATCCACGCGATGCCCTTGAATTCGCCCGCCAATGTCGTCCGCGATGCCATGCCCGTAGCCGGGAACCCACAGGCGTGAACCCAGCGGAATTAGATCCGGGTCTACAGCGATCCCGTGCGCGGAGCGTCCGTCCCGGCGGGTAACCGTGAAGCGCCCCCTTCCATACGCGTGTTGATAGGCGTATAGGCAGTGGCCGTCATACGAAAAAGCGGCGGAACTGCCCCTTGCGCGGGTGAGCATGTTTAGTGTCATCCCAGCCAGAGCGGGACGGATTGGAAGCAGTGCGGACACGTGTCTTCGCCGGAAGGGGCAGTGCCGCACGCGGCGGCGGCGGAAGATATTCGATGGTGTCCGGCGGCAATGGCGGGGAAAAGCCACTGCCCGTGCCGGGCTTCAGAAAGACGGAAATCAACAGGCCCAAAAGAAAGGCCGTGATGCAACGGCGACGTGTCAGAATACCAGGGGTCCGCCCACGTCGCCGCGTGTTCTTGTATCGCGACAACATGCTGGACAGAACGTACCCGGCAGAACAGCCGGGCAAACCAGGTGCTGTTCCTCAATCGCCGGGGCCGACGATGGCGTTGATCTGCTTCAGCAGTTCCGTGGCGAGCAGGGATGCAGCAGGGTCTTTGGCAAAAAGATCGGGATGAAGCGCGCGGGCCAGCGCGCGGCGCGCGGCGACAAGAGCCGGGCGCGGCAGGCGGGCTGCGGCAGCCAGCAGGTTCGGGTCGGCCTGCGTGTTCGTACCACCGCGGCGCGCGCGCGCGCTCCGGCGGCAAAGCCTTCGGCATAAGATTCGGTCTTGATACGCTCGGCAGCTGCGCCCGTCAGACGCTCGGTACGCCGGGCGCGCTCCGCCTCGACCGCGCGCGTTTCCGCCCCATCGGCACGCTCTTCGGCTTCACGCAGACGCTTTTCCGCTGCGCGCAGCGCGCGCCGAAGCGTGCGCATGTCGGTCGCCAACGTTTCCGCCTGGTTTTTGAGATGGTTATGAACCCGGTGATCCACAGGACGCGCTACGGGGCTGTCGCCCCGCGTACCGATAAGATCACGCAAACCCGCGTCGCGATATAGCGTAGCGCGTGATATTCCCGCGCGCTCGGCGACATCCATCATCGAAAACGGCACGCGGGCGCTTTCCAGGTCTGCCAAAGCCTGAATCACACGAACCCGGCGTGCCACCGCATCTTCAGGACGACGTCCCCGCCGGCGTCCTTCGGCTCCGCCGTCGCCTTCTCGTCTTCTTGTTGTGCCATAGGTTTCTATTCTACGGCATTCTTTCCGGAGCCGGGCCGGGGCACCCAACAAAAAAGCCGGACCTTTCGGCCCGGCCTTTTCAACTGCGTTTCCCGAATTTACAGCGAGTGCTGGTTGGGAGCCGGCGAGACAATGTTGCAGGTCGGGGCGGTGCCGACGACGTTCTCGGTGTAGGTGCCGCCGCTGGGGCAGACCGGAGCGCTCTTGATGTACTTGTCGGAGCCATAGATGTCGCCGGTGCCCACCGTCGCGCCGGCGGCCTTCTTGCCGTCCATGGCAAACTGCTCTTTGGCCGCATCGATCTGCTTGAGGTTGCCCACGCAGGCTTTGGCGCGGCTGGACTCACGGGCTTTGACGAAGTTAGGAACGGCGATGGCGAGCAGGATGCCGATGATCAGCACCACGATCATGATCTC
Organism: Armatimonadaceae bacterium; assembly: GCA_030447685.1. Lineage (GTDB taxonomy): Bacteria > Armatimonadota > Armatimonadia > Armatimonadales > Armatimonadaceae > JAUJOK01. The sequence continues at coordinate 20,906 of JAUJOK010000053.1, forward strand.
GATGAGCGTGAAGCCGCGGCGGGCGGACTTCTTCAGGGAGGGGGAAAGCATAGCAATCACTCCATTCGCGTTGTAGCGTGTTTCTTAACGGGAGCGTCCTTTAAGAGCGGACGCAATTTCCGGCACACTGGCAAAGCCGCTTCGGCCCCCAACATTCCAGGTTACGCCCCGCCACAGGCGCTGCTTTTGGCCTTGCCCGGCGGAACTTTGCGTCACCGCATCTGACGCTCCCGTTTACAATAAGGTCTTGCCACGCGCCGCACTGTTTTTACTATGCTTTTTTAATATATTTCCTGCCCCCGTCTCTGTAACGGGCGCGACAAAAGAAAAAGCCCACCCTAAAAGTCCGGGGCGGGCCGAGGTAGTTAAGTGTCTGACCCAGTATCGGATGTTGCCAATGTTTTCTTTAGAGCACTTTGTCAAGCTTTTCGTTTTTCGCGCCTTTATACATTATCTGTCGGCGTCAGCAGCGTATCCTGAGGCTTTCGTTCCGCGTTCTCCTGTGCAGAAAACCAGAACGAAAGGTATGAAAAATGCGCTTGGGAAGAAAGATTCTGCCACTGGCGGCTCTGGGTCTGCTCGTTTCCTGGATCGCCGCGCACGCCCAGCAAAGCGGAGCGCCGCCGCGTACGCGCAATTCTCAGGTGGTGCTGACGGATACGGAAGCGTTTGTCCTTGGCCCGGCGGAGATGATTGCCGGGCCGGAGGCGAGCATCTCCGGGATGTCCACCGATGGCCGCTACGTTCTCGCGACCCGCACCGCGTTTAAGCTTCCCAAAACTGCCTTCGCCCCGCCCGGCCCCCCTTCCGGCGAAATCAGCCTGCTGCTGTGGGACAGCCGCACGCGCCGCACTCAAGTGGTGTGGAAAAGCACCATCGGCGCGGACAGGTTCGCTACCATAAAGCAAGTGGCATGGCTGCCGGGAACAGATACAGCTCTGGCGGACGTAACCGTACAGCAAGAGAGCGCAAACCTCCAAGCCCGGAACCGGCGCGCCCTGCTCCTGATAAACGCCGCCACCGGTCTGGCTCGAACCATAGCCACTCTGGGGGAGCACGACCGTGTCGAGGTTTCGCCCGTGCAGCCAGCGGCGGCTTTGATCGAGATTGAAGCGTCCGCTTCAGAACCCTTCTGGACGGCGCGCTCCACACTGCGCATCGTCGGCGCAAGCGGAAACATCGGTCCCGTGGTGCGGCTGCCTGAAGGCGCTTTTGCCGCAGGCTACTCGCCGGACGGCGCATCCCTCTACCTGTGCGCCTACGTTGAACCCACGAGGAAGGGAGAGCGGGCTACTCAAAACTGGTATGTCTTAGCCATTGGCACGGGCGTGCTCACGCCGATTGAGAAGCGCCCGCAGATAACCGCCACATCCCCCGAACCGTTGACTGCGATGGTGGCGGATGCCCTGCCGGTGCGCGTGAAGTCAGGCACAGCCACTCTCAAACAGGAGAATACCGTGCTTTCCGTGCGCCCGCTCTGGCTGGAAAGCGTAGTCAAAAGCCAGACTCCGCGCGCCCTGCTCGCCTCTGACGCCGACAGCGGACTGGTACTTCCGGGCGGACAGACAGCGCTGTATCAATCCCAGGGGGCGCTGTACGCGGTTCCCCTGCTGCGGATGGACAAGACCGCCTTTCTGGAGGCACGGCAGAAGGCGCAGCAGGCGGCGACCATCTCCAACGCCAAGCAGATCGGCACGGCATTGATGATGTACGTGCAGGATTACGACGAAGTATATCCGTCAGCTAACGACGCCATCAACAACCAGGTACTGCCCTACATCAAGAACGACGCCGTCTTCAAAAATCCGGCCACGGACGGCCCCGGTTTTGTTTATACCTACGCAGGCGGCCCCTTATCCGCTATCACGGACCCGGCGGAGACGCTGATAGGCTATGTGACCGGCCCCGGCGGACGCGCTAATATCTATGCCGACGGTCACATCGTCTGGAAGCCGAATTGAGGCAAGCCGGGTTAGAGACTATTACAGGGATACTCTCCTCCGTCAAAAATAGTTGATGATTTGTGTAACGATTGCCCCTTTTCTCCCGTTATGGCTTGTAAAAGAGGCATTAAGCACGAGAAACAAGTACGCCGTAACAATCGGGTTGCACGGATTACCGTTTCATGCCTATCGTCGCTTCGCTGTCGCCGGTAACGCTTCCGACCAAAAGAAGCAAACGCCGCAATGTAAGACACTCGCTCTTGGCCTGCGTCAGGCGGGCGCTAATTGCACCTGTTCGGTTATTTCAGAGGAGAAAACTATTCGTCCAATTTCGGTTGCGGTCTTCACAGCTATCGCTGCATTCCTACTGGCTGCGGCTTCTCCGGCCCAAGCCCAGTTCGTAAAGGGTCCTATTGACTATTTGAATTATCAGCGGTCTGGTAATGCCGCTTGGGCCAAGGGTGATCTAAGGTTGGAATTAGCCTCCTCCTCGGAATATTTGGGGGGGAGACCAAGGTAGAAGGCTTATCACAGGCAAACGGCGTCCAGAGATATATATGGACTGGAAGTTCAGCCCACCTTGGGACTTACGAAAACATAATATCGGGAGACATCAACGGTGTCGGTAAGGCTCCCTCCTCAACGGGCGCTGCGCGCGCTGCCAGCCAAGCTACTGACTGGTGGGCGGATGTAACGACCTTCTACCCGTCGCACGAATACACCAAGCAGGAATCCGCAAGGGTGGATTATGGACTCCACCAGACCTACAATACGGACGACTACGTCGATATAATGCACTTTCTGTATGCCAGCAGTGATGCCAGCGGCTACATGAGCACCACCGGCTACGCGCATGGCTATGGGCGAGCGTTCCTTATTTTCGGCGACCTCGTACCGAAGACCCCTCCGTCGGAAGAACCGGTGGAGTAATCCGGTGAAAGGGGCCGGGTTGTCTATATCACCCGGCCCTCTGAACTTCCGGTACTGGGGTGAGACACTATAACGAGGAGGTCATGATACGCGGATGAAGCCAATGAATCCTTTGAAGCGCCCATTGTATATCCTGTCATTCTTCTTTCTATGGGGACTGTTGACGGCGAATCAGCAGCCTGCCAGAGCGCAGATAACGCAACAGGCCGCGCGGGAGGACGCCCTCGTCCGCCTGAGCAGGCGCGAGGCGCGCACATTCGACAGCGCCTTCCAAACGCTGGCGGCGCAGGCCCGCGTCGCCTTCGTCGCAGAAGGCGCGCCCCGGAATAGGACGCTGGACGACAAACAACTGCAAGGCATCCCCGCCGAAGCGCCGCTGGACGAAATGGTGAACAAGCTGGCGGATGCTTATGACTATGTGGTTGAGCGTCGCCGCAGCACCAGCATCTTTATCCTGAAAAAGCGTTACACCGACCCCGCTGATCTGCCCGGCGTGACACTGGAGGAGGGCAGGCTTGCGCTGCGCGATGTTCTGCGGATTTTGTCACGGCACCATCGCAAAACCGACAGCAGCCGTCTGCTACGCGACCTGGCGGCATCGCTCACCCAAGACCAACTGCGCCAGATGCGCGGCAGGCGCGAGGGCACCGGTATTAGGTCTCCCTTTCCAAAGTCACAGGCGCTGCCGCTCACTGCCCTTTCGGCGCGGCAACGGGCGCTCGTATGGCAATTCACCACCTACTTCTACGTACAGCGCAAGGCGCAGTGGGCCGACGCGATTGCCAGCGAAATGGACGCCCTACTTGTGGATGGGGCCGCATTCGGCTGGTCCAGCCAGTACGGGGATCGCGCTTTCGGCTACGAGACGCCGAATAAATCACAAGGAGCGCCCATCGGCGCCGTGCGCTTCTGGCCGCTGAGCAGCCGGATGGTAACGGCGATGGTAGTCAAGAAGTCAGACGCTTCGGCTCGTCGGATACCCGGTTATATGACGCCTTTGCAGAAAGAGGCAGAAAAGCCCGATCCGACAGCGCCCACCCCTCCCACAGATATAGCCTCCCCGGCGGCGCGGGAAGCGGCGGCCCCGTCCACGCTCCAAAGCGTGGTTGCTCGCCTGAACGCCCGCCCCGGCAGCGGCGACACGCGAATGGCTGTTGACGATGCGCTTGCCGATAAGCCGGTCACGGTCTTCGGCACGGAATCCGCCGCGCCGGGACAGATTCTGGATGCGCTGGCAGCGGTGTACGGCCTGCGCGTGAAGGTCCAGGAGGACGACGGCACGCTCCTGCTCACCCGCCGCCTGCCCCGGATGGCTCCGCGAATTACCGATCTGCCCGATACCGTGCGCCATTCGTACCCGGAACCGCTTCTGCGCGCATTTCTGGCCGATGCCCGGGACCGCTTCGACGCCGAGGAGCGGGAGCAGGACCTTCGCAGGCAGCAGCCTCGGGAGGAAGCCGCACCACCCACGGATGCCGCTGCCTATTGGGCGGCGGAACGGCAGCGTTCCGCCGAGCGCCATGACCGACAAATGCAGTTGTCGAGGCGGGGAGGTGCCGTCCGCATCGCGGCGATGCAGCGGCTGCGCACTCTCATCGAGCCGAAAGTGAAAGACGCTCCCACTGGTCGCGTACCGCTGTCCAGTCTGGGTGGCGAGGAGCGCATGGCCCTGGCCGTGCTGCTCCTGGCGGACACATGGACACAGATGAATGAAGTCTTGCGGCGTCCCGCGCCCGAATGGATCGCGGACTTCGACCGGCTGTATATCGTCGGCGGCCTCACGGAGCAGGAAGGCAAGCAGTTTTTCAGCCTTTTCCTGGCCTCACTCCTCCCGGATGGGAAGCGGGCGGGCATCATCGGACCGGGTACAGCCCGTGTTCCCTACCCGAAACAGCTTCTCCGCAGTTCTGGGAAACCGGATTGACGCAAACCGGGTATAAGAACGTGACGCGCGGGCAAAGCAGCGAGGGCGACCAGATTAGGTCGCCCTTTTTGCCGCGCCCGCTTGGCTCACCGGAAAGGCGAAACAAATGCGAACTCTAACGGTGTTCTTCCTGGCGGCTCTCGTTCTGCTTGCGCCGTCGCAGGCATTCGGGTGGAACAGCACGGGCCACATGGTCATCGGGGCGATTGCCGAGCCGCGCCTGAATCCGACCGCGCGGCAGAACGTCCGCAAGCTGCTCGCGATCAACGCGGTCAAGAAGAGCGACACCTTTATCACGGCGGGCGTCTGGATGGACGACATCCGCGCGCAGGACATTCACTTTTACGACCGCTGGCACTACCACAACCGCGCGCACAGCCCCGATGGCACTCCCGTACCCAAGGAAGCCCACACCGACAACGTCGCCTGGGCTATCAAAGAATCCACCGGGGTACTGCAAAGCAAAGACGCCCCGAACGTGGAGAAGGCGCGCGCCCTGCGCTTCCTGCTGCACACCGTTCAGGACGTGCATCAGCCGCTGCACTGCGGCAGCCGCTACACTAAAAACCTGCCCAGCGGCGACCGGGGCGGCAACGACTTTCCGCTTTCCGGCGCGGGTCGCTATAAAAACCTGCACGCTTACTGGGACGCCGGACTGGGTCTGTTTGAAGCGTCGGTGGAGCGCCCTTTGCCGCCGGGAGAACAGCCGATACGCGCCATCGCCCGCGCTATCACCGCCGCCTATCCGCCGGACAGGGTGCCGGAGCGCGCGGAAAAAGACGTGGATAAATGGGTGGACGAAGGCTACCGCCTGCTGACCACCTTCTGCTACCCCCCCACCGCCACTCCAAGCGAAGCCTATACCGCTCAGGGTCGTGAGATAGCAAAAAAGCGCGCCGCGCTGGCCGGTTATCGTCTCGCCGACCTGCTGAACCGCATCTGGCCCTGAAAAGCGGGCGGGAAGCGAACTTCGTCGGGGCTACATTGGGTCCTGCTCAATGGAAAAGTGCATTCGCCGCAGGTTGCCGTAGCGCATCCGTTTCACATGCCCATCGCACCAGAGGGCATTGAACCCCTGCGTATGGTTGGACTCCCAGTGGCTGATGCCTGCCTGGGGGTCCGGGTTGCCGCTGCCCCCACCGTATTGCCCCGTGATACAGGACGAGGCGGAAATGGAGTGTTCCCACACAATCAGCGTTCCCGCGGGATTAGGGACGGCGGCATCCGGCTGCCCCTGGGGGGATGTTTCCGGCTGACCGTAGGGCGCGCCGCCCCAGCCGTTTAACGTATACCGCCCCCCGGCGGTTTTTCGCGACGGGCAGCGAAGTATACCCTCACTGACGATATACGGCTTCAGCAGATAGGGCTGTGCGGTTGGCGGCGTCACCGGGTTCGCAGGTGGTTTGAGATGCTTTTTCCCGCGCCTGAGCGAAAACGGGGAAAAGAATGGCCGCGAGCACCGCGATGATGGCGATGACGACGAGCAACTCTATTAATGTAAACGCCCGTCTCGTAACGTGGATCACGTTATATTCTCCTTGTTTTCCGCAGTCGCCCTTTCCTGGGGGGCGTCCATCTCCGGCAGATGCTCCTCGGCCCAGCGGCATAACGCGCGAAGCGGCTCACACAGGGACGCTCCCAGTTCCGTCAGCGCGTATTCCACGCGCGGGGGCACCTCCGGATAGACCTTTCGCCGCACCAGGCCGTCGCGCTCCAGCCGCCGCAGTGTCTGCGTCAGCATCTTCTGTGAAATGCCTTCTATGTCTCGGTTCAGCTCCCCGAACCGCCGGGTTCCGTTCTGTCCCAGCGCGTAGATCACCAGCGTCGTCCACTTGTCCGCGATCAGGTCCAGCACGCGCCGCGACTCGCACCCGGCCCGCAGCACACCGACTTCCTTCTCCTCAGGCACCATGGGGTAAGTATAACACCTTTCGGTGCCTGCTTGCTACTTTATGCGACCTTCAGGTATCGTTAATTTCAGGCGGAGATTATCCGCAAAGGAGAAATTGATGACGGCAACGATTACACGGGACGAACTGAAAGCCAAAATGGACAGCGGCGAAAGCTTCACGCTGGTCGAGACGCTGGCTCCCCAGTATTACCGGCACACGCACCTCCCCGGCGCGCTGAATCTGCCTCCCGACCGGATCGCCGAGTCAGCGCCAGGTTTGCTGCCGGACAAAAACGCCGACATCGTCGTCTACTGCGCCAGTCCCACCTGACCCGCTTCGGAAAAAGCCGCCCGTGAACTGGCGGCGATGGGTTACACGAACGTGCGCGATTATACCGGGGGCAAGAAGGAGTGGGTAGAAGCGGGTCTGCCCACCGAGGGCGAGCACCACTGAAAGCGGGTTCGCGGCGCGGGCCACGCCCCTTGCCGGACACCGATCAGGAAGCATTCCAAGCGACGAACAGGGGCCGCAGGATAAAAACGTTGTTGTACCGTGACAGCGCATCGCGGTTTGTGTCATGATGAAGACAGCCCGCCGGATTCGCGCCGGGTAAAGAGGAACAGGGAACAGGCATGGCGGGCCTTCGACCCGGACGGCCACACCCTTGACCCGAAGGTGGAGGATCAGCCTGGCATCCTGGGCCGTGAAGTCGTGCGTGCCGCCGGGCAGTTCGCGCAGCACGAGATGACGACGCCCGAGGCCGAAAACGCCGAGGCGGCCCAGCAGCCTATCAGCGAGCAGGAGATTGCCGCCGTATAAGGCGCATGGGGAGGAAACGTTTTGCATGGCTAAACCGGTGTTGTGGACGATAGACGACGATCCCGAAGTGCTGCGCGCCGTCGAGCGCGATTTGCGGCGGGAATATGCGGGTCGCTTCCGCGTGATGCGCGCCGAAAGCGGCGATACCGCGCTTACGGCACTGCGTCAGCTTAAAGAGCGCGGCGACGCCGTGGCGCTTTTTCTGGTGGACCAGCGCATGCCCCGTATGTCGGGCGTGGAGTTTCTGGAGCAGGCGATACCGCTGTTCCCGGACGCCAAGCGCGTGCTGCTGACCGCCTATGCCGATACCGACGCTGCCATTCAGGCGATCAACACGGCCCGGATAGATCACTATCTCCTCAAGCCATGGGACCCACCCGAAGAGCGGCTATACCCGATCCTGACCGACCTTCTGGCCGACTGGGAAGCCGGTTACCGCCCGCCGTTCTCCGGCATGCGCATCGTCGGGCACCGCTGGTCGCCGCGCGTGCATGCCATCAAGGATTTTCTGGGCCGCAATCAGGTTCCGTATCAATGGCTGGATGTGGAAATCGAAGAAGAGGCCAAGCGCCTGACTCAGCCGCCCGACGACAAGACCCTCCCGCCGAACCTGCCGCTCGTGGTCTTCCCCGACGGCGCGCGATTGGAGGAGCCGACCAACGGCCAGATTGCCGAACATATCGGTCTGCGGACACGGGCGGAAAAGCCGTTTTATGATCTGATTATTGTCGGAGGCGGCCCGGCAGGACTTGCGGCGGCGGTATACGGCGCGTCGGAAGGACTGCATACGCTGATGGTAGAGCGGGAAGCGCCCGGCGGTCAGGCAGGAACCAGTTCGCGCATCGAAAACTACCTGGGCTTTCCCTCCGGCCTTTCCGGGGCCGACCTGTCTCGGCGGGCGGTGGACCAGGCGAAGCGCTTCGGGGTGGAGATACTCGCGCCGCAGGAAGTGACCGGCCTTCGCCTCGAAGACCCGTACCGTATCGTTCAGATGGCCGACGGCGGCGAGATAAGCTGCCACGCACTGCTGATCGCTACCGGCGTCTCCTGGCGCAAGCTGGACGTTCCCGGAGCGGAGCCGCTTACCGGCGCAGGCGTCTACTACGGCGCGGCCATGACCGAGGCCGTCGCGTACAAGGACGAAGACGTCTATATTATCGGGGGCGCGAACTCGGCGGGGCAGGCCGCGATGTATTTCGCGCGCCACGCCCGCAGCGTCACCCTGATCGTGCGCGCCGACTCGCTGGGCAAGGGCATGTCCTACTATTTGGTGGAGCAGATTTGCCAGACGCCGAACATAAAGACGCGGCTGCGCTCCAGCGTCGTCCGCGTGACCGGCGAGGATCGGTGCGAATCCATCACCATCGCCGACGCCGTGACCGGAACCGAGGAGACCGTCATGGCGTCCGCGCTGTTCATCTTTATCGGCGCGCAGCCGCGCACGGACTGGCTGGACGGTGTGGTCTCCAGGGACGAGCGCGGCTTCGTGCTGGCCGGTCCCGACCTGATGCAAAATGGAAAGTGTCCGGCGGGCTGGAAACAGGACCGCGACCCGTTCCTGCTGGAAACGAGCGTGCCCGGCGTTTTCGTCGCGGGCGACGTGCGGCATGGCTCGATCAAGCGCGTCGCTTCCGGCGTCGGCGAGGGTTCTATAGCCATTTCTTTTATTCACCAGTACCTGAGCAAGCTGTAGGCAAGAGGCCCTCATCCCCTTCCCCTTTCCCGCAGCGGGAGAGGGGAAGGGGGTGAGGGCCTCTGCGAGGGCAGGCAAAAACCATGAAAACAGAACAGACAGCGATAACCGAGCGACTGCGCCGCGTCCCGTTGTTCGCGCATCTCAGCGAGGCCGATTTCGCCGAAAACGTTCGGGGAACCGAACTGCGGCTGCGCCACGGCACTTACCTGGCTCATGAAGGCGACCTGCCCGGCGACTTCTACATTTTGCTGGAAGGCCGGATCGAATGGACGCGCCGGGTCGGGCCGCAGCAGGTGCATGTGGACACCTCTGACCCCGCCGACCAGGAGCCGTTCTGGGGGCACGAGCTGATTCTTTCGGAAACGCCCTACCCGGTCAGCGGACGCGCTTTAACCGATGTTTATGTGTATAAGCTGGAGCCGGATTCATTTTGGCGCATGATTGGCTCCTGCCGCCTGATAATGCGAAGCCTGCTAACCACGGCGGCCCAGCGGTGGGGCAACGTGTATGCGGTTTCCCAGCAGCACGCCCGGCTGGCGTCGCTGGGGACGCTGGCGGCAGGCCTGGCCCATGAGCTGAACAACCCGGCAGCGGCGGCGAAGCGGGCGGTCGAGGGACTGCACCACTCCTTTGAAGCGTCGCAGTCGCTGGTGTTTCGCCTGTTGGAAGGCGGTGTTATTTCCCCCAAGTGTCTGGCCGAGATCGGCTGCGAGGTGCGGGAGCGGGCCGGGGCCGCTTCGCCGCTTCTTTCCGTTCTGGAGCGCAGCGACCGCGAGGACGAGATAGCTTCCTGGCTGGAGGCGCGCGAGATAGCGGGCGCGTGGGAGATGGCCCCCACCCTTTCCGGCGCGGGCCTGGATATGCTCTGGCTGCAGTCGCTGGCGGTCCGCGCCCCGGCGTCCGTCCTTGCCGACCTGCTTTCGTGGATAGCCGCCACGCTGACCACGGGCGAACAGCTGGGTGAAGTCGCGGGCTGCACCCGACGCATCTCCTCCCTGGTCAAAGCGGTCAACGACTACTCCTATGTCGATCAGGCTACCCTGCATGAGATAAAAGTCCACGATGGCCTGGAAAGCACGCTTAAA
>JAUJOK010000054.1:0-21928 GCA_030447685.1 Armatimonadaceae bacterium
ACTCCGTCCTCGCTTGTTTGTCAGACCACCTGGAACGTGGGGACGTGTAAGGGCGCTCTGGCTAAATGGATTCGACGCCGCGCTTCGCTGGAAGCGCCCATAATCAGCAAGCAAAGCTGCCGCCTGACCGCCTACCACGTATATAATGAATCGCCTGACTGTCGGCGGTCGGCAGGATCCGTGGTGCGCCCCAGAGCCGTGAATAAAAGCCCTCGGCATACCCATTCTGCACCTTATCCTGAAGGTAATACAGGAAAGCAAGGGGTGCCTGACGAACAATCGGCATAAGCGCGCGCCTGCCTGTCGGTGCCGCTTTCCGCCCGTTGCGATAGCAAACAATCCTGGAGGAATCACGCATGCCCGAACCCGATGCCGCCGCGGCGGCGCGACGCACGCGGACGCTGAGCATGACGCTCACGGCCCTGACCGGTGTTGCTTTTCTTGCCGGCTGCCGCACCGCAACAGAGACGACCGATACGCGTGAACCCGGTGTCGGCCCGGCTGTCGTGAAGTCCTCTCCCGCTCCGCTCCCCGCCGCAAGCAATACTGCCACTGTCGGAGCGGGCGCAGGGAATGCCGCGCCTGCCGCCGATGTTCCTAACGTGGCGCAGACCGTGGTGCGGCGTCTGCTTTCCCTGGCCGTAGAGCCTGCCCATGACGCGCCCCTGACACCGGCAGCGTCCACGGCAGCGGTGGCGCGCGTCGCCGGTTCCCCTGGCCTGGTCGTTTGCTATCCGGCTGCGGTACGGGGGGCGTCCGAGGAACAGGCCGACTTTGCAGCGGGCTGCGGCTTCTACCTTTCCCTGCACGCTGCCGGGCGGCCTGAATTCGGGCAGACGCCGCTGCTCACCAGCGTTTCCCGCGCCGCCCGGCAGGTCGGGCAGCCGTCACTTCGGATCGGCACTCCGGCGGACGCTGCGAAGGTAGCCGCCGTAACCGGCGCGACCCATGTCGCCGTGGGCGACGTTTCAGGCGATGCCGGGAAAGGGACGCTCACCTACCGGATATACAAAGCGGTTCCCAAAGGCGGGGCTCCGGTGCCGGTCGGCGCTCCGCTAACCTCGGTCGGGACGCGCGCGCAGATCCTGAAGGCTTTGCCCAAACTTGCCGGGAGTCTGCGGATGCGCCTGCTGCCCGCGCTGGCAAAGGCCCCGCTGCCGCCCGCCACCACTGCCTCGCCTGATGAACTGACGCGCATCGGGGATGCCGCAAGCACGGCTGCTGTAACGCCGGAGCAGAGCAAGTTCCTGGCGGGAGCGTGGAAGAGGGTGCCGGAAGCCGGCGTACTGCATCTGACGGATGAGCGGGTGCGGTGGGACCTTGCATATCTGAAGCCGATCGTCACGCGGCTGCTTGCCGCTTACCCCGATAATCCGCTCGTACTGGCGCATATCGGGTATGGGCAGGCTGCGGCCCTGCTTCCCCATGAAGCCACGGTGCGGGCCTCCGCCAGGCGCCACCCCCGGAGCTACGCGCTCGCCCACACCGAAGTCTGGCTGTCCCGCGCCGGTGTGCGGCCCGATTTGGAGCGTATCGCTGCGGCGCGCGCCGTCCGAAACGCTCCGCGTAACCCGGACGCCTATCTCTCCTACGGCTGGACGCTTTCCAGTTCCGCCCAGGCGGTCCGCAGGGGCAAGTTTTACGGCAGGATGTCGGCGGAAGAGGCGGCGTTCGTCGAGCGGGTGTATCCCCAGTGGTTTGCCGCCGTGCGCCGCGCCGCTGCGCTGGACCCCAATTACGGCATGGCCTGGCTGCGCGTCGCCACGGCGGGAACCTTCGCGGGGCAGGAGGAAGAGGCGGAGGCTGCCTATGCGAAGGCGCGGCGTCTGCTGGGTCCAGTATCGGAAGTCTTTTACTGGGGACTTCAGATGTTCCAGCCCAAGTGGGGGGGGGACCCGGCCAAACTGCGTGCGGTCGCCGAGGACGCCGCTCGCGCCCTGTATGCGAACCCGTATGATGCCATGCAGGTCGCGGATGCGATCAAGGATGCCGGGGTAGGCGACATTGCGCGAAAGATGGCCGAGGATCTGGTGGCTAAAAGCGACGCGGCGCTGGCGAAGAAGCCAAACGACGGCCAGGCGCGCTACGCCCGCGCGGTCGCGCTGCGCCGCCTGGAGCGATGGCCGGAGGCGACGGCGGAGTACGAGGAAGTCGCCCGGCTTTTCCCGGGAAACGCACAGGTCCAGTTTGAGGTCGGCGATTATCTGAGCGACCGGAGCCAATGGCGGCAGGCGGAAGCGGCCCTGCGAAACGCTGTCCGTCTGGACCCACGCCACGCCCGCGCGCAGTGCCTGCTCGGCTGGGTATTGAAGCAGCAGAACAAGCTGGCCGAGGCCGAGAAAGCGCTGCGTACCGCCGTCACCCTCGCACCCGGCTACGGGCAGGCGTGGACGGTGCTCGGAACCGTGTATGCTCATGCTGGTAGGGACGATGCCGGTATTGCCGCCTATAAGAAGGCCCTGAGTCTGTCGGTCTACAACTCGGAAGTCTTCCACAACCTGACGACCATGTACTTCCGCAAAAAGGACTGGCGCTCCGCCGCCGCGACGGCCGGGCAGGGTGCGGCGCAGTATCCGGAAAACGCCGCCTTTTACACCATGCTCGGGGCCGCCTATCTGGAAACAAGAGAATATGCTCGCTCAGAAGCGGCGAGCCGCCAGGCCATCGCGCTCAACGACAACGACGCCGTGGCGCACCACAACCTCGGCATGGCCTTGATCCGGCAAAAACAGCGCGCCGAAGGACGCAAAGAACTGCTGCGCGGGCTGGAAATAGGGGGGCAGCCGGAGATGGTGAAAGAGGCTCAGGAAATGCTCGCCAAGCATCCTGACTGATTTCAGGGGATGGCTGCTATGTAAGGCTTACGCTCTTCAAAGAAAAGCACGGATGGCTGCGGCTTAGCGCTCTGTTTCCTTATCCTGGGGCGGATTACACAGCCTGCTTTGCTGCGCCTCCTGGGCGAATTCCGTTGCCAGGCGCTCAGCTTCCTGAAGCGTCACTTTCCCACGGCCCTGGCACATGCGGCAGGGTACTGCCTTCCACGCACCCGGATCGCCCGCTGCCCGATCCGTTGGGGCAAAGCGCAGGACTTTCTTGTTACCCAGGCGGTTGGGGCAAATAGATAAACTCTCTGTCACACTCCTATTGGACAGTCTGGGGACCGCCGCCTGTACGTTAGCGGCATGTGCCCGGTCTGTCCCTTAATACCTGCGTTTTCGGCGATATTCTATGCTCGCTTGTTTGAAAGACCACTTGGAACGTGGGGATGTGTAATCAAAAACTAATTCTCACTTATTGCCCTTGCGGATGAGTTTCGGGTACAAAGAGCGTTTCGTTTTCTGGCTACCGATAAGTTCCGCTTGTAGGTAGCCAGGAGGTGAGTGGGGGACGGCGTCTAAACATTGTTAAGTTCTGAATTATGTGGCGTATAATCTTCTGGATTTTATGGCCTATTTTGACTCAAAAGCCAGAACGTTTCTCAGAGGGCAGGCCTGTCGCGAGTTCGGCACCTGGGCGGAAGGTCGAGGGGTGCGGCTCGACCCGGTGCAGCCCGCGGTGAGCAGCAGCATCGCGTTTGCCAGACATGCTTTTGGGGCGGAACTCGCGCCGCTGGCTGGCAGCGAGGCGAAAAGCTCCGGCGGCGACAGGCGGCCCAACATCCTGTTCATTACCGCCGATGACATGAGCTTCAATATGCTGGGCTGCACCGGCTCTAATCTGCCGGGAATCTCGCCCAACCTCGACCGGTTAGCCAGCGAGGGGCTGCTGATCGACCATTGCCATGTTGCCACGCCGATCTGCGGCCCCTCGCGCGCCGCCTGGATCACGGGAACCTGGCCGCATCACAACGGCACTATGGGCCACTACAATCAGCCGCCCCAGTGGTTCGGCAAGTCTCCGATCACGACCAGTCTTCCCGAAATGCTCCGTTCTGAGGCCGGTTACTACACCGGTGTCATCTGTAAGAACCCTACCCCGACGCGCTGGGATTATGAGGCAAACGAGCTGCAAACGGGGCTGGGGCGCGATCCCTCCAAGTACGAGGAAATCACCAAAGAATTCATAGAAACCGCCATCCAACAGGACAAGCCATTCTTCCTCCACGCCAACAGCATGGACCCGCACGAATATTGGGCCGGACACCAGTATGAAACGAAGGCGTGGATCGACGCGATGATGGGCGGTCGGGAGTATAGGACCTATCCGAATGGCAAACCATATCCCGACCCGGATATTACCTATTCGAAAGATCAGGTTCCGGTGCCGGCGTGCTGGCCGGACAACGACGCAATACGCGAAGATATCCGCCCCTATTATGCTTCCGTACGCCGCCTTGACCAGACCGTAGGCGCGATTCTGCGCGCGTTGAAGGCTGCGGGCCAGGAACAGAACACGCTCATCGTTTTTGTCTCCGACCACGGGATTGGCAGAGCGTTCGCAAAATGGTCACTTTACCCCCTGGGCACGCGCACGCCGATGATCGTGAAATGGCCGGGCGTAGTCGAGCCAGGTCGGCGCGACCACGAAAGCGTGGTCTCGGCGATTGACGTGGCACCGACGTTTCTGGAGGCAGCCGGCGTCGAGGTGCCCGAGTTCATGGATGCCAGGTCGATCATGAATATCATCCGGGATACGGGCCGCGGCGAAAAACGCGACATGGTCTTCACCTGCTTCAATTACATGAACAATTATCCCGAACAGGATGCCAAATTCCCGACCTATACGCGCGACCTGCCGGACAAGTTCGACAACTACCGGCCGATGCGCGCGATCCACAGCACGCGCTACACGTATGTCTGGAACGGCTGGGCCGATGGTAAGCACCAGATTCCCCTGGAGATGAGCGCCAGCCAGACGATCCGCAAGATTCTGCGTGCAACCGGTCATGAAGACCGGGCGGAGTTCGAGGCGTATCGCGCGCGCGAGGAGTTCTACGACACGATGAACGACCCTGGCTGCCTTGTCAACCTAATCGACGAGCCAGCCCTGGCGCATCAGATCGACGAGTTCCGCAGGGAATTGCTAAAGATCATGGAACGGACAAACGATCACGAAACGCCGAATTATAGGTCAGATTTCAGGGCTTCCCCGCCGGCGGCTCCGGCCCAGTAATTCTTCCTCCAACGGCACATGCAGGGGCTGCGATGGTCCTCACTGCTTGGTTCTTCGCGTACATCGAAGTCTGGTACAATCGGCAGCGGCGTCATTCGAGCCTGGGCTATGTCAGCACGGCTGAGGTTGGGCGACGGGCGCTGCACGCGTCAGCCTCTGCTTAACCGCCTGTCCGTCAAAGACGGGAAAGGTCACTATCGGTCCGGCCCCTCAGATAGGACAGGCTCCCTCGTAAACATTTCCGGCAATGTCTTTGCCCCGCGCCAGCCATATCTTGTGATTTGGGAAGTCCTTGTGGTCCCGGAAGACTTTGCTGCTGGTGGGGAAGTAGCGCATGGTGTAGCCCGCGCGCCGCTTTTCGGAGGTGTTCGCCCGCGCCCCATGAATAAGCCGCGCCTCGTGCAGGCTGCACTCATTGGGCTGAAGCGCGAAATACACCGCCTTCTCTTCGTCAATCATCTCCGGCTTAATCTGGGTGCCGAAGATGTTTTTCGTATTGTCTACGAGTTCATACTCGCTGAACCCCGCCGCGCCGCCAGTATGGCTGCCGGGGATGACGCGCATGCAGCCGTTCTCCGGCGTGGCTTCATCGATGGCGAGCCAGACCGTGCAGATGCCCACCAAGGTCGAGACGCGCCCGTTCCAGTAGGCGGAGTCCTCGTGCCACGGTGTTGCCTTGCCCGTGTGCGGGGGCTTGCGGATCAGGTGGCTGGCCCACAGCCCGATGTTCGGGCCGACGACCGGCTCCGTCATCAGACCTCATCCGAGAGGAGGAACTCCAGCAGTCGCGCGTCGCGAGTATGGATCATGTCCAGCTCCACCTCGCTGAAGCGCTGCAAGTCCTCCTCGAAGATCGCCTTCAGGCGCGCGAACTTCTCCGGTGAAAAGACTGGCTGACGGAACAGCACGTATCCGTCACGCTCGTACTGCGCGATCAGGTTCGGGGAGAGTCGAAAAGCAGTAGTGTCGCTCATGGCTATTCAGAAAACCTCCGCTGGATTTTGGCTTACTTGATCGGTTCCGATTCGGACGCGACGGAAGCGGCTATCTTTTCCATCGCGCAGACGATATCCTCCATATCGCGCTTTTCGGCGAGCAGGAGGTTCTGATTCAGCCAGATGGCCTCGGTCGCGCAGGCGCGCTCCGTCACCGGGCAGGCGACCGCGCCGTAATCATGCGCCTGACGGTGCGGCAGGCGCATACCGGGAATCTGCTCCTTGAGGCCCTTGCCGGAGTACAGCGGCTGATGGTGCAGACCGATGGGATACCCTTGCGATGCGGGGATGCCCTCCGCCTTTAGCCTCTCTACGAACTCGGCGCGCGGGATGCCGAATGTCTCCGTATCAAAGCGCAGCATATAAAGATGCCGGGGGTGAATCTCCTGCCGCGGATCGGGCTTCATCGGTCGGATTCCAGGAATGCGGCGCAGCCGCTCATCCAGATACCGCCCGTTCGCGTCACGCCGGGCGGTCTGCTCCTTGATCCGCCGCATCTGCGAGCGCAGGAGCGCACCCTGCATCTCCGTCAGGCGAAAGTTGCCGCCGGGCAGATGGTGTTCGTACCACGCGCCGCCTTTGGCGCGACCTGTGTTCATCAGGGAACGGCAGGCCCGGGCCATCGTCTCGTCGCAGGTCAGGATAATGCCCCCCTCGCCTGCCGTCAGATTCTTGCTCGACTGGAAGCTGAAGCAGGCCGCCGCCGCACCAAGGTTTCCCGGCGCCCTCCCCGTGTATCGGGCCGCGTGCGCGTGGGCCGCATCCTCGATGATTATCAGGTCATGCCGCTTCGCCATCGCATTGAAGCGATCCATGTCGGCGATGGCCCCGGCGAAGTGGACGGGGATTATTGCCTTTGTCCTTTCGGTGATGGCCCGCTCTGCCGCGTCCGGGTCCAGATTGTATGTATCGGGTTCGATGTCGGCAAAGACCGGCACAGCCCCGGCCAGCACGGCGGCGGTCGCCGTGGCGACAAAGGTATACGGCGGGACTATCACCTCGTCGCCCGGCCCGACGCCCGCCGCCATGAGAGAAAGGAGCAGAGCGGTGGTCCCGCTGTTGACGGCGATGCCATACTTTGCGCCGTGCAGGTCCGCGAACTCCTGCTCGAACTCGCGAACGTGGTTTCCTTCCGTGCTTCCCCAGATGCCGCTGCGGAGGACGTCCGCCACGGCGCGAACGTCCTCCTCATCCACGACCGGCCACGTCGGCCACAGGGCCTTTCTTACCGGTCCCGCCCCGCTTACGGCAAGTTGCTCGCTCATTGTTTTCTTATCCTCCCTGTGCTGTCTCTAACGGTGTGCCGCTGCGCTGCCAATGCAATTGCCCGTTCCACAATAGCCTCGCCCGCTTCCGGCGCGAGGCAGGCGGGCTGCCCGTAGAAGCGATGCGCAGTTTCTACCTCATAGCCGCCCTGCGCATATGCCGGGCGGGACGGGATATAGCCAATGTTGCCGTTCGTATAACCCAGTATCCAGGTGGGTCGGAAACCTGCCGCCGTCAGCCGCTCTTTGATCTGAAGACCCAACTCCACGAAGAACTCGCCGGGCACGGCGATCAGGGCGGCATCCCCGACCCGCAGTACCTGAATCTCGACTGAGCAGCGCAGGCGCGCTTCTTCCTCGTAGTTTTGCAGGGCATCCTCGGCCCAGCGCCGGAAGGCATTGGCGACGCGCCGCTCGCTGGGCCGCGCCGCCTCGTCGTCCTGCTGGGCACGGAAACGGCGCGCCATCTCCTCCAGTTGCTGCGAGGACGGCAGGGGCAGGAACGGCAGCGAAACCTCCTCAGAACGGGCGGAGAGGGGAACTTCTACGCTTGTCTGCACCTCCCGCCAGACCCGCTCCGCCTCCTCGACAATTGGCCCGGCGACCCACTCCACGTCCGCCCAGGTATCGCGCCGCATCGGGTTGATGTCTGCGGTCGCTCCGTTGGTGAACAGGGTTATCGCGCCGCCAAGTCGCTCCTTCAACCCCGCCGTCACGACGCCGGGGTAGTCGGCGGAAATGTCGAGATTTCCATGGCCCATAATGACGGGGTGGCAGGCGAAGTTGACGAGACAGGCCAGCGGCTTTCCGTCCGCCGCCGCATCGACGCGCAGAACGCCGACCTCGGCATCATAGGGTTCCTGCACTCGCGGGACGCCGTTGCTGCGCGTCCCGCCGGAGCGCCGGTTGCCGCTCACGGTGTGCACGGAACCGCTGCCAGTTCCCAGACGCGCGGGCTGAAGACGGTGGACTGCCGCCATAGCCGCCCCGGTAAGGGCACGAACGGCATCGTCCACAAAAGCGGCCTCAAACTCGCCGCAGTTTCTAAGCGGCATGGATGCGGGCGCGGAGTGCGTATGCGTGGCGCAGACGGCGATACTTAGCTGCCGCGTCGACGAACCATCGATGCTGCCGAGCGAGCGGGCGGCAGCGTCCCGTATCCGGCGCACGGTGGATGCCTCGAAGCCCAGAACATCCGCCACAAGGATGATAAGCAGAGTGCCGCCGTACTCCAGAGCCAGGGCGCGGGCGAATATGTCGTCATGATTGCCGCGCGAGGGGTTCTCCCGAGCCACGAACCCGGCAAGGTCCATCCCCGGCTGCGAGGGTATCACCGCCTCCGCCGCTCCAGCCTGCAGGCTTGTACCGCTCACGGTCGTGTTCCCCCCTTGCCGCCAAGTGCTTGCCGCAGCATTCTGAGACTCCGGGGGACGGCGGTTTTCGCGTCTTCTTTGCCCTCAAACTCCAGGGAAACGTAGCCGGGGTAGTTCACCTTCGCCAGAATGGCGGCGATTCTGTCATAGTCCAAATCCAGCGTGTACCACTCGCCGCCGCCGTCATAGGTCTTGGCGTGGACAAATACCGCTTTGGGGGCGAGCATCTCCAGTTTCTCGTATGGCTCCTCCAGAAAGTTGCCGGTGTCCATCAGTACGCCCAGCCACGGCGAAGGTATCGCATTAACGATGCGCAGCACGCCGTCCGGCGTCTGGGTCAGGCCCCAGTGATTCTCCAGCGCCAGGATGACGCCACACTCCTCGGCGCGCGGCAGACACTTCTCGATGGAATCGATGCACCACGAGAAGGCGTCCTCTTCCGTATAGCCGGGAAGCGGCGGCTCATTGCCGCTATTTGCCATCAACTCATTGAAGGACTTGATAGTTCCCCAGCGCCCGGAGTTCAGGCGGATGCAGGGGATGCCGAGGCCATACGCGATCTCGATGCAGCGCAGCGTGTGCTCGATCTGCTCCCGGCGAACGTCCGCATCGGGCGAAACGAAGTTCTGATGGATGGAAAGGTTGATCAGGTCAATGCCGTTGACGAAGGCGCGCCGCTTCAGCCGCTGCAAGTAGGACGGCTCCTCGCTGTCCATCTGCTGGTGCAGCACATCGACCCCCTCGACACCGAGCGCGGCTGCTTTGTCAATGACCGTCTCAATGGAGACCTTCGGGTCCCGGAAGTGCCAGTACGAGTACGTGGAGATACCGAGCTTCATTGTGCCTGCCTCTCCGAGGAAGGTTTTGTGGTGCAGCAGGAGGGATCGATACCGCGCAGCATCATGCCCTGTCCCCGGCTTTCATGGGCACGAATCGTAGGTGGGTCTTCCGGGTCGCGCATCTGGACCAGCAGCGTGGTTCGCGCCTCATCGCTTACGTTGATGCCGGAGCCGTGGATCGTCAGATAGGAGAAGAAAAGAACATCCCCGGCTCTGGCCGGAACCGGTGTTGCTTCTTCAATCGGATACTTCTTCGGGTCCAGATGCGGACTTCCCTCTGTGATATGCTCCAGCGGCGGCCCCAGCTTATGGCTTCCCGGCACGACGCGCACGCAGCCTTTTTCCCGGGGGGCGTCATCGAAGTGGATGATGGCGGCGATCATGGAGTGGTTATCGTGCGGGAAGTACGGTACGTCCTGGTGCATCGGGAACGGAGACCCCTTCTCCGGGGGCTTGATAAACATCTTCGTGTGGTGTAGCTGCACGTTGGGTCCGATAATCGATGCCGCCGCACTCGTCAGCCGCTCATCAACGATAAGCTGTGTGAGGGCGGCGGAGTAGAACTGAACGTCGTGGCAGTGCCTTAACTGCGTCGCGACGCCGCCGGAGATGTCCTTCGCGCTGCCCCACGTCCCGTCATAGGTCCCGATAGCGCTCAGTCGGTCGGCGAGGGCATGGCACTCATCCCGGTACATCGCCGCCTCCTCGGGCGTCAGGAGGCCCGGCGCAAGGACATAGCCGTTTTGCGTGTAGAAACTCCGCTGTTCTTCGGTAAGCATCGAATCGGGTTCCTTTTCAAATGTAGATGCGATAGGTCGGGGTTTGCAGGTACAGCGCCAGCAGTGACCAGAGCGAGCCGATAGTGTAGTCTCCCAGTATCAACCCCAGAAAGAATGGAATGACCTGCCGGTGCGTCTTCATCCCGCCGTAGCGGATAATCACGAATTTTGTCAGCCACGCGACAAAGACGCACATCCAGAAATAGTTCATGGCATAGGATATGCCCAAAGCGAATCCGGCGGGGTGCAAAGGCCACCAGATGAACGCCGTTCGCAGGTAAGCCAGCAGACCAACCATGCCCAGGCCGCCCGCGAGGAAGTACAGGTTTTTCTCATGCGAGGGTTGGCCGTAGCGCAGCCAGTTCTGCACCGGTCCGAACGATTCCTGCCCGATCCACCACTTGTAGCCGGTGGCCTTGCTTTTGCCCCCCGCCTCGAACGTGACGAAATAGTTAGCGGCATAGGTGGCAACCAGCGACGCGACGCAGGCGATGAGGATGACCCCGACCAGACGCATGAAGGGAAAGGCTGCGCCGCGCAGGCCGCTGGACTCCTCGCCCATCTTAAGCGACTCCAGCAGGTTGGGCATAGGGTGGCTGCGGTAGCCCCGGTTGAACCAGTACATCGTCTGCATCCCGACAAGGTTTTCCGGCCCCAGCGCCTTCGGCCCGAAGAGGATCACCATCGTGTCGCCGGGTTTGGCATAGAAGATCTCGTGCGGGACGCCGAACTCGGCGCGGACGCGGGTGATGGCGAGCGAGAGGCCGAAGAGTATGCCGAAGAAGCCGATAGCCACGAGGGGATGCACGCCGAGGTACCGGCTCCAGCCGATGAGCAGGAGACTGCCCACGAACAGACCGATAAAGGCGAAGCGGTAGCGCCGCGCCTCGGCGGGGTCTGCGCTGTCGGCGTCTTGCGCCGTCCCGTGGTCGCGTGACGGAAAAGCCGCATCAAAGGCGCGGCGCAGGTACTTGCGATTCGCCCAGAGGATGGCGGCGGCAAGGCCGAGCCATGAACCGGCGGATAGCTCCTTGACGAAGGGCCAGCCCTGCCCGGCGGAGGGCGCGTCCCAGGCCATCGCCCGGCCCGCGACTAAGTAGCCGCGCGAGAGCAGGTACGAGAACCAGCAGGAGAAGGCAAGGTCGAGGGGGATGAAGTAGGCCAATCCGATGGCGAACGGGTACAGGTTCGTGTGCATCCCATAGGTGCGGATGGCCTCCCACGGCTGGGTGGTGAAGAACTGCCCGATGTCGAAAAGCTTTATCCAGGGCGCATTGGGAACCGTCGGGTACAGCTCATGGATGCCGTTCAAAAGCCCAATGGAGAAGGCGATGGCGAAGCCGGTCCACATCAGGCGGTTCTTGAAGAGCGGCGCGCCTGGCTCGGTCATCGCCAGCGGCAGCTGGATGATGGGAAAGGCGAGACGCTCATTCTCCGTCCATGCCTTGCGAAAGAGGACGGCGGCGCACAGGAACATAAAGACCAGCGTCAGGAAGAACGCGCCCCACAGCGCGAGCGGCACGAGGAAGTGCCCGGCATAGCGGATGGCCTGCCCTGCCGGGACATTGCCCCGATACCATCGCTCCAGCGTCTCCGGGTCCGTGACAAAGAGGGAGGAGGGGACATAGCGCAGGAACATTTCCTGCCAGCCGCCCTCTGTCTTAGAAAAATAGAAGGGGTGCGTCACCCAGCCGAAGAAGTTTTGCAGCAGGTCGTGGCTGGCAAAGACAGTCGAGATCACCGTCATGAAGTAGACGGTGATCATCTCCGCCTGGCCGAGCGCGGCGCGCGGCGACAGACGGCTGAGCGCCCCATTCGCCAGGACGAGCAGGAGCAATAGAAAAACCGGGGTGACAAACAGTGGCAGCGACGAGCCGTCGAGGATGTAGTAGCGCACCTCCACCAGCGTCACCCACCAGACGTTCGCGATAGTGAACGCGAGTCCGATGAGCAGGGAGCGAAGAGTGAAGACGCCGCGCCGCGATTCGGGTTCGGAGGAGGGCGCGGCGGCGAGTCCGCCCTTGCGGGTCTCCTCGCCGCCGCTATCGCACTCCGACGTATTCTTACTGGCCCCGGTGATAGACAAGAGGATTACGGTCACTCACTGCCAGGTCCCCCGGCTTGCACCCCGGCAGGAACGAATGCTTGTCCCAGCCGAACCCGGTCTCTTCCGGGTCCACGACGCGCGTGCCGTCTGCGTAGTAGATGATGGTCATCACCTCGCGGGTCTGGTCCGATTCATTGCCCGGCGCGCTGTGCAGACACCAGCCGGAGTGGAACGTCACATCGCCCGCGCCGACGAAGCCGGCGTTTGTCAGCGGATATCCCCGCTCTTCGATATGTCGCAGGAAGAACGCATCCGATTCATCGGAAATCTTGACGCTGGCAAAAAGCCCGTCCTTATGCGAGCCGGTGGCGAATGTCATCGACCCCATCTCCGGCGGACAGTCTACGAGCGGCATCCACATCGTGACGGTGTTCTCCGTCCCGAGCGGCCAGTAGAAGTTGTCCTGATGCCAGGGGGTGCGCCCGCCGCCCGCCTCTTTAAAGATGGCCTGATCATGGTAAATGCGCACGGCATCCACGCCCATCAGGTCGGCGGCGATCTTGGCGAAGCGCCGGGCGAGCACGAACTTGCGGCAGGCCTCGTTCCTTTCGAACAGGTTCTCGGTCTTGAGGAACGCCTTGCCGTAGGTGTCGCGCTGCTCAAAGGGGCGCGTCTCCGGGTTGTAGCGCATCAGCGCGTCGGCGAGGAGCGGGCGGTACGCGGAGACCTCCTCCTTCGTGGCAATGCGCTCCAGTTTCACATGCCCGTCGCGTCGGTAATTGTCGATCTTCTCCGGGGCGAGGGGGTAGTCGCTGGAGAGGTCGGGAAGAAAAGCCGCGTCTATTTCAGCAGTCATTGTCATTTTCGTTTCCGTCTCCTTCATGATAGTGCATGCGCTCCCGGCATGTCTCTGGTCAGGATTCTGCTCCACTGCTGGTCCGGGAGCATGGTTAAAACTAGGCGCGAGCGCCAACTGCTGCCGGGATTCCTGCCATCGGTCGGTTCGCCTGCTCCTCCGCGCCCAGATGCTCCAGAAGACTCTGACGGTGGACCCGCGCGGCCATGATGTAGGTGTCACCACCGCCGTAGACGATGTAAATGTGGGGTCCGTACTCATACGCGCCGCAGGCAAAAACGACATTAGCAACGCTGTCCGAGAAGGGAGCCTTGATCTCCCAGTCCGTCTCCGGGACCATGAACCGGTCCAGCCGGCTCTCGACGATGGCCGCAGGGTCGCTCGGGGAGAAGCGGCTGAAATCAAGGATTGCGGCGTCGAGGTGGTAAACTTTCTCTCCGGTCGTCAGGAAGTTGCCGGTGTGAAATATCTCCAGGTAGCGGCTGCCGCCCAGCGGGATCGGGACCGCGCCCGCGCCGAGCCACGAGTCGCGGCAGTCCGGGTACCCGCGCGAGCGCAGGATCGGGCCGTGGTCGCGCCAGGGGCCGGCGAGCGAGTCGCTGGCAGCGAGGCAGACGCTGAAGTCCGACAGATTACCGAGCATAGGCCGGTGCAGCAGAAAGTACTGCCCGTCGATGGGGCCGGGAAACAGAACGCCGTCCTTATTGCTTGCCTGGTTCACGTCACCGGGAACCGCGCCCATCTTCTCCCAGCGAAGCAGATCGGAGGAGCGGGCGAAACAGATATCCGCCTTCCAGTTGCTCCCTTCGGGGTAGTCCGCCGCGCCGCAGTAGACGGCATAGAACGTATCGCCGATGTGGGTGATGCGCGGGTCCTCCACCCCAAGGAAGTCTGAATCGGTGGGCCGCTCCCCGGGCAGGATCAATGGTTCAGCAAACCGCTTCAGCAGGGTCGATAAATCCGGCGTGAAAAGCGCGAGGCCGACGAACGAGCGGTTCCACTTATAGCCGGGGTCGTGTTTGGGCCGGGCGCGGTAATGGAGCGCGACCACACCGTCCGTAAGACGCGGGTCGTCCAACGGGATGTCCGCCCCCAGCAGGTTCCGGATCAGCGGATCGTTGACGGGGGACCGCTCCAGATATACGGCGGCGGTGTTGAAGGTAACGCCGCTCTCCCACCAATTGTCGGTCGGCGCTATGATCGGCGCCCCGCCGTTGAGGCGCTCGACGGGAGGACCACAAGGTTCAATCACCATGTTCAGCACCTCGTCTAGCGGCCTGACGGCTGCGCTGCTGTACCAGGCGTTCCTGTCGTGGAATTGGATCGCCCCCCGAGAAATGATAAGTTGGGATCGCGTGGTGTTGGCGGGTTGTGGGCCACTCGCCGGTAGGCGAAGAAGCCGATGAACAATACGACTAAAGCGATCACCGTGATGGTGAGGGTAGGCGAGATTTTTTTCATGGCAAATCCTTTTTGACGGCGAAGAGGTGAATCGCATTGAGTCTCCTTGCCGTCTCTCAATCACTCATGGCCAGGGGTGATTCCTTTGCTTCCTTACAGTGAGCAAAGCTACCCCCTGCGCAACATGAGTTGTGAAACGATTTGTTTTACCTATTTGATATCGTGCGCGCCATTCGTGGGGCGTGGCACCTGCTGCCAGTCCGGAGACAGGAACCAGTCGAGGTCCATGCTCTGGGGCGGATCGCCCCAGTAGCTGGCGACAGCTGCATTGTTTTTGCTGAAGTCGGGGCTTAAGTGACGCCACCCGTTATGCATGACACGCTTCGCATGACCATCCACGAACACCGCATTGAGGGCCATCTTTCTGGGGTCTTGTCTTTTTCCACTGCTTAGCGCCATTAGGGTAACGGTATTGCGGTCGTTATGCCAGGCGGCATATTCAAAGATGAGCGTGTTTTGCGCCGGGAGATCGAACTCCGCATCGCGGACTACTGCGCCATCACTCGGATACCAGGACCCTGCCGCCATCAATCCCTTGTAGAAATAGGTGACACCGTTCGGAGCTACCGTCCGCAACTCTCGTGTGAAATCATTTGCGGAACAACTCCCAAAGCCTTCGGGTTTGCCGCCCAGCCAGAAGGGGCGCTCGGCGCTTGGGCAGGAGTAGACACCAGAGTTCTTGATGTAGGGATGCACCAGAACCGTCCAGCCGCCATTGAATTTGAACGCATTGTAGGCAGGATTACAGTTGAAGCCCCGGTTGCCGTAATCCTGTGGCCTTGAACCGGATGGGAAACCACCGTCGTAATCCTGCACGTACATCATGAAGGCGGTGCCGATCTGCTTCATGTTGGAGATACACGCGATGCCCCGGGCGGACTCACGCGCCCGAGCGAAGACCGGGAAAAGGATCGCTGCCAGAATCGCAATAATAGCGATGACGACGAGTAGTTCGATCAGGGTGAAGCCGTTCAGCTTACGGCTTCGACCAGAGACGAAAGACGGGTACTGCTGCTGCGGAAACCTCATTGTTTTTCTCCTTTCGCCGCTAACGGCGCGGCGGGGCCGTGGACTCACGTACGATAAGTTCCGTGGGCAGACGCTCCACAATAGGGGCGTCCTCACCCCGGATCATCTGAAGGAGGCGGCGCACGCCGCGAGCGCCCAGCATCGGGGTGTGCTGTTTGATGACGGTAAGCGGCGGCGTCAGATGCGCGGCGGCGGGCGTGTCATCGAAGTTGATCAGCGATACGTCGCGGGGGACGTTCCGCCCCAACTCGCTCAGGCCGCGCAGCGCCGCCAGCGCCATGAGCAGGTCGAAGGCCACGATGGCGGTCGGCAAACTCTCGGCTTTCAGCGCCTGCTGAACGAAAGGCACATAACGCTCCGCCCACAGCTCATTGCTGAGCACGAGCCAGCGCGGGTTGACGGACAGTCCGTGGCGCGCCGTCGCGCGCAGGAAACCCTGAAGACGCTCGAAATGGTCCGGCATCGTCGTCATCAGCGAAACGATGCCAATGTCTCTGTGACCAAGCGAAACCAGATGATCTATTGCCTGGTCCATCCCCAGGAAGTTGTCCGCCGATATGGCGGGCACATGCTCTGCCTTGAGAATGCCGGGAACGACCACGACGGGTATCCCCTCCGCTGTCAGCCGCTCCAGCCAATGGACGTCGTTGTAATCAGGCCGGATGACCAGAAGTCCCTGCGCCTGCGTCTCCGCCAGAATGTTGGCATAAGAACTGAGCTGCGCAGGCCGAAAATGGGCTTCCACCCCTTCTTCGGCGCACCCCTGCCGGATGCCCTGCATGAGCTGCACGAAAAAGTCGCCTTCGCCCGTGCCTATATGTTCCTCCGGCACGCTCCATACGACAGCGATGGACTGCTGAACCGCCGCGCTCCGCGTGCCCGCGCCGCCATTGCTGACGAAGGTGCGCCGCCCGCTGCCACCGGTGACGATGCCATCACGAGCCAGTTCCTGCATAGCTCGGTCGACAGTAGCGCGCGTGGTCCGGTACTGCTGGGCCAGATCTGCGCGCGTGGGAAGTGCGTCCCCCGGGCCGAGGTCAGCCGAAGCGATGCGCTCCGCTATCTCCGTTTTGATCTTTTGGTAGAGAGGGACGCTGCGGTTTCTGGACGATGCTTTTTCGGATACAGAAGTAGACAAGTTTTACCGGTTCCTGAAAAGACTAAGTTTCTGCCGCAGAAGACTATTCTTTTAAGGGATGATATACAGATATGGTTGCATTTGTCAATAGCCCGCGAAAAATTAAATTTAGCTAAGGTGTGTTCTCAATTGAGCCAGATGATGGCAGCAGCCAAATAGACGCCGGAGAGGAAGTTACCAGTGCTCTTGTCGTAGCGAGTAGCGATGGCGCGAAAGTCCTTCAGACGACTGAAGAAATTCTCGATGTGATGACGCTTCTTGTACAACTCCTTGTCATAGGCAGCAGGATTCTTTCGATTCCGGCGCGGCGGAATGACTGCCGTCTTACCTGCTTTGGCGAGCTTGGCGCGCACCCGCTTGTCGGCGTCATAGCCTTTGTCGGCAATGACGATCTGCGACTGAACCGTGTCTGCCAATGCGTCAAAACCAGCCAAGTCACTGACCTGCCCCGGCGTGAGCATCAGGGCAGTGGGTCTGCCTCGTGCATCGCAGACAGCGTGAATCTTGCTGGTCAATCCTCCTCGGCTGCGCCCGAGGCACTGGCGCTTCTTGGAGTCGTTAAGTGTTTCGTCTGCCCCTTTTTACGTGCGCCTGCCGCGCTGCGGTGTGCCCGAACGATGGTCGAGTCGATCTGGGCATACTCGTTATCTGGCTCTTTGGCTAATTGCGCGAACACCTTCTGCCAGATGCCTTGCTTGCTCCAGCGATTGAAGCGAACATACACCCGGTGCCAGTTGCCGAAGTGTGGCGGCAGGTCGCGCCACGGGATGCCTGCTCGGAACCGGTACAGCACGGCTTCTACGAACAGGCGGTTATCGCTGGCGGTGACGCCGACATGAGCATGCCCACCCGGAAGGCCAAGAGCCTCCAGGCGCTCCCATTGGTCGTCACGTAAGGCATAGCGTCGTTCCATGACGACATTCTACAACAGAAAACCTATTTGAGAACAGACCTTGCGATCCTCTCGGGGTAGTCATTGCCGTCGCTCCAGAGCGAGTGCGTGTGCAGGTTTCCCTTCCACCAGCGCAGCGGTGGCGGCGGCGCATCACTCTGGGCGGCGGCGGCCCGTCCGAAGGCAAAAAGGGCGAGGCCGGCGAGCGCGATGCTCAGGCAGAGTGAAATTGAGTTCATAATGTCTTTATTCTCCCGTCCACTGTCCCCGCAGCGGGTCATCGCCGCGCCGGTTTCGGGATGTCCTGGAACCAAGTTAGCTTGACAGCGCCAAGCTCGGGGGCGAGGCCTTTGCCTGTGCCGGCTCTATCCGCAGTTGCCGCCGAGGTAAAAAGGCCATTACAGCAAGGGCGTCTTTCTCTGTCTGTGGGTGCGGACGCCCTTGTCGTTTCAGCGGGTCGGAAGCAGCGCCTTACGCAGCAGCGGCGAGCATGCCGTGGGGGTCCAAGACGAACTTCTTGGCCGCGCCTTTGTCGAAGTCTTCGTAGCCCTGCGGCGCCTCATCGAGCGTGATCACGGTGGCATTGACCGCCTTAGCGATCTGAATCTTGTCGTAGAGGATGCAGTTCATCAACTGACGGTGGTACTTCATCACCGGGCACTGGCCCGTATGCAGGCTGTGCGACTTGGCCCAGCCCAGCCCGATACGGATGCCGAGTTGGCCGATCTTGGCGGCATCGTCGGCCGCGCCGGGGTCGCCGGTAACGTAGAGACCAGGGATGCCCAGTGCACCTCCGGCCCGTGTGATGTCCATGATCGAGTTAAGAACGGTCGCCGGTCGCTCCGTGCCCGACTCCGCGCCGTGGCCGCGCGCTTCAAAGCCGACGCAGTCCACGGCGCAGTCCACCTCCGGCACGCCCAGTATCTGCTCGATCTGCTCAGCAAGCGTTGCCTGCTGCTTCAGGTCTACGCTCTGACAGCCAAACGAGCGTGCCTGAGCGAGCCGCTCATCAATCAGGTCTCCCACGATAACGACGGCGGCGCCCAGCAGATGACACGAGGCCGCGCAGGCCAATCCCACCGGCCCCGCACCCGCCACGTACACGATGGAGCCTGGCCCCACACCCGCCGTCACCGCCCCGTGGTAGCCGGTGGGGAAGATGTCCGAGAGCAGCGTCAGATCCCGTATCTTGGCCATTGCCTGATCCCTGTCGGGGAACTTGAGCAGGTTGAAGTCGGCGTAGGGGCACATCACGTACTCGGCCTGCCCGCCGACCCAACCGCCCATGTCCACGTACCCGTAGGCCGCGCCGGGGCGCGAGGGGTTGACGTTGAGGCAGATGCCGGTCCTGCCTTCCTTGCAGTTGCGGCAGCGTCCGCAGGCGATATTGAAGGGGACGGAGACGATGTCTCCTTCGCTGAGGAACTCCACGTCCCGGCCCTTTTCAACGATCTGGCCGGTGATCTCGTGGCCCAGCACCAGACCGGCGGGCGCGGTGGTTCGCCCACGCACCATGTGCTGGTCACTGCCGCAGATATTGGTCGAGAGGATCTTTAGAATCACCCCGTGCTCGCACTTGCGCGGGCCCAGGGCGAGCTTGGGATAGTCGATGCTCTGGACCTCGACCTTGCCCGGTCCCAGGTAGACGACGCCGCGATTGCCTGCCATAACAAACCTCCTTTACGAACGTGCACCCCGGGGTGCGTTGTGTTAGCCATTCGCTAAGCTGTCTTTGGCCCAATACACCGCAGAGAGAAGTACGGTCACACTGTTGCCAGCTTCGTAATGCGTCCTCCGACAATCCATTCGGCGATGTAGAGACTGCCGTGGCTGTCGGCGGCCATACCGTGGGGGCTGTTGAACTTGCCGGGCTGGATCAGCTCCTTGGGGTGGTTGGGCCAGCCGGCGATGTCGCAGACGCTCTCGTTCTGACCCAGGTAGCAGACCAGATTGTCCTCCCGATCCAGCACGGCGAGGCGGGCGCGCAGCTCGGGAATGAACATCTGCTCCCCTTGGGTGACGAAGCCGCAGGGGCTGCTCAGAAAGTCGGAGCCGAAGACGCGCTTGTAGCTGCCGTCCATGTCGTAGACCTGCACGCGCCGGTTGCTGCGGTCGGCAATGTAAAGCTCCGGCTCCTCTTTACGCCCATCCATCCAGATGCCATGCGGACAGCGGAACGCGCCGGCCTGCCCTTCCTCGCCGTTGATGCTGGAGCGGTAGTTGCCCTCTCTGTCATACCGGTGGATGTAGTTGCTGCCGTAGCCATCGGTGACCCAGATGTCGCCGTTGCCCCCGAAGCGCTCCTCACTCACGGCTACCCAGGTGGGGGAGAAGCGGCCGCCGTTGTGGTAGACAGGAAGGTCTGGCTTGGACAGGCTTAGCACCGTCTGGCCCTCCAGCGTGGTCTTGACAACCTCGGCGGTGTTCTGGTCGGTGAGCCAGAGATATTCGTGATCGCCCTCTTTGACCAGGGTCATCCCATGCGCGCCCGGGAACCGCTCGCCCCAGGAGCGCGTCAAGGTGCCATTGCTGTCGAAAATGAGCACTGCGGGGTCAGCCTGACAGAAGACCACCACATCGCCGTTCTCAGTGACTACGATCCCGTGCGTGCGGCCGTTCTCTCGATGGCTGGGGGTGTCAGGAACCTTCGCCCAATCCTCGATCCACTCATAGCTGTTTTCACCGCTGCCGATGCGCATGTTCATCTCCTTTCGGTGAGGAATTGGCGGGAAAGTTCGCCAGGCAAAGAGAAGTATCCTGCTGGATAAGGAAGGCGACACTACAGGAATCAGAAAAAAACGAAAACTTTTTTGCCCTATCCGCAGCCTCGGAGGAACGCTCCCTTCGCAGGGGACGCGCTGCTGCAGGCATTGTCGCGCAGTGTGCCATGGTCATTGTGGGGCAGAATGTTAACTTGTGCGTCGCTACCGAGCCGGGCAAGCAACGCTTTCAGCAGACGCATGGTGCGGCCACAGTGGGGAGTGCGGCTGGACATCGCGCGCAGGAATCCCGGCTGTCGCCGCCGAATCCGTTCTATTACCAGGCAACCAGAGCAAAGTGGGGAAGGGGAAAAGGTAATTGGATACTTCAAAAGAAAACGGTGGCGCGCGCACGCGCCGGGAGTTCCTGAAGGCGACTGCCCGCGCGACGGTGGCGGTCACCGGATTGGCAGCAGCCGTGGGCAAAGAAGAGGCAGCACAGGCGCGGGGTCGCCTGCTGCTGGGACGCGGCGAGCATACCTACGAGTGCATCCACGATTGGCTGAAGCCGCCGGAGCATATCAAGTGGGGCGATACCCAGGGCATCGCCGAAGACTCCCGCGGCAATATCTATATCGCCCACACCGTCCATCCCAGCAGTCCTTCCAGTGACGCCATTGTTGTCTTTAACCGGTCCGGCAAGTTCGTCACCTCCTGGGGAGCGCGCTTCCGCGGTGGTGCGCACGGGCTTGATCTGCGGCGCGAGGGGAATGAAGAGTATCTCTATCACTGCGACACCGCCCACCGCCAGTTTGTAAAAACAAAGCTCAATGGGGAAGTCGTTTGGGAAAAGGGGCTGCCGCCGGAGGCTGCCAAGCTTTATGCGGATAACAAGCCCTTCATCCCCACCAACATCGCCTTCTCGCCCAATGGCGACTTCTATGTCACCGACGGCTACGGCTCCGACTGGATTCACCAGTTCCGCCTGGACGGCGAGTACATCCGCACCTTCGGCGGCAAGGGCAAAGAGCCGGGCAAGGTGCTTCAGGCGCATGGTATCTGGGTGGATACGCGAGGCAAAGAGCCGTTCCTCGTGGTTGCCGACCGCGCCAACAACCGCCTCCAGTACTTCACCCTGGACGGCCAGCACGTCAAGTTCATCACCGAAGGCATGCGCCGCCCCTGCCACTTCAACCTGCGTGGCGATCTGATGCTTATCCCGGACCTGGACAGCGTGGTCACGCTCCTCGACAGCAAGAACAAAGTAGTAGTGAAGCTGGGTGACGGCGCGCCGTCGAAGCTGCGGGGAGCGCCGCGTGAGCAGTGGCTGCCGGGTAAGTTTATCCACCCGCATGACGCGCAGTTCATCGGCAAGCATGGGGACATTCTGGTTGCCGAGTGGGTTCCCACCGGAAGGATCACGCGGTTGAAGAAGGTCGGGTA
>JAUJOK010000054.1:22028-29781 GCA_030447685.1 Armatimonadaceae bacterium
CGGGTAGAGAAAGTAGGACGCCAGCGCTGTTGTCCCAGGACGTAAGGCGAGGCAAAAAGCTGAATCTCACCCTTCGCTATTGTTACGTCCCGGCCATTGAAGACACGGCCACGCCATGAGTCACCCAAGCGCGGTAGACCTTTTCGGCAAAGGTTTAGCCTTCGACTACCATCACGTCATCTACAAGCCTCCAAAGTTTCCTAAATGGCCTACTCCGGAGGTGACGGACGTGGGGATCGACCGAAACTTCCCCGAGATGGTCGGACAGTGGCAGGTGCGTACCGCCGTCCAGACCACCACTACCGCGAACTCCGACAGTCCGTACAGCGTGAAGGAGACTTCCGGCGGAGCGAACATGGGCGTGGTCACCATCTCTCCGGACGGCAAGTACATATGGAAATCAGTGGTGGGCGTGACAAAGGTTCAGCTTGTGCGGGCGAGGTCGAACCTCCGTGTGCCCGGCTCCATTGTCTGGAAGCTGAAGGACGGCACCCGTGACGCTTACCTGAGCTGGGACAAGACGAAAAATAAGATCGACTTCGGCACGATCTACTGGATAGCGGTTAGGCCGCACCGTCGAGAGTCCCTTTTCCGTGAAGGTTTCCCCTTACGTGTAAACCGTGCGCGCTAACGGTCCCTGTGAACGGGCCACCAGTGGCCCGGCTGTGGGAGTTTGCAGCCCGGCGCGCCCTGGTTCCCGCGCCTATCTACTTTCCGTGTGCAGGGTGTTCCTGGGTGGCGTCTGCGGCGGGGGTGGGCTGTACCTTCACAATGCGGGGTTCCCATCCCTGCTGGATTTCCATCTCCGCCAGCACGTAGCCGCGCGCTCCCGCCTCGCGGGCACGCTGTATCTGCGCCTGCCGCTCTTTGGAAGTCACGTCCCAGCCCTGTAAAACAGCGACAATCCGCTCGGCGGGAATCGCCTCTCCCTTGCGCCGGGGCGGCATCTGTGCGAATGTGGCGAGCGCGTGACGCACCCACCCGGCAGGGGGACCGTACCGGGGATCATCGCGCCCGAAGGCCCGGTACGGCAGGAGTGCCGCCAGAATGCGGCTCGCCCGTGCGACCGGCATGAGTTGCTCGGTGTAGGCGTACCAGCAGACACCCGTGAAGCACGGTACGCCGTGGCAAGCCGCCCCCTTGGCCATATCGTGCTCCTCGCACTCGGTAGTCCAGACCGGAATGATCTCACTTCCGGGAAAGAGTTTTTGCACGGCGGCGACGAACCGTGCTGCAGCGTCGGGGGGCAGCATGGCGGCGGTGCGGATTGGGCCATAGTCCGGCACCCAGCGACAAAGCGGATTGCCGCAGCCGCAGGCGGAAGGCGCCGCCTGCAGATCATTCAGGAAGATGCCTTTCGCGGGGGGCAGTTCCTGCACCAGCCCCTCGACCCGGCGCAGATGGGCGTCGAAAGCTTCCCGGTAGCGGATCGGAACCCAGGGGTAGTTCTTAACCACCTCTCCCACCGCAGGCTCCGGGGTTCCGGGGAAGCGGCGACGCCATTCGGGATGCCCCTGCAGGCTCGCCATCCATTCTGGATGAGCATCGGCGAGTTCCGGGCAGCGCGCCACTTCGATCCAGTAGTAGAGGTCCAGCCCCGCCCGCTTCACGCGCCCGGTTGCGCCTCGCGCCGCTTCCTTTTCGCCCTTGGCCAGGTTTAGCACGATGCCGGTAGCGCCGTCCCGTTTCCTGCGCTTGAGGCGGTCAGGCGTCGCCTGCGCCGGCGATAGCAGGACTATCCGCAACTCGCTTTGCATAAAGGCAGAACTTTTCTCGTAGAGCAGGTCAATCCCGGCTTTGGCACGCACAGCACTATCCTGGTAAGCCGGATAGTCTTGCGGTACGTCTTGCGCCGGGGCACCGGGCGCTCGTCCTGCCTGAGCTTGAGCCGCTATCGTTGTTCCGCAGAGCAGCAACGTAGCACAAACAAGACCAAAATAGGGGTTCATGATAGACTTCCTCAGATTTTACCTGCTGTGGCTGTAGAATTAGCCGCAGTTGGCTGCAACGGCTTCTTTCCGTCTTCTATGCTTGCTTGCTGCTTCTCTGCGAACAGGGGAACGACAAGGCAAATTGACTTTATACCCGTACAGCGCACAACGGCAGCCAATGGCCCTGGGTGGCCCGGCGAGTTCATGACGTTAACACCTATGCGGCCCGGAAATCGGGAACGCCGACCGGTTGGCCACTTTGTAGCGCCGATTCGTGCGCGCAGATGCCCGGAGCCGTCCAATCCGCTGCCGTGAGCGCATCAATGGCCGCTGGCCGTTCTTCCACGATGCTGCGCACGAATTCGTGCACGAGGTGCGGGTGTGAGCCGCCGTGCCCGCCGTCGGCAAAGGACGCAATTTCCATGGGCACCAAATCCGGGCGAAACGGTGGCTGCACGCGCTCGGCGGTGACGCGCCGGCCATGCTGCCCCGGCTGCTGTAGCGGCTCCAACGTAAAGAGCACCGGGTCTTCGTGCTCCAATTGTTGCCACTCGAAGCCGCGCTTGTCGCCGTACACGCTGAACGCTTCGGTGTAGGCGCGGGCTGTCTGGAACCAGGAGCGCGTCACTTCGGCGCACACGTCGGTGTCGGCCAGTTGGAAGATGGCGGTTTGCAGCGGAAAAACGTTGCCGTTAGGCTGCTGGATGTCGGGCCGCAGTCGCCCCGACCCCAGGCAACTCACCGTTGCGACGCGCTTTTGAGCCAGGGCCAGCAGCGGCGAGAGGGCGTGCGTGACGTAGTGCATCGGTGGCTGCGCTCGCCAGTAAGGGGCGTAACCGCCTTCCAAATCCTGGTGATAGGTACCGCGCAGAAAGGTGAGCGATCCCAATTCGCCGCGCGCCAGCAGGTCTTGCACGAAGAAAAACTCGCGCGAGTAGACGGCGGTCTCCATCATCATATAGTTCTTGCCGCTCTGGCGCTGCGCGGCGAGGATGCGGCGCAGGTCATCGAGGTCGGTGGCCATTGGTACCGCGCAGGCGCAGTGCTTGCCTGCGGAAAGGACGGCCAGCGTCTGCTCGACGTGCAGCGGGACCGGCGTCACCAGATGCACCGCGTCACAGGCAGTATCGGCGGCGAGGAGTTCCTCCAGGCTGCGGAAACGATCCTCGATGCCGAAACGATTCCCGACTTCGTGCAGCAGCTTCTCGTCCCGCTCGCATAGGATCACCTTTTCCACATCAGGGTGCTGCTGGTAGATGGGCGCGAACGCTGAGCCAAAATGTAAGCCAACCACGGCGAGACGAATGGGTGCAGGCATGGATTTCTCCTCGTCAAGAATCGGTCGGCGGCGTCTCGCCGGGCGCAAGGACGCGGCAGCCGGGGATGTCGCGCAGCAGCCGCTCCGAACCGGCGGGGGAGTAGACGATAATCATGCGCATCGTTTCGCTGCCCGTATTGAGCGTGGAGTGGTAGACGCCGTCGGGGATAAAGACACACGCGCCCGGACCGATTTTGACGGGCGGCTGATCGTCCACCATCTGCTCGCCCTCGCCCGATACGACGTAGATGATCTCCTCCGCGCCCGGATGGTTATGCCGCTCGTGGCCGCCGCCGGGCAGCACTCCGCCATGCCGAAGCTGTGGCGCTGCGCTCCCGTGACCGGCGGCTCGCTGAGCATTCGGACAACGCCCCAGTCGAACGCCAGCGTCTCCACGTCGGCGTTCGTCGTGATAACCCCAGATCCCAATCGCTGCATGGTTCTTCTCCTTTGTTCAGTCCTGCCCGCTGCCCGGCGACAGTTCTTTGAAGCAGCGCGTCTGCGCCTCGATGGCTGGCTCGACCGACAGGCGCTCGATGCTCGAGGCGCCGAAGAAGCCGGCGACGCCCTCGGTATGGTCGAAGATATACTGCGCATCCTCCGGCTCGGCAATCGGCCCGCCGTGACACAGCACCAGGATGTCGGGTCGTATCTTCACCGCCGCGTCGCGTATCGCCTGCACGCGCCGGGCGGCCTCGTCGAGCGTCATGGCCGTTTGCGCGCCGGTTGTGCCTTTGGTCGTCGTGCCCATGTGCGGCACGAGCACATCCGCCCCGGCCTCGGTCATCGCGCGCGCCTCGTCCTCATCGAAGACGTAGGGACAGGTCAGCATATCCAGCGCGTGCGCCTCGCGTATCATGTCCACCTCCAGGCCATAGCCGAAGCCCGTTTCTCGCAGTAGGCGCGAATGCGCCCGTCGAACAGGCCGACCGTGGGGGAAGTTCTGCACGCCGTCGAAGCCCATCGCTTTAAGCTCGCGCAAAGACGGGCATCAGCCGGAACGGGTCGGTGCCATTGACCCCGGCCAGCACGGGCGTGTTTCGGACGACGGGCAGCACCTCGCGCGCCATGTCCACGACGATGGCGTTGGCATCGCCGTAGGCCAGTACCCCGGCCATGCTGCCCCGGCCCGCCATCCGGTAGCGCCCGGAGTTGTAGATGATGATGAGGTCCACACCACCGCGCTCGGCGAACTTGGCCGAGATTCCGGTCCCCGCGCCCGCGCCGAGCAGGGGCCGTCCCGCCGCTGCTTGTTCGCGCAGCCGCCGCAGCGACTCACTTCGAGAAATAAAGGGCATCCGCTTGGTTCTCCTATTTTTGGCTGCGTTGTTCCTCAAGCGCCGCCAGCAGTCGGTCGGCAATGGCGTCGGCGAACGCGGGGTCGTTGATGTGCAATTCCAACTCCACAAGATCCACCGGCGGCGTTTGGACGTGGCGGCGCAGGGAGCCGAACAAGGCAGCATCCGCGTCGGGGTCATGAAACGGTGCGCCTTCCCTATCCATCGCGCTCACGCCCCGCAGCGGCACGAGCAGCACCGTCGGGCCGGTCGCCGCGTTTAGCTTCTCGGCGAGGATGCGGCCCAGCGCGGCGCACTCGTCGGGCGTGGTACGCATCAGGGTGACGTTGGCGTTGTGGATGTGGAAGCGGCGTCCTTGAAACCGGGCGGGCACGCCTTCGGCCCCGACGAAGTTCACCATGTCCAGCGCCCCGCACGAAACCACCTGCGGCACGCCTGCCCGGCCCGCCGCCTCCAGGCGATGCGGACCGGCCCCCAGCATTCCACCCACCAGTTCGTCGGCCCACTCGGTCGTCGTGACATCCGCGACACCGGCGATAAGGCCACTTGCGATCAGCGTTTCCATCGCGCCCCCCCCGCTGCCGGTCGCGTGGAAGACCAGCACTTCGTAGCCCGCCGCATCGAGCCGCTCACGCACCCGTGTCACGCAGGCCGTCGTCACGCCGAACATTGTTGCGGCCACGAGCGGGCGGTCGTCCGCCTCCGGCGGAACCGGCTGCTCCGCCATCCCACAGACCGCCCCAACCGCGTTGGCGAGCACCCGGCGCGACACCCGGTTCAGCCCGGCGATGTCCACGATGGAGTGGAGCATGGCGATGTCGGAAGCGCCGATGTACGGCCCCACATCGCCGGAGGCCAGTGTCGAGACCATCACTTTGGGCACGCCGACCGGCAATTCACGCATCACTGCCGTTGCCAGCGCCGTCCCGCCCGACCCGCCGAGGCCGAGCACGCCGTCGAAGCGTTTGGCGGCGACTAACTCCTGTGCCAGCGCCACGCATCCCCGCGTCATCACCACGAGCGCCTCGTTGCGGTCGCCCCGCGCCCGCAGCGTTTCGAGGTCGCCGCCGCCCGCCCCGGCCACCTGCGCCGCGTCCACGTCCGGCGTGAGCGATGGCGGCGACGGCCCGCCGAAAACGCCCGCGTCCATCAGAAGAACACGGTGACCGCGCTGCTCGATGAGGCCGCGCACGTAGGCGTACTCATCCCCCTTGGTGTCGAGGGTTCCGATGAGGAGTATGGTTTTCGGTGTCATTCCGGCGCGCTCCCTGATGCTGGTATTTTACCCACTACGCCACCCCTGACGACGGAGCGCACCCTTTCGTTTTTGCTACGGTTGTGCGGCGGCGCGCGGCGGGAAAAGGCGAGAGCGGGGCACAGGTTCAAAGGGTTGGCTAAGGTGTGTTCTCAAATAGGTTGTTTCTTGTACAATGGTCGTCATGGAGAGACGTTATGCTTTACGCGATGACCAGTGGGAACGTTTGGAGCAGTTGGGCCTTCCTGGCGAACCTGGTCATGTTGGTGTCACCGCCCAAGACAACCGTCTATTCGTGGAAGCGGTTCTGTACCGGTTCCGGGCAGGCATCCCGTGGCGCGACTTGCCGGAGCGTTTCGGCAACCGTCACGGCAAGCCGTGACAGAACTGGCATCGCGTATATGTGCGCTTCAATCGCTGGAGCAAGCAGGGCATCTGGCAGAAGGTATTCGCCCAGTTAGCCAAAGAACGCAACAATGAGTACGCCCTGATCGACTCCACCATTGTTCGGGCACATCGTAGCGCCGCCGGTGCGCGTAAAAGCGCCGCCGGTGCGCGTAAAAAGGGGCACAGGAGCCAGTCAACGACTCGAAGAAGCGCCAGTGCCTGGGCAGAAGCCGGGGAGGATTGACCAGCAAGATTCACGCGCTCTGTGATGCACAGGGGCGACCCACTGCTCTGATGCTCACGCCGGGACAGGCCAGCGACCTTAAAGGCTTTGACGGTCTTGCCAGCACCATCGAGGCGGAAATAGTCATTGCCGACAAAGGCTATGATGCCGACAAGCGGGTGCGGCAAGTGCTCGCCCAAGCGGGTAAGACGGCAGTCATTCCGCCGCGCCGGAATCGCAGGAACCCTGCTTCTTACGATAAAGAGTTGTACAAGAAGCGTCATCACATCGAGAACTTTTTCAGTCGTCTGAAGGACTTTCGCGCCATCGCTACTCGCTACGACAAGAGCACTGGTAACTTCCTCTCCGGCATCTATTTGGCTGCGGCCATCATCTGGCTTAATTGAAAACACACCTTAGTGCCATTCAACTCGGACAGGACCAGCGTTTGCCGCGCGTACTGTAACGCCGTTTTCGCCGGAGGCATCGAGCATCTTGATCCGCCGTGTCTCACCGGGAGCTACGTCGAAGTAATTATCCTCGAACGCGGCTCCTGTGGCACCTTCCCTCTCCAGTGCCACTTGCCGCGCGAAGGTGCCTGCCGACACTTCAATGGTGCCGCCGATATAGCGAACGTCTAACGCTGTGCGTGGCAAATGTAGATAGCGTTCGCCCGTGAGCAGGTAGAGCGCTTCCCTGCCCGCAAAGCTGGCCTGAAGGAATTCATCGCGGAGGGAGATGGGTCCCAGTTCCACGGTGTCGAGGCAGCGCCGCGACTGGCCCGGCGGCACTTCCACATTGGTCGCCACCTCGGCGCGCAGGGCGCCGTCGAAGCGACGGCGGCGTACCACCAGAGCGCCCGAGACCACGTCGGCGGAATCATTGATGACCCAGATGGCCAACCGATCCGGTGTCCGCTCAAAGGAGAGCAGAACCGGCGCGTAGGCCCGGCGCAGGAAGTAGAAGGCGATCTTGGGCTCCAGGTAATAGTCGATGACACTCCAGTAGAGGATGGGCCAGGCGTCGTTGAGCCGCCAGACCATGTTTCCCCCACAGCGGCGGGAGCC
Organism: Armatimonadaceae bacterium; assembly: GCA_030447685.1. Classification (GTDB taxonomy): domain Bacteria; phylum Armatimonadota; class Armatimonadia; order Armatimonadales; family Armatimonadaceae; genus JAUJOK01. The sequence continues at coordinate 29,508 of JAUJOK010000054.1, forward strand.
GTCCGCCGCGCCGTCGGGAACACCCCGCCGCAGTCGCTCAACGCTGCGTTGCAGGTACTCACCATGCGCCGTCCCCAGGATACGGATCAGGTCCTCGGCGGTGGCCGGGTCGCAGAACGCCTCCAGCGCGCCTACTTTATCCCACGAGCCGTCCACCGAACGGTATTGCCACATCGGCGGCCAGGCGGCCTGCCCCGGCGCGCGAATGGCGGGGTCGTGTTCCGCCGGCCAATACTCCTCGGCAGACAGGAAGCGGCGCATATTTCTGGGCGAG
>JAUJOK010000111.1 GCA_030447685.1 Armatimonadaceae bacterium
GTAGTGTGTCTTTCTCGCGATGGAGTTCATTTCAGCTGGCGTCTGAGTTTCCTTTGCCTGCGTCTCTTCCGTCGGCTTGGTCGCTTCTTTGCTGGGCGCGGCGTCTGCGGGTGTGCGGTGGCGCGCCTGTAGGGTTTAGTATATTCCGTTGCGTCTGAACTGACGTAGCGCGAACAGGCCGGTGCGGTGCGCGATCAGAAGGTTCAGCGAGGAATACGCGGCGGCGGCGTCTTCCGGCGCGACGACAGGCACCCGTTCCAGAAGTTCCCGAAGCGCCGCCGTGAGACCTTCCCAGACGCTCCCGGTCGCGGTTACGCGCCGGGCCAGCCACGCCGCCAGCACCACGGTATCCGAATCCTCACGCGCCGCCGGCGAGTCCGCTAAATCGTCGCGCAGGGTTTGCAGCAGCGGGGCGCGCAGCGTGCCGTTGTGGGCCACCAGCAGCGTTTCCCGCGCACCCGGCAAAGCAAAATCGACCCGGATCGGGTGCGCGTTGTCCGTGGTGACTGCGCCCTGGGTCGCCTTCCGCAGATGGCCCAGCAGCACCGTCGCCGGACCGGAAACGGCGCTCTGCCGCGCCGCGCTTTCGGCAGCAAACACATAAAAGGCCGATTCCTCGGCCCAGCCGGTCTGCCGCACCAGCGAAACGTCCCCCGCCGCGTCGAACCAGCCGATGCCCCACGAATCGGTATGACCGGGGGCACAGCCCTGCGGCACGCAACCCGCCGTCGCCTGGGTTCGCAGCGAATGCGGCGCTCCGACAAGATGCTGCCAGGATGGCAGCGGGTCATCGCCCGCGCTGCTCAGCAGGCCAAGCATACGGCACATGAAGCGCCGTTAACCCGTCCCGCCGGTTCCGCCGCCGGAACCACCGACTTTCGCCTCCAGTTCAGCAAGCTGCCGTTCGATGTCCGAATCGGTGGATGTCGTGGTGGTCGTGGTGGTGGTGCGCGGCGCGGCGGTCGTGGAGCCGATGCCCAGCTTAGCTTCCAGTTGCGCCAGTTCCGTCTCCGCCGCTTCTGTTCCAACGGCGCTGTCCAGATCAGAGATACGGCTTTCGACGCGGGTTTTCGCCATCTCGGCGCGGGCCTGCGCTTCGGAGTTGGCGGTGCGGATTTTCTCCTGCGCCCGCCCGAACGTCTGCTCCATGCCCGCGATGCCGCCGCCGATATTGTCGAGCGCCTTGTGCATGGCGTTCTGAATCTGGCTGTTTTTCCACTGCGCCTTGAGGGCGAGCGCCTCAGCGGTCTTCTGGCGGATCGTCTCCTCTTCGCGGCGGATCGCGTTCTTGACCGCCTCGGACGTCTCGATGGCCTGCGCCAGCGACGCCTGGGTGGCGGCCAGCGTCGTCTCGTACTGCTGCCTTTCCTTAAGCAGCTGCAGCGCCAGGTCGCGGTCGCCGCGCTTCAGGGCGAGCTCCGCCTTGGCCTGCAGGTTGTCCACGCGCTTCTGCGTGTCGTCGACCATCTGCTGCAGATTGTTCTTCTGCGTGATCGCCTGGACGGCGCGCTCACGGTTGCGCGCGTGCATCTCCTGCATCTCACGCTGGGCCTGGGACAGCAGGACCTCCGGGTCCTCGAACTTGTCCAGCCCGCCGGAAAGCAGGGCCACTATGTAGCGCCAGAATCGCTTGAGCATAAACGTGTTTCCTCCGCTTCTTGGGGGGGCGCGGCCGCGGCCGGTGTGGCGCCGCCTACCTAAGACACGCCACGGACGGGAAAGTCGCGCACCGGTGTCGCCATTATACCAAAAACCGGGGGCCCCTGACAACGCGGCGAAGCGGTTGACAAACGCGGAGCGGGCGTGCTATGCTAAACACCGCCATGAACACAGACTATTCGACGGTCCGCTGGGGCATCCTCGGGCTGGGCAGCATCGCCAAGCGCTTCGCGACCGGACTGAAGGCGCTCCCGGACGCCCCCATCGCGGCGGTCGCCTCGCGCACCCCGGGCAAAGCCGACGCCTTCGCCGACGAGTTCGGCGTGCCCCGCCGTTACAGCCGCTACGAGGAGCTCGTGGCCGACCCCGAGGTGGACGTGGTCTACGTCGCCACGCCCCATTCGCACCACAAGGAGCACAGCCTGCTGGCGCTGGAGGCGGGCAAGCACGTGCTCTGCGAGAAGCCCTTCACGATCAACGCCGGGGAGGCCGAGGAGATCGTGCGCGCCGCCCGCGAGAAGAAGGTCTTCCTGATGGAGGCGATGTGGTCGCGCTTCTTCCCCCTCACGGCCAGGGTGCGCGAGATGCTCAACGCCGGCGCGATCGGCGAGGTGCGGATGCTCGAGGCGGACTTCGGGTTCCGCGCCGGGAAAGTCAACCCGGAAGCCCGCCTGTTCAACCCGGCGCTCGGCGGCGGCGCGCTGCTGGACCTGGGCATCTACTCGGTCTCGTTCGCGTCGATGATCCTGGGCACGCCGTCGCGCATCACCGGCATGGCGTCCCTGGGCGAGACCGGCGTCGACGAGCAGTCCGCCATGCTCCTGGGC
>JAUJOK010000055.1 GCA_030447685.1 Armatimonadaceae bacterium
TAGAGCACGTTAAGCAGGTTCTCAGAAGGGGCAATCCACCACCTTAGGTTGTTTTAAATGCCGCTGCCCCGCCGTCGGATTCTCTTGCTGGAGCAGAATTATCATCCTGGCGGGGGCGTGAGTGCCTTCACTGGCTGCCGACCCCTTTGACGCGCATACGCAGGCCGTACAGACCTTTGCTGGCCGTGATAAACAGCGTACGCGCGTCCCTGCCGCCGAAGCAGACATTCGCGGTCCACCCTTCCGGCACATCGATCTGCTCAATCTGCCTGCCGGTCTTATCGAACACGGTAACACCTTTGCCAGTCAGGTAGACATTGCCTTCGTTGTCCATCGTCATCCCGTCGGAACCCATCGCGCAGAACAGCCGCTTGTTCGCCAGCGCCCCGTCGGGCCGGATGTCGTAGACGTAGGTCTTCCCGGCGCGGATGTCAGCTACATACAGCGTTTTGCCGTCCGGCGTGCCGATGATACCGTTGGGCTGCTCCAGATCATTGGCAACCCGCGTCAGCTTCTTGTGGCCGGGTGACAGGTAGTAGACGGCCTGTACCTCCTGCTCCATCGGCCCGCGCTGCCAGTAAGGCCGCTTATAAAACGGATCGGTAAAATAGACACCGCCGTCGGGCCGTACCCACACATCGTTGGGGCCGTTCAGGAGCTTTCCCTGATAATCCTTCACGACCACCGTTACCTTGCCTCTGGGGTCGATGCGCCATAGCTCATTCTTCTCGTCGGCGCAGACCCAGAGATTGCCGCGCGCATCGAAGCACAGGCCGTTGGCGCGTCCACTGGGCTTGCGGAAGGTGGTCAGCTTGTTGTCCACGCCCCAGCGCAGAATCCGGTCATTGGGCTGATCGGTGAAGAAGACATTGCCGCGCGCATCGGAGGCCGGGCCTTCCGTAAAGGCGAAATCCCCGGCCAGCTTTTCCAGCGACGCGCCCGGAGCGATGATCCGGTTGTCCGCCGTCGTGCGGGCGACGGCGGCGAAACACAGGCGGATAATTGCGGCAAGAAGCAGTATGCCGAGCGTCTTCATGAACGGCATTCTCTTTCGGTAACGTATTGCTCCCCTGTCCCCCAATCCTGAGGGGCAGGGGGGCCATTGGCTGTCAGGCATCGAAATGGCGGAGCAGGTCCTTCTCCGCTTCCCACAGCTCATCGAACATCGCCCTAATCTGATCCAGCGAGCAGACGCTGCTGGTCAGCGGGTCGAGCGCGCAGGCGTGGAACGCCGCGTCTTTGTCTTTATCCAGCACCGCTCGCACTGCCAGTTCCTGCACCGCGATATTGGAGTTGTTCAGCCACGCAAGCTGCGCCGGAAGCGGCCCCACATAGCACGGCTGAACTCCCTGACGATCTACCAGGCAGGGCACCTCCACACAGCAGCCGTCCGGCAGGTTCGAAATCAGGCCCGTGTTCATCACATTTCCGTTGAAGCGGTATGGAGTGTTCGTCACCACGGCCTGCATGATGCGCGCGGCGTATTCGTTGGACATCGACAGGTCGGGCAAAGGCGCGTTTTCCGGGTCCTCCATCCATTCCCGCCGCTTTTGCGGCGCGTCGGCGACCACCCGCTCTTCCAGGCCGAACTTTTCGCGCAGCGCTTTCGTACGGCGGAAGTAGGGGTGGTACTCCGAGCAGTGCCGCGTCGATTCCGTCACGAAGAGGCCGAAGTGCTTGAACATCTCGAAGCGCACGGAGTCTTTGGCGACCGTTTCCGGGTTGTCGAGCAAGCCGCGCAGACAGGGATAAATGTCCTCGCCGTTCCGCTCAAATCGCAGATACCACGCCTGATGGTTAATCCCGGCACAAAGGTAGTTTATTTCCCCCGACGGCACGCCCAGATAGCGCGCCAACTCCGAGGCGGTGCCCTGAACACTGTGACACAGCCCGACATTGGCAATGGAGGAGCCTTCGGAGTGCAGCCAGGTGAGCATCGCCATCGGATTCGTATAATTCAGCAGCAGCGCGCGCGGGCATAGCTCCTCCATGTCCTGGCAGATGGCAAGCTGCACCGGCGCGGTACGCAGAAATCGGAAGATTCCGCCCACCCCGATGGTGTCGGCGACGCTCTGCTCGACACCGTATTTGCGCGGAATATCCACCTCGACATTGGCCGGGAAACCGGCATAGGCGTATCCGCCCACGGAGATACTGGTGACGACGAAGTCCGCGCCCGCCAGCGCCTCGCGCCGCTCCGTGGTATGGGAAAGCGTTGCCGGAAGCCCATGCCCGTCGATGATGCGCTGAACGTAGCGCGTCACCGCGCCCAGGCGCTCCTTGTCAATGTCGCACAGGACAATATGGGCGTCCCGCAGTTCCGGCAGTGCGAGAATATCGCGCGACAGCTTGCCGCCGAATTGGCTGCCCGCCCCGATGATTACTATTTTGCTCATTATGCACTCCTTTCGATACACGCCGAAAAGCCAAAACCCGGATTGGGTGCGGCAATCGGTTATGGTTGTATTCTTCTATTCTTCGTTGCGGTTCCATCTGCCTTCTTCCGCGGACCTCGCCTGGGAACGGTAGCTGAATGGCTTAGAATCTGATACACTATGGAGACGCCCGGGGGTGTGCTATCGACTCCCCTCGGCGTTCCTTAAAATGATGTCGTCAAACACACAGTCACTTTTAGCCCGTTACGCCGCGCTGACTATAGCTCTGACGTTCTGTGTGCCGCTGGCCGGGTTTCTGCGCGCGCACGCGATCCCCAAAAAGCCTGCCGGGGATCAGATATACCGGCAGCAGTGCGCCTCGTGTCACGGCGCGAAGGGTGAAGGCACGCAATCCCACAGCCGGGCGCTTGTCGGCGACCGCTCCATCGGTGATCTGGGGCGCTACATCGCGCAGTACATGCCGCCCGGCGCTCCGAAGAAGCTGTCGGCGGAGGATGCGCAAAAGGTCGCCGCATATATCCACAACGCGTTCTACTCGCCTCTTGCCCAGGCACGAAACAAGCCCGCCCGGATCGAGCTTTCGCGGCTCACCGTGCGCCAGTATCGCAATGCGGTCGCCGATCTGGTCGGCAGTTTTCGCACGCGCCCGCAGGCCGCCTCCGCTAGTGCGGACAGGCGGCAGGGACTGCGCGGGGAGTACTTCAAGACGGGGCGGATGCGCGGTGATCAGGCAATCCTGCAGCGTATCGATCCCGAAATCCGGTTCGACTTCGGAGCCACCGGCGCTCTTAAAGAACAGGACGACCCCTATCAGTTCGCGATGCGCTGGGAAGGTTCTGTGCTTGCCCCCGAAACCGGCGAGTACGAATTTATCGTGCGGACGGAGCACGCGGCGCGGCTGTGGGTGAACGATCTGGGGCAGCCCCTGGTGGATGCCCTGGTGAAGTCAGGCGACAGCAACGAACACCGCGCCTCTCTGTTCCTGCTGGGAGGCCGCCGGTATCCCCTGCGGCTCGAATTTTCGAAGGGCGTGCAGGGCGTCAACAACCTCAAGAAGCTGAAGGAAAAGCCCCCGCTGAAGGCGTCCCTGAGCCTGGAATGGAAGCGGCCCAAGCTGACGGCGGAAGTGATCCCGCAGCGCAGCCTGTTCCCGGCGATTTCGCCGGAGACGTTTGTCACCGCTGCGCCGTTCCCGCCGGATGACCGGAGCGTCGGCTATGAGCGCGGCACCTCGGTTTCAAAAGCATGGGACGAGGCGACCACGGAGGCGGCCCTTGAAACCGCGCACTACGTGGCGGCCCGCCTGCCTGAGTTATCCGGGGCGGCGGACGACGCCGCTGATCGCGAAGCCAGAATCCGCGCGTTCTGCCGCCAGTTCGCCGAGCGGGCGTTCCGTCGGCCACTTTCGGAAGAGACGGCGGGCTTCTTTGTCGAGCGGCAGTTCAAAGAGGCACCCGATCTGGAGACCGCCGTCAAGCGGGTCGTGCTTCTGGTGCTCAAATCGCCCCGCTTTCTGTATCGCGAGATAGAAGCAACGCCGCCGTCGCCATCGCCTGCGTCCCCCGTCTCGGAACGACCCGTCAATGGCAGCGCGACGCCGGACCCATACGCCGTGGCGTCCCGGCTTTCTTTTATCCTATGGGACTCCGTGCCCGATGACGAACTGCTGCGAGCGGCGGCAGCCGGACAGCTTTCCACACGCGAGCAGGTGGTGCGGCAGGCCCAGCGCATGGCCGCCGACAGCCGGGCGCGGGCGAAACTGCGGGAGTTCTTTCTGCAATGGCTGAAGGTCGAGCATCATCCGGACCTGTCTAAGGACCCCAAGCGGTTCCCTGACTTCTCCGAAAGCGTTGCCTCCGATCTGCGGACCTCGCTGGAGATGTCTATTGAGCAGGTGGTCTGGAGCGAAAAGTCGGATTTCCGCGAGCTTCTGCTTACTACTAAGCTGTATCTGAACGGGCGGCTGGGCAAACTGTACAACGCGCGCCTTGCCCCCGATGCGCCGTTCCGATTGGTCACGACGGATTCCGGCAAGCGCGCGGGCGTGCTGACGCACCCCTACCTGCTGTCCAGCTTCGCCTACCGCGACGAAAACTCGCCGATTCACCGGGGCGTGCTGATTGCCCGCAGCCTGCTGGGACGCACGCTTCTTCCGCCGCCGGAGGCATTTACGCCGCTCCCCGCCGACCTGCACCCGAAGCTGACCACCCGCCAGCGCGTGGCGCTCCAAACCAAACCGGCGGCCTGCGCTTCCTGCCACAGCCTTATTAACCCGCTGGGCTTTACGCTGGAGAAGTATGATGCGGTGGGGCGGCTGCGCGCAAAGGAGAACGGCGCAGCGATTGACGCCACCGGAAGCTACCGCACCCGCGCCGGTAAGACGGTTCGGTTCAGCGATGTGCGCGATCTGGCCCGCTTCCTTGCCGAAAGCCCGGAGGCCCACGCCGCCTTTGTCGAGCAGCTTTTCCATCATCTGGTCAAGCAGCCCGTACGCGCTTTCGGTCCTGCGACCCCGGCGCACCTGCGAATGACGTTCGCCGCTAATCAGTTCAGCATCCGCAGGCAGATAGTAGAAACGGCGGCAATGGCCGCTGTTCTCGAGCCGCAAAGTGGAACAGATGGTACAATAAGTTCGGCCCGCCATCAGCCATAAGGGAGAGGTAAATTTGAGTCATCGAAACACCCGTAACGTCCGCAACACTCGCCGCGAGTTTCTCCGCAGCCTGGGCCTGAGTGCAGCGGCGCTGCCCTTTCTGACCAATCTGCCCGGCCTGGCCGCCGCTCCGGATGCCGGACGGCGCAAGCAGCGGCTCGTCATCCTGTTCAGCCCGGACGGCGTTGTGCCGTCCACGTTCTGCCGGATGAGGAGGGCGCGGCATTCACGCTCAAAGAAAGCCTGAAGCCGCTGGAACCGTTCCGTGACCGCACCCTTCTGCTGAATGGCGTTTGCGACCGGATACGGGGCGACGGCGACGGCCATATGCGCGGAATCGGCTGTTTGCTGACCGGGATTGAGTTGTTTCCCGGCAATGTACAGGGCGGTTCGGACACCCCGGCGGGCTGGTCCAGCGGCATCTCCATCGACCAGGAGATCAAGAACTTTCTGCAAAAGACCCGGCGACGCGAACGCGCTTCGGATCTCTGGAGTTCGGCGTCATGGTCCCGGAGCGGGCCGATACCTGGACACGGATGTCGTATGTCGGGCCGAACAAGCCGCTCGCCCCTATCGACAACCCGTACCAGATGTTCTCTTCGAAACTGTATGGCCGCGCCAAAGACCAGGAAAGCCTGAAAGCGTTCTGGATGACCTGACGGAAGACCTGAACACGGTACGCTCGCGGGTGAGCGCGCAGGACCGGCAGATTCTGGAAGAGCATGCGACGCTCGTGCGCGAGATGGAGCAGGAACTTCAGACGACTAACAGCAAGGATGTGGGCCACGCCGTTCCTGTTCTGGAGCCGGGCGTCAAAGAAGACAACGATAACATTCCGCAGATCAGCAAACTGCAGATTGACCTGATGGTGAACAGCTTCGCGGCGGACTTTACCCGCGTGGCGACGCTTCAATATACCAACTCGGTCGGCCAGGCGCGGTTCCGCTGGCTCGGTATCGAAGAGGGGCAGCATGACCTGTCGCATAAGCCGGATAACGACGCCGACGCCCAGGAAAAGCTGACCCGAATCAACAAGTGGTACTGCGAGCAGCTTGCCTATCTCGCCAAGCGGCTGGCGGAGACGCCGGAGCCGGGCGGGGCGGCACCAGCCTGCTGGACAACCGCTGATTGTGTGGACGAATGAGCTGGGGCGGGGAACTCCCATACGCTGGATAACATCCCCTTCGTTCTGGTCGGGGGCGGCCTGGGCTTCCGCATGGGGCGCTCGCTCAAATACCCGAGAGTCGCGCACAACCGCCTGCTGCTGTCCCTGGCGCACGGCATGGGGCATCGTATCGGCCAGTTCGGCAACCCGGACTTCTGCGGCGACGGCCCTCTGTCAAACTTGACGTGACCGCCCGCCCGCCCGTCCTCTATCCGTCAGCAGTGCATAGAGGAGAGTGGCAAAACAACGAAAAGGCAGAGCACAAAGGTGCCCTGCCTTTTCATATTAAGCGTGCTAACTGTGCCCCTTATCGGCGGCGCGAGTCCAGCGGATAGCGGTCCCGTTTGTTGCGGATACCGTCCCCATCGATGTCCGAGTCACGGCTGTCCGGATACCGTCTCTGTCCCGATCCTGGGCTTGCCCGTAGCGGCTGCGGTTGTAATCATAGCGGTCCCGCCGGTTGCGGACACCGTCCCCATCGATGTCTCTGTCCCGGTAGTCCGGAACGCCATCGCGGTCACGATCCCGGTTACGCCGCTCCTCTTCACGTCGTCGCCGCTCTTCTTCCCACCGGCGTTGATCTTCTTCCCGCCGTTGCCGCAGCTCTTCTTCACGTCGCCGCTGTAATTCTTCACGTCGCCGCTGCAGCTCTTCACGGTCCCGGCGCAGTTCCGGAGACCAGCGCTCCCTGTCGTTATTGCGCTCCTGCTTTCGGCGATAACCGTGGGCAGGGGCATGCTTCGGCGGTTTCGCCGAAACGAACGCGGGGCTGAAGGTGAGCAGACCCACCGTTAGCGCCATTCCAACAACGGCCACGTTTCGAGCGTTCGTTCTTCGTATACGGTTCGTCATTGTTCCGTTCCTTTACTTTCGCAGTGCATTAAACGTAATGCTTTGAAAGAAACATACCCGTCAGCCAATAATACGAAACTACCAATAAATTTATAGTTATAATAAACTCGGCTTTTGAAAGGCGGAGCCGCTTTTCGGCTCCGCCTTTTTTCGTTCGCGGGTATTAGCGGCAGTCGCTCTTCTTCTTGCCCTGCTTCCCGTGTTTCTGATGACCGATCTTCTTGCCCTTCCCCTGCCGGTAGTAGCTCACCCGGTCGTCGCGATAGTCATCCTCATACCGGCGGTCATTGTCGCGGTAGTCCTCATCGCGATAGCGGTCGTCGTAGCGGCTGTCGCCATAGCGGCTGTCGCCATAGCGGCTGTCGCCATAGCGGCTGTCGCCATAGCGGTAATTGTCCTCATAGCGCCGGTCGTTGTCGTACCGACCGCGACGCCAGGAGTTTTCCTCGCTCTGGGCCTTGCGCTGCTCCTCATACTTTTTACCGGCCAGGGCCGCGCCGCGCCCAGAACAATCGCGGTGGTCTTGTTACCCTTCATTGCCTGATGGGCGGCGGCAGCGCCCAGGCCGATACCCAGGTTCCGCATCAGGTTTTTGTCTCTCTGACGCGTGCTTTGCTGCGCTGCCACAGGGCCTGCGGCGCTCAGCGCCATCATGCCCGACAATCCCGCCACAACAATCGCCTTGAACAGCATCCGTCTCATGTCAAACCTCCATGGTTTGTAGTTTCGTGTGCAGGAGTGTCGAGCGTCTTTGCCCGCCTATCCAGTGCCTACACCTATTTAGACTTCAAACACCGTGAATTCGTTCATATTATTTTATCGCAATCTAATAGGATGTGCCAGGTTTCAGCCTGGGTATTTCTAAGACGTGAATAGCATGATCCGCAACCTTTTCGAGCCGCTTCCGCTGGCGCGCGGCGTCACCCTGCCCAATCGGATAGTGATGGGGCCGATGACGCTGAACCAGGCCACCGAAAGCGGGCACATGACCCCCTGGATTGTCGAGTGGTACCGCCGCCGCGCGGCGGGCGGCACGGGCGCGCTTATCGGGGCGGCAGCTTTCGTCTCGCAGGGCGGGCGTGGCTGGGTGAACGCCGTGGGTATTGCGGATGATTCTTATACCGAAGGCTGGCGGCAGTGCGTGGAAGCCGCGCACGCGCACGGCGCGCTGTTCGGCACGCAGCTTTTCCACGGCGGGGCGGCGAGCCGCGTGTCGCTTTTGAAACAGCAGGCCGGTTTCCGCCTCGGACTGGACACGCGAAGGCTTTGACCCCGCCCGCGCACTGACCGGGCCGGAAATCGAGCAGATTATCGAGGATTTCGGACAGGGCGCGCGCCGCTCCTCGAAGCCGGGTGCGATTTTGTCGAACTGCACGGCGCGCACGGCTACCTGCTGCATCAGTTCTGGCGCGGCGATGTGAACCGGCGCGCGGACAAATGGGGCGAGGCGACGGCGTTCCCGGCGGCGGTGACGCAGGCAGTGCGAAAGGTTATCGGGGCGGACGTGCCGCTGATCTACCGCTTCAGTATCCACGCCGACGATCCCGCCGCGCCCAACAACCCGGTCACGCCCGGCAGTCTTGCCGATTTCCTCCATGCGCTGGAAGCGGCAGGCGTCGATGCTTGGGACATTAGCTGCTGGCGCGAATCCCGGCGCGGCTACTTCGGAACGGACATCTGGCTGCCGGATTGGGTACGCAAGTTCAGTGACAAGCCGCGCATCGTCGCCGGGAACCTGCTGACACCCAGGGAAACGTCTGACTACATCGCGGACGGTCATGCGGAAGCCGTCGCCCTCGCCCGCGCGCTCATATCCGATGCGGAATGGGCGAACAAGGCAAAGCGGGCCGAACCGGAAGCGATCCGTCCTTTCGAGCAAGCCCACCGTCAAGCCATCGACAACGGAACCGACCCCGGCGCGTAGCTTTTTCTCGCACCGCTGGCGCAGAAGAGCTACTCTATCGTAACAAAGGGCTGCACCCTGGCGAATTTCTTCTCACCGATGCCCGGCACGTCCATTAATTGTTCTACGGACTGGAACCGGCCTATCTCCTGACGCAATTGAAGGATACGCTCGGACATCGCCGGGCCGACGCCGGGAAGACGCTGAAGCTCTGTCGCATCCGCCGTGTTGATGCTTATCGTGCCGTCGCCAGGGTTCTTCAACTTGCTCGGAGACGAGGCGGCGGCGGCAGCAGCATCTTCACCACCGGGACTGTCGCCGGCTGAGGATGGCGCGTAGGTTAAAGCGGCGGGGGAAGCGGTTTTGCCCAGCACGCGCCCGCGCTTCTTAACCGGCGCGCCGCGCGGCGTGGCAGCAGGGGACACGGACGCCGCGCGACGGACGGCGGGAAGCGGGGGCGGCGGCTCGCAGGGACGGCGCGGCGGCGGTGCGGGAAGGGGACGTTAATCTGATCGCCGTCCTGCACCTTATCGGCCATATTCAGTGCATCCTGCACGGCGTTCTTCTTGAAGCCGCCCGCCGCGCGGATCGCCTGATGCGGTCGCCGCTTTTAAGCGTATAAACATCGGGCCGGTTGACCGCGCCGGACACATGAACGACAACGAGCGCGGCGGCGGTGGAGGCTTCTTCTTTTTTGACTTGCCGGTTTTTCCGAGCCGGAAGGAATGGCATCCGCAGCGCCCGCCTTCGTATTTGCGCCGGGACTATCTTTTTCATCGTCGCCCCCGGCAGGAATCTCTAAACTTCCCGGCGGGGGCGGCGTAAGCGGCATCAGCATCTCCGGGCTGCTGCCGTTTCGGCTGAATGTCCAGCTGCCCAGGCCCACCAGCAGAACGGCCACAAGGACGATCAGGGCCGCCCGGCTGCGAAGATTGAAGTTTTGCATGGGTGCGTCTCCTTTTGTCAGGCTTCGGAGCTACTTTTGCCTGGGCCAAAGTCCGCGGCGCGCGGCGCGGGCTTCACGCTCGGCGTTACGGAGGCGTTCGTTATACTGAGAATCCAAGGGGAGCGTACCGATCTTTGCGTAGCCGCGCCGGACAAGCTGCTCGTTCAGCAGGGTGCCGTCGGGAAGGAATACCCAGCCGATGGCCGCGCGCGCGCATCTTTCCCCACCCTCGAAAATAAGCTGCACCAGACGCCCTGCCGCCAGCCGCCGCATCGCCCGGTCCGCCTCGTCGCCGAACACATCATCGTCGGGCCGTGGCTTGCGGGCGGGGATCGCGCAGAGCCGTTATTCCGGCAAGCCGCACATTGCCGATACCGCGCACCACCAGCGTTTCCGCATCTACCACGGTGGATACGGTGCCTTTCAGAATGGCGGGGCGCGTTTCCAGCACGTATTGAAGGCGCGCGGAGCCAGCGCGGGAACATTGGCAGCGCCGGGACCGGCGGTGTTTTCACGAGAAAGAACTGCACCCCGTTGTTGGCGGCGTTTTCGTTGCCGCCGGTGTGGACGAGGATCAGCGTTACCATCTTGTCGGCGTCGCCGCGTGGGGCCATGCCATATCTGCCGCCGCGCAGCACCCAGTTGATATAGGGGGTGACATCCAGCCGCATCTCGGCGGTGCTGACGGCATCGCGCGCGGGACAGTGAAGCTTCCCAGACGGCGGACGGCGGCTCCAGGCGTATCTCCGGCGTCCATCAAACCCGCTGCCGAGGTCTTATCATTGCGGGGCGCATTGTTGAAGGTAATATCCGTCGGATGATCCGCGCCCTTGAGCGTGCCCTCGTTCCACAGGTCGAGGTTGTCGGTGATTCCGTAGACGGTAATCTCATCGGCTTCCTTCACATCGGGCGAAACGGGGTCACGGAAGCGGGAAAAGCTCAGGGCAAGATGCGCGCTCCTCACCCCGACACCGCCCGCGAGGACGAGCGGCGTGAGATTGAAGCGCAGATACGCCTTGTAAGCGCGCAGCGGATCGTTCTGAACCAGCAGATAGTTCTGCCCACCGAAGTTGAAGTTGTTGGGGCGGGGGTCCCGGACATTATCAGTAATATGGGCGTCCGCCGTGGCGGCCACTACCTGCGCGTTCGCCACAGCGGTAAACCGGGGGGACGCCAGAAACATAAGCGCGCCAAGAGTGGTGGCGGCGGCGGCGGCGATACGGCAGCGAATCATAAGGCAGTTATTCTCCGATGGAGGCGATCAAGGTGTCTCCATTTTTGCACAAGCCTGCCTGTCCGTCAAGAAAAGGAACTACCGGACGCGCAGGAGCGGTTCCATCGCGGCGAATTTGTCTTCGGTGATACCGCGCACGTCCAGCATCTGCTCCGGTGAGTGGAACCTGCCGACCTCTTTGCGATAGGCCAGGATACGCTCGGCCAGGGTCGGGCCGACGCCAGGCAAACGCTGAAGATCGGCGGCGGTGGCCGTATTGATATTTACCGGCGTGCCCGCAGGGCGGCGTGCCACGATGGCGGCTTGCCTTGACTCCGGGGCGGGTACCACGGCAGCGGGAGCAAGATTCGTCCCGTCGGTCCGCGGCGCGGGCGGGCGAACCGTGATGCGCTCCGGCTCCGTCGGTGCGGGCGTCTCCGGCGGCGCGGGGGGCGGCGACGAGGGGAAGGCGGCGGAAGGCGGCACAGCAGCGCCGGAGGAGGAGGCTATGGGCGGCGGCGTTTTGGCGGGGCGCGTGGGAACGAAAATCTTCTGGCCGCTGCGCAGCCGCTCGGTCAGGTCCAGCGTATCGACAGCGGCGTTCTCCTTCAGGCCGCCCGCCGCGCGAACGGCCTGGTAAACGCGGTCGCCGCCCGCGAGGGTAAACTTGCCGGGCTGATTGACGGCCCCGGTCACGGTAACGACGACCGGGCCGGTCGGTGCGGGCGGCTCCGTCTTCAAAGCGTTTGCCGGGGTCGGGCTGCCGCCTTTCGTGCCGGGGACCTGGGGCGGTCGTGTCGTGGCAGGCGTATCTGCTGTGGTGTCGGCGGAAGCGTCCGGCAGCGACTCCGTCGCGGCAGGCGTTTTTGCAGGCAGACTGCGGCCCGCCTGATTGCCGGGGGACGACAGCGTCACCGCAGCCACGGCGACGGCCAGTGTGGCGACGCCGAGCGCGATACACTCAGTTAACGTCAGACCCCGCTTGTGCTTTTGCATCGGTGCGTCTCCTGGGCGAATGCTCCGCTGTCCACGCCGCCGTTCTCAGCCGACAACGATGTTTACCAGCTTTCCGGGAATCACGATGACCTTCCTGACGGACTTCCCTTCAACCCCTGCCTGCACCTTTTCCGATGCCAGCGCCGCCGCCTCGGTCGCCGCCGCGTCCACCCCGGCGGGCAGAACGATACGGTCGCGCACCTTGCCGTTCACCTGCACTATCAGCGTCACCTCTTCTTCGGCGGCGACGGCGGGGTCGAAGGCGGGCCAGGGCTTCCGGTACAGATAGTCGTCCGTATGCCCCAGGCGCTCCCACATCTCATCGGCGACGTGCGGGGCCATCGGGGACAGCAGATTTACCAGTGTATCTATGCCCTCACTTACGGCGGGCGAGGCGGTTCCGTTTTTGCCGACAAACTCACGCAACGCGTTCGAGTAGGTCATCAGCGCGGAGACAGCCGTATTGAAGCGGAACTCCTGAAGGTCCTCCGTTACCTTGGCAATCGCCTGGTGCGCCCGCCGCCGCAGGGTCCGCTCCTCGGCGGAGTTCGCCTCGCCGATGCGCCCGGCCCAGGCCGGGTCATACGTTCCCGCCGCGCCCGTCACCACGTCCCAGACACGGTTGACAAAGCGGAAGGTGCCGTTCAGCGCGTCCTCGTTCCACTGAATCGTATCTTCGAAGGGGGCGACAAACAGCACGTACAGGCGCAAAGCGTCCGCGCCGTATTTTTCGGCTATCTCGTCGGGTGTCGCGCCGTTGCCCTTCGTCTTGCTCATCCGCAGCCATTTGAAGCCGATCTCCACCGGCTCCAGACGCTCTTCGTCTTCGCCGGGGGCAGAAATCGTGCGCTCCGCGCGGACGAAACCCTGCTCCTGCCAGGCCGCGGCCCACTGCGCGAAGTCGTAGGCCACCAGTTCATCGGGCTTCACATAGCGGTCGGTTTCGGTGTCCACCGGCGTCAGCGCGTTCAGCGACCCCTGGTTGCGCAGCGTCTGGAACGGCTCGTCCACGCCCACCAGGCCCGCGTCGTAAAACACCTTCGTCCAGAAGCGCGAGTACAGCAGATGGCCGACCGCGTGCTCGCGCCCGCCGATATACATATCCACCGGCATCCAGTAGTCCGCCGCCGCCCTATCCCACGCCTTGTCGCTTTCGTGCGGGGAGGTGAAGCGCAGGAAGTACCAGGACGAGTCCACCGACCCGGCCATCGTGTCCGTCTCGCGCTCGGCGGGGCCATTGCACCGGGGGCAGGTGGTGTTGACGAACTCCGCAATATCGGCCAGCGGCGACTTGCCGGTGCCGGTGGGCTTGTAGTTCTCCACATCCGGCAGTTCCACCGGCAACTGCTCCAGCGGCACGGGAACCACGCCGCAGGCAGGGCAGTGGATGATCGGAATAGGCGTGCCCCAGTACCGCTGCCGCGACACCAGCCAGTCACGCAGCTTGTAGTTTGTCTTGCGGACGCCGATGCCTTCCGACTCCATCCACTCGGCGAGGCGCCGCGCCGCCATTTTGCTGGGCAGGCCGGAGAAGATGCCGGAGTTGACCGTGACGCCCTCATAGCCGACAAACGGCTCGCTCAGCGTGTCGCCGTCGGGCGGGTTCTCAGCCTCTTTTTCATCGCGGGCGATAACGAGCGGCGTCGGCAGGTTATAGCGGCGGGCGAAGTCGAAGTCACGGGCATCATGCGCCGGGACAGCCATGATCGCGCCCGTTCCGTAACCCATCAGCACGTAGTCCGCGATATAGACCGGCACCTTATGCCGGTTCAGGGGGTTGACCGCATACGAGCCGGTGAAGACGCCGGTGCGCTC
Source organism: Armatimonadaceae bacterium (assembly GCA_030447685.1). Classification (GTDB taxonomy): domain Bacteria; phylum Armatimonadota; class Armatimonadia; order Armatimonadales; family Armatimonadaceae; genus JAUJOK01. The sequence continues at coordinate 13,940 of JAUJOK010000055.1, forward strand.
GCGCCCCTCCGCCGTCCGGTCAATCTCCGACAGCCTGCCCGCCCGCGCCACATACTCCTCCACCTCGGCCCGCTGCGCTTCCGTCGTCGCCTCCGCTACCATCGGGTGCTCCGGCGACAGCACGACAAAGCTCATGCCGAAGACGGTGTCCACGCGCGTTGTAAAGACCCGCACCTTGCCGGTGCAGCCTTCGACAACAATATCGAACTCCACACCCTCGGAGCGCCCGATCCATTCCCGCTGCTGCGTCTTGATACCTTCCGGCCAGTTAATGCGGTCCAGCCCTTCCAGCAGCTTGTCACCGTACTCGGTGATCTTGAAGAACCACTGCGGCAGGTTCTTTTTCACCACCGGGCCGTCACAGCGCCAGCACTTGCCGTCCTCGACCTCCTCGTTCGCCAGCACCGTCGCCTCGTTGACGCACCAGTTGACCGGGGCTTCCTTGCGGTAGGCCAGGCCGCGCTCGTAGAACAGCAGGAACGCCCACTGGTTCCACTTGTAGTATTCCGGCAGGGTGGAGTTGATCTCGCGGCTCCAGTCGTAGCTGTTGCCCAGTATCGACAACTGCCGCCGGTATTCGCGGGCCAGCATCGGCACGACGGAGCGCGGGTTGGTGTTGTTCTTGATGGCGTCCTGCTCGGCGGGCTGTCCGAAGGCGTCCCAGCCCATCGGGTACAGGACGTTGTAGCCCTGCATGTGTCGGAACCGCGCGGCCACGTCGCCGGGGATATAGTTGCGGCAGTGTCCCACATGCAGCCCGGAGCCGGACGGGTAGGGGAACATCTCCAGCACATAAAACTTGGGCTTATCGCCGCCCTCACTGGTGCGGTAAACGTCTGCGTCCTGCCAGCGGCGCTGCCATTTGCGCTCGATGTCGCGGAACGGGTAGCGGTCGTCCGACGCCGCCGTTTGCGCCGCGCCGTTTTGCCCGTCCGCCGCCGTCACGGGAACGTCATTTTCCGAAGTGTTCGTCATTGCCATCGGTTTGTGTTGTATCGTCCGGGAAAGAAAGGGGCGGGAAAGCGAGGCATGGGGCCTCGCCCGCCCGCCCCTCTCCACAGTGGTGTCTGTCTCGATTATACGGGGGCGTCTCCCCGGTGTCAAATTCATGGGCAGGCTGGTAGAGTAAGCATTCGAAGCTTAAACGGGAAACTGGTCATTGTCTACCAACTCCTCAATAGATCTATTAACCATGCTATGAACCACATTAAGTACAGGCAAGAAGCCGGTATGAACCACCTATAAAAATCCTATCTGACAGCGCAAACAAATTTCGTTTGGCGTCCAATAAGCTGTGCTTACTCTATACTTGCGTCCAGAGAAACCTTCAATAACCTGTGTGCTCTCAAAATCCCCAAATGTGAGCCAAGAATAAAGAAATATAATGGAAGAATAATAGACCAAATGTTCCGACCAGTATTTGATTAATGGAAACCTCCGCCTTGTCTCACCTTGAATTCTCTGTTATCTCGCGGACATCAACAATACGTCCCCCCACTACCGTCTTTCGCTGCGCCGCGATGAGAACTTTGAATGTCAGAGAGTCTTGCTGGTTAAGAAGTAACGGAGTAAGAGTGACGTTCTTTTCATCTCGCTTTAATGAAGCACCGAGAGTTGCGGAATCTGCCTAACAAGCTCAGCACTTAGGATTCGCTGGCTGGCGCAAAAGAAAATTGCAGCGGCTTCACAAAATCGTCGGCCACAGAAACCGTGTGCCGGAATTAGTTACACGAATGACAAACAGGGTTACATTGGTTAAGGCCTTGCCAGTCGGAGCAAAACTGGAAGCCGCCTTTTCCGCCTCGTCTTACATCAAAATCAATGGCCCTTGAGACACAATGCCATAGGAGAGCGATTTTTCAGTTCGTCCAGAAGCCCATTGCCAGCAACTATCGCCATACCGCCTACTCCAAGTATGACGGTTACAACCAAGGCAATTACGTTTATTTTCCAGCCTCGATACTCCCCAGATTGGGTCACGAAGCTTATCGGGGGCTGTGCCTTCCTTCCAGTTTTGCGCCTTCTGGTTCTGCCATGCGTTGACCTCCTGAAAGTCACCTTATATTATACTCTACCTAACACGCTCCCCGGAAAGTACCAAGATACCGGACTGGTGGGAAACGGCGGATGTTTTCTTAACACAATCTTAACATAGCCTTAAAACTCCCTTAATGTTGGCGTGTCACACTCGAATCCTGCGGGCACTTCGTTTTCACCATTTATCCGACGAGGGAGGTTCTTACGCATGTCCGAAGGTCGTTACTCGGTGGTTCGTTTTTCGGCTCAAAAGCAAGCCGATCTGCTCGGGTCGCTTCCTGCCCCACGAACATGCCGGAGCCGTATGAGACGCAGCAGACGGCGCGGCGCAGCCGGGGCAAGCGGGTCAATCGCATCGCTCCGGGCCAGAACGGGCCGGGAAGCAATGACGCCAGAAGATAGCGCCAGGATACGGACGCAAATTGGCGCAGGAAATTCGCCCGTGGCAGGCAAACTATTCCTGTGGAGTCCGCGCGCCGGGCGCTCGTTCACTTTGTAGCAGACGGATAGCGGCATGACCCGGCAGGTTATGAGTGTGAAGCCGCGTATTTGCATCTCTGAGCAGGTGCCGTCAAGACCACCCGAATAGGCACGCCGAATTCATCAGGAGGATACATCATGTCCCGATTGGCTTCCTGTTCAAAGGCATAGTGCCGACCTGCGCCGACTGCTCTTTTACCCCAGGTAAAAGCCTGGCTTTTACCTCATCGAACTGCTCGTCGTTATCGCTATAATCGCCTTACTGGCGGCCATACTTTTCCCCGTTTTTGCTCAGGCACGGGGAAAAGCGCGCAGACAGCCTGCCTGAGCAACATGCGGCAGATTACACCGCGATGATGATGTACGTGCAGGACTTCGACGAAGCCTTCCCCACCACTGGGGCGCAGCCAAGGCTACCGCAGATGCCGCAGGCAGCAGCAACTATAGCTATAACTCGGGCCGAAGCCTGGCCGCTGATGACCCATACCTACGTCAAGAACTGCGTCTTCGACCAGACCAGTCTCGACAAGGTCTATGACAGCGACCGCGCGGGCTGACCTCAGGCGGCGTGCCCGGCGTCCGCGGCAGTGGTTACGACGGCAACTACATGTTCAACTATGACGGCATCACCCATGGCTCCGGCAGGGCGAGTGCCGGTTAGAAGGAACCCGCCACCACCTTCATGATCATGGATGGCGGTGATATTGCCGCCGTCTGGGGCACCGACAACTATACGAACCTCCTGGAAGAGTTGGACGTCAACCTTACCTGCGGCTCCAACCGGTGGACAGGCGGCTACAGCAAGGAGGCTGGTTTCCGGCATATGAAACGAGCCAACGTCGCCTTTGCGGACGGTCACGCCAAGAATCTTAGCTGGAGGGAGATTCTGACACGCAACGCCGATGGCGCGGTTCCCTGGAACATTCCGAACTGGTCGGACTGCAGCCCCAACTGTGCGCCGCCGGAGGCTGGCCCCGGCAAGTGCTTCGACCCGGACAAACTTCCGTAAAAGCCCCTTGGGCCGTTTCCTGAAGCAATATTTAAGAGAAGACAGGCGACTCCGGCCCCGTGCGTACGCGGCCAGAGTCGCCTGCGGTCAATAACACATGCGTAAAAAGATTGCTCCTCTCGCCGCCGCCATCGGTGCCGCACTGGCGGCAGCCGGGACGATGGTAGTCGCACAGCGGCTTGCCGTCCGTCAGCCCACGGAAGATGTCGGCAGCGCCTCTGTCCGCACACGGGCCGGACTTCAGCCGAACGAGAACCTGCTCTTTAACGGCTGGGGAGTCACTCCGGCGGGCACGCATGTTCCGCTCGCTGGTGACATGCCGCTCAAAATGGTCGTGTCGCCGGACGGAAAGACCCTGGCCGCCGTTACCAGCGGCTATAACAATCACGGCCTTACTCTGATCGACGTCGCGACAAAGCGCGTGACGCAGTTTTTGCCGCTCGCCCGCGCCTGGAACGGCCTCGCCTGGAGCCGTGACGGCAGGCGTATCTTTGTCTCCGGTGGCAACTCGGGCTTGCTGCACCGTTTCCAGTACGCGGACGGCAAGGCTACGGCGGAGGAATCCGTAGCTCCCGCGCCCGTCGAAAACGCCCCGGTGCGCAGAAACCGTCGCCGCAATCGGAATCCGGGCAGCAATGCGCCTGCCGCCGCTGCAGCGCCCACGGGTCTGCCGACGTTCCTGGCGGGAATCGCCGTTCACCCGGAGACCGGAAAGCTGTATATCGCCAACGAAGGGGAGCACGAGGTCTGGGTAGTGAACCCGGAGACGCGGCAGCAGGAGGATGTGATCCCCGTCGGGACGCATCCCCACTCGGTCGTCTTCGGCGCGGATCGGCGCTCGCTGTATGTCAGCAACTGGGGTGGGCGCAGCGTCAGTGTCGTGGACACGCAGACCAGTCGCCGCATCCGCGATATCCCCGCCGGTATCCGGCCCAACGATATGGCTCTCGCGCCCGATGGACGGCTTTTCGTCGCCTGTGCCGGAGACAATACCGTCCGCGTCATCCAGACACGGACCGTGGAAAGGGAGCAGGCCGAGGCGACACCCGCCGCCCCGCCCACCGAGGGCACGCGGGAGATCATCGCCACGTCGCTGTATCCCTCGTCCCCGGAAGGCAGCACCTCCAGCGGTGTCGCTATCTCGCCCGACGCTAAAACGCTGTATGTCGCCAATTCCGACAACAACAGCGTCATGGTCGTGGACATCGCCGATTCGCGCATTTCGCGTGTGGAAGGCTTTATCCCCGTCGGCTGGTATCCCACCGCCGTCGCCGTCAGTCCCGACAATGGCACGCTCTTTGTCGCCAACGGCAAGGGACTGCGCTCGCGGCCCAACCATCCCCCGCAGGAACCCCGACCGCGCCGCCTGCACAAGGGCGTACCCTTCAACCACCCCGGCCAGCTTTTCCAGGGATCCGTCTCCGTCATCGCCGCCCGTCCCGCGCCGGAGCAGATAGCGCGCTACACCGAGCAGGTACGCCGCAACTCCCCCTACACGCCGGAGACGCTGCGCCGTGCGCCCATCGCCAGCAGCAGCGTCGTTCCCGACCGGGTCGGCGCTCCCTGCCCTATCAAGTACGTGCTCTATATTATCAAGGAGAACCGGACGTACGACCAGATATTTGGGGACATGACCGACAAGCAGCGAGCATCTCGGCAACGGCGACCCGAACCTGGTCGCTACGCGCGAAGATGTCACCTCGAACCACCATCAGCTTGCCCGGGACTGCGTATTCTGGGATAACCTGTACTGCAACAGCGGAAGATCCAGCCCGCGACGGCCACCAGCTGGTGCAATGCTGACCGTACCCTGGTTCTGGCCAGCGCGCCTGGGTGCTCAGCTACTCCCACCCGGCGACATTCCCGGCGACAACGACGACTGAACGTTCCGCCGCCGGGTTTCATCTGGTTTCTCTACCGCGCCGCAGCATGGTTTCTTATAAAAACTGCAACGAAGGCGCAGCGCGCATTACCGAATGCTGAACCGGGGCAACACTCTGGCCTGACGGCCAACGGGACTGCTCGGTGAAGGTGAATATGGATCAACAACCTGCTGCAATAACTGAAGCAGGGCACCGCTGCGGACCACCATCTGTCGCTCGATGAGACCCTGCGCGCGGCACCACGCCAGCACGCTTACTGCCCGAGGCCGCCGTCGAAACTGGCGATATCGGTCTGGGCGAATCATCACCGGCGGCCACCCGCAGCCGTTTCCCGGAAGAATGGCTGTCTTCGCGTTGAGGACACGACACCAGAACGGGCGGACCCGTGGACGCCCGCAGACCGTTGGCCTGATCCGCTATCCCCTACACCGGCGCGGCGTCGCTGGACAGCACCTTACCTGACGCGAAGTGATCGCACCATGGAACGGCAAATGCTGAAACACCACGCCAAACGCGCAAGGCCGATGCAGGCCTGAACGCCCGATGTTCTCCGCTGGAAGAAGTCTTTAAAGCGGCGCCTCCCCGAACTACGCACGCCGGGGAGCAGATGTGAGCGCCTATAACCCGCGAAACGCTCTCCCGGTGCGCGAGCAGCTCGCGCACGCTGTACTGGAAAAGTACGACGACTTCGACGGCGCGGGGAGGACACGCTCAACCGCATCCTGTGGCGCGCCGCGAAAGGGCCGGCCCCTGTTCCCTACCCGGCACCCATCCACCGCGCCGTCTTTACCACACCGGCAAAGCACAGGTAATCCTTATGGTCCATAGCACCCGCCTCGCCCAGTCCGCAGCGCACTCTTTTCTTCCTCCCCCCTCTCCCGCGCCCGCAGGGCGGCTCATAGGCGGCTGCGCCGCCGGGAGAGGGCACGGATACCAAAGGTGTCCACGGAGATGAGGGCCAGCGCCTTTACACTGATTGAACTGTTAGTAGTTATCGCCATCATCGCCATACTCGCTGCCATTCTTTTTCCCGTTTTTCGCCCAGGCGCGCGGCAAGGCGCGGCAGATAAGCTGCCTGTCTAACATGCGGCAGTTGGGTATTGCGCTCGATATGTACGCCGCGGACCACGACGAAACCCTCTTCTTTTTCGGACATGATGTGGACTACTCCCGCGCCAGCTATGCAGCGCCTCTGCGCGCCACTCGTGATAACCGCTGGTGGAACCAGATTCTGCCTTATACCAAAAACAACGGCGGCCTGCTCGTCTGTCCCGACGATTCCGAGCGCGTTCCCCATTCCACGGAGAACGGCAGGGACGGCAAGCCGCTCGTTCCCCGCTCCTATGTCGCCAACCGGGCGGCGGAAAGCCTTTCGCTCGCCCAGGTAGACACGCCCGCCGAGATCATCGTCGTCACCGAAAAGGCCGATCCTTTTGATGATTCGTGGTTCGAGCCGCCCAAGAATCTGTACAACAAGGCGAACACACCGCCGCAGAATCAACCGGTCCTTGCGCTGACGCGCCATCAGAACGGCGTCAACGTCGTCTTCTTCGACGGCCACGCCAAGTGGATGAGCCGGGGGGCGCTGACCCGAGACCCCTGCGGCCTGCCTTATTCCGGCGTGGATTTGATGCGCCGCTATCCGCTTCCCCTCCCGAACCCCGCACGAACCCCCTGGCACCCCGACTGCCCCCGATAGAAATCCATCCGGCGCGCGTTGCTGCCCGACTGACACCCGGCGAGAGAGGAATGGCAGAGTCTCAAAGCGTAACTTTCAAACCATGACTGCAATAGAAATAATCTGGAAACTCGCGGCGTCTCTCTTTATCCTGGCGATGTTCCTCGCGTTCCCCCCTGCTGACAGTGCGGCACAGGAAACGAATAGCAGAGGCTCCCGGCTGTGGGACACCTACAGTGATACCTGGGCCGCGACCGATGCGCTGGGGCGCTCGCTGCCGGGCTACGCTGAGACCGGGCCGCCGCGCGCTAACAAGTTCGTCGGCATCTTTTATTTTCTCTGGCTGGGGGAGCATGGAACCGATGGCCCCTTTGACGTTACAAAGATACTCGCCCGTGATCCACAGGCAATAAATAATCCCGATAGCCCGCTCTGGGGGCCGCTTGGCAGTCCCCACCACTGGGGCGAACCCGCCTTTGGCTATTACGTCTCGGACGATGAATGGGTGCTGCGAAAGCACGCGCAGATGCTGTCCGACGCGGGTGTCGACGCGGTGTTCTTTGACGTGACGAACCAGTTAACATATCCCCGAAGTTACCTGGCGCTGTGCCGGGTCTGGACGCAGATTCGCCGGGAAGGCGGTAAGACGCCGCAGATCGCCTTTCTTGCGCCGTTCTGGAACCCGGTGAAAGTGGTGCAGGAGCTGTATGGCGACTTCTATCAACAGGGACTTTATGCCGATCTCTGGTTTCGCTGGGAGGGCAAGCCGCTGATCTTAGCCGATCCGGATGCGATTCAGCCTGAGCGGCTTCGCGCTTCGCAGCGCGTGCCGGGTCGCCTCCAGGCCGGTGATACGGCAGGGCAATCCTTCACGGCAAAAAGACCGTTTACGGCGGTCGGCGGCGAATTTCCCACGTACCACGCCACAACATCCGGCATGACTCTCACGCTCCGACGAAAGGGGCCAGGGGGGGAAGTGCTGGCTCGGCGGCGATTTAATAATGTCGTGGACAACGCTACCGTCCTGCTGGAAACTCCGCGCGCGCTGCCGCCGGGAACGTATTATCTGGAGCAGGGGGAACCGAAAGGGCAGATCGGCTGGTGGAGCGAGACCGGCGAAGTGTATGCGGCGGGCCGCGCCTTCTCCGGCGGCATGCCTGCTGCGGGCGACCGCTCCCTGACGATCCGCTACGCCGGGGAGGCGAAGGCAGTTGCCCTTACTTCGGGTGACCGGAAGATGACGCCCGAAGCAGCCGGGAAACTGGCCGAAGCAATTCGCCGTTTTTTTACGTTCCGCAAGCCTCAGCCGGACTACTTTACCGGCCCCACCGGTCCCGGCCAATGGGGCTGGCTGGACGTGCATCCGCAGAAGGCCTATTTCAAGACGCCGGGCGTGCCGGAGCAGGTGACGGTCGGTGTGGCGCAGAACGCGGTGGACGGCAGGCTCGGCGCTCTGAGCAATCCGCGCGCGCAGGGACGCAGCTTCGCCGGGGGAAAGCAGCCGGGTCCTTCCGGCCAGGACTTCACGGGACGCAATTTCGCGGAGCAATGGAAACACGCGCGGCAGATTGATCCCTCGCTTGTTTTCGTCACGGGCTGGAACGAATGGGTGGCGGGACGGTTCGCGGCGGATGCCCCGTTTCACGGCGCAGGTTCGGTTACTTTCGTGGATACGTTTAACCACGAGTACAGCCGCGACATTGAGCCGGTACGAGGGGGACATACGGATAACTACTATTATCAGCTTGTGGACAATATCCGCCGCTTCAAAGGCGTCCGTGTGTCACGCGCGGCGGCCACGGCATCGCGGACCATGCCCATTGACGGCGACTTCCGCGAATGGGAAAAGTGGAAACGGAATACCGCGATGATCGCTTCGATACGGCACATCGCAACCACAAAGGCTGGGGTAAGGCAGGCGTCTTCCAGAATCGCACGGGGCGCAATGATTTCGTCCGTATGAAGGTGACGCATGATGATACGTTTCTGTACTTTTATGTCCAGACGCGCGAGCCGATTCGCAGCACTCGCGCCCGTGAAGGAATGCTTGCTGATCGACACGAACAGCACTACCAGCGGCGGCGGCGGATGGGAAGAGTTTGGTTATAGGGTCAATTACGGCAAACAAGACGGTACAGCCCTTCTGGAAACCAGCGGCGGTGGAGGGAACTGGCACGCCCGATCCCGCGTCCGATGCTGCATAAAGGGCAATGAAATGGAATTAGCGGTTGCCCGCAAAGCTGTTGGCACGGATGGTATTTCCCGGCCTTTGCGGTTCGACTTCAAGTGGATGGACAATGTCAGCGCCGATAAAGACCCGCTCAACCTTTACCGCAATGGTGACACGGCTCCCAATGGGCGGTTCCGCTATCAGTACGGCGTGGAAGCTGCAAGCAGGAAATAGAGGCGCGGCTACAGAGTTCCTCCATCATTGCCCCTGACCCCAACTCAGGGTTTCTGAAAGGATTGCTGCGTGACGCGCCCTGAGCCTCTCCTTCCAAAGGAGACGTGGCACGCAGCGTCGAATCAGATGCTTATCGTCTTCAGGGAAGAGGAGGGTTCCCATGAGGACAGGAACGTGCAGGGCTGCGATTCTGCTGGTCGCCGTGGCGGCGCTCACGGCGGCAGGCTGTGGCGGTGCGACCGATGCGGACCGGCTTCCGGTCCGTCCCGGGGACAGCAAAACGATGACGCGGCTGTACAGCCGTGACGGGAATCGGGTCGGGTGGATCAGCACGGACCCCGGCAGCCGCCCCGCCGTTATTCTGGACCTGGGCGGTGAACCCGTCGCGTTCATCAGAGGCGATCAGGTTTTCTCGTTCGACGGCAGCTATCGGGCTGTATGGGAGAAGGGATGGCTTCGGGACAAGGAGGGCGAAGCGGTTGCCTTCATCCCCGGAGCCATCGGTGGGCCGATAACTCCGATACTGGCAGTCGAGATCACGCCGACAGAGCCTGTGCCGTTGATCCCGCCCATCCCCGCGACATCACACATCGGAATAACCCCCATAGCCTCGCTGTCGTGGTCGGACCTCAGCTTCGAGGAGATGTTTTCTTTGGACCGGAATGATTCATAGCAGCATCCTGGAGTGCATCGGGCGCACGCCGCTCGTCCGTCTGAACCGCATCGCGCACGACTGTCCCGCAACGATCCTGGGCAAAGTCGAGATGATGAACCCCGGCGGCAGCGTCAAGGACCGTATCGCCGTGGCGATGCTGGATGCGGCGGAACGGGAGGGCCGTATAGCGCCCGGCGCGACCATTATCGAGGCGACGGCGGGCAATACCGGCGTCGGACTGGCGATAACGGCGGCGGTGCGCGGCTATCATTGCGTCTTCGTGATGCCGGAAAAGATGAGCCGTGACAAAGAAGATTTGCTGCGCGCTTACGGCGCGCAGGTAGTTCGCACGCCCAATGCACCGCTCAATTCACCCGATAACTTTCAGGCCGTCGCGCGCCGTCTTGCCGCCGAAAACGGCTGGTTTCTGCCGGACCAGTTCGCCAATCCCGCCAACCCCGATGTGCATTACCACACGACCGGGCCGGAAATCTGGGAAGATACGCAGGGAAGCGTGGATGTTCTGGTTTGCGGGGTCGGCACGGGCGGCAGTTTGACGGGTGCGGGCCGTTACCTCAAGGAGCGCAACGCGTCCTTGCGTATCGCGCTGGCCGACCCCGAAGGCTCCGCCTTTTCGGGCGGGCCGGATGGCCCCTATTTTCTGGAGGGCATCGGCGGCAGCACGCCCCCCGCCAACTTCGATACGTCGCTGGTGGATGAGGCGGTTTCGGTCTCCGACCGCGAAGCCTTTCAAACCGCGCGTCGCCTGGCGTCCGAGGAGGGTCTGCTGGTCGGCGGCGCGGCAGGATGCGCCGCGGCGGCGGCCCTGCGCTGCGGCGCGCGCGCGGAAAACGCGGGAAAAGTGATTGTCGTCATCCTCCCGGATACGGGCCGCAACTATCTGAGCAAAATCTTCAACGACGATTGGATGCGCGAGAACGGCCTGCTTTGACGGCGTCTTGAAAAGATGCTCTCTTTCTGCTAAGATGGACTCGATGTCTTCTTCCCGCTCACGCGCGTCTTCTGCGCCTTCACCGAACTGGCTGTCCAACAATCATCTGTTGATTGGCCTGCTGGCGGCGGTGATCCTTGCCATCCTGTCGGAAGCTGCCGTGCTGCCGGCAGCCACAAGCACGGTCCTGCTGCGGGTGGCCGCGCTGGGCCTGGTAGTGCTGCTCACCACCAGCGGGGTTTATCAGGAAGACCTGAAGACGGCGCTGCGCCGTGGTCCGCATCCTTTCTTGATCGCCCTTCTAGCGTGGTGTGTGTTTGCGGCAGCTATCGCGCCGTATCGCGCCCATGCCGCTACCGAACTGTTGCGCATTCTTTTATGCGCGGCGGTCTATTTCGGCGCTGCCTACGGCCTGCGTGGCGATCAACTGCGTACCGCCGTCGGCGTCCTTCTTCTTTTGGGGAGCGCCACGGCAGTTTTTCCTTTTATACAGTTCAGCACGCGCACCCACGATATCATGGGTATGTTCGGCAATCATGAGAATTTTGGCTCCTTTGTGGTGGTTTTGCTGCCGGTTGCCATAGCCCTGGCCGTCCAGAACGATCCGGCGGAGGAGAAGATGCGGCTGGGGGCGCAGGTGGCGGTGGTCGTGCTGGGCGGCGCGCTCCTTCTGGCCCGCACCCGATCCGCCTGGATCGGTGCCGCCGCTTCGCTTCTTACGCTGACGTTCCTGTTCCTGCGCTTCAGCGGGCCGCGCGTGAAAACGCGCAGCAAGTCACACTTAGTATCCCCCCTGCTTATTGTGACACTTGGCTTCATTCTGCTCATCATCGTTGGTGAGCTTGCCCCACTGGTGTCTACGCGCGCCGCGTCAATCAGCCGGGTCATGGATGACAGTTCGTTTGCGGATAGGCTGCATCGCTGGCGTTCTGCCGCTCGTATGGCTTCGGAGCGTCCGATTACCGGCTGGGGACTGGGGGCGTTTCCCGTCATACAAGGACGATGGACACATCAGGGGCATGACGTTGAACGGGTACTTCAGGAAGGAACTGGCCACCCCAATCTGGCGCATAACTTCTGGGTGCAATGGGCTGCCGAAACGGGCGCAGTCGGTTTGGCTCTCCATGTGGCGGTGGTCGCAGCCCTTGTTTTGTCTCTGCTGCGCGCTCTCCCAACGGTCGCGTCCGGCTTCCGCAAGCCGCTGGTCATGGGTTGTATTGCGACGGCGATTGGCGGGTTCGTGGATGGAATCGGCGCGCCGTCCTATAACTATCCGGGCGTCTCCTCGCTGCTCTGGCTGTGGATGGGAATAGGCGTCGCCGCATCCCGGGACGTACGCAAGAACATTCCGGCCCTCGTTACCGCCCGGCCCACAACCTGGTGGATGGCCGCCGCTATGGGAACGGCAGCGGCCCTGCTCGTTATCGGTGTCGGTTACAAAGCCCGTCTGGATGGCCGTTCCCAGCCGCGCGGAAGTTTTTCCGTGATTACCGTGCCCCCCGGTTCCGCGCAGGCAGGTACGCAGGCGGTCTGGATAGCGGTGTATCAGGACCCGTCGGGGACGCCGCTCCCCACGACGCCGGGCACGTCCTGGAAGATGACTCAGGGACGGCTGGGCAGCGCGGAGTCGGTTATTGCCGTCGAGGAGTTCACCGGTGTCGAGCGTTCCGGCTGGCGGGGGCGCTTGCTGCGCGGCAGCCCCTCCGTCACGGCAACGGCGACTTACTGGGATAACTACAGCCGCCGCTATGATGCCTCGGCCACGGTTATGGTGGAGCCAGGGACAGCAAACGGCTCGCCTTGATAATAAGCGGTATTCTTATAAAAACAAAGAAGGCTGGACTTTCGTCCAGCCTTCTTTTGTAGGAGCGTTTATTGTAACTACTCTTCGTTGTTGCGAGGGCGTACAATAAGCGAATAAAGGCCAAAAGCCAGTGCAACGCCGCCGACCACGTAGGCCGCATCCTGAGCGTCAAACTTGCGACGGCCCCGGCCCCGGTCCTGGTTGCCGCCATTATTCGTGCACTTATGGAACGCATAAGCGGTGGTCCCGGTCAAGGGAATTTGCGAGGAGATTATCCCCGCCAAAGACAGCGCAGCCATGGTGCGTGCCATCCTACTCTTCAACTTCATGCTCGATCCTCCTCCGATACGGGAACGCCGCAACGAGATAACTGCAGCATAATGATTATGTGGAGCCGGTTCTAATGACTCCTCGATATATCCGCAGGTCAATTCTGGTGCCGTGTCACAGTATACCTCATGGCCCGCCCTCCGTAAACCCACTCGTTCTTACGGCTGCGGCCCAGGCTCATCCGACACAGACCCAGACTGGAGCTTATTATACACATAGTATTGGCAATCGTCAAGTAACTCTTAAGAAAAAGTTTTCGCCTGCCCTGACCTTCGCGCCAGACCAAGCGACTCCAGGCTTTAGGACAGTGTGGAATTTGTCACTCTCGCCCTGGTGGAACAAATGCATCTAATTTCCCGTCCACAGGTTTGGTTTACAAAAATGTAAGGGGATAGTGCAGCACACGTTCTTGTTAGCTATCTTTTGGGAACCTGCAAGTACTACCGGGTGGTTTGCGTTTGCCTAAATATCATGATATATTGCGATGGCAATTTCGGAGAGGCTGGGGATTTTTCCTGCACCACCCTTCCGCATGCTGTGGTAATCTTCACACGGGTGCATACACCGCTGTATGGCAGTTTCTGAACCGGGTCGGCACGCTTTATTGCGTGATGCACCCTGCCAATGGTTTTAGATGCGTTCATAGGTTATTCCTGATGATCGACTTCAGGCACTATACAGCGGAGATACGCTATCCATGCCCCTGACCAAGCATCATACTGTTCCGGAGACCGCTCCGAGCGATCCTGTCCATAGAGACGGTTTTTCTGGTGGATTCTTCAAGTTGTTGCCCGAAATACAAAGTGCCCCCGTGGGGATGAATGGCGATACGTCGGACTTTTATCTATCCCGGTTTCCGGTGGACGGATCGGACGGCGGGCCATATTTGACGCTCAAGCGCTATGGAGACATCTGCGGCGCTGTGACCGCTTTGCTGCTGATGTCGCCGGTTCTCCTTGTCCTTGCGCTGTTGATTTTTGCCGAGGACCGCGGCGCGGTGTTGTTTTGTCAAACCCGTATTGGCAAGGACGGAAAGCCTTTCCGATTTTTTAAGTTTCGCAGTATGGTGCGAAACGCTGATGCACTGAAAGCGAAGCTGGCGGCGGAAAACGAAGCGAGCGGCCCGATTTTCAAGATGCGTCGGGACCCACGCATCACCCGCGTGGGGCGCTGGCTGCGAAAATATTCGCTGGATGAGCTTCCACAGTTGATGAACGTACTGCGCGGCGAGATGAGTTTTGTCGGCCCTCGCCCGCATTTGCCGGAAGAGGTGGCGCGCTATACGCCTCGACAGCGGCAGCGGCTGAGTGTACAGCCGGGACTGATCTGCCTGCGGGAAGTTTGCGGGCGCTCGAATCTGAGCTTTGAGCGGTGGGTCGACCTGGACCTTTTATATATAAAATGCCGTTCACTTCGTACGGATGCGCGAATTTTGCTGTGCGCCATACCAGCCGTCCTGCGGGGCGATGGGGCGTATTGATAGGGATCACCCCGAAAGAGACGTCGTTAAGGGCGTATCACCGGGACGGCTGACCTAGTGCCGTAGAACCAGAAATTGGAGATGGAATAGGACGCTATGCAAGACGACCAATTTATTGACCGAAGCCAGGAAGCGGCTCCTGCGGTTTCCCTGCGCGAATACGCAGATATTCTGCGCCGCCGCCGGGCTGTCATTATTCAAACGTTCGTGCTGATATTGGTCGTCGGGGTAGTCGTTACCCTGATGTCGGCCCCTACCTACCGCGCCTCGGCACGCCTGCTGGTGGACTCGCCCCTGCTCCAGCTTAATCAGGTCAACACGGAAAACCCGCTGCACGGACTGATGGCCGAAGCCCAGCAGTACCGGGTTTCGACGCAGGTTGAGCTTCTTCAAAGTGAGAAGGTGCGCACTACCGCGGCTAAAATGCTGGGGAACAGCCTGCCCAAGATGGAGATAGCTCCGGTTGCCGATACGGAAATCATTGAGGTCATAGCCGAGGGGCCGGACCCCGAAGTCGTCGGCAAAGCGCCCAATGTGCTGCTGGACAGCTATATCGGTCAGACTGGGGACGTTACCAGCGAAACCCTGGATAAGGCGCTGAAAACAGTCACGCAGGGAGCGGAAAAAGCGGGCAGGACGCTGGAAGAGACCGAGAAAAAGCTGCGCCGGTTCAAGGAAAGGCACAATGTTGCGGAACTGGAAAAGAACCGCGACGTGCAGATGGGCACCGTAGAGTCCCTGACCAACAGCTACCAGTCCGTTCAGGCATGGGAAAGCGGGCAAAGCCGGCCGCGGCCGGGAGGCGGAACTGGGAGCTGTGCGCGCCCAGATCGCTGCAACGAAGCAGCAACTCGCCGCCACACCACGGACAAGAAACTTCGAAGTCGCTTCTGCTGAGGCCGATCCGGCGGTGCAGGGGATCGAAGGACAGCTTGATACCCTGGAGGCGGAGCGTGCCGCGCTTTTAAAGGTGTCCGGCACCAGCCTGGATCAGATAGCGGCCATGGATGTTCGCATCGCCTCCCTGCGAAAGCGTCTGGCAGGGCAGCGGGCTTCGGTCGCCGTGCGTAACCAGCGAGGCAACCCCACCTATATCGCGCTTCAGGATCGGCTGGTGGATTTGGATATCCGCGCCAGCGGCCATGCTTCTACAGCGGCGGACACGGCCCGGCGCCGGGCAGCCGCGCAGGCTCGCCTGAGCCAGTTCCCCTCATTCGAAGAAGAACTTACCCGCTTGACGCGGCTTCTGGATACAGCCAAAAGAAACTACGAGACTTTTTCCCGGCAGCGCGATGATTTGCAAATGCGCCAGTTGACCCGGCGCAAAAATGCGCGGATCATCGAAACCGCGAAGGTGCCCACGGAGCCGATTCGCCCGCGAAAGCTGCAAAACGTCCTTTTCGCCGCGTTTATGGGCCTGTTCTTCGGTCTGTGCCTGGCGCTCCTTCAGGAGTTCCTGGACGACCGGATCAACTCGACGGACGAGGCCGAACGCGTGCTGCGCCTGCCCAGCCTGGGACTGGTGCCGGCCATTGAAGAGGAAGGGCTGCGCCTTATCCGCGACCTGAAATCCTTTTCACCCATTACGGAGGCGTATCGAAGTCTTCGATCCAATATCGCCTTTGCCGCCGTGGATAACCCGGTGCGCGCCATCGCCGTAACCTCGTCCGGGCCGGGTGAAGGTAAATCCACCACGATTGCTAACCTGGCGATGGCGATGGCGATGGACGGAAAGCGTGTTATCGTGGTGGACGCCGACCTGCGCCGTCCCACCCAGCACAAGCTTTTCAAGGTAAACCGTTCGCCCGGTCTGACGGATATTCTGGTGGGCACGCATGGTATCGGCGAAGTTGTGCGCCCAACAGCGGTGGATAATGTGGTCGTCATACCAGCCGGTTCCACCCCGCCCAACCCGGCGGAGCTTCTGGGTTCCGAGGCGATGGCGCATTTTGTCGAGGCTGTTCGCAATATGGCGGACATCATTCTCTTTGACGCGCCGCCGACTCTGGCCGTAGCAGACGCCGTACTGCTTTCGTCCCGAGTGGATGGCGCGCTGTTCGTAGTGGGCTTCGGCGATACCAAGAAGACGAACGCCCGGCATGCGCTTGAGCTTTTGAGCCGTGCTCGTGTCCACATGCTGGGTACGGTCCTCAATAAGATGGACGAAAAGAGCCGGGGCTACTATTACAGCCAGTACTACTACACACCTGTTACCGAAGCCGCGACATCTACGGATGTCAAAGGCGCTTTGACCAATGGAACCGGCGGCAACGGTACGGATGACTTTACCGGTGTTAACGGAAGCGGCAACGGAACGGACGGTGTGACCACCAAGGAAGAGACTTTTGATACCACACCCCGCCCGCGTGTCGCCGTTACGGATTGGCTGTGGCGGAACTCCTCCGCGCCGCAGGACGACAGCGCGCTCAACGAAGCTTCATCGCCCACGGATGAAACTCTGCCGATCATGACCTGGTCGGAGACTCCCGCCAAAAAGGGACGCCGAACGGCGCGCCCGGCGGACAACAGCGCCGAGAACGAGAAAGAATAGTAATTCAATGAAGATAAACCACCTTATTCTGTGCCCGATGCTTATTCTAAGCCTTGCGCCGGTTGCACGCGCCCAGGAAGCCACACCCACATCGCCCCCTTCTACCACCATAGTGGTGCCCCGGAACTATCGGATCGCGGTTGATGATGTTCTGTCGATTCGGGTCATGAATCAGCCCGATCTGTCGGTACAGGTAAGTGTGCTTCCCGACGGCAAAATCTCTTACCCGATCCTCGGCGATGTCAAAGTGGCGGGATTTACCACGGAGCAGATTTCCCGCCGTATCACGTCCGCGCTCGCCAAAAGGTTCGTTCGGCCCCAGGTGACGGTCAACGTGATGTCACGGCAAATAGATCAGATCAGTGTTATCGGCAGTGCCATCCGAACTCCCGGCAACCGCAACCTCAAAGAAGGGTGGCGCGTTCTGGATGCGCTTGCCGACGCCGGTGGGCTTTCGGTGGATAAGCCCGGCTGGGCAACCGCTTACCTGCTCCGCCGGGGCAGCACGCTGCCTATACCCATAAATCTGGTTCGCCTGATGACGAATACCGATCCTAACGAGAACCAGCCGCTCAAAGCAGGCGATATGCTCTTCATTCAGGCGCTCGACCCGTCGCAGATTCAGGTTTCGGTTCTTGGCGAAGTGGCCGCGCCGCGCCTAATGCCCGCCCCTGAAGACGGTTCGGTACTGACGGTGCTCAGCACGGCGGGCGGCCCCACCCCCCGAGCGGCCTTGTCCCGTGCCTCTATCTTCCGCCGTGGCAAGTCGATCCCGATCAACCTTCAGGGTATCACCGACGGTAAAATCCCGGATACCGTCAAGATGGAGCCGGGAGACACGCTAATGATCCCGTCCAACAAGCTACAGTACAGTGTGATCGGCGCGGTAAATTCGCCGGGGACGCGCGATTATCCGGAAGGCGAGACGCTGACGGTGATGACCGCTATTGCCCGGTCAGGTGGTCAGGCGCGCGACGCCAACATAAAGGAAGCGACCTTAGTTCGGGTGGCGGAAGACGGCACGTCCACACGCACCGTTATCAACATGGAAGAGGTGCTTAAGAAGGGCGATACGTCAAAGGACATCCCCGTCCAGCCCGGTGATTACGTCTTCCTGCCCAGCAAAGACCCCAAGCGCAAGTTCGGTATTCTGGACGCTCTGTCGTTCCTGCCGTACGTTCAGCTTTTCCGCTAAATCATTACTTTTACGGGATAGGCGGCTCAGCAATGGTTCCGCCTATCCTCGCTATAAGGATGATCTTGTAGCTGGGCAGAAGAATTTAGAAAATTCATATTTATGGCAGTTGCTCCAAACAAAGATACGGTCGCGTTAGCTGCTTCGGCGGATATTCTGGGAAACGATGTGACGGTGATTCGGCCCAGTTCCGGCTGGTCTGCGCTGAACTTGCGGGAAGTATGGCAATACCGGGATTTGCTCGTATCGTTAGCGGTTCGTGACGTTAAACTGCGCTATCGGCAGACGGCGCTTGGGGCAGTTTGGGTCGTTTTGCAGCCGCTGGTTGCAGCTCTTATCTTCACGCTTGTGTTTGACAAGGTCGCCAAGCTGCCCAGTTACGGT